>JAFTNW010000044.1 GCA_017451695.1 Bacteroidaceae bacterium
ATATCGGACACCTCTGTTTTTACTAAAAAAAAGCAAATACTTCACATAAATCCGCCTATTTATTATAACTTTACAAAAAATTGCATTTGAACTATTAACTAACAATTAAATAGCATGAAAAAACATCTACTGCTTATTTTTTGCCTTTTGGCAGGAGTAGCAACATCATTTGCACAATTCCCCGAGATAAGTAACGGTGAGAGCACCAAGTGGTACCTCATTCAGTTTATGAACGGTGGCAAAGCTTTTACAGCCTCCACAAGCGGGAGCGAGATTGCCGTTGCCGCAGCTACAGGAAGCAACGACCAACTGTGGAAGATAACAGGCAACGAAACAAGCGGATATTCCTTCACAAACAAAAACGGATATACGCTCTATGTGAATTCTGCGGCACGCGACCAAAAGGTTTTTGCAGCAAGCAACGTATCTGCAGGTGTAAAAACATTTAAAATAAGCCCAACAGGCTATAGCGGTTATTCAGGCAGCTACGAGATACAGCCCGTGGGCAACACCGGTGTATCCATGAACCTTTGGGGTGGCCCCACCGATAATCGCGGTGTGGGACTATGGAACAGCAACAACGACCCCAACAACCCTGTAAAATTTGTCGATGCAAGCACATTTGAGGCTCTTGGCAAAATATCTATAATACCCTACCCTGCAGAACTCACAGTGGAGGATGGTAACTTGCCTGTATCATCATTAAACGCCATCACTTATACAAACGACGATGTAAAAAGATATGCCGACGATTTTGTTGCAATGCTTGCAAAGACATCGGGCACTACACTCACTGTAAAGGAGAGTGGTGCCGAGGCTGCAGCCGGTGAAATATGGCTTGCGGTTGATGCCACGCTACCCGCCGAGGGCTACACCATGAATGTAAATGCAAATGGTGTTGAAATAAAAGCATCTTCAAAAGCAGGTTTCTTCTATGCAATACAGACACTGAAGCAGCTGTTGCCACGCGACCTTTTTGGCAACACACTCAACAGCGAGGCTGCATGGGAGATTCCCTTTGTGAGCATCACCGACCAACCGCAATTCGAGCACCGCGGATTCATGATGGATGTGGCACGCCACTTCTTTGACAAAGACGAGGTTAAAAAGGTGCTCGACATTATGGCGCTCTACAAAATGAACCGCCTGCATTGGCACCTCACCGACGACCAAGGCTGGCGCATTGAAATACCCGAATACCCATTGCTCACCGAGGTTGGCGCCATACGTTCGGGATCATTCACAAGCCCCGGCGACGGCAGCAAATTCTTTGACGACACAGAATATGGCCGCGGTATGTGGTTCTCGCAAGACGACCTGCGCGAAATTGTTGCATACGCAGCGGAACGCAACATCGACATAATGCCCGAGATTGACCTCCCCGGCCACATGGTGGCAGCAGTAACATCGTACCCCGAACTCAGTTGCGACCCCACCAAGGAGTATGAGGTGCGCCTCGATGGCGGTATATCAAAGGATGTCCTTAACATCGGTAAAGACGAAACCATTGACTTTTTGAAGTGTGTGCTCGACAATGTGGCAAACATTTTCCCATTCCCCTATATACACATTGGTGGCGACGAGTGCCCCACCGACCAATGGCAGACAAACGAGGATTGCTTGCGCCGCGTAGAGGAAGAAGGCCTTGCCGGTGTGCACGAACTGCAATCGTGGCTTGTTGAAGAACTCGGCACATACCTCAAAGAGACACACGGCAAAGACATCGTTGTGTGGGACGAGCTGCTTGCACACTGGACAAGCGACAACGCCGTTAAGCCTGTCATCATGGCTTGGAACAGTTTGGGCAAGAGCGCCGAAGCCGCCAATAAAGGTTTCAAGAGCATTGCAACACCCTACTCACATGTATATATAGACTTTATGCAAGTGGGCCCCGACAAAACAACTATTGATGAGCCCTACTATGGCGGCTGGAGCGAGACTAACACCAACACCTTGGAGGAGGCTTACAACCTGAACCCCGCAGGCTCGCTCGGCGGACGCGAGGAGTATTGCCTTGGTGTTCAGTGCAACCTGTGGGCCGAGACACTGAACGACAACGTGGAGCTTGAATACCAACTGTTGCCACGTATGATAGCTGTAGCCGAAACGGGCTGGCTCCCTAGCAGCAAGAAGAATTGGGGCGGGTTCTACAAACGCCTGCAAAGCCATGATGAGATTCTCGACCTCCTTGGCTACACATACGCAAAGCACTACATCGAGCCCAAAGAATACACAGCAACCGAAACTGCCATTATGGAGGCCGAGGATATTCTCGCCGGCAGCATACGTGGCGGTGTAGGTTACCCTGCCGCAGAGTACTTTGATGCATTGCAGGCTGCTCTTGCCACAGTTGAAGGCGACGACATTGCTGCGCTGACAGCCGCTATCGATACCTACAAAAATGCAGACATACAGCTCCCCGAGGCAGGAAAAACCTACCAGATTGTTTCTGCATCTACATACTACAAACGCCAATATGAAGGCTCCACAATGTATCAAAGCGGCAATGGTGTACGTTTCCACTACACTCCGCAAGTTGAGCCCGAGGAGTTATGGCAATTCACAGCCACCGAGGGTGGTTACATAATGACCAACCTATTCAGTGGCAAGCAACTCGCCATGGGCAACTACAACACAACCATTGGAATGGGCGACACAGGCACAGCGGTGAGAATAGACAAAGCAACCATTGCGTCGCGCGATGTAACATACGTACCCGGTGCCGTAACGATATCTGCCGTAGATGGTTACGACGCAGCCATGACAGGTAGTGTAAAACGCCTCAGCGCAGAGCCCTCGGGCGATGTTTATGCCAAAGACGAAGCGGCACTCTGCTACAACGGCACATGGAAATTCATTGAAGTAACCGACTTTACAGCACAACTTGCAGGCCTTGTAAACAAATGCAAACTAATTGCACTGAACGCAAAACCTGGCAAGGTGGGACAACCCAGCGAAGAGGCTCTTGAATATTTGCTGGACAACGTAACAACCCCGGCTGCAGCAGCCGTTACCGATGGCGGTGTTACCGAACAGCAGTACAACGCATACGTAGCACTCTACCACCAATTCCAAATGATGCCACGCTCATCGCTTGCCGATGCCATCGACACAGGCGCGTACTACTACATACGCAACGCATACTTCACCGACAAGTATGCAGCATACAGCAACAACCGCGTTGAGCCAAAGGCAAAAAGCACCGCCGACAACTTCCTATGGAGCTTTGTTAAGAATATTGATGGCACCGTATATATCTACAACAAGGCAAACGGAAAGGCTGCATACATCGACAGCAACGCCATTGACCAGACCCTCAAGGTGGGTAATGAATATGCTTGGACCCTGAAGGAGACAACCACCGACACCGGCAGCAAGGGTATTGCCATTGTCGCAGGTGATGGCGAGCATGGTTGGTACACCAACCCAAACGCATGGGGCTATCTACTCACAAAGCCCTACACCTGGGGTGCAAGCGTGTGGACCCTTGAAAAATCGACCGTTGAGGTTGAAACAGGTATTGAAAAAACAAAGGAAAGTATAGTGTCCAATGGCACATTCGACCTACAAGGCCGCAAGGTGGAGCAGATAACAGCGCCCGGCATCTACATCATAAACGGCGAAAAGGTTCAGGTTACACAAAGCATGATTGAATAATCCGAATTTGCAATAACAGCACCTTCGCGCCACAGACGCGAAGGTGCTTTAATAATTTACATAAGCAACCTACAGCATGAATATTCTCTCTCTCAAAAAGGCACTTACAATCGTTATAGCATCAACACTGACGGCCGCTACCCTGCCGGCACAGGAGGCCGAAACACGCGGAAACTATTTCTACAAAAAGGAATACACCCCTGCCGAGCTACCCACATTCGGGGAGAGCCGCCACCTGCTGCCAAGCCCGCTGTGGGATGAGAATCCCCAATGGGTAAATCTCTATTGGAAGGCATGGGAAATAGCATTTTCAAACCTTAAACAGCCGCCCAAAGGCTCGCCCTTGGTAGCCAATTGGATTGACGAAGGCTTGTCGCCACAGATATTCCAATGGGATACACATTTCATGGTTATGTTCGGGCGTTACGCAGCGCACATATTCCCGTTTATAGAATCCCACGACAACTTCTACGCACGACAACACGACGACGGCATGATATGCCGCATACTGAACGAGGCCGACGGTGTCGATCACCATTGGGGATTGGGTGCAAACTACGCAAGAACCATCAACCCGCCTCTTTTCAGCTGGGCCGAGATGGAGTATTTCAAATTCACAAAAGACACCGCACGCCTGGCGCAGATTATCACCCCGATAGAAAAATATATCGCATGGGTTGAAAAGAACCGCAAGGCAACAGGAACAGAGCATCAGCTATATTGGTCAAACGGGCAGGCAAGCGGAATGGACAATACCCCGCGCGACATGGGGCGCCCCGCCCCCGACGGTGACATACACTCGGCAACCGACGCCATGGGCTGGATAGATATGTCGTCGCAGATAAAAATGTGCTACGACAACCTTGCCGAAATTTGTACTATTCTGGGGGAGAAGAAAAAGGCAAAAGAGTACAGAAAGAAATCGTCAGCCCTTGCCAAGCGCATAAACCGTTATATGTGGGATAAAGAGAGCGGTTTGTACTACGATGTAGATACCGCATCGGTGCGAACACCGTGGATTACAACAGCCACATTCTGGCCCATTATAGCCGACATTTCCTCGCCCAAACAAACCGCACGCCTTGTTTCGGCAATCAAGAACGAGGAGCTCTTTTGGCGACCGCTACCCCTGCCGTCGCTTGCAGCCAACCAGCCACATTACGATGTACGCGGCCGCTATTGGCGGGGCGGCGTGTGGGCACCTACAACATACATGACCGTAAAAGGACTGCAAAAAAGCGGTTACGAGGAGCTAGCCACCACCATCGCGGCAAAGAACATGGCAAATATGTATGATGTATATGAGCGCACCGGCACAATATGGGAACTATACTCGCCCGAAATGCCAGCACCTGCCACCGATGCCACCGGAGTACAAATAGTGAAGCCCAACTTTGTGGGCTGGAGCGGCCTCATCCCCATATCCATGTTCATAGAAAACATAATTGGCATAAACGCCGATGCCGTAACAAACCGTGTAGAATGGCGCAGCACATGCGCAACACGCAACGGCATAGAGGGATTGAGATTTGGAGATGTTGTAACATCGCTTGTGCGCGAGGGCGACATCGTATCAGTGGAATCAAACAAGGAATATACCCTTATCATCAACGGTAAGAAGTTCAAGGTATCAAAAGGGAAGCAGACTTTTGAGATTGTTGCTACCAAGAAGCACCCCCGCGCATTTATTGGTGTGAATATCGGCTTTTAGAGAACGGGTGCAGAATACACCGACAGGGGGGCGACAAAGATATCTCGCATACGCTCGATATGACAGCGGCGTTGCCATTCAGATGTTTAAGAACTCACGGTTCACCCCGCAGATAAACAAAAAAAAAGAGCTCACCGCATGGTGAGCTCTTCAACCTTTTCAGGCGTAGATTATCTACGCAAGCCGAGTTTTGCAACAATTGCACGGTAGCGGTTGATATCGCGGTCCTTCAAATAGTTAAGGAGCGCACGACGCTTACCTACCAACATTGTCAAAGCTCTCTGTGTACTATAATCTTTACGGTTAGCCTTGAGGTGCTCCGTCAAATGGGCAATACGGTATGAGAACAATGCTATCTGGCTCTCTGCAGAACCGGTATCAGTGTTAGACGTTCCGTATGTACCAAAGATTTCTTGCTTTTTAGCTGAATCCAAATACATAGATTTGTGTTTTAAGAATGAATAAAAATTTTATTTAGCGGGTGCAAAGATACAGCTATTTTTTTTATTGGCAATGATTTTTGCAAATAAAAATTCACAAAGCAACAATAATAGCAGCCCCAAAATGCATCAAGCACCATCTTTTGATATTTTCGGAACAGCTTATCGGACAATTATTCGTTTTTTCCACTGATTTGTAGTAACTTTGCACCCTCAAAAATATATTAATATATTACAATAATGCAGAATATTAGAAACATTGCCATTATAGCCCACGTTGACCACGGCAAAACCACCTTGGTCGATAAAATGATGCTGGCAGGCAACCTATTGAAGGAGCAAGATAACGACAATCTTACACTCGACAATAACGACCTTGAAAGGGAAAGAGGCATAACCATTCTCTCAAAGAACGTATCAATCCAATACAAAGGGACAAAAATCAACATCATCGACACCCCGGGACACAGCGACTTTGGTGGCGAGGTGGAGCGTGTGCTGAACATGGCCGACGGCTGTATTCTATTGGTAGATGCCTTTGAAGGCCCCATGCCCCAAACACGCTTTGTATTGCAAAAGGCATTGCAGATAGGCCTGAAACCCATAGTTGTGGTAAACAAGGTGGACAAGCCCAACTGCCGCCCCGACGAGGTACACGAAATGGTGTTCGACCTCATGTTCTCGCTCGATGCCACCGAGGAGCAGCTCGATTTCCCCGTAATATTCGGTTCGGCAAAAAACAACTGGATGAGCACCGATTGGCGCAAGCCCACAAACGACCTCACCCCGCTGCTCGATGCAATCCTTGAACACATACCCGCCCCCGAAAAGTTGGAGGGCACACCACAGATGCTTATCACCTCACTCGACTATTCGCCCTATACAGGCCGCATAGCCATAGGGCGCGTACATCGTGGCACGCTCACCGAGAATGCGAATATCACCCTCGTGAACCGCAACGGCGAGCAGAGCAAGATGAAGATTAAGGAGCTGCACACGTTCGAGGGACTCGGCCGCAAAAAAACCGACGCTGTAAGTTCGGGCGACATCTGCGCCATCGTGGGCCTCGACAAATTTGAGATAGGCGACACAGTGTGCGACTTTGAAAACCCCGAGGCATTGCCACCCATTGCCATAGACGAGCCCACCATGAGCATGCTATTTACCATAAACGACTCGCCATTCTTTGGCAAAGAGGGAAAGTTTGTTACCTCGCGCCACATACAGGAGCGATTGGAGAAAGAGCTCGACAAAAACCTCGCCTTGCGTGTAAAGAAAGCCCCCGAGGAGGATGCCTGGACCGTGTTCGGCCGCGGAGTGCTCCATCTGTCGGTACTTATCGAAACCATGCGTCGCGAGGGCTACGAACTGCAAGTGGGGCAGCCTCAGGTTATATACAAAGAGATAGATGGCGTGCGCTGCGAGCCCATCGAGGAGCTCACCATCAACGTGCCCACCGACTATTCGAGCAAGATGATTGATATGATTACCCGCCGCAAGGGTGAAATGCTCTCCATGGAGGCACAGGGCGACCGAGTGAACATAGAGTTCAACGTACCCTCGCGCGGTATCATAGGCCTGCGCACCAACGTGCTCACAGCATCGGCAGGCGAGGCTATCATGGCACACCGTTTCAAAGAGTACCAGCCCTACAAGGGCGATATTGAACGCCGCACCAACGGCTCAATGGTGGCAATGGAGAGCGGAACAGCTTTTGCCTACGCAATAGACAAGTTGCAGGACCGTGGCCGTTTCTTCATAAACCCACAGGAGGAGGTATATGCCGGCCAGGTAGTGGGCGAGCACATCCACGAAAACGACCTTGTGATAAATGTAACCAAGAGCAAGAAACTCACCAACATGCGCGCCAGCGGAAGCGACGACAAGGCCCGCATCGTTCCACCCATAATATTCTCATTGGAGGAGGCATTGGAGTACATAAAAGAGGACGAATACTTGGAGGTTACACCCAAATCCATGCGCATGCGCAAAATCATACTCGACGAGCTTGAACGCAAACGTGCCAACAAACAATAATATACAATGAGAAAGCTATTCATCCTCACACTCACCATGTTGCTTGCGGCAGCCTGCAAGGAGGCTCCTCGTTACACCATTGCCGGCAGCACCGGCAATGCGGGCGACACGCTATACCTTTTCGGTTTCGACAGCAGATACGAGAAGATTGACAAGATCGCCTGCGACGCACAGGGCACATTCAACCACTTCATAGAGACCGACACCATTGCACCACTCGGCCTTATACTGCCAAGTGGCGACATGATAACCCTTTTTGCCGAGCCCGGTGTAAACGCAACACTCGTCAAGAACGAGGTTGAGGGCGAAGGGTGGATTGTAAAAGGAGGAGTGGAACAGGCACTGTATGACAGCATTGCAGACATCATTGCAAAGGCCGAAAGCAACTCGGCAAAGCAGGTTCACCTTGAGGAGTTTACCCGCAGCTACCCCATGAGCAATGTAAATGTGGAGATTATACGTCGTTTCATGATAGACATTCCCCACCCCAACAACAGTTTTATACTAAGCCGCATAAGAAACCTCGGTGGCACGTTGCAGGACCATGAACTATTCGAAGAGATACAGGAGCGCATAGACAACAAGAACAGCAACGTGCTATACAAGTTGCTGCCATCGTTCAACTACACCACTGCCGAAGGCAACAAGGTAAACACCAAACGCTACAAAGGAAAAATGCTTGTCATAAACTTCTGGGCCACATGGGACTCGCTCTCTCGCGCACAGATGAAGGAGATAAGCAGGCAATTTGCCACAAAAGATACAAGCAACATAGGCATGCTCAACATATCGCTGGACTACGACACAGCGCAATGGAGAAGATGCATAAAAGAGGATAGCATCGCCGGCGACAATGTGTGCGACAGCAAGATGTGGAACAGCGATTTTGTCAAGCGATTCAATATATCGAATCTCACATTCTCGCTTGTAGCAAGCCCGTTCCACCGCATCGACCTGTTTGAGATGCCTGCCGACCGTTTCTCAACCATAACAGACTCGCTTGCCGGCAAATATTTCAAGGAGAACGACAACAAGAAAAAGACAAACAGAGATAAACGCCGATAACGCCATGCTGGTAAAGGTTTTTGCTGCTGCACTACAAGGAATTGATGCCATACAGGTAACAATAGAGGTAAACGCCCTGCGAGGAATAAAATTTTTCCTGGTGGGCCTGCCCGACAATGCCGTAAAGGAGAGCCACGAGAGAATAAACTCGGCATTCCAATACAACGGCCTCCATTTCCCGAGCAAGCAGATTATTGTGAACATGGCACCCGCCGACATACGCAAGGAAGGGTCGGCATACGACCTGCCCATAGCCATAGGTATCCTGGCTGCCGACGAAAAAATATCCACCGACAAATTAGAGAGCTATCTGATAATGGGAGAGCTTGGGCTCGACGGCGAGCTCATGCCCATAAAGGGAGCCTTGCCCATAGCCATAAAGGCAAAGGAGCTTGGCTACAAAGGCATAATCATACCCACAGAGAATGCTGCCGAGGCGGCCGTTGTGCACGATATCGACGTGTGCGCAGCCGACAACCTTATGCAGGTAATCCGTTTCCTCAATGGCGAGGAGGATATCACACCATACCACATCGATGCCGAAGAACACTTCTATTCAAAACAGAGTGCGTTCCCATTCGATTTCAGTGAAGTACGCGGGCAAGAGAGCGTAAAACGCGCTTTTGAAGTGGCTGCCGCAGGCGGGCACAATCTGCTTATGATAGGTCCTCCGGGTAGCGGAAAATCCATGATGGCAAAACGCCTGCCATCCATACTGCCCCCAATGACCATAAACGAGAGCTTGGAGACCACCAAGATACACTCCGTCAGCGGCAACCTCAAAGGCGGGGCATCGCTCATAACCCAACGCCCCTTCCGCAGCCCCCACCACACAATATCGTCGGTGGCGCTTGTGGGCGGCGGTGCCAATCCCAAACCGGGAGAGATATCTCTTGCACACAATGGTGTTCTGTTCCTCGACGAGCTGCCCGAATTCAATCGCACCGTTCTCGAGGTGATGCGCCAGCCACTTGAAGACCGCAAAATATGTGTGGCACGCGCCAATTACAAGGTGGAATACCCGGCAGGCGTGATGTTTGTGGCAAGCATGAACCCATGCCCCTGCGGTTACTACAACCACCCTACCAAGCCCTGCGTTTGCAACCCCGGGCAGGTACAACGCTATCTGAACAAGATAAGCGGCCCCCTGCTCGACCGTATCGACCTGCAAATAGAGATTGTACCCGTGCCGTTTGAAAAGATATCCGATGCACGCGAGGGCGAGCCAAGCGCAGCCATACGCGAGCGTGTAATTGCAGCCCGCAAGATACAGGAAGAGCGTTTCAAAACCGAAGAGGGCATCTACTGCAACGCACAGATGACACCCAAACTCATTGCCAAGTATGCCGTGCTCGACGAAAAAAGCCTTGCTCTGCTCAAAACAGCAATGACAAGATTCGACCTATCGGCACGAGCCTATGACCGCATACTCAAAGTGGCCCGCACCATTGCCGACCTTGACAACAGCGAAGACATTCAAAGCCACCACATTGCCGAGGCCATAGGTTACCGCAACCTCGACAGAGCAAATTGGGGAGAATAAGATTTCTCATCAGGTTGCATATACAATAAATTTCACTATTTTTGCCATTCATTATATCATTGAAAAACAAACACATATAATACATGAAAAAAATCCTTCTCCACATACTCCTATGCCTTGTGGCACTTAACATACAAGCACAGACACAGCAAGGATACATCAGAACCGTTGGCCGCCCGGGCAAGAAAGGCGAGCCGTTAAGCAATGTATCCGTCCGCCTTAAGGGAGGGCACAATGCCGTGCTCAGCGATGAGAAAGGTAAATTTGCCCTGCTCATGCACGGCAAGAAGAATGGCGATTCGTACACCCTGCAACAGGTGAGAAAGAGCGGCTACCAGCTGAACGACGCCGGGGTGATAGGGCGTAACTTTGCATTCTCGGACAAGGTGCCCCATACCATAGTGATGATATCCACATCGCAGCTGCAAAAGGAGAAGCAGCGCATTGAAAACAATGCATACAGAGTAGCCGAAAAGAACTACGAAGAAAAAATCACGCAGCTCGAACAGCAGGTGCACGACAGCATCATCACCATGGACAAGTACCGTGAGGAGCTTGAATCCCTGCAAGAGAGTTTCGAGAAATACCAGCTGATGATTGAGGGTTTGGCCGACCACTATGCACATGCCGACTACGACAATCTTAACGAAAAGGAGCGTGCCATAAACATCTGCATCGAAGAGGGCGACCTGGAACGTGCCGACTCGCTCATACACACACTCTTCAATCCTGTCGATATATTAAAGCGAAACAAAGAAGCTATGGCCCATGTGGAGCAACAGCTATCACAGGCCAACGAAATGATTGCCAACGCCAATATAGAGATGCAGAAAGTCATCAAACAGCAGAAGAAAGAGGCCGAATATCTTTACCACCTTTACACCATCGCATTGGCAAAGTTCGACAATCAAAAGGCCAAATACTACATAGAAACCCGTGCCGAGCTGGACAGCACAGAGGCCGAATGGCAGTTCGACGCAGCCTATTACGCACACAAGCAGAACCAATTCAAGGCAGCAGAGCGTTATTACAAAAGAGCGCTCAACGCAAAGGGTACAGCCGGCAGCGAGGAGTCGCAGGAGTATCTGCCCGAAACGGCATCCACACTCAACAACCTCGCAAGCCTCTATGTCGAAACACAGCGCTACACCGAGGGCGAGAACTCATACAAGCAGGCACTTGAAATATACCGCCACCTTGCCCAAGACGATGCCGAACTGTATGAGCCCGAGGTTGCATTCACCCTTAATAACCTGGCACTGCTCTACATAAACACACGAAAGTACGAAGAGAGCGAAAGCATGTGCAACGAGGCGTTGGAGATACGCAAAAGGCTGGCAGCAGAGAACCCCGCGTTCTACGAACCCTATCTGGCGACAACCCTCAGCAATCAAGCATTGCTCTACTCGCACACTGCACGATACACCGAGAGCGAGCAAACATACATGCAAGTTCTTGAAATCTACCGCAAGCGAGCCGAGCAAGAGCCACAGACATACGAACCCTATGTGGCAATTACCCTCAACAGCCTTGCCATTCTCTATTACAACACGCAACGATATGCCGAGAGCGAACAAATGAGCAAGGAGACACAGGAGATACGCAACAAATTCACAAAAGCAAACACACATACCCACGACCCCAATGTTGCAACCACGCTAAACAACCTTGGTACATTCTACTACGAGACAAGGAGGTACAAAGAGAGCGAGGCCATGTATAATGAGGCAATGGAGATATACAAGCACCTTGCCAAGGAGAATCCGCAAGCCTACGAGCCCTATGTGGCAATGACACTGAACAACCTTGCCGGAGTGTATGCCGACACCAAGCGATACGAAGAGAGCGAAAGCACATACAAAGAGGCGCTGGAACTGCGCAAGCGACTCGCCGAAGAGGACCCGCAAGCCTATGCCCCCGATGTGGCACGCGTATATAACAACCTTGCGCTGCTATACTCCGACACCCGTCGATACGACGAAAGCATTGAAATGTATAAAGCCGCCTTGGATATACGCAGAAAGCTGGCACATGATAACCCGCAAGCCCACAATATTAATGTGGCAATGACACTGAACAACTTGGCAGGCCTGTACCACAACACCAAGCGACCCACCGAGAGCGAGGGGCTGTATAAAGAGGCACTCGCAATATACAGAGAACTTGTAAAGAGCCAACCGCAGATGTACGAACCCTACTTGGCACGCACACTCAACAATTTGGCATCGCTCTATTACAGTACCAAGCAACCCCTTACAAGCGAGGAACTATACAAGGAGGCACTTGCCATTTATAGACGCCTTGCGACAATCGATGCCAAGACCTATGAGCCCGATGTGGCGCGCACGCTCAACAACATAGCATCGCTATACTCCGACAGCAAACGCTTTGCCGAGGGAGAGGCCACATACATGGAGGCATTGGAGATAAGGCGCAAACTTGCCACCGAGAACCCGCAATTATACATGCAATCGGTAGCCCTCACACAATACAATCTGGGCACGCTGCATTTAAGAAACAAAGACTACACAAAAGGAATAGCATCGTACGAAGAGGCACTGAAAATCTACCGTGAATTAGCCATAGAAGAGCCGTTGATGCAGCTACATTACACAAACTCGCTCAAATGGCTTGTTCAGCTATACAAAAACACAAAGGAGCGCAACAAGGGATTCCAAGCATACGAGGAGTATATGCCCATCATAAAGCAGAACTACGAAAAACGCCCCGACATATACAAAACCGAATACATAAAGGCGTTGGAATACCACACCGAGCAGTGTCTGCTGCTCGACGAATATACCAAAGCAGAAGCATACGCACGCGAGCTATTGAACTTAGACCCTGCGAAGATACAGATATACCGCAACCTTGCAATATCACTCATTCTGCAAGAGAGATATACCGAGGCCGAAGATATCTATTTGAAATACAGGCCGCGACTAAGAGAGGGATTCTGTGAGGACCTCGATAAATTCAAGGACATGAAGAAGATAACAAAAAAACATAAGAAAGGATTAAGAAGAATAAAACTGATACTCAATGATTAACACAGACGAACAATACAAATACTTTGCCTTTATCTCCTACAATTCAAAGGATTGGAAATGGGGAAGAACCTTGCAGCGCAAACTCGAAAACTACACGCTGTCCAAAGAAATATGTAAAAAACATGGGCTGAAACGCACCCCCATGAGGCCAATATTCTTTGCACCGAGCGACATACAATCGGGCGGGCTCAATGCCGAGCTTGAGAAACGCCTGCAAGCATCGCGCAACCTCATTGTCATCTGCTCGCCCAACTCGGCAAAATCCACATGGGTGGGCAAGGAAATTGAGTTCTTCCACAAGCTGGGAAGAACCGATAATATACACTTTTTTATTGTCGATGGCATTCCCAACAGCGGCAACCCCGACACAGAGTGCTACAATCCCATATTAAAGGAGCTCGACATACCCGAAATTCTTGGAGCCAACATACACGAAGCCAACGTGAGCCCATGGCCATGGATAAGAAAAGAGCGCGCCTATGTGCAGCTCATAACCAAACTGCTTGGCATTGAGTTCGACACTATATGGAAACGCCACCAAAGGCAACTTGCCGAGTCATTTGGTTGGTGGTTTGCCGGCATAGCAGCCATCCTGGCAATAATATTCTATGTATGGTACTCTACCCTGCCGGTGGATATCAATGTAAAGCTCAACGAGGCATCTTACGTAAACAACCAACTGCCACCAATGACAAACGCCGTTCTATCCATTACACTCGACAACGAAACAAAGACAGATACGGTAAAGGATATTACCACCGGCACATTGTTCAAGAACATACCATCGAGACTCATTGGCACGGAGGTTAATTTCAAGGTAAAATGCCAGGATTTCAACGATGTCGATACCACCATATTGCTGGCACCCGAGAATACAATAAATATTTACCGCGATGCATCGGTCTATGGCAATGTACACTTCCGCCTGTGGGATGTAGCCCGCGAACGTGCTTTGAGCAACACCACTGTGGAGATAGACGGTGTAGAGGCTGTGTCCGACGAAAACGGCAACGTATCGGTATATATTCCAATAGAGAAACAAAAAAGCCATTACAGCCTTAAAACATCGTTCAGCGACGATGTATATACCATTTACATGCCTTGTGGAGACTATAATGCAATATTAATAGAATAAAGTACGGCGCTTATATGAAGAGAACAGCCATATTCACCCTTTTAGCCCTGCTTGCATGGGCGCAAATAGCCGCCCAGCACGAACAACGCGGCTTTGTGAGAACACTGAGCCGCCCCAACGCCCCCGGCATGCCTGTTCCCAACGTAACAATACGTGTAAAGGGGCTGTTCAATGCTGTCATCACAAATGAAAAAGGAGAATTCGGCATATCTGCTCCCGACAAGAAAGACGGCGATGCCTTGGTGTTGCAAAGTATAAGAAAAAACGGATATGAGTTGCGCGACAAGAGCCTTGTGGGGCGCGAATTGGTATTCTCGTCCCATGTACCCATTGAAATAATAATGGTGGACCTCAAAAAGTTGGAGGCCGACAAGCAGCGCATTGAGGATAATGCATACAGAGTGGCAGAGGAGAACTACCGTAAAAAGCTAAAGGAACTTGAAGAGCAGATGGAGGAGAAGCATGTTACAGCCGAACAATATAAAAAGGAAATACGCCTTCTGCAAGGTAACTACGAAAAATACATAGCGCTCATAGGCGACATGGCCGAGCGATACGCCCGCACCGACTACAACGAGCTCGACACCATTGACCAAGAGATAAACATCTGCATAGAGAACGGCGATTTGGAGCGTGCCGACTCCCTTATACACACCGTATTCAACCCCGAGACCGTGTTGCAACGCAACAGAGCGGCCAAAGAGGAGATACAAAAAAGAATAGATTTTGCCCAAAGGGTAATAGACAAGGCTAATGCCGACAAAGAGGCCTTCCGCCGCGACGAGGAGTATGCCAAGCGCGTATCGGTACTTGGCGAGAACCTTGCAAAAGAGTATATGGCACAGGAGATGTGGGACAAAGCCGCAGAGAGCCTCGGCACATCACTCGAAATAAAGCAAATACTCTATGGCAACGAGAGCGAACAGGTAAAGGAACTGCTCAAAATCATTTCCGAGATAGAGAAAAAGAGGCAAGAACAATGATTGCCAAAACCAAAGAGACAGAATATCAAAGCAATGCAAAGTAAAAAAAATATATGCGTCTATTGCGCATCGAGCAGCAAGGTAGATAGCAGCTACACCGATGCCGCCTACACCCTGGGCACACTCATAGGCCGGGAAGGAATGAGCCTTATCACCGGTGGCGGTTGCCAGGGGCTCATGCGCAGCGTGGAGGATGGCGCCCTTGCAAGCGGTGGCACGGCCATAGGTGTAATTCCGCAATTTATGGTGGAGCAGGAGTGGCACCACAAAGGATTGAGCGAACTGCGCATAACCAAGGATATGCACGAGCGCAAGCAAACCATGGCCAATCTATCCGATGCTGTAATAGCCCTGCCCGGTGGCTGCGGCACCATGGAGGAGCTGTGCGAGATAATCACATGGAAACAATTGGGGCTCTATCTGAACCCCATTGTGATACTCAACATAAACGGATATTACGACCACCTTATAAAGCAGTTTGAATATGCCATAGAGGAGCATTTCATGGGCAAGATTCATGGCGATATATGGCGCGTGGCAACCACCCCCGCCGAGGCCCTGCAAATGGCAAAAGAGACACCACGCTGGAACTGCGAGGTGCGTAAATATGCGGCACTATGACAGGAGAGACGGTAACATACAATCTACTCACCGACAACACGATGCAGCTACTTTTCGTGCTCAACATCGTGGGAATGGCCTATGTATTCCTGATGAACGGCAGCAGCATAATGGAACGCGCCAAAAGCATGTTCTACTATGGCAAGCAGTCGAACCCATTCAACGACCGCACACACATAACGAAAATATGCAATCTGTTGCTCTATCTGCAAACAATCTTCTATTGCAGCATCGTTGCATTTGCATATATGCAATACTCCACCCCATTCACCGTGGGTGCAACGCCACACATTGTATTTGCGGCATTTTATCTTCTTTTTACCATAGCCTTGTTGCTTAAAAGAGTACTCTACGATGTCTGCAACCTCACCCTCTTCCCGGGCACCATTGCACAGGAGTGGCGACATTCATATTTCTTTACAATAAAGTTGGCAGGATTCTTGTTGCTGCCATTGGTGGTGTGTATTATCTTTGTAAGTAATTTCTCCAAACTATATTATATAATATATTTAATTTTTGCCACGCTGATATACACGGCTGTGGTTATTAGCACGGCTATTAAAATCATTTTCAAGAAAAAATGTAACTATTTGGATATTTTTTTGTATCTTTGCGCACTTGAATTGCTGCCTATGGCAATTTTGTGGAGGACACTCCACTTGATAAATGCATTTATAATAATAAAATTTTAGGACATTGAAAGTAAGCAAGATTTTGGTTTCGCAACCGAAACCGGCAACAGGAAAATCTCCATATTTCGATATTGCGGCAAAGCATAACGTGCAAATCGACTTTTGCTCCTTTATAAAAGTAGAGGGCCTTACAGCGAAAGAGTTCAGACAGCAGAAGGTATCCATCCCTGAGCACACTGCCATAGTATTCCTTTCTCGCCATGCAATAGACCACTTCTTCACATTGTGCAAGGAGTTGCGCGTTACCATCCCCGACGACCTTAAATACTTCTGTTTGTCGGAGACAATATCATTATACATACAGAAATATGTTCAGTACCGCAAGCGCAAGGTATTCTTCGGCAACGGACACATTCAGGACTTGGAGCCCCTCTTTGTAAAGCACAAGACCGAGAAATATTTCGTGCCCATGTCCAATGTTCACAACGACGAGCTCAACAGCATCTTCGATGCACATGGAATTTTCCACTCACAGGCCGAGATGTACCGCACCGTGAGCACCGAGATTCCTGCCGAGAAGATTATGTCCTACGACATGCTCATCTTCTTCAGCCCCCACGGTCTCGACTCTTTGAGGAAGAATGTTCCCGACTACGTACAGGGCGACCAGAAGATTGCATGCTTTGGCAACATCACCGCCAACTGCATACGCAACATAGGCCTGCGCTTGGATTTAGAGGCGCCCACAGCCAACCTCACGAACATGCCTGCCGCGCTCGACAACTATCTCACAAAGAACAACGCATAAGAGCAACATAAATAGAAAAAAAGCCTGTCCTTCACCCTTGCACGACAGGCTTTTTTATTATCTTCGCAACCGAACAACAATACAAACCATGCGCGAAAACGGTTTCCCACTGAAAGAACATCTCAAAAGCAAGAGCATTATCGACCGCCTGTATGCAACAGGTGCATCGGTAACAGCCTTCCCATTGCGAGCCGTGTTCATGGAGTTGCCCGCAGAGAGCCCTCTCTGCACCGCAAACATACTTATCAGCGTAGCCAAAAGGCGTTTTCGCCATGCCGTTGACCGCAACCTTGTGAAACGCCGCATACGCGAGGCATACCGCCTTAACAAGCAGCCTTTCATTGCCACCCTTGACGAACAGAACAAAAAAATGGCGGTAGCCATTATATACATAGACACCAAGCACAACAGCACAGAGTTCATAAAGAAAAAAATGCGCAGGCTGCTTGCCTCAATAATAGAAAAGAACAATAAGGTATGCGAAAACTTATAATAAACCTGCTCATCCTGCCCATACGCTTTTACAGGAAGTACATATCGCCCCTCACACCACCCTCGTGCCGTTTCACCCCCACCTGCTCACAATATGCAATAGAAGCAATAACCAAGCATGGCCCCATAAAAGGGCTATACCTTTCAGTGCGCCGCTTGCTTCGTTGCCACCCATGGGGAGGCTCAGGATACGACCCCGTTCCATGAGATTCATAGATATTCACACACACCACGCCGCGCCACAGCCGCACATTAGCTGCATAGTAAGCAGTGGTACAACGGCCGCACCATGCAATGTCCCTTGCTCTGTGGGTATTCATCCATGGTACATTGCCACCGCATGGGAAGAGGATATGCGCGAGGTGTGCAATGCCGCACGCCGGAAGAATGTTGTTGCCATTGGCGAGTGCGGTATCGACAAGCTAAAAAGCCCTGCCGACATAACTCTGCAAACAGAAATTCTTGCATCGCATGCACGCCTTGCCGAGGAGTGCGGGAAACCACTCATACTGCACTGCGTAAAAGCGCAAGAGGAAATTATAAGACAGCACCGCAGCATCGCGCCCAAGCAAGCATGGATAATCCACGGATTCCGCGGCAAGCCCCTACAGGCACAGCAACTGCTACATGAGGGGTTCTACCTTTCATTTGGTGCGCAGTACAACAGCGACAGCCTTGCCATCACCCCCATCGACAGGCTGTTTATAGAGAGCGACACTGCACTAACAAGCATAGAGGAGATATACCGGGCCGTTGCCGCCTGCCGCGGAACGAGCATAGAGCAGCTTGCAAGCAGCATAGTGCAGAATGCCATACGTTGCAATATCAACATATTATAAGCAGCGGCGGCGCAAGAGGCATGAAAAAGCAGAATAAAAATTTGGCAATCTCGCCAAAGAGTTATATCTTTGCATCGCTTAAGCCAAAAGCATAAGCAAATGAGGATTGTCCTATGGTGTAATGGTAGCACAACAGGTTTTGGTTCTGTTTGTCTTGGTTCGAATCCAGGTAGGACAACACAAAAAGGCGGTCGGAAATTCCGACCGTCTTTTGTGTTGTAATTGACACGGAGAGCACATTGCAAGCTCCCAAACTATTGCATGCCGTTCTAAATCACCGAGTACAACATAAACACCCAATGCGCCATAATGGCAGCAGCAACACCACCTATCGTGTGGGCAAGAATAGCCTTTGAAGTGAGCTCGCGGTAACCTATGGCATCGAGCATGGCAGTGTGGGTACTCAAATAACCGCTCCAACACATACCTATGGCAGTGAACACCGCAATGGCATTGCCATCAATCCAGCCGGCCGAAGCAAAGTTGGGTACAAGGCCCAAAGCCGCACCTACGGCTCCAAGAGCCGTAATGGGGAACGCAATGAGGTGAGGATCGTGGAAACCAAACAAGAACTCAAATATAAAACTCAACTTGCTACCAAGCCATGGGAGCAGCTCTACACCCTCGTAAGCAGCACCGGTGAAATTACCGCCTGCCGACGGGCCGAAGGTAAAGAGCATCACCAAAGTAGATATAATGAGTACACCGGGAATAATGGCAAAACCCACATCCACACCGGTGCGGCCACCATCGAGCAGAGAATCCAATATACGCTGGAAGAGAGGCTTCTTCACCTCTTCGGCCTCAATCTGCTCAACCTCGTCGGCACGGCTTGCATCCTCGTACTTATATTGCGGGTAGGCCTTTATCACAAAAAACTGCATTATGCGGGTAGATACCACACAACCGCACATCGCGCCAAAGAGACCAATCAGGGGCTCCACGAAGTAGCCCTGCCCAACCATGAACACAATAACCAACAGGCCCATTCCAAACGCCGTACCGAAGTTTGTGAGCGATATAAATTGGAATTTCTTGAAGTAGGCGCTGAAACGCTTGTCCTGTGCAAGGGAGATAATAGCCGGGTTATCGCTCAAAAAGGTGAGCACTGCACCAAGCGACGCCACACCCGGCAAGTTGAAAAGCGGTTTCATGAGCGGGCGTAACAGCTTTTCGAGCAACGACACCACGCCGAACTCCACAAACACGCGCCCTATGGCACCCGTTATCACACAGATAGCCATGAGGTAAAAGACAGTGTTCAGCAACAGGTCGTGCGCTGTGCGCATGATGGTGTTGAGCATATTAGCCGTACCCATCTGCGATGCAAGGTAGCCGAACAGCAGAAAGAATATCACCAAACATACAATCCCCGATGGGATAAATTTCAAAATTCGCTTCATAAAGTATTACTGTTTGAAACTGAGTAAATTCATTCTCCATGTAACACCCACAGACAGATATGTGTAGCTGTCGAGCAGCACACCTGCGGGATTGGTGTTATCGCCAAACGAGTATGAGCCTGCGGCATGTATGCGCACATCGTTACGCGCATCCTTCAAGGGGAAGAACTCCACACCTGCACCCACGCGGGTAATCTCGGTGTCGGCAGACACAAGATAATCCTTATTTGTAGATGTATTATTCACATCATAGCTCGCTTTGGCAAACAGATTGAGCTTTTCCGTGGGAGCCCAAGCAACCTTGCCTATAACAGAAAAATCCTTGCCCAAGAAGGCCTGGCCGCTTGCAGCGCGGTTCATAAAATCGAGGTTCACGGTAACACGGCCCATGCGGAAACGGTTACCCAGCGATATATAATTCACGAACTTGCCGGGAAGATACTCCACAAAATTCACCGAGTACAACGACGAGAACCAGCCGTGTGAGCTTGCCCACATAAGGTTATAGGCAAACATCTCCTCCTGTTTATGCACAGAACCATCGGCAAGGGTTATATCGCCACGGAAGGGGCTCTCACATATTTGGAAAGAAAACTTATCGGAATGCGAGTCCCCGGCAAATGTGTAGGCCACAGTTCCTCCCAAACGGTAGCAAGGTATATTGTTCCACCACTCCGAGCAGAAGTAGAGGTCGATGGGCGCAGCATCGTACTCAAAGCCACCGATTGCCACCACCTGCTTACCTGCCGAAAACTCCCAATCACCTGTTTTATATGCAAGATACACCCAATCGGTTGCGTCAAAGAACGAAGCATCGGAATGTTCTTTGTTCAGTCGCTGGCGCAGAGAGTAGGAGAAACCACCGCCAATCTCGCCATCGGCACGCAGATTCAGGAATTTTCCTTTGAAACCGCAATTGTCATCAACGGCAGTGCCATCGAAATACTCGCGCTGATAATCGCCACGCGCCTCCAACCTCAGATTAAGCAAATTTTGTTCCTGTGCATAAGCCACTGCACAAAACAGGACTGCAAGCCCCAAAAGCAGACTTTTTTTCATAGTATATAGAACTTTATTAAATTATCGTAGTTGCAGCTTTCTACACTTATCTTCAAATATTGTCATTGGCGCGTTTCGCTATTGGCCACCCGCGTGGCACAAACTCCGTCTGTGCTTCACGCGACCTAAGGCCGCAAAACTCGCCGATAACAAAAAACCTCATTGGCGCGTTTTGCTGTTCTTGAGATTCCTCCCTTCGGTTCGGAATGACAAGTACGCCTCGTATTGCCGAAGTTGCTTGCACTCACCCGCAACTTCTCACTTTGACAATACTCGCTAATCGTGACCCGCACGGCACGACTACACCGTGCTACGTGCGACCTTTCACTGCTCGTATTGTCGAAGTTGTTCGCTTACGCTCTCAACTTTCATCTTTCATCTTTCAACTTTGACAAGCATTCGCTTCTCGCAACCCTGAATTGCGCCCCTGCCCGAGGGGGCAGTGCGAAGCCACAGCACTGCTTGCGACGGCTGGTACTTTAGTACCACAAAGGAGTCCTCAAAGAGGCTCTGTCACGAAGTGACTGAGGGGAGG
>JAFTNW010000045.1 GCA_017451695.1 Bacteroidaceae bacterium
GTTTACGTCGTAGGCGGTATCGGTGCTTTCGTTAAGGATGGCATCTACTACGGTGGTGATGTCGGCTACACTCACACGGCTGTCGCCGTTTACGTCGCCGGAGGCGGATTCGGGTTCCATCTCCACTATATTGGTAAAGTTTTTCCAATAATCGGCTGCTTGGTATGCCTCCTTTGCTCCTGCGGGCACATAAAGGGTTGCGGAGTATTTATTAAAGGTTGAACTATTAATTGTGGGAGGTGTTTTTGCCAATGAATAAATCTCGGTGAGGCCCCTGCAACCATTGAACGCATTGCGACCAATGCTGGTTACGCTATTGCCAATGGTTACGCTGGTGAGGCCGGTGCAATAATAGAACGCCCTCTCGCCAATGCTTGTAACGCTATTGGGGATTACAATGCCGGTGAGGCCGCTGCAATAATAGAACGCATAATCACCAATACTTGTTACGCTATTGCCAATGGTTACGCTGGTGAGGCCCCTGCAATAATAGAACGCACCCTTGCCTATGCTGGTTACGCTATTGCCAATGGTAACACCGGTGAGGCCGGTGCAATTAACGAACGCATAATCGCCTATGCTGGTTACGCTATTGGGGATGGTTACACTGGTGAGGCCGGTGCAATCCTCGAACGCCCTCTCGCCAATGCTTGTTACGCTATTCGGGATAATAGTATTCTCGCAACCTATAATAAGTGTATTTGTTGCAGTTTCAATAATGGCATTGCAACCCTCGCGGCTATCATAAATACTATTATCACTATTAACAGTAATGTTTGCGAGGCCGCTGCAACGATAGAACACACCCTCGCCTATGCTGGTTACGCTATTGCCAATGGTTACGCTGGTGAGGCCGGTGCAATTAACGAACGCATTATCGCCTATGCTGGTTACGCTATTGGGGATTTCAATGCTGGTGAAGCCTGTGCAATAATTGAACGCATTATTGCCTATGCTGGTTACGCTATTGGGGATTACAATGCCGGTGAGGCCGGTGCAACCCTGGAACGCATTATTGCCTATGCTGGTTACGCTATTGGGGATTTCAATGCTGGTGAGGCCTGTGCAATCAGAGAACGCACGGTCGCCTATGCTGGTTACGCTATTGGGGATAATAGTATTCTTGCAACCTGCAATAAGTGTATTTGTTGCAGTTTCAATAATTGCATTGCAACCCTCGCGGCTATCATAAATACTATTACCACTATTAACGGTAATACTTGTTAGGCCGCTGCAATACTCGAACGCACCCTCGCCAATGCCGGTTACGCTATTGGGGATTACAATGCTGGTGAGGCCACTGCAATCGAAGAACGCACTGTTTCCAATGCTAGTTACACTATTGCCAATTGTTACGCTGGTGAGCTCGCTGCAACTCTGGAACGCATTATCGCCTATGCTGGTTACGCTGTTAGGAATTGTAACGCTTGCAAGGCCGGTGCAACCGTAGAATGCATTACTTCCTATGCTTGTTACGCTATTGGGGATTACAATGCCGGTGAGGCCGTGGCAACCAGCAAACGCAGCATCGCCAATGCTGGTTACGCTATTGCCAATGGTTACGCTGGTGAGACCGGTGCAATTATAGAACGCATAATCGCCTATGCTTGTAACGCTATATGTGGTTCCGTTGTAAGTTACAGACGAGGGAATAATTACTGCGCCCGAATATGAGCTTCTGCTAACCTCCACCGTTTTTGCGGTGGCATCGGTGATGTTGTAATAAATACCATCGACCTCAAAGTCGTGGGCGCTTGCCACGGTGCTGCACAGCAACAGCAAGGCGGTGAGCAGGGAATAAAGATAGAACTTTTTCATAATGACTTATAATTTAAAAATTTGAATACTATTCATTATAAGCCTCGCCCGTGACAACCGCGCAATACCGATACAAAAAAGGCGCGAGACTTATTGCCTTACGTCCATCAACTTGTGGGCATCGCCAAACGCCTTAACCAAATGAACTATGAAGAAACAATATTCCCACGCCGTGGATATACTGCGCCCTCATTTGGGGTGTATATACACAGAATGAGCATTAGTCGCTTTGGTCCTTGGTTTAAATTTTGGCGAAATTTACAAGTTGGGACTTATGCAAAATGCTTTCTTGCGTTGGTTCATTTGTTGCAAACCAACCAACATAGGCAAAGATAGTGTAAAAGAGTGAATATTGCACAAATAAGTAGATAAAATTCCATTTTAACGTACAAAACAGGTACTGCCGAATATATGGAAATTCAAATAACACCAAGCATGTTCAGATACGACACACCGCGTACAATTCATCCAGGCCTTGATAAATATGTACTATTTTGAATCTATGCTCACCAAAGGATATAATCTTCCAGCCAATAAGAAATATATAAACCGAAGGGCCGTATAAAGAAACCCCAAAGTTCTTTCGAACTTTGGGGTTTCTTTACAAAAAGAGCCTGCCTCTGATTTTTCAACTACGCTGCGGTTTCTCCCTCAAAGAGAGGATGTGCAATATTGCCGCGGCATTTTCATTGTTGAGCGTGCGATAAAGAGCCGCACTGTCGGCTTTTATAAAATCGAGCCAACGGGCAAAAAGCGAATGTAATAAATAATTCCTACATAAAGCCAGCAGATTATCGGCCCTGCCCGATTTCCAATTGGCAGGCATGTTCAGTTCGTATACCACATTTGCAGATTGCTCATTAAGCACGGCATAGGGGGATAGTATGCTCAACAACTCCGCCACCGAGGCCGACAACATGGTTTCTATCTTGGTCGCATCATCGGCAGTGGAGGCTACAAGCTCGGGAGCAGACAGTTTATTGCCCAAGTGAGCCGACATTCTGTGAAGTTCCTCTACTATTTTCTCTTTTTCTATAACTATTTCCATAACTAACGTAAACGATTATTCCATACACACTCAATTGCAAGTTCCGCACCCACAATCCTGCTATCCAACGACATTGTGCCCGAAAGGGCTATAACATAATATTTGTACGATTGCGAGGGAAAGAAAGGAAATACGATATCATTGAAATCTTTTGTTCTCTCCTCGCCGGCAAGCAACTTAAAATGAACTCCATCATTGCTGCACAGTAAATAACACCCCATTCCACCGTACTCATACGCTGCATTCTCGGTTGTTGCTTTTACCGATGCATGCAACATAAACTGCATTATTCTTTTTGGCAGTTTGGTACCCCACAACTGCGGGCGCGTAATAAGCAAAACGGGAGCATACGATGCTGTGTAATCTTTATGCAACACAGAGACATAACTTTTATCATCTACCCATGTGTTACCCATGACATTGGGATAGGCGTTGATGAAAAAAGAGAAACTTCTGTTCACCTTTGTCCATGAATTGTTTTCCAAGGAAAACACATAGGTATAATCAAACTTTGAATTTGACACCCACAACTCTTTTTCGTTTGCCATATAACCCACTGCCACATTCTTAACATACTCCTTGAACGGCCGCCCACCGCTGAGAATGGAACCATTGTACGACAGATTCGCTATTTTTACAAATATGGAACCCAACGTGGTATCATTTATGTGCTTACCTTCGCAGTGCAATGCATCGGATATTGAGTTCAATCTGCCGCCCTGCAACAGCATAAGTCCCTTTTTGCCTACGAACACAACACCCGAATCTATTCCGCAAAGCGACGATGCATTCATGCATACCTCGCGAGAGATAGGGTGCGACGTGGCGTAAACCAAATTCCCGGAAGTATCGTTCGTCATTGCCCATATTCCGTCTTTGCAAAAGAGATACAACGGGTGCTGCCCGAATTGCCCTTGCGACAAAGCCACAGTGTTGCTGCTTATGGCAATAATATCTTCGCAGGATGGCGAGTATGTATTCTTTGCCGGGAAACATAACGGATTATCAACCGCCGACACCTTTAACACATTGCCACGCACCTCGCATTCATTAACCTCATCCACAACAGGGAGAGCGTCGAGCACCTCCCAAGATGAATCAAGCGCAATATCCCTGATGTCGAGCAGATTTTCCAATTCGTCTCCTTTGGTCAGCACAACGGTCAGGGTATCACCATCCACGGGATTAAGGGTTGATATCATAGAGATATAGCTGGCCCTGTCACCCTCTCCCACCTGATATGCAAAAATCCTATCGCCGTAATACCACCGCTTATTTTCTCCCGAAAACACGATTTCATACCTGCCGGGAACATACGAGAAGAAAGCCTTTATTCTCTCTGCTTTCATCACGGAGCCGCTTAGACCGTTACTCATTGTTCCCTCTATGGTAACAACGGTGCCATCGCCGTATGAATATACAAAGCTTGCGATATTAAGCACTTTATGCTGTTTAAGCAGAAAACTTTTGCGATATATTCTACCGGCCACCTGTATAACAAAGGTGATTTCGGTGGCACGGGCATCGGGGTACATAATATATGGGGTTATACAATAGATACCGTCTTTAAGCCCCAATGCAAATGTGCCCTCGTACTCTTTCTTCACAATTGCAAGCCCATTGGAGGTCTCTATTTTGGTTGTCACCATGGCATAATCGGCAAAATGAGGTTCAAGCATTGCGGGCAGATAGTCGCTGTTGTTATAAGCCTTAAAGAGTATTTCATGAATTCCGGCAAGATGCAAGCGACCATTAAATACAAAGCTATCGGCCGCACCGCGTGTAACGGATGAGGAATCCTCGTCGGGCAGGCTATGGCACAACGCCAAGCTCGATGGAGAAACATCCTTGACACTATCGAGCAACACCCCTGATATGCTGAATTCCGCAATCTTATAAAACATAGTCGCATCACTCACATCCGTGAGTATATCCTGATTACTCTTGCTCACATATCGTTCAAAGCCCCTTTCACCGGAGTAATAGAAATCGTTTCTAAAGCTCCATACTTCATCGGTTTTACTCACCTTGTGCCCGTATATTGAACCACTTGTAAAGACATCGATAGCTACTATTATATTTTCCCAATCGGACAAATTAAGATTTGCAAAATGAAATGTGGGAATAAAGCCTTGAATCTTTACCTGAAATCGACAAGACGATGGTGAGGGGTGATTGGCCGTATCAAAAGTATTACTTGTAAAGTTTTTTGAATCGCGCGCCAGCCCACCCTCGCTATTGTCATCATCGACATAGTAAACAGGCGAGTAGTAAAGATAAGAGCCATCGAACAGGCGCAAGGCAAAACGGAAAAGCGCTCTATCGACATAATACCCTTTTGAATGAAGGCCCAAAAGACACTCATCGAAATACCCTTTTGAAACATTTCCCCAATAAAGGCTTTCGCTGGCTGCATCCGCAGGCGGTGCTGTCAGATAGATTGCATCGGTAATAACCGAATAGACAATGGATTTTAACGAGAATGTGATATCGGGTAATTGGGGGCGTTCGCCAAGCCACCTATATATGTCTGTATCGTATATCAGATAGTATATGGTGGAGTATGCCACACAGCAAACCATATTGCCCAAGAACTCAATTCGTTCAACCCCTTTTAGTTGAGGGAAGAGAACAAGCGAATCCTCGTCGTCGCCGCTCTTTATGATATTGAAATCTTTATCATAAAAGTGAACAGCCTGCTCGTCGGACGACTCTATTGCCAAATACTTCCCAGCAACGGAGTGCCAATAAATCTTTGTATATACCGACTCCAATTCCCTCTCCCTGAACACAGAGGGTATGGGAAGAAGGCAACCATCACGATATCTTAAATTAACAAGTTCCATGCACTCGCCTTCATTGGCAAGCAGATTATCGCCATTATGTGCGAGCCCCTTGAACGAGAAACTTTTTTGCATAATTTATTCTGTTATAGTTTTTTCCAAATATTCCACAATTTCTGTGGCACACCCATGAATGAGAGTATTGCAATAAACACCAATACCATTGTAAAGAGAAGGGATATAGGGGAATACGTTTTCTTTTCCACTACCACATTGTTTTCTCTGTATAATGTATCGCACCTGAAAACGGTATCTACCCGCATCCTCTCATGGTAAAGCGTTCGTATCTTCTCTAAAAAAACGGTATCGGCACGAGTTACCAACGAAGTGCTGTCGTGCAGAAATATACTGTCGCGCACTATGCGCTCGGCATAGATATCGTGCCGTTCCACCTGCAAAGCCTGTTGCCTGCCTGTGATACACGATATCACAAGCAGGGACAGCAGACTACACAATATTATTCTTTTTACTGTTTTCATATAACTCAACATAATCCTTCAAATAACTACTGCGCTCCACAATCTTCAAACTGAAGATATAATAGAGAAAATCGAGCACGCGGAACAGCGTACTATGCTCGCGGGTGAGCAGACGTGCATTGCGCAAGATGTTTGTACCATAGAAATAGAATGCCACGTACATCATAAAGGAGACGCAATGCACGGCTGCGCGCTCTTCGCCCTTCAAATGGCCAAGAAGATATATTGCGGCTACCATTACAAAATAGACCGATGCATCGCGAAAGAAACAGAAGGCCTTTTTGAAACTCCACTCGCTATGGTTACTTAAATCGGCAAGCATTCCAACAGCAAAATTAAAGGTGAACAACAGTACCAAGCCGTAGATATCGTCTTTTATAGGGAAGAGCAAACCTGCCACGTTTGCAAGCAACGAGGTAAGCACCAACTTTAAGCTATCCATATAATCACTGCTCCATGTATTTGACAAGAGTAAATTCGCTACGTGAGGAGAATTTAAGGCATTGCCCCCTCATCACCCCTTCAAGCGTTACCTCACACTTGGGAGTATCGAAGCCAAAATCGTCATACTTTATATACTCCTCCACCCCGTCAATGCTCACAAAGAGGTTCACCGGATAGGGCCCTTTTTTATGTATTCTCACTCTCACATCGCCACCTGCACACTGCAAGGGTTCTGTTTCCCAGCAATTGCCATTGAGGAAGAAATTCAAACATTGTACTGCCATAACTTATTCTGTTTTACCTTTATTACACCACAATTGAGCAAGAGACATAAACGCATTTGCCGACTCGCGCCTCTCGAACATATTATACAACAGTGCCACACATTGATATACCACAGCCTGAACCAATGGATTGGAAGGAGCACTGTTAAGCCCCTTCTCCTCGTCGTAGAGAGCTTCATACACAAAGCTCTTTACCACAGGTTCATTTGCCACAGGAAGCGAATAGTAACAGAGCACAGGTTTTGCATCGCTGTTCACACCCTCAATGCACACCGGCTTGCATACCCCGGCACGGGTATGGGTATTCTTCTGCGCCATTGCCATGACCGAATCGGCAGGGTACAGGAGCGTACAGGGGCGTTCCCACCCTTCTAAGCGGAACTGCAAGAGCGATACAAAATCAGACGGCAGAAGAATTTCGCCCGTGCCATCGCCATTCTCTTTTATATCCGAAGCTGTAGGCTCATATACTGCCGGGTTAAGCGCACCATAGCTTTTGTTGTGCTGAACAAAAAATATTGCATCGTGCAACAACAGCTTTATGGTATCGCCAAGTTTACGGGTATCTTCGCTCAACGCAGTGAGAGCCACATCATCGTCGGGCTCGTTTATGAGCAGGCGTACCTTCTCCACAAGGGCCGATGTGGGTATCATAGCCAATTAGGGAATGACACCCCTTTTTGTGTGGCCATAGCCTTAACAGCCTGTTTGTTCTGCAATTCCGACAGATTACAGCAATAGGGCTCGGCCATTAGCACGGCACGCGCCTGCTGCAAATTTGTTACATCGGTAAAGAGCTCGCACTCATCGGCATCGGCGGTACCGGCTACCAAATTATTCTTGGTTGCACACTCATCCACCTTGCCACGTTTTATTTCGCCACTGCGAAAGGCCTGGCTACTCTCTATTGCCTGCTGATACAAAGGATTATCTGTTGTATATTGCGCCGGATAAACACCGGTGGAATTTACCATACCGCCTGTAAACTCAATTCTTATCAATGCTTTACCCACACGGAAGTAACTGTTCCTCTCAACCTGACCGTGTATCTCATATGTAATTCTTTTTCCCATTTTAATCTCTTTGAATTTGCGGCACACCCGCGGGTGTGCCGCATGGTTAATATTAAGCCGCTATAATCTCACCGGTGTATTCAACCCATGTGGAACCGTTATAGGTTACCACAGTGCCCGAACTGAACCACAATTTGTTTTCACCATTGACATTGTGCTTAACATCGGCAGTGAGCACAACCACATCGTTGGTGTTGGGCGACTCAGGGAGCACTGCTGCGCTCACCACACGCGAGGTACCGGGAATATCACTCTCGGCAGCAGAGCCATTTACCCAAATGTGGCTATAACCCTTCAAACAGAGGCAGTCGATGGTCATGACAACCTGACGCTGTGCCTCCTCGCCATCTACATTCTCGGTCTTTGAATCCTCGTTCTTCATGTAATAGCGCACAAGGCCGTTGGCATCTATGAGGCCGCCGCAATTGGAATAGCCAAGAGCATCGAGTGTGGGGTCGTGTATAAGGTCGATATCACCAAACACGGTGTGTATGCGCGTACACTCGATACCGAATGTGGTGCTGTTCATCACATTGATATTTTTGTGCAATGTGAGGTCTATCTTCTGGATATCGTTCAGCAACTGCTTGCCCAGCAACCATATAGCCTTCTTCGTGCAATTGAAGCCGGTGAATTTCACCATCGAAAGGTTTATAAGGTCGGCGAATGTGATTTTAGAAGCAAGGTCGTACTGGCGCTTGAACTGCCAACGAATACCCTTGCTGAAATAGTCCCACTGATAGCCCATGGCAGCATCCATCGCCTGCACTTTGAACTTACCGGGCTGGCCCACCCATGCGGTGCGACAGCTTTCCAAACGGAATTGGCGCAATATAGCCTCGGCAATCTGCGATTTGTTGAATTGTATGCGTTTTTTCTGCGCCGCGAAATAGTCGCTTACAATGCTGTTGCAGAGCTGTTTCTGCAAATACATGCGCTCGGGAACGGGAACAATGGTGCTGGGAGCAATAAATTTCTGTGTCTCGTAGGCGGCCGAAGAGAGCAGGATAATCTCCGTACCGGCAGGGATTGTAGGCACGGTGCAATAGTCATCGGTGGCATTTACCTTGGGACCGTTTACAGCCATGGCTATCGGTGCCTCGGTGGTGCTGTTCTTGCCCACAAAGAAGAGCATGAGGTCAACACCGGGCATCTCAATCTGCCCTGTGGGGTCGTAGCCATTTACTCCTTTACATATTGCGGTAAAATACTCTTGGAAAATTTTTCTCTCGCCTGTGGTGGAGAAAGGAATCTCGGCACGCGTTGCACCTATACCGGTGTATGTTTCGTTTGTGTAGGCCTTTGAACGCTTATCGTCTATCAAGTAGTGGTCCACCTCGAAAGAGGTTACACGCACCTGACGACGAATGCGGCGTTTGATGGTGTCGATAATACTCTCATCGCTTGCAACACCAATGATTCGCTCATCAACCTCGGCCTCGATCAGGTCGGGGCTGAGTTCCGAAAGATTTGACACAGTTGTCGCATCGCCCAAACCCTGTGTGGGCAGGCCCGCAATACCATTCGAAGGTTTTGTGGTGCCGGGAGCTACCACCGTTGCCATGGCGAGTGTAAGACCGGCCTGCTCATCGGTAAAAACAGCAAGCGCAATGGCAACCAACGACAGAAGAACAAACAAGGGGTTCTCCTTCAAAAAACTAAATACTTTTTTCATTTTGTAAGTTATTGATTAATTATTAAATAAATGATTCTATGCATTAAGAGCATCTTCAATCAAAGAATTCACACGTTTTTTTACAGGGGCCTGGGGTGCCACGCTGCTCATTCCCTTTGGCATGCCATCACCCCACTCTTCTCTCATTCGCCTGATGTTTGTGTTACGTCCTTTGATATCACCGGCAGCAAAAGCACTCTCCATATCCTGTTCGTAATTCAGTGCATTATCGAGTGCGGTGCACACAGCCATTGTATAGTTACCCGAGAGGATGGGCATTACCAATCCCTCCCACACGCGGTTCATAAAATCGGCGGGATCGTAACCACGCTGATTGCAGAAATCCTCTATCACCGAACGGCTGGCAGTGAGGTTATCTTCGTATTGACGACGATCGGCAGCAGCACGCAACAACTCCTCGCGTCGCTCCTCGTCGGCCTGCATCATCTCCTCATACTCTGGTGTTCCTTTACTTATACGCCCCATGGAAGTGCCATAGTAACGTGCGAATGCCGAGTGGGCATTACGCTTTCCATCAATGATATCCACCAACATCTGCGCAAGTCGCGGGTCGCGTTGCAGGGCCTCCACAAGCTGGTCGTTTTGCTTGCGGTTGCGCGAAATGAACCCCAAGAGAAGCTCTTGTGCAATTTGTTCGTCGATATTGAAATTATCTCCAAAAATTGCCTTTAATCCGTTTTGCAATGTAGCATAGGGGGCAGCCTCTGCTTTGTTCTCCATTGGAGCAGTTGCAGCATTCTCGCCCGCCTCTTGCGGAAGATTCTGCAATTCTTCATTAAAATTCTGTTTCATAAATCTTATCTGTTTTTATGGTTCAACTTTTTCATTGGCAAAGGAAATACCAAAATCCCCTCACAAGGTTGCGAAAATACCAATCAGAGGTTGCGATAATGACAAAAACGAAAGTGTGCGCTCTTTATAAAACAGTACGCGCGTATTAGCCTATATTCTCTAAATAATTAAAGAAGAATCGGCAACTGTCGAAACCGGGTATCATCGAGAAGAAGCGCCACGAATCATACAATTTATTGCCTGCTCGGCAAACATTCCATGTTGATAAATAATTTGGCAAAACAGCAACCTTTTAGCCGTTTTCGGCTATTAACTTTGTAACGTTAACATTTATAAAAATATGGAAAAAAGGAGTTTACAATCAGTGCGCAAAATGCGCAAAAACGATGTTACAAAGACATTCTTTGAAACATTGAAAAAAGTGAGAAAAGAGAATCCGCTGGCAACGCAGAACGATGTAATTGAACTTGCCATTAAAAGTGAAGCACCGCGTTTCTATGTAACATTTGAGAACGCACGGCGCTACATATCGCTCATGGCACGCAAGAAACAGATTCCCATTGTAAACAAGAACAAATTGGAGATGTATAAAGAGATTTTCCGCCGCTACCTCAAACGCATGCGCGAGAGTAGCGAGCACTATCGTTTCGTTGTTCTTGAAAGCATCATAGAGGAACCGGCACCATCGTTCTACCTCGATGGAGAGACCTTCAAAGGCATTGTCTATAAAACGCTGCGCGAGCGCAGAGCCACAGCATAGAAGTTGCAAAAAAGCCACTAATATTTCTCCATTTGTCGATATCGCAACCTTGAATCTACTGCATGGGTGTAACTTTGCATAAAAAACAACATGAAAGAGATAAAATTGAGAGTTTCGCACAAAAACATCGAACAACGCATTCTGTTATACACCTATTATACCGGTGAGGCGCGCAAGGAGGTGGGCTTGCCCGAACGCCTTGTGGCAAAAATACAGGCATCGAGCGACGATGAGACACAACTTGCCGACCACATTAAAACAGCTATAACAGAGCTTGTTACTTTTGTTTCGCAATACTTTACGACTTGCCACTGCGAGGAGATAAACGATGAACAGGAAAACGAAAAAATCTATCAGTTCACAACGAGAGTACCGGAGAATTTTCCACGAACCGCTCTTGGGCCAATAGAGGAGAGCATGGAAAGTTACATAGTAAAACGCACCCTGCAACAATGGTTGCAGCAACATCGTCCCGAGGAAAGCGGCATACCGGCAAGCGAAGCACAGACACTTACATATCAACTGCGAGAACTCTTTACCCGGCGCATAAAGCCCTGCATAGAAAGCGAACAACCAAACAATATAATAGAGCTATAATATGACAAACTACATAATGATAAAGAAAAACGAGCTGCAACAGCAGGCCGACCTTAAGAACTTTTACATGGGAGAGGCGGTAAAACGCAAAGATGCCGATGCCGACACCCTGCAAAGCAGCACCGATGAACAAGAACTATTCGTTATGTTCCTTAAAAGAGCATTGAACGAGCTTACATCTGCTGTTGCGCTTCGTTTTTCATCTATCACATACAATATCGACAACGAGCATGTGGAGTTGAGCTTTGAAACACCCGACGACAGCAGGGCGCACCTGCTGCCAATGTTAAAACAAGCCATCACAGACTACCTTGTAAACGAGATTCTGATGCATTGGCTGCAACTGCGACAACCCGTTATGGCACAACCATATATGATACTGCGCGCAAGCCTGCAGCAGAACGTACAGCAACTATTTGCAAAATTTTATAACAACAGGCCCACGCGCCGACGCGCAACCGACTTGGCAGGAATATGACAGTGAACACCGACAAAACCATAAAAGAAAACATCAAACGGCTGGGAGCAATCTCAGCCGTTTATAATCCCATCACAGGCGAGGGCTCCACAGCAATTCCGCGAAAAAAGATTCACATTGAGGGATTCCCTTTGCAAGAAATCTACATCCCCACCACCATGCTCAAAGAGGAGAGCATCAACAAGCTTGTGGACTTGGGTGCAAGCCAATATATCGAAGAAAAGCAGGGGCACAGCGCCACGAACAAAAACATCGTATCGCTATGGTTGGAATTCTGCCTCACCCGCATAAAGCACGACTTTGAATATTGGGCAAGAAGCATGACCACCATATCAGAGAAAGGAAAAGGGCGTGATATACCATTCACCCTCAACCGCGCACAACGTGAGTACCTTACAGCCATGGAGAGGCTACGCCTTGCCGGCAAACCCATAGACATAATCCTGTGCAAGGCGCGTCAATGGGGTGGCAGCACACTCACCCAGCTTTACATGCTGTGGATACAATTGGTTCACAAACGCAATTGGAACAGTGTAATTTGCGGCGACATAGAGAAACAATCCTCAATAGTTGCCGGCATGCTTGCAAAGGTAATAAACCGCTATCCTCGTTGGGCTACCAACGGCAAGCAGATAACCACATCGCCCTATCAGGGAGCACAAAAAACCAGAGTGATAAGCTGGAGCAACAGCCGCTATTCACTCGGCTCGGCACAAAAACCCGACTCGCTGCGCAGTGAGGACATAAGCATGGCACACCTAACCGAGGTGGGCCTGTGGAAAGCCACGCAAGGACGCAAGCCCGAGGACCTTGTGCAATCAATCTTCGGCTCCATCGCATCCGGCCCGTACACCATGAAGATATTGGAATCCACCGCCAAAGGTGTGGGTAACTTCTTCCATCGCACATGGATTGAAGCCACCGAGGGACGCAATAATTTCACCCCTGTATTTATACCATGGTATAGCATAGACATATATAGCAAACCTATGGAACAACAAGACTACCAAGCCTTTATAGAAAGCATGAACGACTATGAACAGCAGCTTTTCGACCTTGGTGCAACACTCGAAGCCATAGCATGGTACCGCGACAAACGTCGCGAGATGCCCGACGAATGGCGACTATTTTCCGAATTCCCATCGACAGCAGCCGAAGCTTTCCAGAGCACAGGACACCGCGTATTCCGCATATCATATGTGAACAACATACGCCGCATGTGCGTTCCCCCACCCTTCAAGGGAGACATTGTGAGTCGTGGTTATACTACCGACCGACAAGGCAAACGCGTGGAGCAAACAGAATTCCTGCCGGCTGCAGCGGGCGAAAACACAGATGAAAACACGCTTTGGGTGTGGCTCATGCCCGACAAAGAACAGCTGCTGCGCGACCGCTACATAGTATCAGTGGATGTGGGCGGTGTGAGCGACAAGGCCGACTACTCATGCATCTTGGTAGCCGACCGTCTTGCCATGCTCGACGGCGGAGTGCCGGAGATTGCTGCCTGCTGGCACGGCCACATAGAACACGACAAACTCGCATGGAAAGCCGTGGAGATAGCCCGCGCCTACGACAACGCCCTGTTAATCATAGAGTCCAACACCCTTGAAACAGAAGGCACCGAAGGCGATAACTTTGAATACATCTTAAACGAAATAGCCGGCAAATACAGCAACCTATTCAGCCGAACATCGCAACAAGAGATAAAACAAGGCCGCCCCCGCCGTTGGGGATTTCACACCAACCCATCTACCAAGCCCATGGTAATAAATTTCCTTGTAAAAGCCCTGCGCGACGAACTATATATTGAACGCTGCTTGCAAACAACCTACGAACTCGACCTCTATGAACTGAAAGAGAACGGCAAGGAGATGGGAGCCGTAGAGGGCAACCACGACGACCGAGTGATGGCCACCGCCATACTCATATGGGCCTGCTACAACCATCCACTACCCCAACGCATGATTAACAGCCCAAACAGCAAGCGACGCACCCGCATAGTGAGTGAGGCGAGTATGTAAAAAGGATTGCGAGAATATACAATATCAAGCGAGGGACAGCCCCGTATGTGCGCCCAATATTTTCGTGTCATTTCGAACCTTGCGTGAGAAATCTCGTACATTAGCTTTTGCTATGGTTTCTACTGAGCCATTATCAAGGAGAGTAAGTCAATGGCATGTATAAAAAAAGGACATCCAAGTGGATGTCCTTTTGTAAAAAACGGCGATGGCAGTGCGGAGCCAAAGAACGGATTAAACGAGCGCAATGTGAGCTTGCTCACTGATTGCTCAGTGAGTGATACGTTCTTCGACGAAGTCAAAGCACTGCACTGCTTTCAGCGAAAATAGGCTGCACTCGTTGATAAACTGCAAATATATTTACGTTTTACTCGTTGGCACTATTTTTGCGACGACGGAACATTTATGTTCCCAAAGGAGTGCCAGAGGCTACTACTCTCCCACAAAGCTCGTGCCAGCGAGAGCAGAAGGCAAGCTTGCTTGCATTATGCCGAGCGCAGCCGAGGTTCGTAATAATATTAAACAAAAAAAAGACCTCAGATATTATCTGAAGTCTTTCTAAAAAAAGCGGCGATGACCTACTCTCCCACAAAGCAGCCAAAGGCTGGTTCGTTAATGCGAGCAGCAGATAGTCGCGCGATGCTACGGCGAAGATGTAGCCGCGCGGGGTGCGGCAAGCGAGCATTACCAAAGAGAGGAGGAGGTGGTTGCTGAATATACAAAAAAAAGGACATCCACTTGGATGTCCTTTTGTAAAAGCGGCGATGGCAGTGCGGAGCCACAGCACTGCTTGCGACGACGGGACATTTATGTCCCCAAAGGAGTCATCGCCCCTATAATCGCAAGTTATGCCATAAAAAAAAGAGAAACTCTTTTGAAAGAATTCCTCTTAATAAAAAACGGCGATGACCTACTCTCCCACAAATCTTTGCAGTACCATCGGCGCTGTTGGGCTTAACTTCTCTGTTCGGA
>JAFTNW010000011.1 GCA_017451695.1 Bacteroidaceae bacterium
ATTACTCGTTCGGTAAAATCTTGCTGTTCGCTGCTTGTCGCAATAGCTTGGGGCGGGGCAACTCGCTGCGCTCAAACATATCCCCGCCTTTTCCTGCGCATTGCTCGGCATCTCTCTGTGAGCCATTAACGGTGCCGGTGGGTTTTTAGAATTACTTTTGCTTCTGTATAGTCTATTGTTATGCCGAGCGTATGTGAGGCATCTAAACATAGTACAGATGCAAACTAAAAACTCTCCCTCTAAGTTAGGGGGAGTCCCGCAGGGGAGGGGGTCTGTGGAAAGCTTTGTAGAGTACAGAGTGTAGAGACATCTCACATACGTTCGATATGACATTTTTTGCATTTAACGCAACTCTCACATACAAAACCAAATAAAACAAATACATAAATGTATCAATTTGTTGCAGAATTCATTTTTTTATTTCACTTTTGCAACCGCTAAAAAGGAAAAAGAACTAAAAAAATAATACAAAACACCATGTCTCAAATTAAATTTTACAAGCAAGAGGAGCAAGTGCCTTTGGAAATGCACAAAGTGCGCGTAGTACAGAAGCTCTACCTACCAACCGTTGAAGAACGCGTTAAACTCATAAACGAAGCAGGCAACAACACCTTCCTGCTACAAAATAAAGATGTATTCATGGATATGCTCACCGACTCGGGCGTAAACGCAATGTCCGACAATCAGGTGGCAGCAATGTTCCAAGCCGACGACTCATATGCCGGCTCCGAGACCTGCAACCGCTTGATGAAGGTTCTAAAAGAGGTATTCGGCACAGAATTCTTCTTGCCCGCACATCAAGGCCGCGCTTGCGAGAACATCCTTGCCGAGACATTCGTAAAACCCGGCGACGTGGTACCCATGAACTACCACTTCACCACAACAAAATCACACATCACCCGCCGCGGCGGTTCTGTTGTTGAGGTTATCGACGAGAAAGGCCTTGTTGCCCAGAGCAACAACCCCTTCAAAGGAAACTTCGACCTTGTACGCCTCGAGGAAATTATCAAGGAGGTGGGCCCCGAGCACGTTCCCTTCGTGCGCATCGAGGCAGGTACCAACCTCATCGGTGGCCAGCCCCTTTCGCTCGACAACATGTTAAAGGTTGCAGCCATCTGCAAGAAATATGGAGTAATGAGCGTGCTCGACGCATCGCTCTTGCAGGACAACCTCCACTTTATAAAGACACGCGAGGAGGCCTGCAAGAATATGAGCATCAAAGAGATTATACGCACACTGAGCGACCAGATGGACCTCATCTACTTCTCGAGCCGCAAGCTCGGCTTTGCTCGCGGTGGAGCCATTATCTCAAACAACGAACAGCTCATCATAAGAATGAAAGAGTTCATCCCCCTTTACGAGGGTTTCCTCACTTACGGTGGTATGGAGGTGCGCTCAATGGAGGCAATGGCAGTGGGCTTGCTCGAGACACTCGACGAGGACATCATCAGCCAAGGCCCCATATTCATTGAGCACCTTGTAAAAGAGCTCAACGACTATGGCGTGCCCATGATTCTGCCCGCTGGTGGCTTGGGAGCACACATCAACGCAATGGAATTCCTCAAAGGAATGCCCCAGAACCAATACCCCGCAGGTGCTCTTGCAGTAGCTCTTTACATTGCCGGTGGTGTTCGTGGTATGGAGCGCGGTACATTGTCGGAGCAACGCGAGCCCGATGGCAGCGAGCACTTTGCCGAGATGGAGCTTGTGCGCCTTGCATGCCCCCGTCGCGTGTTCACCCTTTCACAGATTAAATATTGCGCCGACCGCGTTAAATGGCTCTACGACAACCGCCACCTCATTGGTGGTCTCAAGTGGGTAGAGGAGCCCAACGTGCTGCGTTTCTTCTTTGGCCGCCTTGTTCCCATTGGCGATTGGCAGGAGAAACTTGCAGCAAAATTCCGCGAGGATTTCGGCGACAGCCTATAATTCCCTGCAAACACAAAACTATGTGGCCGAGTCAAATATTTCTCTTGACTCGGCCACATTTGTTTAAGGCTCATCTGTAAAGTATGGAGGCTTGCATTATAAAAACAATTTCTCTCTTTTAACCTCTCGGTACCGATTCTTTTTTTGTTTCTTTGTTATATCTTTGCAAACGAAACATATTCAAGCAAATAATATACCCGCAAAAATGAACATAACTAGTTTTATAAATATCGACAGCATATTGCAAATATGGCACAGCAATAACGTATTGCGATTTGCAGTGTTTGTTGCAGCCGGCATACTCACTCTGCACCTTGCCAATCTGCTTTGCCGCAGGATTTTCGTACCCATCACCCAAAAGATTACCCGCAGCACACAATCTACTTGGGACGACATCCTCTTCAACGAGAATGTAATGACAAGCTGCTGCCAAATGCTGCCACCCATATTGCTGCACATGCTATTGCCCAGAATGTTCGACACAGCCGGAGATATTTTCTTCTGGACGGTAAAAGTACTTGACATATACATTACAGCTTGTGCCATAAGGCTTGCATTTGCCATTCTCAATGCGCTTTACAGCCTTTCGAACCAACACAAGAATTTAAGGAACAGAACACTGAAAGGCGTGTTCCAGATGTTCAAGATTATAGCAATATGCATTGGTGCCATAATAATGATAAGCATTATAATAGACAAGAACCCCACCAATGTACTTACTGGTCTTGGAGCCATGGCTGCGGTGCTGATGCTCGTATTCAAGGACCCCATTATGGGACTTGTGGCAGGCGTGCAATTGTCGGTCAATGATATGCTGCGCCCGGGCGACTGGATTACACTGCCCAAACACGATGCCGATGGTATGGTGGTAGAGGTAACTCTCACAACCGTAAAAGTTCAGAATTGGGACAAGACAATAACAACCATCCCACCCTATCTGCTTGTGAGCGAATCGTTCCAGAATTGGCGAGGGATGTTCGACAGTGGAGGCCGCCGCATAAAGCGTTCCATATACATAGATATGAACTCTATTGGTTTCTGCACCAAAGAGCAAATAGAAAAATTCACGCAAAAAGGATGGATGGAAGGGCTTGACGGTAGCGAGGAGGTTGTAAACCTTACCGTGCTGCGCAATTTCATAAACATATATCTGTGTACCAATCCGCGTGTAAACAAAGAAATGATTCTCATGGTGCGCCAGCTGCAACCCACCGCACAGGGCCTGCCGCTTGAGCTCTATTTCTTCTCGGCCGACACTGCTTGGGTAGCCTATGAGCACCTGCAGGCCGATGTTTTTGAATACATCATAGCCATGCTACCCGAGTTTGGTATAAAAACATTCCAAGCACCCGCCGGCAGCGACTTTACCGGCAGGCAGATTTAGCACACTACTTGTAAATCAAAAAGATACAAGGAATTTTAGAAAGGTCGGGCACATTATTTTTCCACTCTTTCACCGTGCGCGTGCGCACAAACTCGTCGGCACAAGTGAGATTGGCCGCAATGCACAGCTTGGTCTGCGGGCGGCAATTCTTCAATATATCCTCAATCATCTTGCCGTTGCGATAGGGAGTTTCTATGAACAGTTGCGTCTGGTCCTCGTTATACACACGCTGTTCCAGCTTGCGCAAAGCCTTAGCACGCTCCTCGGGCTTTATCGGCAGATAACCGTGGAAAGCAAAGCTCTGCCCGTTGAAACCCGATGCCATGACAGACAATATGATGCTCGAAGGGCCTACAAGCGGCACCACCCTCAACCCCTTGCGCTGCGCAATGGCAACAACATCGGCACCCGGGTCGGCCACGGCAGGGCACCCAGCCTCGGAGATAACACCCATAGGCTTGCCCTCTTGCAAGGGCTTCAAATACCCTGCAATATCGGCAGGCGAGGTATGCTTGTTAAGCTCAAAAAACTGCGAGCCGTCGATATCAAACTGCGCATCCACCGAGCGCAAGAAACGCCTTGCCGAGCGCACATCCTCCACTATAAAATGGCGAATACCGGCAATAACCTCGGCATTATACTGCGGCAACACATTGCCCAATGGTGTGTCGCCCAGCGTAACGGGCAACAGATAAAGTGCAGCATCCATATTTTCTTTTTTTACTATCTTTATTTATTTTTTGGCAACTGCGAAAAGCATTTCCTGCCCCTTGCATAATATTGCCACAAGAGAGAGAAACCACTCATCGACGGCACAGCCACCGACAGCCTCATATTCTCCTCGCGAGCAGTAGCATACAGCTTTTTCATGCGGCGGAAATCCCTGCGCGCACGCACCACCGCCGCAAAATCGCCCCAACCCGCAGTGAGCAGGAACTTAAACGCAGCAACATAATCGAGCAGGCAGCGCACACGCATCACACAGGCAAGCCTCTCGGTGGGCAAATTCTTATAGAGCAACAGCAGATTATTCCTGAAATTCAAATAAGTCTTTCGCGGGTTACTCTTTGCAAGGGTGGCACCACCCACATGATACACCACACTTGCAGGAACAACCATAATATCACCACCACGGGCAAGCATACGCCAACAAAGGTCTATCTCCTCCATGTGAGCAAAAAAGCCTGCATCAAAGCCGCCCACATTCTTAAATACACTGCTGCGCACCATGAGCGCGGCACCCGTTGCCCAGAAGACACGGCACGGCTCATCATACTGCCCGCAATCCCCCTCCACGGTATCAAAAAGACGGCCACGGCAATATGGGTAGCCATAACAATCTATGAAGCCACCGGCAGCACCGGCATACTCAAACTTGTTTTTATTATTATACGACAAAATCTTGGGCTGGCAGGCAACCACCTTTTCATCGGCCTCCATCTGCGCAAGCAACGGAGCTATCCAACCGTGGGTAACCTCCACATCGTTGTTCAGCAAAATATAATAATCGGCATCCACCTGCGCAAGGGCGCGGTTATACCCATCGGCAAAGCCAAAATTGCTGCCAAGCTCAATCACTCGCACGGTGGGAAAGAGTGCACGCACCTGTGCCACAGAATCGTCGGCAGAGCCATTGTCGGCAACAACAATCTGCGCCTCGGGGGAGTGCTCCACCACCGAGGGAAGGAAACGGGCAAGCATCGCAGCACCGTTATAATTAAGAATTACTACCGCTACCCTTTTATCCATATCATAGAACCTCATCAACCAACAACGCCTGCTTATCCTCGCTGAAACCACCCAAGCGCACACGCACCAAGCGATTCACAAAAGCAGAATTTGCGGGCATCTCCACCCTTATATAATTGCTTGTAAAGCCCCCCATCGGCATACCGGCACGCGGCTTCTCAAAGAGCACCACGGCCTCTTTGCCAATGAAACGCTCATAAAAAGCGATGCGTTTCTCCTCGGACAGCTCTATAAGCAGGCGACTGCGACGATGCTTCTCGGCAGGCGCAACCGCCCCATCTATCTTCAAAGCCTGTGTGCCCGGGCGTTCCGAGTAGCTGAACACGTGCAACTGCGAAATATCGAGCCCCTTTATAAAATCATAGGCCTTTTCAAACAGCTCCTCACTCTCGCCTCTTGTACCCACAATAACATCAACACCTATGAAAGCATCGGGCAACAAGCGGCGCACCGTGGCAATCTTCTCGGCAAAAAAAGCAGTGTCGTAGCGACGATGCATCAGTTTCAGCACCTCGTCGCTGCCCGCCTGTAACGGAATGTGCAAGTGCGGCATAAAACTGCGTGAGGTGGATATATAATCTATAATCTCGTCGGTAATAAGGTTGGGTTCAATGGAAGATATGCGGTAACGCTCAATACCTTCCACCCCATCGAGAGCCTTCACAAGCGACACAAAGCTCTCGCCTGTGGATTTACCAAAATCGCCAATATTCACCCCTGTTATAACAATCTCCTTGCCACCCTCGCGTGCAGCCATCTGCGCCTGCTCCACAAGCTCGGCAACCCGTGGATTGCGGCTGCGGCCACGTGCAAAGGGGATAGTGCAATAGGTACAGAAATAGTCGCAACCATCCTGCACCTTTAGGAAATAACGGGTGCGATCTCCACGCGAGCAAGAGTGCACAAAGTTACGCACATCCTTCGAGGGCTGTGCATACCACTCACCACCCTCGCTGTGCTTTTCCAAGTTTCCAAGATGCTCAAGCACCTGCCCTTTCTTGTCAATGCCCAGCACCACGTCCACACCCAGCTCCTTAGACAGTTTCTCGGGCGACAACTGCGCATAACAGCCTGTTACCACCACATACGCACCCGGGTGTTGCCTCACCAGCTTATGAATAGCTTGGCGGCACTTCTTCTCGGCCTCCTGTGTAACTGCACAGCTATTCACCACGCAAATATCGGCCCTCTCGCCACGGCGTGCCGTGCGTATGCCCGCCTCTTGCAACGTGCGTTCAATGGTCGCCGTCTCCGAAAAATTCAACTTGCAACCAAGCGTGTAATAAACCGCCTTTTTATCTTTGAAAACAGTATTATCTATCATCACAATTACATAATCAATGACAAAGATAACGTAAGCGAGTGAAACCGCAAAACTTGTTTTGATGGTTTTTCAACGAGCGAAGTTTATCTTCGCGAGCGCAGCGAGCAAAGTAGTGCAAGCCGAGTGGAGAATAAAATAAATTTATTTATTTTTTATCCCGAGGCGCAGCCTATCTTGGGCGATAGCCAAAGTAAACGAGCGCAATGTGAGCTTGCTCACTGATTGCTCGGCGAGAAAACAAAGCGCCCCGAACGAGTAAACTGAAAGGTCAGAGGTAAAAAGTGAATACAACTTTTCCGTTTGTCTGTCGGGGACGAAGAAAATTGGTTTTTGTGTGCCGAATCACACCGAGGGAGTGAGGAATACTCGCCAACGGCCGTTGTCATCGCGGGCGATATATCCCTTGTCCTGCAACGTGGCAATCATCTTCTGCAAGGCGGAGCGGTTGATGCCTGTTTCCTCTTGCAGATATGCCTGTGTGGCTTGGTCTTCTATTTGCATAGTCCGCAGAATCTTATTGTAGGTAGCAGTGCGGAAAGCTATGCGCTGGCCATCGTACCACCATACATTCTCATTGCGTTCGGTGACAAACAGTACATCGTTAGCCACCTCTTCGGCCACCAGTTTGTTCATATATTTATGGAAAGGCCGTATATCCTTCAGCGAAGCGTGAGCACCATCGGCAGGCGTAGCGCCTACTATTAGGTCAGCCTTGTGCAATGCTTCCAGATAGTGTTGTTTCAAGCGGCTACGTACCACAATCATCGGGTATCCGTGGCGGGCAAGGATGAAGTTTACCATCAAGCGGGCTATACGTCCGTTGCCGTCCTCAAAGGGGTGGATGCGGATGTAGCGATAGTGGAATAGTATGGCCAGTTCCACAGGCGACAGCTTGCCATCCTGCTCGGCCTTGTTGTACCAATCAACAAGTTCGGTCATCAGTGCCGGTGTCTCTTTGGGCGATGCGTAGTCGAAACGGTCGCCATAGCGGGTGATGACGCTATTGGGGCGTGTTTTGTACTGTCCGGCATGGACAGTGTAGCCGGTCTGCACACCACCCGGCAGGTTGTGATAGACGGTGTAGTCCTCGCGCAACAGCGTGCGGTGCAGGGTACGGATGAAGTGCTGCGACAGGGGTTGCTGTTTCTCGCCCGACTCCATCAGCATCATCTGTAAGCCTACATTGCTGGCTTTCATCTCCTCACAATCACGAAAGTCGGCCTCGCCTATCACCTTACCAAAGAGCAGCAATATCTCCGTCTGTCCGTAGGTCAGTGTGTTGCCCTCGATATGGTTACTGTTGTAGTTGAAGTCTATGGTAAATCGTCGGCTCAGACGATTGCGGTCATCTTCCGTGAGTGGTTGCAATTGTTGCCATGCCTCCAAGGCTGCTTGTAGTTTCTTGTCTTGCATCGTTTTCTTTGTATATACCACCTAATAAAGTGGTCAATCGACCACCATTTTTGGTGGCAAATATACAACAACGGTATAAATTGACCAAAGAAACTTTTGCTTTTATTTTTGGTAATTATATAGAATTTCACACAGATTACCAATATTTTCTTCCCGAACCTTGTGTGAGGAATCTCTGATCAAGATTTTTCCTCCTTTCAGTCGTCAAAATGACAAAGTTGTGTGGTTTCGTATATAACCCCCTTATTTTTTCTCTTGTCTTTAATATGCAAGAGAGCGCGTTTAGCAGCCAAAGAGTGCTAATAGCTATTAATGTGGCTAAGGACACAGGTCGATGACTGACGTTTCGCTATTCTGAGATCCTTCGCTTTGCTCAGAATGAACAAATTCGCGGTTATCTTTGCTCTTTAACCCCACTTCGTGGGCTTGAACCTTGGCTGCGCTCGCTGTAAAAGCTCAAGTAAACTTGGCTTTCGCTCACTTGGCACAAGCTTTCATCTTTGCTCTTTCATCTTTGCTCTGTTATCTTTCATTTTCCCTCTTCCTGCCCTATAGGTTATTGATTTGCTTTACATTCATCACACTCACCTGTGTGGGTCAAAGTGATGCTCTTGAATTCGTTTTCAAACTTGAACTTCCAAATGTTATTCGTCAAATCCGGCGCAGGTACGTTGCTTTCGTTCATCTGTCCGCAGTTGAGGATTAAATCACAACCGCCTACGTTATATCCGACTTGATTAAAAATAGCCCCCAACTCATTTACTTCTGTAATTACAGAACCAAATGTGATTGTTCGTAAGTATAGTGTACCATAAAAAGCTTGATCTGCTAAATTCGTTACTTTGGGAAGTGTGATGCTGTTAAGGGCGCGTGCAGAATGAAACTCTTGATCAAAGATTTCCGTTACATCGGGAAGAATCAAGTCAATCTTGCCGTCATAAGACTCTTCTTTTGAAAGACGATAAATCGCTTCGCCAATAGCAGTATTGATCCACAAACCCACATCTATCATAGCCGGTTCGCTGCCTGGTACGATAATCGTGGTAATTCCGTTATCCACATAATCCTTGAGTTGTTGTACCAAAGTTTCTACTTCTGCTGCAGTAGCTTCAGCCTTGCCACCCAAAGTACCGTCTATGACAGGTGTTGCATCCAATGCATAGCTCTTATTGTGCGCTGTGCCGTTAGGATTCTTCTCTGCGGTAAAGGTGTAATCTTTAAGAGTTACTTCGCCCTGCTTCACGCTTACCGTTGCATCCTCTGCAAACACGCCATAAAGGAAAGTGTTGCCGTTGTTGTCAGTGGTAAGGGTGTATGCCGCTGTTGCCACATCGGTCGCTCCTGCCGGAGTGAAGTCGGTAGTGGTAACAGTAACTGTTTCG
>JAFTNW010000046.1 GCA_017451695.1 Bacteroidaceae bacterium
AGTTGATACCGGCCGGAATTAAAAGTACATCAAATTATTTTGACGGTTCGTTTTATTGTTCCTTACTTATACACTAATTAAATTTTAATTAGCACGTTGTACTGCTTGTCTGTATGGAATGTTTTCAAGGATCATCGTGCTTCGACATTCACTGTGTTTCTTGCCGAAAGCGAGTACAAAGGTAAGGCAAATATTTGGACCACCAAACTTTTTCTACTATTTTTTTCAAAAAAAATTTCACTATTTTTCGCGAGCATTGATTTTCAAGCTGTTACAAAATAAAAAATTTTCATCTTTTTTTGGCTATTTTTTGCAGCATTGAAAATAGAATGGTTTTCAGCAACGAAAAAGCGCGTACTCAGTTGCACGCGCTTTACCATGTTTATAACCAAAAACTACTTTGATAAGATACTTTCGAGTTGTTGCGCCGTGAGCCCCAACTTAAATTTACCGTTCATCGCCACGGAAATAGAGCCGGTCTCCTCGGAAACAACAATGGCTATGGCATCGGTCTTCTCCGATACTCCCATGGCCGAACGATGACGAAGACCGAGTTTTTTGGGAATATTGAGATTGTGAGATACAGGCAAAATACACTGCGCCGCCGTTATACGCCCGTTCTGTATCACTATCGCCCCATCGTGCAACGGAGCATTCTTAAAGAATATAGCCTCAATAAGACGCTGGCCGATGGCCGCATCTATTGTTTCGCCGGTTTTTGCATACTCATCGAGCGACTCGCTCTTTTCCACAACGATTAGCGCACCCACCTTCTGTTGGCTAAGGCTCATACACGCCATTACCACAGGAAGAAGAGGTATTTTTTCTTCCGCCCCCTCCTTGCGCGAAAAGAAACTTGCTATCGAACGAAAATGCCTATGCGCGCCAAGAGTTTTGAAGAATCGACGTATCTCATCCTGGAATATTATAATAAGAGCAAGCACTCCCACACTCATCAGTTGGTCGAAAATAGAGCCAAGCAGTTTCATTTGCAGAACGCGCGACACGAACACCCACAAAAGGATAAACACAAGTATCCCCGAGAAGATATTAAGCGAGCCCGACTCTTTCATCAGTTTATAGAAATAATACAAGAAACAGGCTACAAGTATTATATCCACTATATCTTTTATGGAAAAATCAAAAAACATAATAATATAAATCAGTATATATAAGCATTATCTTTTTTACCAACGGCAGCACCCGCCTCCTTGAGCATGGCATAAAGCTCAACAACCTCTGCAGCCTCCTTCACATCGTGCACGCGCAGGATATCGGCTCCATTCTGCAACGCCACCATATTGAGCGCCACGGTACCGGCAAGCGCATCGGCCGGTGTATTGCCCAGCACTTTTGTTATCATGGACTTGCGCGACATTCCCGCAAGAACAGGCAAACCAAGCTGCTTGAAGAGGGGGAGCGAAACCAGCATTTGATAGTTCTGTTCCACGCTCTTGCCAAAACCAAAGCCCGGGTCGATTATCACATCCTTTACTCCCGCCTGATGCAGTTGCCACACCTTATGCGAGAGGGTTCTGATTACATCGGGAAGAAAATCAGTGTAATCGGCAGCATCGCCCGCCCACCCCACGGAGTGGGTTAATATATATGGAACATTGAGGCTTGCGACAGTGGAAAACATAGCCGCATCCCATTCAAAGCCCGAAACATCATTGATTATAGATACGTTATGCTTGGAAAAGCACTCCTCTACCACGCGAGAACGGTATGTATCTATTGAAATCACAGAATCGGCAGGCAACCCTGCATCAAGTATATCAAGGGCTGCATGCAGACGGCGTAGTTCCTCTTCCTCGGAAACAGGCTCGCCTGCGGGACGAGTGGAACAGGCACCCACATCGAGTATCGATGCACCGGCATCAAGCATGCCTTGTGCAGTTGCAATCAGGTCGTCGGCCGCCCCTTTGCGCGATGCTGCATAAAAGGAGTCGGGGGTAATATTGAGAATACCCATAACCAGCGGCTTATCAAAGGCCAGCAGTTTCCCTTTTACATTGATTGTACCACTCATTTGATTTTATAATTTATTTTTCAAAGTTACAAAAAACATTCGATAAACAGAGGACGGCATCCATTTTCTTTCAAAAAAAGAAGAATATTACAGCACGCCACAATACCATATATTATATATAATAATGTATATGGGACAAAAAGGGAGAAAAACAAGGATTTCTGAGCTATTTTTTATAACTTTGCACTCATCATAGAAACTTTTCAATAAAATATATGCAAAAGACACATTACATCATTGGCGGGCACCCGTTTACCATTAACCTGGCAGAGGGGGAATTTTCGCAAATTCTACCAACAATGGAGCCATTCAGGGCTGAAGAGATAGAAAATGCTCTTTTCACCATTACCATTGATAACAGCATTATACCATCGTGGCAGGGTGAGAAGGTTGGCTCATTTCCATGCCCTTCTGCCACATTCGAGGTTTACCGCAGAGAAAACGGCGCATACCAGGTGCTTATTCTCCAAGGCAATACCCCATGCTCGTTTATAGAAACCGATGATGTATATAAAAATATCACCATAACTACCCGCGGCAGCAACGAACAGAGGAGGTTTGGCACAAACAATGCTCTTATGCTCATTTATGCCATCTGCACAGCGCAACACGAAACGCTGCTTGTCCACTCGTCGGTGGTAGAGAATAACGGCAAAGCATATATGTTTCTTGGAAAGAGCGGACAAGGGAAAAGCACACATAGCGACATGTGGGTTAAGTATATAGAAGGCAGCACGCTCATAAACGACGACAACCCCATCATACGCATTGCACCCGATGGCACACCCATGGTATATGGCTCGCCGTGGAGCGGCAAACGCCCTATATACAAAAATGTGCAGTATCCCATAGGCGGTTTTGCAGCCATAGAACAAGAAAAGGAGAACAGCATAAAGAAGGAGAGCATCCCTGTGGCTTTTGGCATACTGCTCAGTTCAATGTCCACCATGAAGTTCGACAAAGATATCCACATGAAGGTGTGCGGCACCATAAGCAAGGTACTTGGCAAGATACCCGTACACACCCTCTCGTGCCGCCCCGACGAAGAGGCCGCATTGGTTTCCAGCAACGCATTCGGCTTGTAATGGAGAAAGAGTATAAAAAGATAAAAATGGAGAACCACGCCTTTATGCAGGATGTGGCAAAACGGTTCAAGGAGGGGCACTCAAGTGTAACCTTCACCGTTTACGGCATAAGCATGCACCCATTCCTGGGCAGTGGGCGCGACAAGGTGGTGCTTATACCACCCGCAAGCCCCGCAGTGGGGCAGGTAGTACTTGCCGAGGTGCTACCAAGGAGATATGCACTGCATCGCATAATAAGGATAGAGGGCGACACCATTACCATGCGCGGCGATGGCAACCCCCTGCGCATGACCGAGCAATTTACTGCCGACAAGATTGTGGGAACTGCCGAGGCCTTTATACGCAAAGGCAGATATGTGAGCACAAACAGCAGGAAGTGGCGTTGCTACTCGGCCATTTGGCAGGCATGCAACCCCATACGCCGCCTGTTGCTGATAATTTACAGACGAATAATTTTGAAAATATTCTGATATATGAAGATTAAAAAAGGTTTTGAACTACAAAATGTATGTGGCGAGTACATAATTGTACCCACAGGTATTGAGAACATAGATTACAGCAAAATCATAAGCCTCAACGAAACAGCGGCCTATCTATGGGAAGGTTGCAGCAAGCTCGACAGCTTCACCATCGACACCATGGTGGAACTGCTCATGCGCGAATACGAGGTTGAAGAAGAAATAGCCCGCGAAGATTGCGAGAAAATCATTACCCGCTGGGTTGAAATGGGACTTGCCGAGGAATAACAACAGGTAATAAAATGCACAAACAACAATCAGGGCAACCAATTTTTTTTTGGTTGCCCTGATTGTTTGCATATAGCACTTAACTATTCAGCACCATATACATTTTCTATTTCCTGCATTATAGCCATCAGTTCATCAACTTTCTCGGCACGTAACATGGCTATGCGCAGAGGACGAAAATCGGGCAAACCTTTGAGCAAGGGAGTTGCTGCCAGATGCCTGCGCACATGCAATATTCCGGGGCGCTCGCCCAGCCACTCCACGCTGTCGTGTACCTGCGTGCGCAGAATATCCATACACTCTTTGAAGGTAAACGGCTTGGCAGGCTCCCCATTGAGCAGGTAGTGCTTGACATCTCTGAAAATCCACGGCTGGCCAAAGCTGGCGCGGCCTATCATTATAGCATCCACACCGTAACGCTCAAAACACTCTTTGGCACGTTCGGGCGTCTTAATATCGCCATTGCCTATTATGGGAATACGCATGCGGGGGTTCTCCTTTATCTTGCCTATTAGAGTCCAATCGGCATCGCCGGTATACATCTGTGCGCGCGTGCGCCCATGCACCGTTAAAGCAGCTATACCGCAATCCTGCAATCGCTCGGCAAGCTCCACAATGCATTTGCTGTTTTCGTCCCAGCCCAAGCGGGTTTTCACCGTTACAGGAATCTTCACGGCATCAACCACCGCTTTTGTAATTTCGAGCAGCTTGGGGATATTCTGCAACATACCCGCACCACACCCCTTGCGAGCCACCTTTTTCACAGGGCAGCCAAAGTTAATATCCAAAATATCGGGCTTGGCGGCCTCTACACGCTTGGCAGCCTCAACCATTGGGGCCACCTCGTTTCCATATATCTGAATGGCCACAGGCCTCTCCTGTTCATATACAGTGAGCTTGCGCACCGTGCTGTTTATATCGCGTATGAGCGCATCGCTCGACACAAATTCGGTATATACCATATCCACCCCAAACCGCTTGCACAGCAGGCGAAAAGCGGCATCGGTTACATCTTCCATAGGGGCAAGGAACACAGGGTACTGCCCAAATTCAATATCGGCAATCTTCATAAACACATTATTTGCCTGCGAAATTAGTGTAAAAAACGGGAATTTACAAACAATGAGCCAACCGCCGGTACTGCACAACTGCAATGCAAGGCGCATTTTTTTAAGAGAACCTGCCACTATTTACCGCCACACATATAACTGTTGTTTCCTTTTTTTTAGTAACTTAGCGGCAAATAACATTTTAATATGATTCAGAGAAACGAAATTGAGATAATGGCCCCTGTGGGCTCTCGCGAGAGCCTCACTGCAGCCATACAGGCAGGAGCAAATTCCATATATTTTGGTATTGAACATTTGAACATGCGTTCACACTCGGCAAGCGCATTTTCCATCAACGACCTGAGGGAGATTGCACAGATATGCGACGAGCACAACATCAAAAGCTACTTAACGGTAAACACCATTATATATGAAAATGACATCGACATGATGCACATGATTGTTGATGCAGCCGTGGAGAGTGGAATTTCGGCAGTTATTGCAGCCGATGTTGCCGTAATGCAATATTGCAACCGCGTGGGCATGGAGGTGCATCTTTCTACACAGCTGAACATAAGCAACAGCGAGGCTTTGAAATTCTATGCACAATTTGCCGATGTTGTGGTGCTTGCCCGCGAGCTGAACATGGAACAGGTGGCAGCAATTCACAAGGTAATAATAGACGAAAATATTTGTGGCCCCAAAGGCGAGCTTATAAGAATTGAGATGTTCTGCCACGGTGCGCTGTGCATGGCTATATCGGGCAAATGCTACCTGTCGCTACACCAGCTTGGCCGCAGTGCAAACCGTGGCGAGTGCATGCAGGTGTGTCGCCGTGGATACATTGTGAAGGACCGCGAGAGCGATATAGAATTAGAGGTAGACAATAAGTATATTATGTCGCCCAAAGACCTCAAGACCATACGTTTCATGGACAAGATGATTGAGGCCGGAGTGCGAGTTTTCAAAATAGAGGGCCGCGCCCGCGGCCCCGAATATGTGCAGACCGTGGCCGGCTGCTACAACGAGGCTCTGGAGGCCTACCTTGCCGGCACATTCACCGAGGAGAAGAAAGACGAGTGGGATACCCGCCTTGCAACTGTATTCAACCGTGGGTTCTGGGACGGCTACTATTTGGGACAGAAGATTGGCGAGTGGAGCAACATATACGGCTCGCAGGCAACCGAAAAGAAAGTTTATGTGGGCCGCGGGGTAAAATACTTCTCAAAGCTGGGTGTGGGCGAGTTCTATATTGAAGCAAGCGAACTGCACGTGGGCGACAAGCTATTGGTAACAGGCCCCACCACCGGTGCAATGTATTTGGAGCTCGAGGAGGCACGTGTGGACTTGGGCCCCGTGGACTCCGTTCCCAAGGGTGTGTATGTATCGTTCAAGGTACCTGCGAAAGTGCGCCCCGCCGACAAACTATATAAGATTGTGAGCACCAAAGCTTGCGATTGAGATATCTTGCATACGCTCGATATGAAATAAGCGCTGATATAAAAAACAAACCACAATGATTACCCCCGCACCACTGAAAGAGGGCGACCTTGTAGCAATAGCCTCGCCGGCCGGTGCCATACGCGAGCCGGTGCTCGTGGAGCAAGCCGCACAAGTATTGCGCAGCCACGGTTTTGCCGTGGAGATTGCACCACACGGCCTCACCCGCAACGGATATTACAGCGGCACTGCTGCCGAGCGATTGAGCGACCTTGCCACCCTGCTCACCCGCGAAGATGTAAAGGCGATCCTATGCAGCTATGGAGGGTATGGTTGCGTGCATCTGCTCGACGACTTTGCCCCACTCATTGCCAAGCACCCCAAATGGATTGTGGGCATGAGCGACTGCTCGGCCCTGCATGCGGCCTGCCTTGCAAGCGGAGTACAATCGTTGCACGCCCCGCAGTGCCGACACATTGCCACACAACCCACTGCCTGCACAACCAAGCAGCTGATAAACATTCTTAAAGGAGAAAAGCCCTGCTACCACATAGAACCCCACCCACTTAATATAAAAGGAGAGGCAAGGGGCATGCTTGCCGGGGGCAATCTATCGGTAACGGCCGCGTTGGCAGGCGGGCGTTACGATATATTCACCAAGGGAAGAATTATCTTTATTGAAGACACGGGAGAGTTACCCTACCGCGTGGAGAGGCTTATGTACCAACTGAAATATTCGGGAGCATTGGAAAGGATAGGCGGGCTCATTGTGGGGCAGTTCACCGATGTAAAAGAGCACACCGGCTTTGGTGGCACCACCTACGAACTTATACATAATATAATAAAGGAGTATGGCATACCTGTGTGCTTCAACTTCCCTGTGGGGCACTGCAACCACAATCTACCGCTTATAGAGGGTGGCGAGGTAACACTTTCGGTTACCGAGGCCGGGGTGGCACTGAAACAGGTATAGCAACAAACGCCACAAAAGCGGCTTTCACATTCACATATTCACAGTACTTACCCATGCTTTGCTTTGAAGGCAAGTGCATATAGCCTCATCTGCTTAATCATTGCAAGAAGGCCGTTGCTACGGGTGGGCGACAAGTGCTCCTTGAGCCCTATGGCCTCCACAAAATAGAGGTCGCTGCCAAGAATTTCGTCGGGGGTGTGGCCCGAATATACCTGAATGAGCAGTGCCACAATACCTTTTACAATGAGCGCATCGCTCTCGGCGCGAAAAAAAACCTTGCCATCTTCGTAATCGGCTTGCAGCCACACACGGCTCTGGCACCCCTCGATGAGGTTGTTGTCTGTTTTATATTTTTCGTCGAGCGGAGGCTGCTCGCTGCCTAAATCTATAAGCAACTGATAGCGGTCGAGCCAATCGTCAAAACCGCCGAACTCCTCAATTATATCGTCTTGTTTTTCGTTTATCGTACTCATTGCATTATCATTAAGAGAAACAGGCCGCTATTTTTCGTTATATACAACAGCCATTACAGTTTGCCCCACAGCCTTAAGGGTTGCGGCATCTATCCAATCCATATCATCCTTTACCGTGTGGTGATGCGGCCCGAATCCATTGGGGCTCGATGGGTCGTAGTTTATTATGTCAATGCAGGGCAAACCCATGAAATCATTTACATAAAAATGGTCATCGGTAACCATGCCACCCTCTTCGTTCACAAAATAGTTGTCATACCCCCACTTGGCCGCTTGCGCCCAAACCTTATCTACAATGTTTGAGGCATAGTGGTCCGATATCCCCTCGCGATGAAAGCGCGACGAAGGCGCGCCTACGATATCAAGCAGAATACCATAGCGGGCGTTATAATTATCCTTGTGGGGGGTACGAGCCCAATACTGCGAGCCCAGGGCCCAGGAATTATCCATACCCACGCCATAGTAGTGGTCGCTCTCATGACGGCCGTAATCCTCGGCATCGAACAGCACTATATCCACACCCACCATTGGCGGCACCGCCGACAAGTGGCGGGCTATCTCCATGAGCACACCCACCCCACTTGCACCATCGTTGGCACCAAGGATAGGCTTGTAGTGGTTGCTTTCGTCGGGGTCGCTATCGGCCCATGGACGGCTGTCCCAATGAGCACACAGCATCACACGTTTTTTTACTTGCGGGCTGAACTGCGCTATAATGTTGCGTGCCTGCAACTTGTCGCCGTTATAGGCGGTGAGTTCCACATGCTGTGCCACCACATCGGCACCGCATGCACGCATGTACGATTCTATGTAATCGCCACAGGCGCGATGCGCCTCACTATTGGGTACACGAGGACCAAAAGCCACCTGACGCTCCACATAGCTGTATGCGCTGTCGGCATCGAACACGGGCACCACCACTGCCATTTCGGCTTGCGCAGGGGCTTTTTTACCACCACCGCCACAGGCCGCAAGGATCATGGTTGATAGCAGCAACACAAACAATACAGTTACACTAAATATTTTTTTATCCACAAGCAATTGGTTTACTATATTATATTGCAGGGGCGCACTCGTGTATGCCCCTGCAAGCAATAATGTTATTTGTTCAATTTCCAGGTTGCACCATCCTTTGAGTCTTTAATCTCAAAGCCGAGCGCGGCAAGTTCGTTGCGTATGCGGTCGCTGGTAGCCCAATCCTTGGCAGCCTTGGCAGCCTGACGCTGCTCGAGCAACATATCGACCACCTTGCCGAATGCCTCTTCGCGTGCACTGTCGGAGCCACGCTCCTCTTTAAGGCCCAAAATATCAAACATAAAGAGGGAGAAGGTTGCTTTAAGTTCCTCAAGGTCGGCAGCGGAGATTGATGCCTTTTTATCGGCCACCTGATTAATTGCACGCGAAGCATCGAACAGATGTGAAATAACCTGCGCGGTATTCATATCGTCGTTCATTGCATCGTAGCACTTGGCACGCAAACCGGCAACATCAACAGTTGTTTCACTGCCGGCCGCAAGGCCGCAGAGTGTTTTATATGCATCCATAAGGCGCTGCATGCCCTTCTCGGCAGCCTGCAAAGCATCGTTGCTGAAATCGACCGTGCTGCGGTAGTGCGCCTGCAAGATGAAGAAACGTATTGTCATGGCCGAATAGGGCTGCGCAAGCAACTTGTGCGAGCCTGTAAAGAACTCGTCGAGAGTAATGAAATTGCCCAACGACTTACCCATTTTGGTGCCGTTTATGGTAATCATATTGTTATGCATCCAATATTTTACAACAGGCTTGCCCATTGCGGCAACACCCTGCGCAATCTCACACTCGTGGTGAGGGAACACCAAGTCCATGCCGCCACCATGAATATCGAACTGCTCGCCCAGGTATTTGCGCCCCATGGCGGTGCACTCGCAGTGCCAGCCGGGGAAACCATTGCTCCAGGGAGAGGGCCAGCGCATAATATGTTCGGGCTGCGCACATTTCCACAAAGCAAAATCGGCAGGATTGCGTTTCTCGCTCTGGCCGTCGAGCTCGCGTGTGGTATTGAGCACCTCGTCAAGGTTACGGCCCGACAGCACACCATAGCGATGCGCCTTATCGTATTTTGCAACATCAAAATATACCGAGCCTTGGCTCTCATATGCAAAGCCATTATCCATAATCTCTTTTACAAGCTGTATCTGCTCGATTATGTGGCCCGATGCATGAGGCTCTATGCTGGGAGGCAACACGTTGAGCGCATCCATCACCCTGTGGTAGTGAAGCGTATATTGCTGCACCACCTCCATGGGCTCAAGCTGCTCCAAGCGCGCCTTTTTAGAAATCTTATCCTCACCCTCGTCGGCATCGTGCTCCAAGTGGCCCACATCGGTAATATTACGCACATAGCGCACCTTGTAGCCAAGGTTTTGCAAGTAACGGAAAAGCACATCAAAAGTGATTGCGGGGCGGGCATGACCCAAGTGAGCAGGGCCATACACTGTGGGGCCGCACACATAAAGACCCACATTGGGTGCGTGCAACGGCTCAAAAAGCTCCTTCTTGCGAGAGAGCGTATTGTATATCATGAATTTATTTTCCATATATCAATTTTTTATCATTTAACATCTTCTCGTTTACATCATGCGAAGATAGTGATAAAAAATATATTTATATAGAAAGAGAGCGTTTAATTTAAGCATCACTTGCCAAACTTATTGCGCAACGCCATGCGTGCATTGTGCAGGTGATTCTTCACACTGCTCACCGAACAGCCAACCTCATCGGCTATCTCATTGCAGCTATAACCCTCCATCGTGCGGGACATAACTTCGGCTTGATGAGGCGGCAACCCCGCAGCTATAAAATCGAGAAACTCGCTGCTATATGCCGCCAAAGGCTCACAGAGGGCGGTTGAGGAATCGTCGGCAGGGATATCGTCGTAACCAAGCGTTGCACGAACAGCCTTAATCTTTTCGTTGTTCACATAGATGTTCTTCATAATCCTTGCCGCCCAAGCAATAAAGCGCCCCTGCTCATTGTATTTGTCGGCATTGGCAAGAATAACAAACGAAGTCTCCTGCAACAAATCCTGCGCCTCGGCAACATTGTTTGCCAACGAGAGTGCAATATTCAACAGGGTTTTCTGGTTTTTCTCTAACTTTTCACACACTAAAAATCGCTTGCTACGCTCCATAGTAATACTGTTTTTATTGTTAATACTTTGCAATTATAACCAATAAAAAACAATTTTATTCTATTTTCGCTAAATTTTTAGCAACATTTAACTAATACCTGTGAACATTTTTGCTATTTCGGCTAAAAATGAGAGATTTGAGGGAAGAGGATTGTGAATTGTGCAGAGCATATTTCAATAACCACATTGGAGCGCGTATGGGGCTACTCCACACGCAGCGGAATGAATATATCGGTGCGAATACTGAACATATTGTCGCAATTGACCGGTGCACGGGATTGGGAAACATTCTGCACAAAGCTCGAAGAAAAGGAGTTGCACGAGTCGGAGTTTTTCATAAACGAAAACGGCATCAGCACAATCTCGCTCACCCCGGGTAGCCGCATAAGAATTGGGTGGCTCCCCAACCGCATCTGCGAGATAGAATATCTGGGAGAGAACCGTTTTGTAGCCACAAAAACCGAAAATTCGAGCATAAAAGAGGGTGATAGTTTTTGCTGCTTTCAAATACAGAAGGGGCGGGAACTATACATGGATTGCTTTACACGCAAGGAGAATAATGGCGAAAAAAGCGGTAGCTATGTAGTGGGGCAAGCCAGCGGGCTCACACTTGTAGAGTTCATTGACTGACAGCAGCCGTTCTCCCTGTTATAAAAGCAGTGGTAATACATCATCGGTAATCCTTCAACAGCCGTTGCAAGTGCTGGCGGGTGAAGAATATGCGGCTCTTTACCGTGCCCAGCGGCAGTGATAGGCGCTCGGCTATTTCGCGGTACTTAAAGCCCGACAGATGCATGAGAAAAGGGATGCGGTATTCGCGGGGGAGGCTGTTCACCACGCGATAAATCTCTTTGCTGTCGTAGTTGTTCTCGGTTATATAGTTATCGAACTCCTGCGAGCTGTTCATGTGAAAGAGATTGTCGGTATGATCGACAAAGGTTTGGTCGCGCACCACCTTGCGATAGTTGTTTATGAAGATATTGCGCATTATGGTATATATCCAGCCCTTGAAATTGGTATCGGGCGTGTATTTGTCCATATTGTCGAGCGCCTTTAACGATGTTTCTTGCAGCAAGTCGTTTGCCTCCTCCTTATCTGCCGTGAGTTTATATGCAAAGCGTTGCAGCTCCGATTGCACCTCCAACAGTTCCTTCCTGAATTTTGCAGCATCCACAACTTATAATCTTTTTATTAAGTGATAGTTACTTAACAGATATTGTTGCCGGTTTGTTTTTTTATTTCTGTTTTTTTGCTGTTTTACCACAAAATTTGTTTTTGCAGAGGGACAAAAAACAGGGCGGTGTGAAAAATTCACACCGCCCTGTTTATAATAAATTATCTATTCGCCTTGTCGCTCTCTATCAACTGCAACAGGCGCTCAATGGCCTCATCCTCGGGGATGTTCTTTTCCACGCACTCTTTTTGGCGGTAAAGGCTCACCTTGCCGCGAGCGGCACCCACATAGCCATAGTCGGCATCGGCCATTTCGCCGGGGCCGTTCACAATACAGCCCATAACACCAATTTTAAGACCTTTCAAGTGGGCTGTGGCAGCTTTTATCTTGGCCAGCGTACCTTGCAGGTCGTACATTGTGCGGCCACAACCGGGGCAGGCAATATATTCGGTTTTGCTTATGCGGGCGCGTGTGGCCTGCAATATGCCGAATGCAATGGAGTTGATATCGGTAGCCGAGATAGCGGGATTCTCTATCCACACACCATCTACAAGGCCGTCGATAAGAAGCACACCGAGGTCGGCAGCAGCCTTTATGCGGAGAGCCTCCACACTGCTTTCCTTGTAGCAACGATGCACAATGACGGGTGCTGTAACACCCTCGGCAGCCAATTTATGAATTACTGCGCGGAGCTCGCCCACGGGGTTGGCATGCACGCTGTTTGCCACAATGATAATATCTTTAAGCCCTTTGAGTTTTGCAATATTTTCGGGCGACAGGCAACGGATGCAGAGCGAGATTACAGAACCATCGACAGCCTCGTCGATACCCACCGTCGGCAACTGCGAGCCTATAAAATCGGGGGTGATATCGGGGCTGTCCACAGCCTCGCCCACCACCACAGGCACCTGCGAGCCACCTACACAGCCCACTGCCACGGTAGCGCGACGCACGGGCTCTTGATAGCAAAAGCCCTCGTATGGCTCGCCGGCAATGGGTGCGTGCCCTGCACGCTTTGATATATACTCCACAAGTTCCTTTGCCACAGGGATTTCGTTCTCGGGAGCCTCGGCAAGGGAGACGCGCACAGTGTCGCCTATACCATCGGCAAGCAACGCGCCAATGCCCACTGCACTTTTTATGCGGCCGTCCTCGGCATCACCCGCCTCGGTTACACCCAAGTGCAAGGGGAATGAGATTCCCTCGTTCTCCATTACTGCAACCAAACGGCGCACGGTGGTAACCATCATTGCGGTGTTGCTGGTTTTAATGGAGACTACCACGTTATTGAAATCCTCGTCGCGGCAGATGCGCAGAAACTCCATGCACGACTCCACCACTCCCGAAGGGGTGTCGCCATAGCGGCTCATGATGCGGTCCGAGAGAGAGCCGTGGTTCACACCCACGCGGATGGCCTTGCCGTTGGCTTTACACAAATCAAGGAAGGCCACAAAGCGCTCGCGCAGGCGTTTGAGCTCGTCGGCATACTCGGCATCGGTATAATCGATGTGCTTGAACACGCGTGCAGCATCGACATAATTACCCGGATTTACACGCACCTTGTCGGCATACTGCGCTGCGGTATCGGCAACTGCGGCATTGAAGTGAACATCGGCCACAAGAGGCACATTGCAACCACGGGCACGCAACTGCCCCTTTATATTTCCCAAATTAACTGCCTCGCGATTGCCCTGTGTGGTGAGGCGTACAAGCTCGCCACCCTTGGCAACAATACGCATCACTTGCTCCACACTGCCCTCGGTATCCATTGTGGAAGTGTTTGTCATGGATTGCACACGCACAGGATTATTGCAACCTATTGCCACGCCACCCACGTTTACCTCTACCGTGGCACGGCGTTTATAGTTGAAAAGGCTGCTATCAATTTGTTTTGTACTCATATTTAAGTTCTTTTAGCTCGTCGTTGGCTTTTTCTATCTTCTTTTTAAGGTTCTCCTTGTAAGTGGCAAGGCGTGTAGCAAGCTCGGTATCGGCAAGCGAGAGCATCTCCACGGCAAGGATTGCCGCGTTGAGCGAAGCATTTACACCCACCGTGGCAACAGGAATGCCCGGAGGCATCTGCACAATGGCAAGCAGTGCATCGACACCATCGAGTGTGCTGTTGATAGGAACACCTATTACCGGCAGTGTAGTGCTTGCGGCAATAACACCGGGCAGATGGGCTGCCATGCCTGCTGCAGCGATGATAATCTTTACACCACGCTCTTTGGCACCCTTGGAAAAGGCTTCGACAGCCTCGGGGGTACGGTGGGCCGATAGGGCGTTTACCTCAAAGGGCACCTGCATCTCGTTAAGGAAATCGGTTGCTTTTTTCATTACGGGAAGGTCCGATGTGCTTCCCATTATTACGCTTACAATAGCTTTCATATAGTATTTTATTTTTATTATGGTAATTATATAGAATTTCACACAGATTACCAATACTGTCATTATATGTTTGTGAAGTCATTGGCTCGTTCATTTATTAGCTACCCGCACGGCATGCATTTCATCCATGCCACGTGCGACCTAACGCAAATAAACTCGCCGATAACAAAACCCAAGTTTTGTCATGCCGAACCTTGTGTGAGGAATCTCTGATTGAGATTTTTCCTCCTTTCAGTCGTCAAAATGACAAAGTAGTGTAGTTTCGTATATAACCCCTTTATTATCTTTAATTACGGCCTCTCTTTTATTATACCCTTGCGATAGGCCGTGAGGAGTTTTTCAAGGTCGTTGATTTTGAGCATGATACCGCGACCTATATCTGTGTCGGCCACATTCTCGCGACGGCCCATCATCTCCACAATCTGCGTGGTGCTGTGAATATCGGTACCGTTGATTACAGCCTCCTCGGTAGATGTAAACGGCTCGTGCTGAACAAGCTGGAAACCACGGCTGTGATATACCAACGTGTAGCCGGCTATACCTGTACGGTTGTGATATACACGAGAGAAACCGCCGTCAATCACCATCATGCGGCCATCGGCCTTTATGGGTGTTTCGCCCTTGAACACACGCACGGGAACGTGGCCGTTTATTATGTGGCGGTGGCTGCCCTGCACACCAAACTCATCGAGGATATAGTCGCACACTTCGGGTTTGTCGCGCAGAATATAGTACCACCCCTTTGGTTCCTTCTGTACCTCTTTATCGGTGAGCAGATAACGCTCAAAGGTTGCCATCTTGGCTTTGCCAAAGAGGGGCGAATGGGGGCCGCACCACAGATACCAGAAGAAGTCGCGGGCCACCTCGCGCTCCTGTGCATTCACATCGTTGTCGAAAGCAGAGCGTGCTATGCGCTCCACCCTCTTCATCAGTTCCTTGCCCTTCACAACAACCCCGTTTATCGACACCTCGCGCATTGTACCGTCTTCGTTCAAAGGCACCGACGCGTGAAACATGAGGTTCGAGTTGTATATAACATACATACCTCCACGCATGAGCAGGCAGTTCACATGGTTCTGCAAGCGCTCGCTGCGGGTGAACGAGTAACGCAGACGCTCCATGAGGTCGGCCTCCTCGGGGGTGAGGGCATATGGATTGGCAGGGTCGAGTGTGGGCCACTGGGTATCGAGCATGGGATACTCCTTGCCATCGATGGTGATGGTACCACGCTCTTTGTTTATGTGCTCCATGAGGCAACGATCCTGCATCTCCCAATGCGGGTATTTCTGTGCTATGGCACCCGACAGTTTGAATTCTATAACCGACACCGCCTTGTGCATCTGCGCAATAAGGCGTATATCCTTTTCGGTGTGGTTGGTGCGCTCCTCATCCACGCGCGGGATATATATTTCACAGGGGTCGTCGGCATACTGCTCCATGGCGAATGTAGCCAACGGCACCATGTTTATGGCATAGCCGTCCTCGAGCGTGCGGGTATTGGCATCGCGCAAAGAGAGGCGCAACACACTTGCTATACAGCATAGGTTACCGGCTGCGGCACCCATCCACAGCACATCGTGATTGCCCCATGTTATATCCAAATGGTGGTAGTTACAGAGGGTATCCATTATGAGGTGCGCACCCGGGCCACGGTCGAAAATATCTCCCAGAATATGAAGGCGGTCGATGGCAAGGCGCTGAATGAGCGAACAGAGAGCTATGATAAAATGGTCGGCACGGCCGGTACAGATAATAGTGTTTACGATTGCCGAAAAATATGCCAGCTTGTTGCGGTCGTCATTAGCCTCGTGCAACAGCTCTTCGATTATATACGCATACTCTTCGGGGAGGCTCTTGCGCACCTTTGAACGGGTATATTTTGAGGAAATGTTACGACAAACGGTGATAAGGCGGTTGAGCATCACGGCATAATACTCGTCCATATTCTCAACATCCTGTTTCACAAGTTTCAGTTTCTTTTCGGGGTAGTAAATGAGAGTACACAACTCCTTCTTGTCCCTATCGGATAGGGCGCTGCCAAAGAGGTCGTTCACCTTGCGCTTGATATTACCCGATGCATTGCGTAGCACATGCTCGAAGGCCTCGTTTTCGCCATGCAGGTCGGCAAGAAAATGCTCGGTGGGCTTGGGCAACTGCAATATAGCCTCCAAATTTATTATTTCGGTGGTTACGCTTGACACTGTGGGGAAGTCGCGCGCCAGCAGGCGCAGATAACGCAAATCCTCTTTTACCTCTTCAATAGTAATCTGTTTCTTTGCCATAGGTTTCTCTTTTTCGTATATTTCATGGATAGTAACCATCGCATGAATGAGTGCCGGGCGCCTTGCAAACAAATAACAGGCACACCGCACCACTCTATTATTGCAAATTTACGGTTAATTTCCGAAAGAGCAAAAGATATGGTAGGAAATTAGAGATGTGTGAAATATTGTGTTCGCACATTGAGATTCTACCCCCTGCGCAAGCGTGCAACGGGTATGTGCAATTGCTCGCGATACTTGGCAACAGTGCGACGGGCAAGCGAAAAGCCGCGCGCTGCGAGCTGCTCCATGAGTTCTGTATCGGTGAGTGGAGCCTGCTTATCCTCATCGTCTATAAGTTCCTGTATTGTGCGCAGCAGTTCGCGCACAGAGCGTTCGCCGCCATCGGCAGTAGCCACGCCGTCGCTGAAGAAATATTTCAGCGGATAAATACCCCATGGCAGCTGCGCATATTTGCTGTTGCTCACACGCGACACTGTGGATATGTCGTAGCCAGCCTTCTTTGCCACATCGTCGAGTATCATGGGGGTGAGCAGAGCCTCATCGCCACCGCCCACAAAGAATGGTTTTTGCGCATCCACAATAGCTGTCATGGTGCGCATGAGAGTATCCTCGCGCTGTTTCACTGCGCTTATAAACCCCTTGGCTGCATCAATCTTCTGTTTTAGGAACAATGCCGCAGCGCGATGGTCGGGGTTATCGCTCTTGGCCTGCTCGGCAAGCATCTGCTCATACTCGCCACTCACACGCAGGGTAGGAAGATAATGGTTGTTGAGCGAAACGGTAACCTCATCGCCCTGAACATCTATATTAAAATCGGGGACTATCTGCTGATGATTGACACCTACACTCTCGGCAAGGGCTGCCCCGGGGCGAGGGTTAAGACGAACGATATCGGCTATGGCATCGCGGCACTCCTGCTCACTCACTCCAAGCTTTGACGGCAGCACATCCCAGCGTCTTTTTGTAAAATCGTCGTAAAAATTTGTGAGAATACGTTTATGCAATGCGAGGTTGCGCCGAGCCTCTTCGCGCTCCACCTGCAACAACAGACACTCTTGCAACGAGCGGGCTGCTATGCCGGCCGGCTCAAAGGATTGTATCATTTTGAGCACCGCCTCAATATCCTGTTGCGATGGAGCAATGGAGGCGTAAAGAAGCAATTCGTCCTCTATTTCGAGCAGTGGTTTATGGAGAAGGCCGTCATCGTCGAGCGACCCTATGATATACTCGCCTATGATGCGTTGTTGCGGGGTGAGCGTAAGCTCTCCCAGCTGTTCGAGCAGAGTGTCGCCAAAGGATTGTGCATCGCTCACAGGAATATCCACCTCGGTAGTGCCGGCACGATAATCCCAGCCGTTATAATCGGGTATATCGTCGGCCGAGCGGTAGTCGTCGGCCGAATTCAGTTCATCGGCCGGGATGGAGTCGGTTGCCAAATGCTCGGGCTCCAAGGCCTCCAAAGCAGGATTATCCATCACCTCTCCACGCACGCGGTCCTCGACCTCTATGGTGGTAAGTTCCAACAGACGAGCCACCAACACCTGCTGGGGCGATAGCGAAAGGGTTTGCGTCTGCTGTTGCTGTTGCGATTGTGAAAAGGTATTCTTCTTCATGCTTAATATGTGAAGGTGCTGCCACCCAAAAATTCGCGTATTACCGATGTGGGGGGCAGTATATTCTCTTGCAAAGGTACAATATAATCCAAGAAACGCAACAATCTGCGGGCAACAGAATATTCGGGACACTTTTGCGGAACAGCGCGCAACATAGGCTCGGCTTGCGCCTTGAAGGCAGCAAGTTCATAGAAGAGCGAGGAGTTAAACATAACGTCGGCATTCTCCTGATATGGGAATATCCACTCCTCTTCGCCCTCGCGCACGCTGGGCCAACGGCTTATTGTTTCGATAGCCGAATACCCACGATACTTGGCATCGCGCACCATGCGACGCAGCAAGCGGGTATCGGATGTGGAGATATAGTTGTGATAATCGAGCTTCATGGATGTGAGCGCCGATACATATATGCGAAACTTGTCGCTGTCGGGGATTTGCTGTGTGAGCATGGGGTTCAATCCGTGCGTACCCTCTATTACAAGCACCATTTGGGGAGTAAGTTTTACTTTGTTACCATGATATTCGCGCTTGCCTGTAACGAAGTTGTAGTATGGCAATTCCACTTCCTCGCCTGCAAGAATCTTGGTGAGCGACTCGTTGAAATAGGGGAGGTCTATCGAGTGGATGGACTCAAAATCGTAATCGCCGTCGGGTTTGCGAGGCGTGAGCACCCTATCTACAAAGAAATCGTCAAGCGATATTGCATGAGGCTTTAATCCGCACGCAAGCAGATGCACGCTCAAACGCTTGCTTGATGTTGTTTTACCCGATGACGAGGGGCCGGCAATGAGCACCACACGGGCTCCACGGCTCTTTATCTCATCGGCCATTGCCGAGAAGCGTTTCTCCTGCAAAGCCTCGGCCACATTAACCAAATCGACCTCGTGCCCGGTATTTACAGCCAGATTGAAATCGCCTATTGTCTCCACGCCCATTATCTGATGCCAATGCAGACGCTCCTCAAAGCGTTCTTGCAATTTTTCTTGAGGCACCTTATCTTCGAGCGTGGTGGGGCAATCTTTGTCGGGGATGCGCAACAGCACGCCCTCGGCAAATTTCTCTATCTCAAACAGTTTAATATAGCCCGTACTTGGCAGGAGGCCTTCGTAATAATGGTCTATATAATCACCTAATTTATAGTAGCTTGTATAAAGGTATTTATATGTTTTCAAAAGACGCACACGGTCTATGCGCCCCAATCGTTCAAAAACCTCTATTGCCTCGGATGTGTGGCAATCGACACGATGAAAGGAGATATCCTCGGCTATAATCTCGTGCATACGCTCGCGCACTTTATCTACCTGTTCACTACTCAGTTCCGAATCCATACGGCAATAGTATCCCTTGGAGATAGGGTTCTCAAAGCGCACCACCCCGCCGGGGAAAAGCTCGTTCAGAGCCTTCATCATCACGAATGTGAGAGAACGCACATATACCCGCATTCCATCATCGGAGGTAATATCAAGGAATTCCACATCCTTGTGGTTATACACTTTGAAATTAAGGCCTTCCACCTCGTTATTCACATGGGCGGCTATAACATCGTACTGCAATTTTAGATTAAACTCCTTGCAAGCCTCGCGCAGCGTGATACCCGATTGAAAACTCTTTGTCTCGCCACTGTTTACACAGAATATCTTTACCATAATTTCATAAATTTATAAACAAACCTCAACCGCGAAGTTAAACAGAAATTATCACTCCGCAAGATAAGAAGAACGTAATTTTATAAATTTATAATTAATTTGCATTTACCCCGCGGGTGTATTCCTTTTCGTGCGGTAAAGAGCTCTTTTTTGCAGGGAAAGCGCACAATTTAAGAAAAATTTAACCGCACGATGTTTGAATGGATAAAACATTATGCTATTTTTGTAAACAGAGGAGCGCAAGAACTCCCCACCTGCCAAATTCTAAAAAGCATAAACATTATGGAGAAACTTGGGCAATACATAAAAAGCATTGAGATTGATTCCCTGTGGGCCAACCGCAAACACATCATGTGGAATTTGCGCCCCGATGTAAATATTCTAAGCGGCAGCAACGGAATGGGCAAAAGCACCGTGATAAATCGCTCGGCAAGCCATTTGAATGTAATGCGCGAGGGACGCCTCACAAGCAACCCCGAGAATGGCGTACACATAAAATTTCACCCAGAGGATGCCACAACCATATTGTTCGATGTTATAAGCAGCATAGACCGCCCGATACTGAGTGGCGACCTGCTCGACAAGATACCCGGGGCCGACATACGCACAGAACTCGATTGGCAGCTATATAATCTGCAACGCCGCTACCTGAACTACCAGGTTAATATTGGGAACAAGATTATAACCCTGCTCACAAGCGGCAAGCCCGAGGACCAAGCGGCAGCAACCGAACTTACAAAGCCCAAAAAGATATTCCAAGACCTTATTGACAAACTGTTCACCGCAACGGCAAAAAAGATAAACCGCACAAGCAACGAGATATTCTTTGAGCAGTATGGCGAAACACTGTCGCCCTACATGCTGTCATCGGGCGAGAAACAGATTCTTGTGATAATGCTCACCGCCTTGGTACAGGAGAACAAACATTGCGTGATGCTCATGGACGAGCCCGAAATTTCGTTGCACATCGAGTGGCAGCAACAGCTTGTAAACATAATACGCACACTGAACCCCAACGCACAGATAATCCTCTGCACACACTCACCGGCCATCATAATGGACGGTTGGGCCGATGCAGTAATGGAGATAGACGAAATAACAATATAACAACAAGCGCGCAAGTGCCATGAAGAGACTCACAAGCTATCTCAACTCCGCCTTCATCGAGGCTGCAAACAAATTGCGCCCCAAGAAGGCAAAAAACCGCATAATAGCCTATGTGGAGAGCTATGACGATATATCATTCTGGCGCAACATATTCGAGGAATTTGAAAACGAGAACTATAAGTTTGAGGTAATGTTGCCGGCACGAGGCAAGCTCACAAAAGGGAAGAAACAGGCTATGATGAACATGCTGGGCGAAGCTGTTGGGCGCAATATGATTGCCTGCGTGGATGCCGACTATGATTATCTTATGCAGGGCCACACTGCCACATCGCGGCAACTGCTGAACAACCCATACATACTGCACACATACGCATACGCAATAGAGAACCTTAAATGCTATTCCGAGAGCCTTAAACAGGTGTGCGTGCAAAGCACACTGAACGATATGAATGTAATGGATATCCCCACATTCATGAAACTATACTCACAGATTTGTTACCCGCTTTTTGTGTGGAACATTCTGCTCTACCGCAAGCACGACCTCAAAACAATGAGCATGCAGCACTTTTGCGAAATTGTAAGGCTCACCTCCTTTAATATAGACAATCCCGCAATATCGCTAAAACAGCTCGAAGGGCGTGTGAGCCACAACATAGCCATGCTTGAGAGGCACCACCCACACCTGCTCCCCGAATACGAAAAACTCAAAAAGGAACTTGCCAAGATGGAGATTCTGCCCGAGGAGTGCTATTTCTACATCCAAGGGCACCACATAATGGACAGCGTGGTGATGCGTATATTGTCGCCTATCTGCCGTTTCCTGCGTGGCAAGCGCGAAAGGGAAATTGAGAAATATGCTTATCACCGACAGCAATATACAAACGAGCTCTCCTCCTACCGCAACAGCCAATGCGATGTGGCACTTATGCTTAGCAAGAACACAAACTACAAGGATGCCCCACCCTACAAAAGATTGAAGGCAGACATTGAGAAACTGCTGCAAACAATAGGGACAAAAGAAGATTCCGCTACTGACGTTTCCAAAAATCGGGCATAAGCAGCAACAGCACCGCAAAGAATTCCAAACGACCAACCAACATCTGGAACGAGCAGAACCATTTTATAGCAGCCGGCAACGTGGAGAATGAATCCATGGGGCCGTAATGCCCGAGTGCCGGGCCCACGTTACCCACAGATGTAACCGAGAGGCCGTAGGCATCGAGGAATTCGAGCCCGAAGGTCATATTCACAAATATTCCCACAACAATGGTTGCCACATATATAACGGTATATGCCAATATGGCCGACTGAACAGATGTGGATACAATCTTGCCACTCATGCGCACGGGAATAACCGCATTGGGGTGCAATATGCGCTTGAACTCATTGAACATAACACGCCCAAGGATAGATATGCGGGCACACTTCATGGCACCGCTTGTGGAGCCCGAACATGCGCCAAGAAACATTATGGCACTCAACATAAGCCACAGAATGGGTACCCACAAAACATAATTGGAGGTGGCAAAACCGGTTGTTGTCTGCAGGGACACCACTTGGAAGAGCGATATGCGGAAGGACTCCTCAATCCCCATAGGTGTTGAGAAGAAGAGGCCTGCCATAATCAACACCGTGAAAAGCGCCACCGAGCCTGCATACACGCGGAATTCGCTATCGCGGAACAGATCCCCAAAACGCGCTTTGAAAAAAAACAGATAGAGCAAAGACAGGTTTACACCGCCCAGGAACATAAAAAGGGTAACCACATAGTCTATGAGCGGAGAGTTATATGCAGCTATGCCCGCCTGCTTGGTTGAAAAACCACCTGTAGATACGGTGGACATGGCGTGGCACACGGCATCGAATTTACCCATTCCGGCGAAATAGAACGCCACCGTTGCCAATATTGTAAGCCCTACATATATTGTGAGAATCCAACGCGCCGCCACCGATATGCGCGGATGCAGCTTTGCACGCATGGGCCCCACCGACTCTGCGGCAAACAGGTTTATATCGCCCAAGCCGAAAACCGGAAATACCGCCACCGTAAAAAAGACAATTCCCAAACCACCGACCCAATGTGTCATAGCGCGCCAAAAGAGGATGCTACACGGCAAAGCCTCGACATTCTCCACCACGGTTGCACCGGTTGTGGAAAAGCCCGACATTGTCTCAAAGAAGGCATCGGTTACCGATGGGAGGCTGCCACTTAAATAATAGGGTATGGCACCGAAGAGCGAGAATATTATCCAACAGAGAGTTACCACAATGTAACCATCCTTGCGCGAGATATTACGCTCCTTGCCACGGCCTATGTATGTGAGCAAAAGACCTGTACCCACCATTGCGCCAAGGCTGTAAAAATAGGTGTTGAGCTTTGCCTCCTTATAATAAAGGGAAACGGCAAGAGCGCTGACAAGGAATGCTGCTTCTATAAAAAGCAGCAGACCTAATATTCTTGATATAATTTTTGGGTGAAACATCAATCAAAAAATTTCTCCAACTTCTTTATAACATGCTCCAGGCAGAATATTATCACATGGTCATCGGCCTGAATAACGGTGTTGCCGGTAACATGCATACCCTCGCCGTTCCTTATGAGGCCACCGATATTTGCACCCGTGGGAAGAGACAAATCCTTGACCGCCTTTTTTGTTATGGGAGCGCCCTCTTTCACCGGGAACTCCACAACAACGGCCTGTATGAATGTGAGGCACTTTACACTTGAAACATCGGTGTTCAGCATCATCTGGAAGATGTTGCTTGCAGCAAGTTTCTTCTTGTTTATAACCGAACCGATATCCATATTCTCGGCCATGGAGATATAATCAATATTCTCCACCTCGGACACTGTACGGTACACGCCCGAACGCTTTGCCGAAAGACAGGCAAGGATATTTGTTTCGGAATTGTCGCTCAACGCTATAAATGCATCGGTGTGCTCCACACCCTCGCTGCGCAGCAGTTCGGGGTCGCGGGCATCGCCGTTTATAATCATCACCTTGTCATCCACAAGTTCCAGCAATTTGCGGCAACGGGCGAGGTCGCTCTCTATGATTTTTACCTTTATATTATCGGGAATCAATTTGGTGGTGCGCACCGCAATGCGGCTGCCACCCATTATTATAAGGCTGCGCACCTCCGAGAACTCCGACTTTCCGCACATGCTGCGCACGTATGGGATTTTGTCTTTCACCGTCATGAAGCAGACAAGGTCGTCGGGCTCTATGCAATCGTTTCCGCGAGGTATGATTGTTTCGTCGCCACGCTGTATGGCCACAATATGATAGGGAGTGTCGCCTGGAAAATCCTTGAACAGAGTACCCAGGATAGGAGCTCCTTCACGCACCTTCACGCCCACCATTACCAAGGCTCCGTTGCCAAATTCAAGGAACTGCCTCATCCAGCTGTATTTGATGCTGGTTGCAATCTCCTCGGCAGCAAGCTGCTCGGGGTATATGAGCGAATCGATGCCCAAGGATGCAAAATAGCTTTTATGCTTGGGTTGCAGATATTCATAGTTGTCTATGCGGGCCACCGTCTTTTTGGCACCAAGATAGTGCGCCAGAATACAAGCGGTTACATTGTCGCTCTCGTTGGGTGTAACCGCAACGAAGAGATCGGCATCGTTGGCACCTGCAAGTTTAAGATCGGATATTTTTGTAGGCTGCCCCACCTGGGCTTTGAGGTCAAAAAGAGACTCCATCTTGCCAAGTTTATCCTCACTTTCGTCCATCAGCACCACATTCTCGTTGCCAACGGAGAGCATCTTTGCCAAGTGCGTACCAACAGCACCTGCGCCGGCTATAACAATCTTCATATTATTGTTTTTTGTACTTCAAAATAGCACGCAACACAGCATCGTTGTCCATTGAGCACTTTTTATAGAGCTCGGGCGTTGTTCCGTGTTCAACAAACAGATCGGGAATACCTATAGTTGTTATTTGCGGTGTGTAACCATTCTCGGCCATATATTCGGCCACTGCGCTGCCAAGACCGCCTTTCACCACACCATCTTCAAGCGTTATCACATATTTGAAATTCTCGCCCACGGTACGCAGTATGTCGGCATCCATGGGTTTGAGGAAACGCATATCGTAGTGAGCAACGCTAACGCCCTGTTCGCGTGCTGCCGCCACTGCGCTCTCGGCCAATTTCCCAATCGGACCCAATGTGAGCAGTGCCACATCGTTACCCTCCTGCATAAGACGGCCTTTGCCCACAGGCACAGCCTCCAACGGGCAACGCCAATCGACAAGAGAGCCCTTGCCACGGGGGTAACGTATTACGAACGTGCCCATTTGAGGCAACTGCGCAGTATACATAAGGCGGCGCAATTCGCACTCGTCATAGGGCGAAGATATTGTGATATTGGGGATGGGGCGCAGATAGGCAAGGTCAAATGCTCCATGATGCGTGGGACCATCCTCGCCCACAATACCGGCACGGTCGAGGCAAAGGACCATATTTACGCGTTGCAAAGCGGCATCGTGTATAAGGTTGTCGTAGGCGCGTTGCATAAACGACGAATAGATATTACAGAAAGGCATCGAACCGCCCTTTGCCAAACCGGCAGAGAAGGTTACAGCGTGCCCCTCGGCTATACCCACATCAAAGAAACGGTTGGGCATCTCGTTCATCAACAGATTCATTGAACAGCCTGTGGGCATGGCGGGGGTGATTCCCACAATCTTGTCGTTGGCACGTGCAAGCTCCACAAGTGTTTCGCCAAAGACATCCTGGAAACGAGGTGTGCCACCCTCTTTCACCAAACGCTCGCCTGTCTCAATATCGAACAGACCGGGCTGATGCCACACGGTAGGCGTCTTCTCGGCAGGCTCAAAGCCCTTACCCTTTACGGTGTTTATATGCAGCATCTTGGGACCCTTCATATCCTTCACCATCTGGAGCATGCGCACAAGCTCGCGCACATCGTGCCCGTTTATGGGGCCGAAGTAGCGCGCCGCCATGACATCGAAAATATTGTGGCGACGGAAAAGCGCGGCCTTGATGCTGTTATTAAAGCGGGTGATAACACCGGCACGACGCTTATTGAGAAGGCCTATGCTTGTGAGCCCGCGTGCTATTTTGTTACGCAGTTTATTGTAGAAACGCGACGAGTGCATGGTGATAAGCAGCTGACTGAGACCACCCACGCTTTTGTCTATCGACATATTGTTATCATTCAGAATAACCAACAGATTATTCTCGCAGTTCGACAGGTTGTTCAATCCCTCGAACGCAAGGCCGCCACTCATGGAGCCATCGCCTATGATGGCTACCACATGCTCATTCTCGTTATTCTGCAAGGCTGCCGACACGGCAAGACCAAGCGCTGCCGATATTGAGTTTGAAGCATGGCCGGCCATGAAAGCATCGTACTCGCTCTCGTCGGGAGAGGGGAAGGGCTTTACACCGCCTAATTTGCGATTGGTATGAAACACATCGCGACGACCGGTGAGTATCTTATGTCCATACGCTTGATGGCCTACATCCCAAACGAGTTTATCAGATGGAGTATCAAACACATAGTGCAATGCCACAGTGAGTTCCACCGAGCCAAGGCTCGACGCAAAGTGCCCAGGATTGGTGGAGCACGATTCAATTATGAAGTTTCTTAATTCCTTGCATACTTCGGGCAATTTACTCTCGGGTAATGCACGCAAGTCGGCAGGTGAATCAATTTTCCCCAAAAGAGGATATTTTGTTTCTATTTCTTTTTCCATATTCTTTTGATAGCAATTTGCCAACGATAAAGATAAAGGTTAAAATATAAAAAAGCAACTTTTCCACGTTATTTTGTGCCAATGCAGCGCAAATGCAGAGCTCGAGCCTGCATTCCGGGCCATTTACCACAATCTGTCGGGGGTATTTTTCTTGGGAGCGGGAGCCGCTGCACGTTCATATACCACAATATCATTGGAAGGAGGTATGCCCAATTTCATATCCGAACAGTCGTTCCACGTATTAAGACGCGAGAAATCGGTTGAGAAATAGTAATAACACAAAGGATAATTTTGCATAAAGATATTACCTGTATCCCGCATGCTATGGTAGTAGGTGAGCCTTCCGTTATCATTGCCTATGTAGCGATAGGAATCACCACCATATTTAACTCTGAATCCATCTTTGTCGGACATATAGCAATATGAGCTATTATTGGTAAACGTCATATATACTCCACCACTCTTCACCCATGACTCCTTTTTTGTTTTTACACCGGTATCCTTATCCACATGATAAAGATAGCGATAATAATAGGTTTGTCCAAAGACTACACTTATGCAAGAGACAAAAAACAATAAAATAAATATTCGTTTCATAGTTTTATAAGATTCAGCGTACTATACCATATTTCTTCCCTTTGCCACCACAAGAAGCACACCGGCCCGAACTGTTTGGGCATACCGGACATAAATGATCCGTGAGTCCTTCCAATGAGTTCCGCCATATACCATCGCCGCCACATATTTGGCACTTGCCCGTTCCATAGCAGGTGGTACAATCGTAATACCCATAGCGCGATTGCTGCTCTCTCTCTTTTGCAGGCACGTAATCACCTGTTCCTATACTTACATCGGGATTTTCATGGGGAACAAACACCGGCGTCGATTTGCTTATGGGGCGCACACGAGATGACTTTACAACACCTTCCGGTGGACTTTTGCGAACATATACAAGAATTTCGCCATTACTTTTTTTAATATTCAGGCGAGAACGGTCAGTTGCAAAAAAGTAATATGCATTGCCAAAGTAGCTCTTCCCATAATAGCTATGCAGATTATTATCAGTGGCACCCTCGTACATGAGCACCCCGAACTCCTCGGAATAGCCGTTAATGTCGGAATCGTAACAAGCCTTGGGAGTAAAAGTAATAAAATGGCCATCACCCGATGCTGCACGTTTTACGTTATCGGTTACTATGGCAACACGTTCGTAATAATATGTTTGCGCAATTGCCAAAAAGCAATTGCAGGCAAATATAATAAATATCGGTAATCGAAACATCGTACAAATATTTTATGTGCAAAGATAAGCAATAATCGTTTAACTTCATTAAATTTGCAATAAATTAGAGCGGTATGCAACTGACGACACCTGTAACCCTGCAAAAAAACGACATAGAGATTACGCACAAAAGCAACATAATGCTTTTGGGTTCATGCTTTGCGCAGAATATCGGGAACAGGTTGCAGGCTGGCAAATTCAATGTATGCGCAAACCCGTTCGGCATAATCTACAACCCGCTATCCATAGCCACGGTGCTGCAAAGAACCATAGACGGAGAGGAGTTCACTGCCCATTCGCCCGAGATTTTGGAAAGCAACGAAAGGTGGCACAGCATACTGCATCACAGCGATTTTTCGCGCCGCACAAAGGAGGAGTTAATCACAGCCATAAACAGCGCTTTGCATACGGCCCACGCCTGCATGCAAAATGCCGATATTCTGATAATCACCTTTGGAACGGCATACGTTTACACACGCAACAGCGATGGGCTTGTGGTGAGCAACTGCCACAAAATGCCCGCAAAAGAGTTTACCCGCCGCCTGTTGAGCGTAGATGAGATTACAGAGTGCATGAGCCGGGTGCTCACACCCATAACAGAGGCTCGCCCGGGAGTGAAAATAATATTTACGGTGAGCCCTATAAGGCACTTGCGCGATGGCGCACACGACAACCAATTGAGCAAGGCAACCCTGTTGCTTGCAATAGAGCTGTTGCAAAAGAGGTACATGCACAACGCTGCATATTTCCCCGCATACGAGATTGTGCTCGACGAACTGCGGGATTATCGTTTCTACGCCGATGATATGGCACACCCCGCCCCCATTGCAGTAGAGTATATTTGGCAACAGTTTGCCGACACGCACATAAGCAGTGGCAGCCAAGCCTTGTGCCACACGATAGAGGATATCAACCGTGCGCTTGCCCACAGGCCCTTTGATGCCGAGAGCAACAGCTACAAGGAGTTTGTGCGCAACACGCTCAAAAAAATAGACACAGTGCAGAGGGAGCACCCTTACCTTTGTTTTGAAAAAGAGATAGAACAATGCAATACACTATTGAACAGATAAGCACAATACTGAAAGCGCGCCACATAGGGATGCATGGAGGCAATTCCATTTCGCGCCTGCTCACCGACAGCCGTTCACTCGGCTTCCCCGAGGATACTCTGTTTTTTGCCATAAAAACCAAGCATGGCGACGGACATCTATTCATAGAGGAGCTATACAAACGAGGGGTGAGGAGTTTTGTAGTGGAGAACAAGTATATTGCCCCCACACTGCCCGATGCCGATTTCATTGTGGTGGACAATAGCGTAAAGGCCTTGCAACGCCTGGCAGCATACCATAGAAAAAGATTTGAAATACCTGTTGTGGGAATAACCGGCAGCGACGGAAAAACCATAGTAAAAGAGTGGCTGTACCACCTTACCGCAGCCAATTACACCGTTACCCGCTCGCCACGCAGCTACAATTCACAGATAGGTGTGCCGCTTTCGGTGTGGCAGCTCGACGAGGAGAGCACGTTGGGTATATTCGAAGCCGGAATATCGCAGCCTCGCGAAATGGACAATCTGCAACCAATCATAACCCCTACAATAGGCATAATAACAAATATAAGCGAGGCGCATCAGGAGAATTTCAGCACCATGCAGGAAAAATGCCGCGAAAAGCTTGCACTGTTCAAGGGGTGCGACATAATAATATACAATGCCGACAATCCATTGATTACAGGCACAATAAACCACTCATTGCTGCCGTCGCGCGAGATTGCGTGGTCGCAAAAAGACCCCGAGAGACCACTTTTTATAAGAGCAATTGAAAAGGGCGAGAATGGAACAACCATAAAATACCGCTATCTCGCTTTTGAGAACAGCTACCACATACCATTCCTCGACGATGCATCGATAGAGGACTCCATAAACTGCCTGGCAGCTGCACTGTACCTTATGATACCCGCCGAGACCATTGCCGCACGCATGGCACAGCTCGAGCCCGTGGCCATGCGATTGGAGGTAAAGGAGGGCAAAAACGGTTGCATGCTCATAAACGACAGCTACAATGCCGACACCGCCTCGCTCGACATTGCACTCGACTTCATGGAGCGTCGTTGCAGCACCCTGCCCCACCTTAAAAAGACACTTATCCTATCGGACATTAAACAGACGGGATTGACCACCCGCGCACTTTACCGCACCGTGGCGCAACTCATAAGCCGCCACAAGATAGAAAAATTTATAGGTGTGGGGAAAGATATAATAAGCGAAAAAGAGTGGCAAAAGAGAATAGATTGCGAGTGTCACCTGTTTACAACAACAGACGAATTACTGCACAGCGAGCAACTGCACAGCCTCGCCGGCGAAGCTATTCTTATTAAAGGAGCACGCGCATTCCATTTTGAGGAGATAACCGAGGCGCTCGAAAAAAAGGTGCACCAAACAATTCTTGAAGTAAACCTCACAGCCCTGCGCGACAACCTCAACCGCTATCGCAACAATCTGAAACCCGAGACAAAGACCATCTGCATGGTAAAGGCATCGGCCTACGGTGCCGGAGCATTGGAGATTGCACGCACTTTGCAAGACAGCCGCGTGGATTACCTTGCCGTAGCTGTGGCCGACGAGGGTGCCGAACTGCGCAAGGCCGGCATTACAACCGGAATCATAGTAATGAACCCAGAGCCCGGCACCGTGCGCACACTGTTCGAGAACAAATTGGAGCCCGAGGTTTACAGTTTCGGCATGCTGCGCATGCTGGCACAGGCTGCCGGCCGCGAAGGCATAACAGACTATCCGGTACATATAAAGATAGATACCGGCATGCACCGTTTAGGATTCCTCCCAAGCGAGATTCCCGCCCTGATAGAGGAACTTAAAAAGTACAATTCACTTACACCGCGCTCGGTATTCTCGCACTTTGTGGGGAGCGACAGCACCACCTTCGACTCTTTCTCAAAAGAACAGGTGGCACGCTTTGAGGAAGCAAGCAACGCATTGCAAGCAGCATTCAAGCACAAGATTCTGCGCCATATATGCAACAGCGCAGGTGCCGAGCGTTTCACCCATGTGCAGTACGAGGCTGTGCGTTTGGGCATAGGGCTCTACGGCATATCACCCATGGGCAATGATGCCACACTGCGCCCCATATCCACGCTTAAAACCATTATCCTGCAGATACACGATGTGCCCGCCGACGAAACGGTGGGATACAGCCGCAGGGGGGAACTGCAACGCCCGTCGCGCATTGCTGCCCTACCCATAGGGTACGCCGACGGCCTTAATCGGCACATGGGCAACCGCCGCGGATATTGCATAATCAACGGCAAGCCCGCGCCTTATGTGGGGAATATATGCATGGATGTGTGTATGGTGGATGTTACCGACATAGACTGCCGCGAGGGCGACATGGTAGAGATTTTCGGGCCGAATTTATCGGTAGAAACCATTGCGCAGTGGCTCGACACCATACCATACGAGATACTTACCGCAGTTTCCACACGAATAAAGAGAGTCTATTACAGCGATTGACAATACCGATACAATAAAACAGCAATGGTGAAATGCGCGCATTTCACCATTGCTGTTTTATTATGACCGAACATCAAAGAATCCCGAGATTCTTAAAGAATATATACAATATCAGCAGCGGGGTTACATAGCGCAACATAAACACTACAACAGGCATGACATAGCTTTTGAGCGTGCCGTAATTACTTATCTCGTCGCTCATGAAATTGCGCTTCATCACCCACGAGACAAATATACAGGTGAACATAGCACCCAGCGGCATAAGAATGTTTGCACTGAGATAGTCAAATGTATCCATAAAAGATACCCCCGAGGCCTTTATACCGAGGAAATCGATATCGAATACACAATATACGGTGAGCGCGCTCAATGCAACAGATATTGCCGATGTTATGCGGGCACCCCATTTGCGGGAGAGTTTGAACTCCTCGGCAAAGTAGGCTGTGAGAACCTCATGAAAAGATATTGTAGATGTAAGTGAGGCAAGCATTACAAGCACAAAGAATACAGCCGACCACATAGGAGCAAGAGGCATTCCCTTGAAAATCTCGGGCAAAGTTACGAATATAAGCGATGGGCCCTCGGCCGGTTGCAAGCCTGCGCTGAACACTGCCGGGAATATTACAAGACCGGCAAGCAACGACACCAGCATGGTGAGCAACGACACATTGAGCGATGTAGAGATAAGGTTATTATCCTTCTTGAAATAAGAGGCGTATGTAACCATACAACCCATTCCCACCGACAGGGAGAAGAAGGCCTGACCTATTGCCATCATAATGGTTTCGGGAGTAAAAGCCTCCTTGAAATTGGGCGAGAGGAAGAAACGATAGCCCTCTATTGAGTTAGGCATAAATGCCACGCGCACTGCCATAATTACGAGAATTATAAAGAGGGCGGGCATCATTATACGCGAAGCCTTTTCGATACCCTTCTCCACGCCACGTGCCACTATTACGTGAGTGAGCAATATAAATACCACGGCATAGAAGAACGGCCGCCATGAGCCCTGAAAAGCGGCAAACTGCTCGGTAAACGACAGCGAGGAGCTATAAAGCGCACCTGTGACGGAATTTACAAGATACTCCAACGACCAACCCGCAACTATATAATAGAAACCGGTAATGAGTAGCGCACCCAACACACCGTTATATCCCAACCAACTCCACCTTTTTGACAATTGACGAAAGGCACCCACCGCATTCTTGCGCGATTTGCGCCCCACGGCAAACTCGGCAAGCATTGCCGGAATACCTACCACAAATACACTCAACAGGAACACCAGCAAAAAAGCCGCTCCACCATGCTTGCCCGCTATATATGGGAAACGCCACAATGCTCCAAGCCCAATGGCACTGCCCGCAGCAACAAGCACCACACTCAATTTACCTCCAAACGAGGCACGTTTATCTTCACTCATTATTCTATTTCATTAATTCAGAGCGCGAAAATAATAAAAAATAACGAGTTTTCGGCCATTTGCAGGCCACACTTTGGGCCGGGATGCCAATATTTATATATCATTAATATATAAAAGAAAGCGGGGCATTTACGCCCCGCCATACATTTTATACCAGATGTGCAATCAACTCCTCGCGATCGCCGTAGAGGAGGTCGATAATAGGAATTTCAATCATTGTGTAACAACCGGGCTGCTGACGCATTGTGGCGCGTGCACAGCACACAAGCACCTGCGCGGTGAGTGCGGGGTTGTTTATCTTCATATTGAACTCGAACAGCTGATTTTGAGTGGTACCCGACACACCCTTGCGTGTGAGGTTCACACCATGGCCCATATCAAGCAGTTCATCTACGCATGGCACCTGTATAACGTGCGTTTCGTCATTCACAAAGTAAGGGTCGGCCTTAATGGCGGCTGCCACCTGTGAAAATTCGTAACCCTCCTCTATCTCTACATACACCATGCGGCGATGAATGCCTGTACCCACAGGTATTGTCATCGAGAGGGCTGCCTTTACACCCTCAACAGCCTTAACGGCTACTGTGTGGCCCATGCTCATACCCGGCCCGAAATTGGTATATGTGATACCTTTGGGTGCAATTGCCTGCAAAAGAGTGCGGATAACAGAATCGCTACCCGGATCCCAGCCTGCCGAAATAATAGATACCGCATTACCTGCACATGCACTCTCGCCAAGCGAACGACGCAGTTCCACAATTTTGGAGTGGATGTCGAAGCTATCCACGGTGTTTATACCAAGTGCAAGGATATCTTTTGCATAGCGTTCTACACTGCGGGTGGGGGTGGAAAGGATTGCCACATCTACATCGCCAAGCTCGCGTATATCCTTTACTACATTGTAGCCTGCAAGCTCTGCGGGAAGGTTCTCTGCTCCCGAGCGGCGCACCACACCTGCCACCTCAAAATCGGGGGCTGCGGTAAGCGCCTGCAAGGTATATTTTCCAATATTGCCATATCCCACTATGGCTGCTCTAATCTTTCTCATAGTTATATTGATTTTTATCGACTGCGAAGATATAAAAAACTCATTTTTTATTTTCTATCCGATTCCTATTTTTTTGTCTAAAAAAATGAAAAAATCACAACCAAACAAAAAGCCGCTGAACGCAATGTTCAGCGGCTTTGTCTTATGCCTGGGGGCGGCGGGGCTCGCGGCGGGGACGACGCTCACGCTCCTCATAACCCTCGGGTTTCTCTATCAACGCTTTGCGAGAGAGTTTGAACTTGCCGGTCTTGGGGTCAATCTCCACAAGCTTCACTTGCAGTTTGTCGCCCTCCTTAATACCGGTCTCTTCCATTGTCTCAAAGCGTTTCCAATCAATCTCGGAAATGTGCAACAAGCCATCCTTGCCGGGCATGAACTCAACGAATGCACCATAAGGCATCACGCTGCGCACTGTACCCTCGTAAACCTCACCGGCCTCGGGGATGGCAACGATTGCTCTGATTTTAGCGATAGCCTCGTTGATTGCGTTGCCGTTGTTTGCTGCAATCTCGATGATACCCTCGCCATCAACCTCCTCGATAGAGATAGTGGCACCGGTCTCCTCTTGCATACCCTGAATGATTTTGCCACCGGGGCCGATAACTGCACCGATAAACTCTTTGGGGATACGCATTGTCTCGATACGGGGTGCATGAGGCTTAAGCTCTGCACGGGGCTCGGCAATACACTCGGTAATCTTACCAAGAATGTGCATGCGGCCCTCGCGTGCCTGATTCAAAGCCTTCTCGAGAATCTCATAAGAAAGACCATCAACCTTTATATCCATCTGTGTGGCTGTGATACCATCAACTGTTCCTGTTACCTTGAAGTCCATATCACCCAAGTGGTCCTCGTCGCCAAGAATATCGCTGAGCACAGCATATTTCTCCTCACCGGCATTCTTGATAAGGCCCATGGCAATACCCGATACAGGTTTCTTAATCTTCACACCGGCATCCATGAGCGCGAGTGTACCTGCGCAAACAGTAGCCATTGAAGATGAGCCGTTAGACTCCAAAATATCCGAAACCACGCGAACACAATAGGGGTAATCGGCGGGAATCATATTTTTGAGAGCGCGGCATGCAAGGTTACCATGACCGATTTCGCGACGGCCTACACCACGCTGTGCGCGTGCCTCGCCTGTTGAGAAGGGAGGGAAATTATAGTGAAGGAGGAAACGCTCTGTTCCCTGGTTCATAACCTCGTCGATAATCTTCTCGTCGCGTTTTGTACCGAGTGTTACGGTTGTGAGCGACTGTGTCTCACCGCGTGTGAACACTGCCGAACCGTGAGGGCCGGGCAGATAGCCTGCCTCGCACCAGATGGGGCGGATTTCGGTAGTCTTGCGACCATCGAGACGCTTGCCCTCGTCGAGAATACAACGGCGCATAGCCTCTTTCTCAACATCGTGGTAGTAGCGGTCGATGAGCGCGCCCTTCTCCTCGAGTTCCTCCTCGGTAAATTGCGCTTTGAATTCCTCTTTAATGGCATCGAAAGCGGCTGCACGGCCGTGCTTGTCGTTGTTTCCGCTTGCAGCAACGGCATAAGCCTTTGCATAGCATGCCTCGTGAACCTGTGAGCGAAGCTCCTCGTCGTTCACCTCGTGGCAGTACTCGCGTTTTACGGTTGTACCAACCTCTTCCATAAGCTCCATCTGAGCCTTGCAGTGAACCTTGATAGCCTCGTGAGCAACCTTCATGGCCTCCAACAGGTCGGCCTCTGATACCTCTTTCATCTCACCCTCGACCATCATGATGTTGTCGTAAGTTGCGGCAACCATGATGTCCATGTCGGCATTCTCGAGTTGCGCAAATGTGGGGTTAACCACGAACTCGCCATTAATGCGTGCAACGCGAACCTCGGAAATGGGGCCACCGAAAGGAATATCGGAAACGGCAAGAGCCGCAGAGGCTGCAAGACCGGCAAGAGCGTCGGGCATATCTACGCCGTCGGCCGAGAAGAGAACGATATTCACATAAACCTCGGCATGGTAGTTGTCGGGGAAAAGAGGACGTAGAGCACGGTCAACCAAACGACAAGTGAGAATTTCATAATCCGAAGCCTTACCCTCGCGGCGTGTGAAACCGCCGGGGAAACGGCCAAATGAAGCGTATTTCTCTTTATACTCTACCTGCAAAGGCATAAAATCGGTGCCGGGAACAGCATCCTTGGCTGCACATACGGTCGCCAACAACATTGTGTTGCCCAAGCGCAACATCACAGAGCCATCGGCCTGCTTTGCAAGCTTGCCTGTCTCAATTGTGATTACGCGGCCATCGGGCAATGCCACATTCTTTGTTACAACATTCATCTTTTTTATCTGTTTATTATTTTTTATTTCTAAATTCTCGCAAAGATAAATAATTTTCCACATTTTAACTATCTTTGCCCACACATTTTTATAAAAATATGAATATTTCACGCATAACAGGAATAAAAGCCCTGATTTTTACAGGAATTACCGCGCTGTTCTTCGCCTGTGGCAAAGCACCGCAATTCACCATTGAGGGAGAGATAAAAGGAGGCGAAAGCAAGATGCTCTATCTGCTTAACATTGGCATAGACAAGACAGAAAAAAGAGACTCTGCCAGAATAGGCAGCAACGGAACATTCCGTTTCAGCCAACCACGCCCCGAGTGCTACGATTTCTATGCCCTGCAACTGCAAGATGGCGGCAGGCGCATAACCATTGCCATAGACAGCACAGAAACAGTGAAGATTACAACCACAGCCACACATTTTGCCGATAGCTGCACGATAGAAGGCTCGCCCGAGAGTGTGCGCATACAGGAGCTTGCCGCGCTTGAACAATCGCTGCAACAACAAGTGCGTAACCTAATAAAAAACAGCACACCCGCATACGGCGAAACAAGAGAAAAAATATACGCCTTAATTGGAGATTTCAAGCAAAACATATTCAAACAATACATAGCCACATCCCCGCACAAGGCAAGCGCATACTACGCACTGTTTTTAAGACTCAACGGCGAGCCGCTGTTCATACCCACAGCCAACAGATTCGACAGCCGTTGCTTTGCCGCCGTTGCCACAAGCCTGCACAACAACTACCCGCACGCGACGCGCGCGATACATTTATACAATGTAGCAACAAAAGGAATGGCGGCCACCCGCACAGCCGCGCCACGCGACACCATAGATTTGGAGAGCAACGCCATTGAAAAGATTGGCTTATACAATATAGAACTGCCCAACATACATGGCGACTCAATAAGCCTTCGCTCACTTAAAGGGAAGGTGGTGCTGCTCGATTTCACCATCTACGGCGTTGCCGGTATCAGCAGCCGCAATATCGGGTTGCGCGAGATTTACGAGAAATACCGCGACAGAGGATTCGAGGTCTATCAAGTATCATTTGACCAAAACGAAAGTTTCTGGAACAATTCTGCCGAAAATCTGCCATGGATCTGCGTGCGCGACGGCGATGGACAGGCATCGCAAAACATACTGCTATACAACATACAGTCGCTCCCCACATACTACCTAATAAACCGCGACAACGAACTTGTTGCACGCGACAGCCAAATAGAAGATTTAGAGAAAAGCATAGAAGAACTATTAAAAAAACAATAATTGCAAAAGTCCTCTGAAAAAAGATGTTAAGCAGGATATATAAAAGTAAAAATTTCCGTTTTTAATTTGCTTTTCAATTTTTAAGAGCTATCTTTGCAATCACAACAAAGAGATTTCGGGTTCCGGCATTCGTGCCGGAATCCTTTGTTTTACTATTTTTTCAAAACCATATAAAAGATATCAGAGATGGGTTATATGTCCGAAGAGGGCTACAAGAAACTGTTAGCCGACTTAAAAGAGTTAGAGGCGAAACGCCCCGAGATTGTTCGTCAGATTGCAGAAGCACGCGACAAAGGCGACCTTTCGGAGAACGCAGAGTATGATGCAGCAAAAGAGGCACAGGGATTGTTGGAGATGAAAATCAATGAGCTCAAATTGATTATCGCCGATGCAAAAATCATCGACACCTCCAAGTTGAGCACCGAAAGTGTTCAGGTACTCACAAAAGTGAGCCTCAAGAACACAAAGACAGGTGCCACAATGCAGTACACCATCGTTCCCGAGAGCGAGGCAAACTTGCGCGAGGCCAAAATTTCAATAAACACACCCATTGCCAAAGGATTACTTGGCAAGAAGGTGGGCGATGTAGCCGAGATTACAGTACCCCAGGGAAAACTCTCCTTGGAGATTACAAACATTGAGTTTTAACAAGCAGCAATCATGGCAACAATATTCAGCAAAATAGTTGCAGGAGAGATTCCCAGCTACAAGGTGGCCGAGAACGAGCAATTCTATGCATTCCTCGACATCAACCCGCTGGCAAAAGGGCACACACTTGTGATACCTAAGCGCGAGGTGGATTACTTCTTCGACCTCACCGACGAGGAGATTGGTGCAATGCAAATTTTTGCCAAACATGTGGCCGAAGGCATAAAGCGAGCCTACCCCTGCATAAAGGTGGGGCAGGCCGTATTAGGCCTTGAAGTTCCGCACGCGCACATACACCTTGTGCCCATGCAGAGCGAGAGGGACATGCTCTTCACCAACCCCAAACTAAAACTGACACCCGAGGAATTTGCCGAGGTTGCCGCTAATATAGCAAAAGAGATTGCCCTATAAGGCAATCTCTTTTTTTTGTATATACAAATGCCATAGGTACAAATTACAGCAATGCCCCAAACCATCCATTGCCACCACAAGCCGGGCTCAACCACAGATTTTTTGGGGGGGCTTGCTCTAAACTCCTAGGTGTTATTTTTCGGCTGTTCTCACAATCTTATTGATGTTTTTTCGTAACACAAATAACTCTGCGCATATGGTCGTTTTCCTAAAAGCTTTAATGCGCACCAATGAAGACGCAGGGCGCAGTTCTCACCAGCAGAAGTAATTCTAAAAAAAACAACCGGCACCGTTAATGGCTCACAGAGAGATGCCGAGCAATGCGCAGGAAAAGGCGGGGATATGTTTGAGCGAAGCGAGTTGCCCCGCCCCAAGCTATTGCGACAAGCAGCGAACGGCAAGATTTTACCGAACGAGTAATATTACATAGTAATTTACGAGCAAGAGGTAAAAACGACTGAGACATTGGTGCCGGGCCTTTTTGCTCCTTTTTGTGCGACAAAAAGGAGGTAAAA
>JAFTNW010000047.1 GCA_017451695.1 Bacteroidaceae bacterium
GATACATTGATGATATAATTAATCGAATAAAGCAATTATGAAAATAATATTGTTATCGGGCGGTAGCGGACAACGCCTTTGGCCTCTATCCAACAGCACGCGTTCAAAGCAATTCCTCCGTTTGCTGCCTGCACCTGACGGCAGCACGGAATCTATGCTGCAAAGAGTATTTCGCCAAATCAAAGAGGCCCGCCTCACAAACAGTATAACGGTTGCAACAAGTGCCGCACAGCGCGACTCCATAACCACACAGATAGGCAACGATATAACATTGGTTACCGAGCCCGAAAGACGTGGCACATTCCCTGCCATCGCGCTTGCAACCGCACATCTGCTTTTCAATGAAAAATGCAATAAGGAGGAGGTTGCAGTGGTTATACCATGCGATACATATACCGACGCAGAGTATTTCAGTTCCATACGCACCATTGCGGAAGTAGTAGCCAACAACAATGCCGAACTTGCACTTGTGGGAATAAAGCCCACTGCCCCATCGTCAAAATATGGCTACATACAACCGGCACAGAAGGATATTAACGGAGTGCAGATGGTAAAGCGTTTTACAGAGAAACCAAGCAAGAAACGTGCGGAACAGCTGATAGCCAACGGTGCTTTGTGGAACGGCGGTGTATTTGCCTTCAAACTTGGATTTATCGAAGATATAATAAACAGATATATAGATGCGGCCTCGTTTGAGGATGTGCAGAAAAATTATTGCAAACTGCCATCTGTAAGTTTTGACAACGAGGTAACCGAAAAATGCCATTCCGTTGCCGTTGCCAAATACCATGGGAAATGGAAAGACCTTGCCAGCTGGAAGGCTCTATCCGAGGAATTGCCCGACAAGCACATTGGTAACATAATGTTGGGCGAAGGGGTGGAAAACACCACCATAATCAACGAATTGGAGCTGCCGCTTGTGTGCGACGGCATTAAGGATGCCGTTGTTGTAGCCGGCTACGAAGGTGTTCTTGTTTGTAGCAAAAACGCATCGGAAGATATCAAACAGCATGTTGAAAAGGTGGCTACACGCCCCATGTTCGAGGAGCGCAGATGGGGAACATATAAGGTTATAAACACCACTAAATACAGCGACGGGTTCTGCACACTTACCAAGGAACTTAAATTGAATGCCGGTTGCAACATAAGTTATCAGATACATCGCCATCGCGACGAGGTGTGGACATTTGTTAATGGCCGTGGCCTGTTGGTTATAGACAACAAAGTAACCGAGGTGTCGCGCGGGAGTGTGGTACACATCAAGAAGGGGCAACTACACGCAGTAAAAGCCATCACCGACTTGGAGTTTATTGAGGTGCAAACAGGCGATATACTCGTTGAGGAGGACATTGAGCGTTACGCGTGGGAGTGGAAATAGGTTGCACCATGAATATTGAACTATTTATAGCAAAAAGACTTTATACGTTGCGCAAGGGCGAGGAAAAGATTTCGCGCCCGGCAATAACCATTGCACAATGGGGCGTATCAATAGGCCTCATTGTGATGATGCTCTCGCTGGCTATAGTTGTTGGATTCAAAAACGAGATAAGAGAGAAAATCATAGGTTTCGGCAGCCACATACAGATTAACAACTACGAAGCCACCACCAACGGTGATGCTTATGTGAACGTAACCGACGAAGATATTGCCGAGATAAGAAAAAACATTGGAGTATCAAATGTGCAGCGTTTTGTGCAGAAACCTGGACTGCTCGCCGTGGGCAACGAATACGAGGGAGTGCTGGTCAAAGGTATCGGCAAGGAGTATGACACATCGTTTTTCCATAAGCATCTTATCAGCGGCAGAATACCGGCTGCCGAGGATTCTGTTAACGGATATTGGATTGTGCTATCCAATATAATGGCAAAGAAGTTGAATTGCACCACGGGAGATAAGATTAATGTATATTTTATACAGGAGAACATCAGAGCAAGGCGCATGCTTGTTGCCGGTATCTACGAGACACACTTGCAGGAGATGGACAACCTATTTGCCATCACCGATATTGAAACCACCCGCCGGCTGAATGGGTGGAACGACAAGCAGGTGAGCGGTATAGAGGTTTCCGTTTCCGATTATGAGGAGATAGAAACAATACGCGAAAAATTGGCCCCACTCATTTCAAACATCGCATTCCGGGAACAACAAAGCCTTTACATACAAACCGTGGAGGAGGCAAACCCGGCACTGTTTGCATGGCTGGGTGTGCTCAATCAAACGGTATGGGTAATCCTTGTATTGGTGCTTGGTATTGCGGGATTCACCATGATATCGGGCTTGCTGATTCTTATATTGGAGAAAAGTAACCTTATAGGTATATTGAAAGCCGTGGGCGCACAGAATGTTTCCATCAGAAAAATATTTCTATACTATGCCTGCTTTATTATCGGAAAGGGCATGCTGTGGGGAAACATCATTGCAATAGTCTTGTGTCTCGTTCAAAAATATACGGGTATTATAGGGCTGGACCCCGGAATGTATTACATGAATCGTGTGCCAATAGAATTCACATGGGTGATGATACCGATGAATATCTTCATGTTTGTTTTATCGGTAGCCATGCTTATTGTACCATCGATGTTAATATCGAGAATTGAGCCAAGCAAGGCCATTAAGTTTGAATAAAAAAAGAGCCATACGGCTCTTTTTTTATTCAATATCGGTTGAGAGAATGCTCTGCGGTAGCGAGCGGCAATTATACCCGAAAGCCATTGCCTCGCCATATGCTCCGGCCGAGCGTATTGCCATTATATCGCCACGCTGTGTTGCCGGGATTTTACGGTCTTTACAGAATACGTCTGACGACTCGCACACCGGCCCTACTACATCATAAACCTCATCGGCTTTGTGCGAAGAAAGGTTCTCTATTCTATGATACGCGCTGTAAAGTGCAGGGCGCACAAGGTCGTTCATTCCGGCATCCACAATAATAAATTGCTTGCATGTGCCCTTCTTTATGTACGTTGCGCGGGTGATAAGCGAACCACACTGCGCCACAAGGCTACGACCAAGTTCAAAATGCACCTGCTGCCCGGGGAATAGTTTAAGGTGTTGTGCGTAGGTGGAGAAATAGAGTGCAAAATCGGGAATATTGTATTTGTCGGGAGCATCGTAACGTATGCCAAGGCCGCCACCTACATTTATGTGTGGCAATACCATTCCACGATTCTCGTTCAACATTGTCTGCAACTCATTTATGCGACCGCAGAGAGCGATGAAATCGTCCATCACAAGTATTTGCGAGCCTATGTGAAAATGCAATCCTATCAGTTTTACATTATTCAGCACCTCAATTGTGTCTATCACCTCGTCGAGCTGTTCATAGTTTATGCCGAACTTATTCTCGGCAAGGCCGGTGGTGATGTTGGCATGGGTGTGTGCGCCAATGTTGGGATTCACACGAATGGCAACCTGCGCCACCACCCCGCGTTCTGCGGCAAGGGTGTTTATGGCCTCAATCTCGGGGATAGACTCTACATTGAAACAGAAGATTCCCGCGTCGAGGGAAAGTGCTATCTCCTTGTCGGTCTTGCCCACTCCTGCAAATACTATATGCGATGGGCTCACCCCTGCTTTGAGTGCAGCGGCAACCTCTCCCCCGCTCACACAATCGGCACCAATGCCGCTTGCGGCAATTATCTCCAATATGCGGGGATTGAAATTGGCCTTTATTGCATAGTGTACGTTGAAACCATGATGCTTTGCAGCCTCTTTACAAACGGTGTCGAGCGTCTTTTTCAAGAGCTCCACATCGTAGTAATAGAACGGTGTTTCTATCTTGGCAAACGCATCTACGGGAAATTTTGTCTTCATCGAGTTTTACTTCTTTGTATTAAAGATATTGTTACTCAATGCACGCAATGCACGCACCTTGTCCTCTTCGCGAACAAGGAACGAGATGTTGTAGTTGCTACCGCCGTATGATACCATGCGTACAGGGATATCCTTCATTGCCTCCATTGCGCGCGCCTCAAAACCGGTGTTTTCCCAATTGAGGTCGCCCACAACGCAGATGATACACATGTTTTTATCTACGGTAACAGTACCATACTTTTGCAGTTCGTCAACAATCTGCTCAAGTTTGCGGTCGTCATCGATTGATACAGACACACCAACCTCCGATGTGCATATCATATCGATTGAGGTTTTATAAGTCTCGAAAATCTCAAATACCTTGCGCAAGAAGCCATAGGCAAGCAACATGCGGCCCGACTTTATTTTAATCGCAGTGATATTCTCTTTGGCTGCAATTGCCTTTATCTCGCCCGGACAAGTGAGGTTGTTGTCTATGAGTGTACCCTCGGCTGCGGGGTCCATGGTGTTGAGCAGGCGCACAGGCGTACCGGTGAGTTTTGCGGGAAGGATACAAGTGGGATGCAGGATTTTTGCTCCGAAGTAGGCAAGCTCGGCCGACTCCTCAAAATGGAGGTGATGCACGGGCGATGTGTTATCCACTATACGGGGGTCGTTGTTATGCATTCCATCGATGTCGGTCCATATCTGTACTTCGTCGGCATTTACGGCTGCACCTATGAGTGTTGCTGTGTAATCACTGCCACCACGTTGCAGATTATCTATATGTCCTTCGTCGTTGAGGCAGATGAATCCCTGTGCAATATAAATTTTGCCTTTGGCATTCATGTCTATCAAAGGAAGAAGGTGTGTGCGTATGTATGAGAGGTCGGGCTCGCCGTTTGCTCCCAGACGCATGAACGAAAGCGAGTCGAGCAGTTCTGCATCAAGCCCTTTCTCGCGCATATAGAGGGTTACCATGTTTGTGGAGATTATCTCGCCCTGTGCCACAATCTCCTTCTCGAGATTGATGTCGAGGGGTTTGAATGCCAATGTACGCAAGTGGTTGAAAATCTCATTCACCTTTGCAGTTGCCGCTGTTGCAGCCTCGGTGGTTTCATAGAGCCCTTTTATTGTCTGGCGATATTTATCCTGTAATACGTTTGCATGCTCGCAGGCACCGTTGGGGTTGCCGTTACGCAGATAGTTGGTAAACTCTATGAGCGAATTTGTTGTTCCCGACATTGCCGAGAGAACCACAATCTTTGTTTCTCCATCAGAAATGAGGCGTACCACATTTTGCATACGCTCTGCCGAGCCCACCGATGTGCCGCCGAATTTAAGTACTTTCATGTTTTTATCTTTTATTTAGTTATTATTCTTCAAAAAGCGATGTCTGCCTGGCTGTTTCGCGCACTGTTTGCATCAGACGCATTTTACCCTCGGCACAACAATACTCGGTACCGGGATATGCAGTGAGCCACTGTTCGTTGTGGGTAATCATAAGCACTGCGCTCTTCTCCTCGTGGCATATACGATGCAACAGGCGCATAATGTTGTTACCTGTTTCGGCATCGAGGTTACCGGTGGGCTCATCGGCAAGGATTAGTGCCGGACGGTTGAGTATGGCACGGGCTATTACAACACGTTGCTGCTCGCCACCCGATAGTTCATGTGGCATCTTGTAACCCTTTTGCGGGAGCCCCACAAGGTGCAACACCTCACGTATGCGTTTTTCGCGCTCTTGCTTGTTTTTCCATCCGGTGCAGCGCAGTACAAAATCAAGGTTTTCGTTTACGTTACGGTCGGTAAGCAGTTGAAAATCCTGGAACACTATACCAATGCGCTTGCGCAATGCCTGCAACTGCTTGCTACGCAGATTGCGTATATCATATTCATCGAATACGGTTGCTTCGCCATCTATTATATCCACCTCTCCGTATATTGTTTTCAGCAGGGTTGATTTTCCCGAGCCCACAGCACCTACTATGTATGCAAACTCCCCCTCTTCCAACGTAAACGAGACGTTCTCCAAAATAATCTTGGAATCTATGTGGATATCTACGTTCTTATATTTTACTATCGCCATAATTTATTTCTGATTGTGCATAATAAATCACATTATGCAAAAATATAGAGTTTTTTTCTAAAAACGGTGTTGTAGAGGAGTAAAAATAGTGTTTGTAAACTATTTTTTGCAAATTACAACAGCCGACCACTCAAAAAATGTAAAATATTTATAAATGATAAAAAGCAAGGTTATTTTAATTAAAATTTTTCTCTATCTTCGCAGAATAAATTTGACTGAAA
>JAFTNW010000048.1 GCA_017451695.1 Bacteroidaceae bacterium
CATAGTTCACACAGTAGCCATAGCTCGCATAGTTCACACAGTAGCCACAGTTCGCACAGCTCTCATAGTTCACACTATTCGAGTAGATAAAGAACTTGGTAAAATTAGGATGGGAGTAGATTTTTCTGCTCCCATTTTATGATGATTTATGATATATATGTTTAGGCAGTTCCGAATATGATTTAATCTCTTGAGTTATTATATCTTGGATTAAGAAATCCTTGGCACTTTTCCATATTTTCCGCTTTTTCTTGTCGTTAAAATCTAAAGTGCTGATTTCTTGATTTTCATTATTTAAAAGTCTTATTGAAATATGCCAAAAGTTACATTTAGTTGGAGTGTGAAAAATCATAAAGTGACATTGTTGTTCTTGTACCTTTGGCAAATTAAACTTCAATAAATTATCTATAGGGATAAAGTAATATCCCCTATTTGTATCTTTGAAACACTTATCGTTAGTTGGTACTAACCCCATTGAACCATCCTCCCATAGACTACAATATAAATCTCTATGCTCTTTGATTATTCCATAGAAGATATCATCTATTTTGAAAACACCTAATAAATTATTTGACAAATCGCGAAGATGGTCACTTTGAATCTGAATACTGTCTGGGTGCAATATATTGGAATTGTCAATGTGACAAACTTTATCACTTTCCACATGACGTATAAGGACAAGACCAGACTGGGATAACATCTCGTTTTGTTCAATAAAACGGTATTGAGGATATGGAATGATATGTTTAGGATAGATACTCATAGGTCTTTTCTGCCTGAAATATTTCAAATATGCGTTGAATACTATTTTCGATATTGTCTTCAATAACATATTTGCCATTTGGCGTAGATATATTAACCAGCGTTTCGACATCGTTTTCCTCAAAAAACAAATTAAAAAAGAACTTTATATCATTTTTCTGTCCATACATAAACATACATTCATCTTCCTGTGAAATATCAGTTAAAAACAGATCTAAGGACAACGGCATTAATCCATTTCGCATTTCTTCAAATGTTGATAGAACAAACTGTTCTGAAGAACCTGCGAAAATTGTCGGTACATTATCCATATAAGATTGAATCTTTGTTATCTCGCTGATTCGCTCACTTCTAATCTGTTCATGGTTTATTATTTCTTCTGTAGATATAGGATGATGTATTTCTTTACAAATATTTAAGAACGAAAAAGTTTCACCAGTGCTTTCACTATTTTCAACAACATCAATAATATATTCATTGACAATAATGGGCGAGTTGATAAAACAATTCTCGATATAATCTACATATGGAGCATTTGCAATCATTCTAATATTCGGGATTTAATGATTCTATAAATTTATCTGTCAGCAAGCCAAAAAATGTTTCTTTTTCTATTTTATGAATTTTATTTAATGCTCCGATTATAAATTCGACAGAAGATGATTCTTTGAAATTTTCATATATATTCACATCAAACAATGATGATTCGCGTTCTTCTCCATTGACACTTTTTCGTTTGGCTTTATTTATTATCGAAACAAAAACTTTCATATTTCCATCTGTTCGATTAAGTTTAATTTCTTGACTCCTAAATAAGCCTACTGCATCACTACCAATATTAATAGTTCCTTTAATATAATCTATTATATCAATATCTCTATACTCACTTATATAGCGTATTTGAACACGGTTGAAATCTTGTGCAATTCCACAATCTTGTAATGCCTTAATTACGTTCCCAATCTCTTTTTGATAGACATTCCACCCTACATAATGTCCCATATTGCAATTAAAGGATAAACTGTTCCCTTGCATTACAAAGCGTATATGCTCTTTTATAAAAACACCATAAGTGGTATTTTCTTTTCCTTTTTCCAAAGAAACAGCCATTTTCCCATTCTTATCCAAACGAACACTTAATTGTGGAGATGGCACATATTTATATCCTAATGTTTGAATATTAGCAGAAATCATTCCGGCCCACAATTCTGGAGGGCACTTTGGATTCATACGAATTTCTACGATAGTCTCAATAAGATTATCGGGATTTATTTTCTTAGGTAATTGCATAACATTATATATGATATTCGCTGCAAATATAGCATAAAATTCCTACATTCAGTTGTTGTAATATTACTTTTAACAAATAATACATGATTATTATTGTGTTACTAACAAGAATTTGCTACTTTTGTAGTATAAAGAGTTACCACATTGTGGCAAAATATTGAAGAGTTCAGAAATACGAACGGTTGCTATCTCGTTACCCAATTTTCAAGCAATCCGACCAACCGATTTATTCTAAGCGAGTTATCTTTTCTTGCAAAAGTTACACAAATATTTTCAGAATAACAAAGTCGTTACCCGCGTACCGGCTCTATTATGGTTTTTATGCCTTTTATCTTTTCCCCCGCAACGGCTTTAAGCACCTCGCGCATTTTGTTCATCTTCACTGCCACATAGGAGTAACGGTCGAACACCGTTATCACGCCAACCTCGTCGGCACGCAAGCAGCCCTTTTTCATAAAGAAACCCGCAAGGTCGCCACGGCTTATCTTGTCGCGTTTGCCCTTGCCCACATACAGGGCCGCCCACTGCGCCGCTTGTGGCAACACGGCCTTTTTGGGGAGTTCATATTCCATGAGAGTATCGGGAACGTAATCGGGCAAATCCTTTCCTTCAAAAGAAATCATATATACGGCTCCATCGGCCTCCCAACGTGCCGTGCGCCCATTACGGTGTGTAAAGATATCGGCACTCATGGCACGCTGATAGTGTACCACATGCTTCACATCCTTAATATCAAGGCCGCGCGCTGCAATATCGGTACTCACAAGAACATTTACACACGATGCCGAGAATTTGTAGAGAGCAAGTTCCCTATCCTTCTGCTCCATTGCACCATGGTAGGCGGTACAACGCAAACCGTTTTTGGAGAGGAATGCCCGCACCTCATCGACACTCTCCCTGAAATTGCAAAAAACGATTGACGGCTCGCCATTGAAAGAGCACAACAGGCGAAACAGCTTTTGCAAACGCTCGTCGGGCGTGGTTGTTACGCTAAAAAACGAAGTACGCATAAGTGGCAGCCCGCCCTGCATGCGAAAATCGAGCGGCTCGCCATAATCGGCACCGGCAAAAAGGGGTATCTCCGCGGCATCGGTGGCCGATAGCAGGTAACGCGCTTTTACAGCGGGCAACATTGAGAGCAGAGACTCCATTTCGTCGCGAAAGCCCATCTCCAAACATTTGTCAAATTCATCTATAACCACAAGCGAACATTCGTTCACCGAGAATGTACTTTTTTTCAAATGGTCGATAAGACGCCCCGGAGTACCCACAACAACAGCGGGAGATGCACCGGAGAACATGGCAGCCTCCTGTTCCACGGGACGGCCACCATAGAGTGCCACCATCCTGTAATGCAGTTTCATGGAGCGCCACACCTCGCTCACCTGCTTGGCAAGCTCACGCGTGGGAACTATTATCACTGCTTGCACGCTCTTGCAATTAAATTCATTGATACGCTCAAGCAAAGGCAACAGATATGCCAAAGTCTTTCCCGTACCTGTGGGCGAGAGCAGTATCATGCTCTTGCCACTGCGACAATGCACAATGGCATGCTCCTGCATGGTATTTATCGCCTTTATTTTGAGATTGTCGAGTGCTATTATCTGATTGCGCGTGATTATGCTATCCATATATTAAGAAATTATTCAAATATTCTATCCTTCTCGGCCTGCAACAGCTGTTTCATATAATCGACCACAGCGGGAAGACTGTCGGCCACATTCTTTTCTTCACCCACGCGCATATCATACAACTGCGGTTCAAGCGAATAGCCTGTTTCAATGCGCGGCCCCCACGGCACCATGGCAGGGCCACCCTTAGGCTCTATATATTTCCACGTTTTCGTGCGTAGCGACAGAGTGTGATTGGAGGCCTGTGTAATGACATACTCGCGCGATGAATTTTCGTCGCCAAGCCATGTAGCAAGGTTGTTCCTGCCATCGATAAGCGAATCGGCGGGAGCATCAACACCCACAAGCGCTGCCATAGTGGGCAAGAAATCTACTTGCGAAACAAGACTGTTACACTCGCCGCCGCAAGGCACTGCTGCCGGCCACGATACTATAAAAGGGACACGCGCACCACCCTCAAAGGCACTGTATTTACCACCGCGCAGAGTGCCCGCCGGTTTGTGGGCACCCAACAATTCGTCGGCAGCATCGGCATAGCCGTCGTCTGTTACGGGACCGTTGTCGCTGGTGAGTATAATCAACGTGTTTTCCAATATACCACATTCACGCAAGGCAGCGATAAGCTGCCCCACCGACCAATCAAATTGGGCAATGGCATCGCCGCGCAGCCCCATGCTGCTGGCACCCCTGAAACGCTCGTGCGGAAAGCGTGGCACATGCACGTCGTTGGCGGCAAAATAGATAAAGAAAGGTTCATCGGCATTGGAACGTATGAAATCCACCGCCCGCGTGGTTATGGAATCGGCAATATTCTCGTCTTTCCAGAGCGCAGAGCCTCCACCTTTCATATAACCGATACGGCCTATTCCATTAACAATAGACATGTTATGGCCATGGCTCGATTTAAGATTATACAACAAATCAGGATTATCCTTCCCGGTGGGCTCCCCTTCAAAATTCGCTTTGTAACTGACCTCTATGGGAGCTGTGGCATCGTAGCCCGAAACCAGCCCGTTTTCAATAAAAACACAAGGCACGCGATCGGCTGTCGCGGCCATTATATAGTGCTCGTCAAAGCCCAAATCAAGCGGCGAAGGAGATATCCTGCCGTTCCAATCCTGCTCCCCTGTAACAGCTCCCAAACCCAAGTGCCATTTACCGAAAGCGGCGGTACGATAGCCCGCACTCTTAAAGACATCGGCAACAGTGGGAATTTCGGGCTTTATAATCATGGCTGCATTACCTGCTGCAACATCGGTACCATCTCTGCGCCAAGCATATACACCCGTTAGCAACGAGTAGCGCGAAGGCGTGCTTGTGGAAGCTGTGGCATAAGCATTCGCAAACCTCACACCCCTTGCACGCAAGGTATCGATATTGGGAGTTCGCACGCCTTGTGCGCCATAACACTCAACATCGCCATATCCCAAATCGTCGGCATAAATAAGCAACACATTCGGCCTTGCCGGCTCCTGTGCGGCAGCCTGTGAATCGAACAGCGAGAGCAATGCCACAGAGAAAAGAGCAGATTTTTTCACATCCATAAAAATATCAGTTTATTACACCCCGCAAAGATACAAAATCCCCTCTAATATATGACACCAACTGCCAATTAACACTGCAAAAAACAGAAATGCTGTCAATTTGGCATACTTATTCTAATAAAAAAGAGTAACTTTGCCACAATTTATGCCAAAAACCCTTTTGGCAAGCTATTTGTTGAATATCAAATGAACAAAACAAGAAAATAATTATGAGCGAAAACAAGACCGATAAGGAGTTTGAAAAAGAGACAATAGAAGAGACTGCAAACAACCCCGCCGAGCCTGCACAAGAGGAGGCGCAAAGCGAGGATGCACCCGAGCTCACAGGCGAGGAATTATTACAGAAACAGCTCGACGAGGCAAACGAAAAAGTAGCCTCATTGGAAGACAAATACCTACGACAGGTTGCCGAGTTCGACAACTACCGCAAACGCACAATAAAGGAGAAAGCCGAACTTATAAAGAACGGAGGAGAACGTGCAATAGAATCTATTCTGCCCGTGCTCGACGACTTTGAACGTGCGATACAAAACATGTCGAAAGACGAAAACACAGCCGAAATGCTTACCGGCGTGGAACTCATATACAACAAATTCATAGGTATATTGAAACAAAACGGCCTGCAAAAGATTGAAACCGAGGGAAAGGATTTCGACACCGACTATCACGAAGCAATAGCAATGATACCCGCGCCCGACGAAAGCCTCAAAGGAAAGGTATTGGATTGTGTTCAAACAGGATACACACTAAACGATAAAGTAATACGCCACGCAAAGGTTGCCGTGGGCGAATAACAAAAGAATATGGCAAAACGAGATTACTATGAAGTGCTGGGCGTCGATAGAAACGCATCGGCAAGCGACATAAAGAAGGCCTATCGCAAAAAGGCCATCGAGTATCACCCCGACAAGAATCCCGGCAACAAAGAGGCCGAGGAAAAGTTCAAGGAGGCCGCCGAGGCGTACAGCGTATTGAGCGACCCCGACAAAAAGGCACGTTACGACCAATTCGGTTTTGAAGGCGTGAGCGGCGCAGCCGGTGGCGGAGGATTCGGCCAAGGCATGGACATGAACGACATCTTCTCCATGTTCGGCGATATATTCGGCGGAGGCGGAGGTTTTGGCGGATTCAGCGGCTTTGGCGGCGGACGCAGTTCGGGCCCCGCAAAATTCCGTGGCAGCGACCTTCGTGTAAAGGTAAAACTCACACTGCAAGAGATTGCAAACGGAGTAACCAAAAAATTCAAACTGAAAAAGAATGTAGCCTGCCAACACTGCGGTGGCAGCGGAGCCGAAGGCAATGCCACTGAAACCTGCCCCGAATGTGGCGGAACAGGCCGCGTAGTGCGCACACAACAGAGCTTTTTCGGCATGATGCGCACCGAGGTGGCATGTACGCGATGCAACGGAACAGGAAAAATCATTAAAAACAAATGTAAACACTGCAACGGCGAAGGCGTTGTTATGGGTGAAGAGGTTGTAGAGATACAGATTCCCGCAGGTGTAGCCGATGGTATGCAGCTATCGATGCGTGGCAAAGGAAATGCCGGCAAGCACAACGGCATAAACGGCGACTTGCTCATTCAAGTGGAGGAGGAGAAACACCCGCAACTCGTGCGCGATGACAACGACCTCATATACAGCCTGCTTCTCGACATTCCCACAGCCACACTTGGCGGTGTAGCCGAGATACCCACCATTGAGGGCAAGGCCAAGGTAACCATCGACGCGGGCACACAACCCGGCAAAGTTTTGCGCCTGCGCGGCAAGGGACTCCCATCGCTCAACGGCTACGGGCGTGGCGACATTGTGGTTAATGTGAGTGTTTATATACCCGAATCGCTGTCGCGCGACGAGAAGAAGGCTATGGAGAACTTTAAGGAATCGGACAATTTCCGCCCAAGCGAAAGCATAAAAGAGCAGATTTTCCGCCGTTTCAAAAATTTCTTCGATTAAAAAACAATAAGGCTATGACATACGACGAAACAGTCGAGTATCTCTTTAATTGCGCACCGCCCTTCCAGCAAGTAGGCGGTGCCGCTTACAAAGAGGGGCTTGCAAACACCATTGCAATAGACAACCACCTTGGTAACCCACACCGCAAGTTCCGCACCATACACGTTGCAGGCACTAACGGCAAGGGCTCTTCGTCGCACACCCTTGCGGCCATTCTGCAAGAGGCCGGCTACAAAGTAGGCCTCTACACATCGCCACATCTAATAGATTTCCGCGAGCGCATAAGAGTGAACGGCACGCCCGCAAGCAAACAATTTGTCATAGACTTCGTGGAGAGGGAAAGGGCCTTTTTCGAGCCTCTATCGCCCTCCTTTTTCGAACTCACAACAGCAATGGCATTCACCTACTTTGCACAACAGGAAGTGGACGTGGCCATTATTGAAGTGGGGCTTGGCGGCAGGCTCGACTGCACCAACATCATCGCCCCCGATATTTGTATAATAACAAACATCAGCCTCGACCACACTCAATTCCTCGGAAATACCGAGGCAAAGATTGCCGCCGAAAAGGCAGGAATCATAAAAAGCGGAATACCCGTAATAATAGGCGAGGCCACCCCTGAAACACGAAAAGTTTTTACATCAAAAGCCGAAAAAGAGGGCGCACCCATAATATTCGCACAAGACAAGAAGGCTTTGCTCGCAGCCACGCCCACACAGCATGGTATAAGATACACAACAGCCGATTATGGAATTTTTCAAGGAGAGCTGGGCGGAGAGTACCAGGCAAATAACACAAACACTATCCTCACCGCCCTGCGCGAGCTTTTGAAAAAAGAATACAGAATAACAGCCGACAACATACACAAAGGATTTGCCAACGTGTGCAACCTCACCGGCCTCATGGGGCGCTGGCAGAAGATTGGCGACAACCCATGCACCGTGTGCGATGCAGGGCATAATATAGGCGGAATAAAATATGTTGCGCAGCAATTGGCACGACAAGAGTGCGACACACTGCGCATTGTCTTTGGCATGGTGAGCGACAAGGATATAAGCGCAGTTCTCGCCATGATGCCCGCAAATGCAACCTACTATTTTACGCAAGCCAGCATTAAACGAGCCATGCCGGCCGACGAACTGCGCTTGAAAGCGGCAGAATATAATCTGCACGGCAACAGTTACCCCACTGTGGGAGCAGCCCTGCAAGCAGCGCAGGAAGAGGCATCGCACAACGATTTCATATTCATAGGCGGCAGTTGCTTCGTTGTGGCAGACCTTCTATCTTTCATAGCACCGCACAAAGAGGAGTAACATTTTGCTGCAAAACACCATTTAATAGAGAGAGCAAGAGAACGTAATGCTAATTTTTGCAAGAAATTAAAACAGATTCTAAAAATTCCACCACATTTTTTTGCGGTAAAACATATTTTTATTTTATTTGCAATATTATTGATGCAAAATAGGGCACACCGGCACGAGTATTAAACGAACGACTGCTTTCCCCGTTTTACACACAGGTAATTTTTAAGCAAATAAAACAATATGAGCTGTAAAGAAAACTTATCGCAATTAAATGCTGCCGATTTCAAGAAGAACGTAGGCGGCAAAGAGACAGCGCTGTTCATTCTTAAAAACAAGCAAGGCAGCGAAGTTGCAATAACCAATTATGGCGGAGCCATTTGTACCATCATGGTACCCGATAAGAATGGCAATTACGCCAACGTCATCCAAGGGCACGACAGCATCGACAACCTTCTTGCAAGCCCCGAACCCTTCTTGAGCACTTTGGTAGGCCGCTACGGCAACCGCATCTGCAAGGGCAAGTTCACAATCGAGGGCAAAGAGTACCAGCTTGCAATAAACAACGGCCCCAACCACCTGCACGGTGGCCCCACAGGTTTCCACGCCCGCGTTTGGGATACAGAGCAGATTGATGCACAAACACTTAAATTACACTACGTTTCGGCCGACATGGAAGAGGGCTTCCCCGGCGAACTCGACATTACCGTAGTATATTCTTGGAGCGACGACAACGAGCTCAAAATCACATACAAGGCAACTACCGACAAAACAACCATCGTAAACCTCACAAGCCACGGTTTCTTCTCATTGTCGGGTATTGCAAATCCCACAGCAACAATAGACAATCTTATTTGCGAAATAAACGCCGATTTCTTTGTTCCCATTGACGACACATCGGTACCCTATGGCACCATCGTACCCGTTAAAGGCACAGCGTTCGATTTCACCACCCCCACAGAGGTGGGCGCACGCATTGATGCCGACGAAGAGCAGATTAAGCATGGCGCAGGCTACGACCACTGCTATGTATTAAATAAAAAAGAGGTGGGCGAGTTGAGTTTTGCAGCCAAAGTTACCGAGCCCGTGAGCGGCCGCACAATGGAGGTATATACCACCGAGCCCGGCGTGCAGGTATATACATCGAACTGGCACAGCGGTTTCGCAGGCTGGCAGGGTGCCACATTCCCCAAACGCAGCGCAATCTGCTTCGAGGCACAGCACTTCCCCGATTCTCCCAACCGCGCACACTTCCCCAGCGTAGTTCTCAAGCCCGGCGAGGAGTACTCACAAGTAACAGTATATAAGTTTGGTGTAGAGAAATAAAGTTTGGACATTATTAACAAACCTAATAAATAAAATTAAAACATTATGAGTAATCAAAAGAAACAATGGGGAGCCATCATTGTAATGATTGCGCTCTTCGCCATGATTGCCTTCGTTACCAACTTGTGTACGCCTATGGCAACCATTATCAAGAATCAGGGACCAATCTCAAACGTGCTTGCACAGATTGGTAACTATGGTAACTTTGTTGCATATTTGGTTATGGGTATCCCCGCAGGTATGCTCATCTCCAAGTTCGGTTACAAAAAGACTGCCCTCATCGGCCTTGCAGTAGGTGCAACAGGTATTCTCATCCAGTGGGTAAGCGGTTTGCTCGACGTTGAGCAGAACCTCGGCCTCGTATTCGGTGTTTACCTCGTTGGTGCATTCATCGCCGGTCTTTGCATGTGTATTCTTAACTGCGTTGTAAACCCCATGCTTAACCTCTTGGGTGGTGGCGGTAACAGCGGTAACCAGCTCATTCAGATTGGTGGTGTGTTCAACTCATCAGCAGCTGTGGCTTGCTACATCCTCATGGGCGCCCTCATTTCCGATGCTACAAAGGCAAAGATTGCCGATGCTACTCCCGCGCTTATGATTGCCCTTGCAATCTTTGTTATTGCATTCATCGTTATCTCTTTCACCAAGATTGAAGAGCCCGAGCAGGCTCCCGTTGAGCTCAGCCTCATCAAGGGTGCCATGAGCTATCGTCACTTTGCACTCGGTGCATTGGCTATCTTCTTGTATATGGGTATCGAGGTAGGTGTGCCTAACTTCGTTCAGCAGTACCTGATTGCCGATGGTATTCCCGCAGGTACAGTGGGTATGCTTGTAGCTGTATATTGGTTCATGATGCTTATCGGCCGTTTCGTAGGTGCCGGTATCGGTAACAAGGTTTCAAGCCGCGCCATGATTACAACAGTATCTATCGCAACACTCGTTCTTGTGTTGTTTGGTATGTATGCTCCCACCGATGTTATCGTATCGTTCCCCGGTGTAGATTGGGGTAAATTGGAGCTCATTTGGCAGCCCATCCCCGTTGGTATTTTCTCATTCTTGCTTGTTGGTCTTTGCACATCGGTTATGTGGGGTGCAATCTTCAACATGGCTGTTGAGGGCCTTGGCAAATACACCGCTATCGCATCGGGTATCTTCATGACAATGGTATTCGGTTGCGCTGTAATGATGGCTATCCAGGCAGCTGTTGCCGACGCAACTAACTACATCACCAGCTTCTGGGTAGTAGTATTCTGCGCAGCATACCTCTTGTTCTACGCACTTGTTGGTTCAAAACCCGCAAAGAAGTAATAACGCGATTAAAAACTATTAGTAACTAACCTATAAATATATTAAAGCTATGGATATAGATTTCGTAAGAAGTAGATTCATCAAACACTTCGATGGTACAACAGGAAGCATCTATGCCTCTCCCGGCCGCATCAACCTCATTGGCGAGCACACCGACTACAACAACGGTTTTGTATTCCCCGGTGCAGTAAACAAAGGTATCATGGCCGAGATTAAGGCTAATGGCACAGACAAGGTTTGCGCATACTCTATCGACGAGAAGGATTATGTAGAGTTCGGTCTTAACGAGGAGGATGCACCCCGCGCATCTTGGGCACGTTACATCTTCGGTGTTTGCCGCGAGATGATTAAGCGTGGCGTTGATGTTAAGGGTTTCAACACTGCATTTGCAGGTGATGTACCCCTCGGTGCAGGTATGTCTTCATCAGCTGCATTGGAGAGCACATTTGCTTTCGCATTGAACGACATGTTCGGCGACAACAAGGTTGACAAATTTGAGCTTGCAAAGGTGGGCCAGGCAACAGAGCACAACTACATTGGTGTTAAGTGCGGTATCATGGACCAATTTGCCAGCGTATTCGGCAAGGCAGGCAGCCTCATCCGTCTCGACTGCCGCAACCTTGAGTATCAGTACTTCCCCTTCAAGCCCACAGGCTACAAACTCGTTCTTTTGAACACTTGCGTTAAGCACGAGTTGGCAGGTTCACCCTACAACGAGCGTCGTTTGAGCTGCGAGCATGTAGCAGAGCTCATCAAGGCTAAACACCCCGAGGTAGAGTCTTTGCGTGATGCAAACTTCGAGATGCTCGAGGAGGTTAAGGCCGAGTTGAAGCCCGAGGATTACAGCCGCGCCAAATATGTTATCGGCGAGGTTGTTCGCGTGCTCGACGTTTGCGATGCTTTGGAGGCAGGCGACTACGAGACCGTAGGTAAGAAGATGTACGAGACACACTTCGGTTTGAGCAAGGACTACGATGTAAGCTGCGAGGAGCTCGACTTCTTGGTAGATGTAGCTATCGACTGCGGCGTTACAGGTTCGCGCATGATGGGTGGCGGTTTCGGCGGTTGCACCATCAACCTTGTAAAAGAGGAGCTCTACGATATCTTCATCGAGAAAGCCAACGAGCGCTACAACGAGAAATATGGTAAATCTCCCAAAGTTTACGACGTTGTTATCGGCGACGGTTCTCGTAAGATTTGCTAATTATCAGTTTAGCATAAACAACAAAAAACATCGAGGTGCGCTGCACCTCGATGTTTTTTGTCTTGTTACCTATTTTTAATACAATTTGAGCTGCACATCATCATACCCCCTTCATGCTAAGGCTTATGCGGCGACGCTTCAAATCAACCTCCACCACACGCACCATCACCTGCTGCCCCAGCTTAACCACATCGGCGGGAGAGGAGACATAGCGGTCGGCAAGCTGTGATATATGCACGAGCCCATCCTGGTGCACACCTATGTTGACAAAAGCACCAAAAGCAGTGATGTTGCTCACAAGGCCCGGCAGCACCATACCCTCGCGCAAATCCTCAATATCGTGCACGTTGGCATCAAAGGCAAAGGCACGCGCCTTTTCGCGCGGGTCGAGGCCACGTTTATTCAGCGCATCCATTATATCGTTGAGTGTAGGCATACCCACCTTATCGGTTATATAGTTTTTAAGCACCACACGCTTGCGCAGCTCACCATCGGTGATAAAATCCTCCAAGCTTGCACCAAGGTCAGTTGCCATTTTCTCCACAATGCCATACGATTCGGGATGCACGGCAGTATTATCAAGCAGTTCCTTGCCACCAACCACACGCAAGAAGCCCGCAGCCTGCTCAAACGCCTTGTTACCCAAGCGCGGCACCTTCAACAGTGCTTTACGCGAACGAAAATCGCCATTCTCAGCACGGTATTTTACAATATTCTCGGCAAGCGCAGGGCCCAAGCCCGATATATGAGTAAGTATCTGCTTGGTAGCGGTATTCAGGTTCACACCAACCATATTCACACAACTTTCCACTACCACATCGAGCCTATCCTTCAATTTACTTTGATCTACACTATGCTGGTACTGCCCCACCCCAATGGAACGCGGCTCTATCTTCACAAGTTCCGACAGTGGGTCAATCAAACGACGGCCTATAGATACCGCACCACGCACGGTTACATCCTCGTCGGGGAACTCCTCGCGCGCCACAGCCGATGCTGAATAGACCGATGCTCCATCCTCATTCACCACAAAAACCTCGGGAGCAAGCCCCAAGCGACGCACAAAATCCTCTGTTTCGCGCCCCGCAGTACCGTTGCCTATTGCATAGGCTTCAATAGAATATCGCTCTACAAGGGTGGCTATGGTGTCAGCCGCACCCTCTCGGTCGTTCTGCGGTGGATGAGGATATATCACAGTGTGATGCAACAGATTGCCCTGCTTATCGAGCGCCACCACCTTGCAACCCGTGCGGAAACCTGGGTCTATCGCAAGCACAGCCTTTTGCCCCAATGGCGAAGAGAGCAGCAGCTGGCGCAGGTTCTCGGCAAACACAGCAATAGCCTCATCATCGGCCTTTTGCTTGGCATTGGCACGAGTTTCGTTCTCCATAGATGGTGCGAGCAGACGCTTGAACCCATCGGCCACGGCAGCCTCCATTATATCCCTCACAGGCGAGCCACGCTTAATGAAACGACGGCACAATTGCTCCTGCGCCTCGTCGCTATCCACATCTATACCCATGCGCAAGAAACCCTCCTCCTCGCCACGCATTATGGCAAGCAGGCGATGCGAAGTTATGCGCGCAACAGGCTCCTGCCACTCATAGTAATCGGAATATTTAATGCCATCGGGCTCCTTTCCTTTTACCACACGCGACGACAGCACGCCACGGCGGGCAAACAGGCGACGCATGGCGTTACGTGCCCACTCGTCCTCGGAAACACGCTCGGCAATTATATCCGATGCACCTGCAATGGCATCTTCAACGGTGGGCACCTCATTATTTATATACACCCGTGCCTTGCCACGTATATCGCCCGTTTGCTGCAACCAAATAATATCGGCAAGCGGTTCCAACCCCTTTTCGCGAGCAATAGTAGCACGTGTACGGCGTTTGGGCTTGTATGGAAGATATATATCCTCCAATTCCACCGCATCGAAACAATTATCTATGCGCAGTTTCAGTTCCTCGGTGAGCTTTCCCTGCTCCTCTATTGTTGCCACAACTGTAGCCTTGCGCTGCATAAGCGCCTTCAATTTCTCATACAAATCCTTTATGCCGCCCACAGCCACCTCGTCCATGGAGCCGGTGGCCTCTTTTCTGTATCGTGCAATAAAAGGTATAGTGGCACCACCGTCGAGCAGTTCCACTGTGTTACGCACCTTTTCGGGTGCAAATCCAAGTTCTTTAGCAATAATATTAACTATCATTTTTCTAAATTTTAGCAAGCGAAGATAACACAAAAGAGAGCAAATAAAAACTCTATACAGTGAAAAGGTATTAAAAAAGCAGGATAGTTAAAAGATAAAAGATAAATGTTGGAAAATCATTGTAGAATTATGCTCTGTTTTCAAACAAAAAATACTATTTTTGCAGTTACATATAACTAACGGTAACGAGCCCCATCAAGCTCATTACAAAAATTAACTCTTCAAAAACTATTATACATTAGGATATGAATAGCAAGCAACTGATGAACAAAGCGGCAGATAATATCAGAATACTTTCTGCAGCAATGGTAGAGAAAGCAAAATCGGGACACCCCGGTGGTGCCATGGGCGGTGCCGACTTTATAAATGTTCTCTACTCCGAGTTTATGGTTTACGACCCCGAAAACCCCCTATGGGAGGGAAGAGACCGTTTTTTCCTTGACCCCGGACACATGTCGCCCATGCTCTATTCGGTGCTTGCGCTATGCGACAAATATACGATGGACGAGCTCAAAGATCTACGTCAGTGGGGAAGTGCCACACCCGGCCACCCCGAGGTAAATTTTGCTCGCGGTATTGAAAACACATCGGGCCCGCTTGGACAGGGACACACATACGCCGTGGGTGCTGCCATAGCTGCCAAATTCCTTGAAGCACGTTTGGGCAAAGAGGTAATGGGCCAGACAATCTACGCATTTATTTCTGATGGCGGTGTTCAGGAGGAGATTTCACAAGGAGCAGGCCGCATGGCAGGTTTCTTGAAGCTCAACAACCTTGTAATGTTCTACGATGCCAACCAGATACAGCTATCTACACGTTGCGACCAGGTAATGTGGGAAGATACAGCAAAGAAATATGAAGCATGGGGCTGGAAGGTAATCACCATCGATGGAAACGACTGCGACGCTATCCGTGCAGCTCTCACCGAGGCAAAAGCCGAGCAGGAACGCCCCACCCTAATCATCGGTAACACCGTAATGGGCAAGGGAGCTCGCCGCGCCGATGGCACAAGCTACGAGTTCGATTGCGCAACCCACGGAGCACCCCTCGGTGGCGATGCATATATCAATACAATCAAAAACCTTGGCGGTGATGTAGAGAATCCCTTTGTATTCTTCCCCGAGGTTAAGGAGATGTACGACAACCGCCTTGCAGAACTGCGCAAGATTGTTGCCGAGCGCAAGCAGCAGAAGGCAGCATGGGCCGCAGCCAACCCCGACAAGGCAGTGAAACTTGCCGAGTGGTTCGGTGGCGTTCATCCCGCAATAGATTGGGACAGCATAGAGCAGAAGGCCGACAGCCCCACACGCAACGCATCGGCAACAGTGCTTGGAATTCTTGCCGAGAAATACGAAAATATGATTGTATCGTCGGCCGATTTGAGCAACAGCGACAAGACCGACGGATTCCTTAAAAAGACACACGCATTTACACCCGGAGATTTCACAGGCGCGTTCTTGCACGCCGGCGTATCGGAGCTCACTATGGCCTGCCTATGCATTGGTATGGCTTTGCATGGCGGTGTTATTGCAGCATGCGGTACATTCTTCGTATTCAGCGACTATATGAAACCCGCAATACGCATGGCAGCCCTCATGGAGCTCCCTGTGAAATTCATCTGGTCGCACGATGCATTCCGCGTTGGCGAAGACGGCCCCACACACGAGCCTGTTGAGCAAGAGGCACAAGTGCGCCTCATGGAAAAGGTTAAGAACCACCACGGCCGCAATTCAATGCTCGTGTTACGCCCTGCCGATGTAAACGAAGCCACACAGGCCTGGAAATTGGCAATGGAGAACGATTGCACACCCACAGGACTCATTTTCTCGCGCCAGAATGTAACCAACCTGCCCGCCGGCACCAACTATGCCGATGCCGACAAGGGTGCATACATCATCGCCGGTTCCGATGAGGACTATGATATAATCCTCCTCGCATCGGGTTCAGAGGTTTCCACACTTGTGGATGGTGCAAAATTGCTGAAAGAGGAGGGCATAAAGACACGTATCGTGTCGGTACCCTCGGAAGGACTTTTCCGTTCACAGCCCACACAATACCAGGAGAGCATCTTGCCACGCGATGCCAAGATATTCGGTCTCACAGCCGGCCTACCTTGCAACCTGCAAGGCCTTGTAGGCCCGTGTGGCAAGGTTTATGGCTTGGAGTCATTCGGTTTCTCTGCACCCTTCAAGGTACTCGACGAGAAACTCGGCTTCACAGCCCAAAACGTATATGAGCAGGTAAAAGCAATGTTATAAATTCTTCACAAGAATAATATGAGCAAAACAATAGGATTGGCAAGCGACCACGCGGGATACCCTCTTAAAGAGACCGTTAAGCAGTGGCTCACCGAATGGGGATACAGCTACAAGGACTTTGGAACAAACAGCACCGCCAGCTGCAACTACCCCGACTATGGCCATGCTCTTGCAAATGCAATAGAGAGCGGCGAGCTTGAAAGCGGTATAGCTATCTGTGGCACAGGCAACGGTATAAACATGTCGGTAAACCACCACAAAGGAATACGTGGTGCCCTCTGCTGGCAACCCGAGATAGCCGAGCTTGCACGCCAACACAACGATGCCAACATACTTGTGATGCCGGGCCGTTTCATAGACGAAGAGACAGCCAAGCAGTGTGTTGAAAAATTCCTTAACACACCATTTGAGGGAGGCAGGCATCAAGCAAGGATAGACGCCATTCCTGTTAAATAAACAACACAAAAAAGCCTGCTTGCCGCAGGCTTTTTTGTTGAGCACCTAAATAGTTCATCATAAACAGTAACCTGCAACGGCAAGAAATAAAGCATACTAAATAATGAATGCAATAGAGCGATACAGCAAGCACTACTCCACTATCATACGCCTGGGAACACCAATCGTGCTGGGGCAACTTGGCAATGTGATATTAGGTTTTATTGACACCATTATGGTGGGGCAATATAGTGGTGCCGCCCTCTCGGCAGCCGGCTTTGTAAACAACATATTCAATTTAGGAATATTCGCCATGCTTGGTTTCAGCTACGGAGCAACACCCATAATCGGAGCATTCTATGGCCGCAAGGAGGACGACAACGTGGGGCACTCGTTCCGCGACAGCGTGTGGGCAAACATAATCTTCGGCACAATCATCATAATGGCATATAGCCTGCTATATATAAACATTGGCAACCTTAACCAACCCGAGGAACTGTTGCCACTTATGCGTCCCTACTTTCTAACCCTGCTTGCATCGCTCCCGTTTGTAATACTGCTCAACAGTTTCAAGCAGTTTACGGACAGCGTGGCAGCCACAAAAACAGCCATGTGGGTAATTATCGTGGGCAACGTAACAAATATCGTGCTAAACTACATGCTGATATTCGGCACATGCGGATTCAGCGAAATGGGCCTCACAGGCGCAGGCATAGCCACAATGCTCTCGCGCGTGCTTATGGCAGTACTCTTTGTATTGATTATTGCCAAGCAGAGGAGATTCAGCAACTACAAAACAGGTTTCAAAGCACACCGTAGCAAGCGAAAGGATGTAACAAAGATGTTCAAAGTGGGTACACCGCTTGCAGTACAGATGGGCATGGAAACGGCCTCATTCTCCCTTGCATCGCTTCTCATGGGTTGGATTGGTGCAGTGGAGCTTGCCGCCTTCCAGGTTATGTGCACCACAGGCTCGCTCTGCTTCCTTGTATATTACGGCATAGCCGCAGCCGCCTGCATACGAATAAGCCACTACCGCGGGCGCGGGGAGTGGGAACAGGTTAAGGAGACCGCAACTGCCAGCCTGCATATAATACTGTTTGTAGCAACAATATTGTCGGCCGGCATCATCATATTCAAATGCCAACTTGCAGCCATATTCACATCCGATACAAACATACAAAACATGTTCATCGCACTGCTTATACCAATGCTTGCCTACCAAGTGAGCGACGGCATACAGATAAACTATGCAAACGCCCTGCGTGGTATAGCGGTTACCAAGCCCATGAGCATATACGCCATAATCTCATACATACTGCTTGCATTACCTGTGAGTTATATATTGGGTTTTATATTTGAGATGGGTGGTATAGGTGTTGCATACGGGTTACCCGTGGGGCTGACAAGCGCTGCAATACTCTATTTCATGCGATTCCGCAAGGAGATAAACCATAAAACCAAATAAAGCAATTTATAATATTACAGCAAGTACAAGCAATACCGAACTTGCAAAGCAATGGTACCCTCTAAAAATAATACCTTTATATCATAAAACAGTGGCCGGCCCGATGGGCCAGCCACTGATAAATTGTAGATTACTTATTCTATTTATTAGAAACGGAAATCAACACCAACTGCTACGTTGTAAGTCTTACGCAGGTAGTGTGAACCTGTTGCACCTGCACCGTGAGCATAGTTTGCATAGATAGCACCGAAGTTCAAATCCCAATTCTCGTTGAAGCTGTACTTACCACCGGCACCAACCGTGAAAGAGTCGTCGATGAAAGAAACGTCGCTCAAATAGCCCTCGTTCACACCAAAGTCGCTGAACTGGATACCGCTTGAGAGAAGGAGCTTATCGGTAACCTTAACCTCAACACCGGCGAGCAACTCATAAGTATTGCGGCTCAATTTCTTCATTGTATTAGCCTTGCCAATCAAAGACTCTATCTTGGCGTCTTTGTCAAAGTAATACACACCGGCACCCATAACCTTTACACGGTCACAAATATCATAAGAAACACCTACTGAAAGTTTTGCGGGAGCATCGTTGCGGAATTTCTCGCCATCTTTGAGACTCTCAACCGCTTTCAAACCGGCAACTGCAGCATTAGCGGTACCATTGATAGTAGCCTGTGTTGCTGCATCATTTGCCACATGAGCAATAGCCTGCTCTTGTGTAAGACCATTCTGCATAGCCTTTCCTATAGCAGTATAATTAGTCTTCACAGCCTCACCGGCCACATTCAAATCTTTGTTAACATTTACACCAAAGAATGCAAGTTTCTCGGTATCGTTCTCTATAGTATTTACAGCACGGAACTCATATTTAACACCGATATTCAACTTGCCAACCTTGTAGTCGATACCAATTACAGGAGCAAATGCCACACCTGTTTGTGTAAGTTCAAGAGAGAGGGGGGCCAAAGTTGTCTGGCCTGCAGGCATATAAATTGAACCCTCATAGTTCAAGCTTGTATAGTTTGTACGCAAGCCACCATATACAGAAAGGTTATCATTTATTTGATATGCTGCACCAAGCTGCAAAGCAAAAAGGTACTGTGTAGATTCAAATTGCGAATAAGCATTGCCGGTAGCAGGCTGCCCCATATTAAAAACAGGAGCAAGAGCTGCAAAACTACCACCCATCGTATTAAACATAGGCAGACCATCGTCGAATTTAGCGTTACCGCCACCACCGGGCATTCCAAAGAATGCGCTGAAGGCCCAATCACCAGTCTTATATGTAGCATGGAAAGTAGGCATAATGGGAACATAAACCTCACCATTGTACTTTTTACCACCATTCTCTACATCTCTCTGCTGCCAAATCATCTGCCAGTTGGCAGAAACAGTCCAGCCCTCCTTCAAGAAAGCAGTACCCGCAGGGTTGAAGTAAACAGCATCGGCATCCAATGAAGCGTAACGAGCAGGGTTACGAACAAATGCTGCACTCTGGTTTGTGTTTGTCAAAAGACCACCTGCAAACGATGCGATTGCGAGTGATGCAAAAACAATACTTGAAAAAATTCTTTTCATAATCATATAAATTTAGAAAGTTATTGATTCTCTTTTGATAAATGCTATTCTATCTCAAAATTCAGTTGCACAAAGGTACGCCTTTTGTGCAACGAGAGGTAAAAAAAACACCTATTTAACATAAAAAAAGTATATTATGAAAGGTGATTGTTCATTTTACACACACAAAAAGGGCAAAATTGGCAAACGAATTAAAAATCCGCAGCCGACTGAATATCCTTGTTAAGTATTCTTGTAAACTTGGCTGCACCAATATCGGACAGATGATTGCTATCGAAGAAATCCTCTTCCACAAAACGCCCGTCATCAAGATAATCGAAATACTCCACACCAAAATCCTCCTTCAAGCTGCAAATCAACTGATACATCTGTTTTAGCTGCTCCTTATCCAATGCCGACGTGTATGAATGCCAGCAAGGGGTGGTAACAAGTATAAAACGCACATCCCTTTGCTTGCAATAAAGAGCCATATCTCTGAGCATAGCGCAGTTATCGTCTGCATGATTTCCCAAATTATCGGCATCATGCCTTGCCACAGCTGCAGCAGCTTCAGAACCATCGTTCCACGAGACACTGTCTTTTTGCGACAATACATAGACATTACCCCAACCATACTCATCGTAACCGGGGTTATCATCATGTTTCAGCATCTTTTTAATCTTGCGCCTTGCGGTCTTCATATTACCCAATTCTATATTATCAAACGATATAGCAGGATAATCATCAGAATCCATATACATCTTATAGTATCGACACCTATACTCTTCTGCACCATCTTTTAAGTTTGCAAACAAGGTAAAATACGATATCGGAAGTATCACCCTCTTCAATGCCGAATAATCTTTGTCCCAATACTTTAATAGATAGAGGTCGTGCGCGATATCCTGGCTTACATTAGCCATATTAAAGGCTTTCCCATCCAAGAACTCGGGACGCACACCATAAAAGGCATGCGAACTCCCAAGCACAACAGTCTCAACATCACGCGCATTTAGCTCCATCCATTCATACTTATATTTATATGGATTAGGCACTTGGCGCATCATGTACTCTAATGGAAGTGCAATTACTACAATGGGCAGAATAAACAATATGATATATTTGATAAACTGTTTCATCGTTATTAAAATTGGAAGTATATAAACGTTTGGCTTGCTCCTGAATAGCTTATTATTACATACAACACAGCATAGTAAATAGCCCATCTTACAAACCTATAATCAAAGATTCTGTTGCATGGGAACTGCAAAGCATGCTGCTTGTCGCGTTGCAACCACTCAACAAGAATAAATATAGTGCATATAATTAATTCGTCGACACCCTCCTTCAACGTATCACCAACAAACGGGTTTTTAATCATAGATGCAAAATACTCATACACCTGCGCAATAGAGTCGGCACGGAAAATAATCCAACCAATAACAGCCAGCGAGAAAGTGAGAGCCATCTGCAAGAACTCTTTTTTACTTGGCAACAGCCTGCCACATGCTACATCATTGCCATACTTTGTACTTATTCCAAATAGGTTATATGTATTTAATATCAAAGCATGAAACACCCCCCAGCAAACAAATGTCCAATTGGCACCATGCCACAAACCACTTATTGCCCACACGATAAACACATTCCGTATTGTTATGAACTTGGACACACGGCTGCCACCCAATGGGAAATATATATAATCCCTGAACCAAGTAGTGAGGGAGATATGCCATCTGCGCCAAAATTCAGGAATACTGCGAGAGAAATAGGGGTAATTGAAGTTTCTCATCAGATTTATTCCGAGCAGGCGGGCACATCCGATAGCGATATCGGAATATCCCGAAAAATCGCAATATATCTGGAACGTAAACAGCACACCGAGAAGAATAAGCATAGCCCCCGACAATGAAGAATATGAGTCCCAATAAGAATTTACAAAAGATGCACAATTATCGGCAACAACCAATTTCTTCAAAAATCCCCACAACATTTGCCGCATTCCATCAACCGCCTGTCTATAATCAAAAGAACGAGCCCTCTGAAACTGAGGCAGAAGATTTGTAGCACGCTCAATGGGACCTGCCACCAATTGAGGGAAAAAGCTTATATATGCAAAAAACTCTATAGGATCGTGCGTAGCGCGTATATTATGGCGCGACACATCAATAGAATAACTCAAAGCCTGGAATGTGTAAAAACTTATACCCACCGGAAGAATGATATGCATTGTAAGCAATCCAAGCTCACAGCCAAACATATTGTTCATTAACACATTCAAGTTATCTACAAAGAAATTATAATACTTAAAAAAGCCAAGCACAGCCAGATTAATTATAATATTTGCAGCCCCAATCATCTTTTTAAGCCCCGGCCTTGTATCATAATGCTCCAAAAGCAAACCGCTTACAAAGCTACAAGCCGAAGTAAATATAATTAGAGCGAGGAAACGCCACTCCCACCAACCATAAAAAATATAACTCGCTACTACAACAAAAAAGTTTTGCCAACGCCTTTCCTTAAACACAAACCAATAGAGGATGAAAAACAGAGGCAAAAAGAACAAAAACTCAATAGAATTAAAAAGCATAAATTTTATTCATTAAAATTTACTATTCGACACTGCAAAATAAACAAAAAAATACCATAAAAACAGATTTAAGAGGTTCATTCTTTACAGAATTCGGACCTGCGACCACCTGGTCCCAAACACAAAAGATGAGCCGCGATAACGGAATGTGCAACAAAATATCACATCCCCCCGTCGGAAACCGGGGCTTACCTGCAAAAGCCGGGAGGAGTTGCTACAAAATCCTCGGTGGCCCATGAGCTGTTCTTTGTTTAATTTTATTTCTTTTATCTCCTTTTTGTCGCACAAAAAGGAGCAAAAAGGCCCGGCACACGGGACGTTCGAGTCGCTCACTCCTCTGCTCGTGAATTGCTACGCAATATAACTCGTTCGTCGCTTGCTTGTCGCTGCA
>JAFTNW010000049.1 GCA_017451695.1 Bacteroidaceae bacterium
ACCGGCACCATAAGAGAGACAGTTAAAGACCGTCGCTGTTTAGGAAAGAGGGCGAGGCTTAGTGAGCGCAGCGAACGATTACGCAGCCCCCTAAACTGCGACGACAAGGCTTTAACGACAAGCAAGCGACGAACGAGTTATATTGCGTAGCAATTCACGAGCAAGAGGAGCGAGCAACTCGAACGTTCCGGGTGCCGGGCCTTTTTGCTCCTTTTTGTGCGACAAAAAGGAGGTAAAAAGAAATAAGATTAAACAAAGAACACCTCATGGGCCACCGAGGAGTTAAAAGCAAGAATGTTTAATGGTTTTTATCATCGGTGAATAACTTTTATTGCTGTTTCCTTAATTATATAATTAAGAAATGCATAAACGCATAAAGCGACCACCAATGGTAGTCGCTTTATTCTTATGGTTGTAATCACTTTTTTTTATTTGCTCATAGCCTCTTCAATAGCCTTCTTTATACCCTCGCCACGAAGGTCGCGCTTGATGATAGTACCATCGGGGCCGAACAACATAATCTGGGGAATGCCCTGTATGCCATAAAGCTCTGTGGCGTTGTATTCGCCATTCTGGGGTACATAAATCTGCGGATAGTCGATGCCCTCGTTTACAAGTGCCTCCTTAAACTTCTGCTCCTGGTCCCATACGTTGATACCAAGTACAAGAACTTTCTCGCTGTCATACTCCTTGCTTATGGCTTTGAGGTTGGGAATCTCAGCACGGCAGGGGCCACACCAGCTTGCCCAGAAATCGGCAACCACATATCTGCCCTTGCCTACATAATCAGAGAGTGCGCTCACGCCGCCATCTACATTCTGTCCCTTGAAATCCACAAACATCTTGCCCTCCTTTGTGGCCTCTTTCTTTTTGAGGTTGGCATGGAGAGTTTGAATAGGTTTCATCTTGCCCGAATATTTTACAATCTGCATAACGGAGTCGAGCGATGCAAGATCGTCGTAAAGGCCTTTTGAGTACATTGCAAGCATATATGCGCCGAGGATGTTGTCCTTGTTGGCAACAATGCTCTCTTTGTATGCACCATTGAGCTCGTTGACAATCTTGTTGCGGAATACCTCAAAATCCTCAACGGTCATTTCTCCCTTTTCTACTTTGGCGATATTATCTCTGTATGCTGTAGCCAATGTAGAACCCTTTTCGTTCAGAGCATTGTTAATCTCGGCGGCTTGGTCGTTCACACCGCCGTTGTCGTTCACTACGGCAGGGCGGGTGGTAAGGTCTATTGTGATTTTGCTTTGCGGCTCAAGAAGTACGGTGCCGCTGGTGCGCTCAATCTGCACTCTCATAACCTCGGGCTCGGCAAGTTCGCCTTTGAATACAAATGCGCTGTCTTTTACTATACATGAGTCCACCGGCTCGTTGGTATTTGTATTTACGAGGTATGCTGTTTTGCCCTCTAAATTACTGCCGGTTGTACCGTTGATGTTGTAGCCGCTGTTGCAGGCTGCAAGCGCTAATGCGCCAAAAGCGAAAATTGCAATCTTTTTCATTGTTTTTATTATGTTATATTATAAGTTTAGATTTCTGTTTAGATATTTATTTTGTGCGGTATATTTTTGCTGTTTACTGCAAAGATATACAATAACCTTAATAATTATGTGTAATTGTGAATTTTTAATAAGATTGTTAATTTATTCAAATGTGAGTGTAACGTATCCCAGATATCTGCCATTTTTGTTCATCTGTTGCATTATCACCTCCTTGCCCTCGGCATTTATCAGTGTTGCAGGCTCCTTGAAATAGGTGTGCGAGTGCCCGCCCAGAATTAAATCAATTCCTTTTGTGGCTGCTGCAAGGCGTTCGTCGTCGCAGGCCTCATTGGGCATTTGGTAACCGAGGTGCGAGAGGCATATTACAATATCACACCCCTGTTCGCGCAGTTTCTGCGCACACTTGTTGGCGGTCTCTATGGGCGACAGGTATTCAATGCCTGCGTAATAGTCCTTTGAAATGAGCCCTACGGGGTTGGGCGAGAGGCCGAACACTCCAATCTTCACGCCCTTGCGTTTTATTATGGTGTAGGGAGTTATTAACCCTTCGCAGGGTGTGCCCGTAAAGTCGTAATTGGCGCATAGCAGGGGAAATCCTGCCATTCTTGCGAGGCGTGCAAGGTTTTCTATCCCAAAGTCGAACTCATGGTTGCCCACTGCGCCGGCGTTGTAGCCCATGGCGTTCATTATCTCTATCTCCACGCTCCCCTTAAAGGTGTTGTAGTAGAGCGAGCCTTGTGAAAAGTCGCCACAATCGAACAATAATAGATTCTCTGCACCCACCGAATCTTTTATTGCCTCAATGAGCAGGGCACGGTTAAGCACGCCGGCATTGCCGTTCTTCTCGGGCTCTATGCAGCTGTGCGTGTCGTTGGTGTGCAGTATTGTTATCCTCTCTTGCGCCACTATTGTGGTGGCTGCAAGCAATAGTATGGCTGTAAAAATCTTTTTCATGATAATAGTGTATTACTCCTTCACTGTTATGCGCCCGTCGATGGCTGCGCTCACTGCTTTGCCGTTGCTATGCAGTTGGGCAATGTATTGTATCATAAGGTCGCGTATGGTAACATCGCTTTTAATAACCTTGTTGCGCCCTTTCCCAAGCGTGTAAAGTTTGTCGTTGCCCTGCGATAGGTAGTCCGATGTGGCAATGCGGTATTCTCGCTTTGCATCTATCGGCTTGCCGTTTACCGTTGCTGCGAGCAATTCGCCTGCGGGGGTGATTACGAGCCTTGCTCCGCTTATGGCTTCACCTTTTACCTTGGCTATCTCGGCAAATAGTTGTGTAAGCTCCTCGCCGTTGAGTGTGAGCAGGGCAAGGGTATTTTTAAATGGGAATACATTATATATATCACCAAATGTTATGGGGCCCTGCGCCAGAGTGCTGCGCAAGCCGCCTTTGTTTGTTATGGCAATGTCTATGGGGGTGTCGCTGTGCTGCTGTGCCGTTGCGTGCAGAGCGTCGGCTGCAAAATTCATCAATGGGCTTTCGGGCGGATATACCGCAAGCTCCATGGCCGCGGAGCCTATAACAGGTGCCTTTATGCTATCCACCGCAGCGCGGCTCTTTTCAAGGATTTGGCGCACGGCGGCTGCGCCATCGCTCTTGTCGGTGTGTGTAACGGCGATATTGCCCGCCTCAATGGCTGTGAGGGTCTTGCGCTCGTGGCACGATTGCAATAAGGCAATGGCCATGAGTATCATTGCAATAGCTCTGTATTTCATAATTTGTGCTTTTTAGATGTTTCAAAAATAGCATTTTGCCTCTAAAAAAACAAAAAAGCTGTATAAAAAGCGACAAAATAAATGCTCTGCTCGGTGAAAAACAGGGGGATAATTTTGCGGAGTCGGGATTTTGCTCTATCTTTGCGGTCGCTTTCGGCGTAATCGCTGTCAAGGAAGAGTAACTTGATATGTTGCGTTGGAATGATTGAACAATTTAACAATTCAAAGTAATGGATTTAATTAAAATTGCTAAAGAAGCATTTGCTACTGATGTAAAGCGCGAGCTTAACTTCCACCCCGGTGATACAATCACAGTAGCATACAAAATCATTGAGGGAACAAAAGAGCGTATCCAGATGTACCGCGGTGTTGTAATCAAAATCTGTGGTCAGGGTGCTGAAAAGCGTTTTACAGTACGTAAAATGTCGGGTACCGTTGGTGTAGAGCGTATCTTCCCTTTGAACTCGCCCGCTATCGACAGCATCACTGTTAATAAGCTTGGTCGTGTTCGTCGTGCTAAACTTTATTATCTGCGTGCTCTTACAGGTAAGAAGGCTCGTATCAAAGAGATTAAAGCGTAAGCATAGTCAGAATGACTTTGAAATAAAAAATGCCACCTTGCAAGGTGGCATTTTTTATTTGTCTCAATTGTAGGGTGCCGACGATACACACTCCTTGTTTAATATGCTTTCGGCCATTTCGCGGTTCCTTTCGTCAATCATTACCCACACCTCGCCGCCCAATGTGGCGTATGGCGCGGTTACTGCCGACATTGTTTCGTTCCTTAAAACACACGGAATATCGTTTGCCTCCAAAAGCCCCTGCACAAGCTGTGCCTGCCACAGATTGCCGCCAAAAATCTTAATCAGATGGTTTTGTCCTCTCTTACCTGCCATAATATTACCTCCTTTTTATATTAGAACATTTCTCTGCGGTGCTTGGTTGCCACTCTTTTCACAACGTATATTAATTTTGTTTCCTCTTCTTCGGGGAAAATTCAGCCGTTTCATGCAGATACCGCAAAAATAGCATCTTTTGTGTGATATCAATAAAAAGCAACCGTTTTTGTAGCGTAAAAACGGTGTGATGAAAAATAAACGGTTACTAATAATTAAAATTCGTAAAATAATAGTATCTTCGTGCATAATCCCTTATTTTTGCAGGGTGTTACACGAAATAATTAATTAAAAATAGAATCCTATGTTAGATGTAAAAGCTTGTTTAAGTGAGATAGAGGAGATGATGGAGATGACTATCATGCACCTCGAAGAGGAGTATTCGCATATTCGCGCGGGTAAGGCCAATGTTCATATTCTCGATTGCGTGCGTGTGAGCTCATACGGCTCCGAGATGCCTTTGAACAACGTGGCAACAATCACCACCCCCGATTTGCGCACCATCGCCATCAAGCCTTGGGACAAGAATATGATTGCTCCCATCGAGAAGGCCATTATAGACTCTCCCGTGGGTATCATGCCCACCAACAATGGCGAGGTTATCATCATTGCCATCCCGCCCCTCACCGGTGAGCGTCGTAAAGACCTCGTCAAGCAGTGCTCACACGAGTTGGAAACAGCAAAAATCAGTATCCGCAATGCTCGTCGCGACGGTATTGACACAATGAAGAAATCTGTTAAAGACGGCACTCCCGAGGATGTTGCAAAGGACGGCGAGGAGAAGTTGCAGAAGATTCACGACAAGTACATAAAGCGTGCCGAGGAGATTTTTGCAACCAAGGAGAAGGAGATACTTACCGTGTAAAACAGGCTTATAGTGCAGGGTGTAGTTATAAAAAGTTCGGGTAGCGTATATGCAGTGCGTGCCACCGACGGAACGGTGGTCGATTGCAGGGTAAAGGGCAATTTCCGTTTGAAGGGAATAAAGAGTACCAACCCTGTTGCTGTGGGCGACAATGTGAAATTTGATGTGCGTGCCGATGGTACGGCATACATTGTGGATATAATGGAGCGCAAGAACTATATTGTGCGTAAAGCCTCCAATCTATCCAAGCAGTCGCACATACTTGCCGCTAATCTCGACCTCTGTTTCCTTGTTGTAACAATAAGCCACCCCGCCACATCAACCACCTTTATCGATCGTTTCCTGGCCTCGGCCGAGGCTTATCGTGTGCCTGTGGTGCTGGTGTTCAATAAAGCCGATATTTATACCCCCGATGAGGCTGCCGAAATGCAGTACCTTGTTGCGCTATATGAGAACATCGGCTATCGATGCCTTGTAACAAGTGCCGAAAAGGGTGAGGGTATAGATGCCCTTAAAGAGGCCATGCGTGGCAGGGTGTCGTTGCTGGCAGGCAATTCGGGCGTGGGCAAATCGAGCCTTGTGAATGCCGTAGCCCCGCAGTTGGCAGCCAAGGTGGGCGAAATTTCCAAGATACACGACACCGGTATGCACACCACCACATATACCGAGATGTTCGAGTTTATGCCGGGCAGCTATCTCGTGGATACTCCGGGTGTCAAGGGTTTTGGCTCATACGCAATGGAGGCCGAGGAGATACCCCACTATTTTGTGGAGTTCTTTGCCTTGTCGGGCGGTTGTAAATATGGCAACTGCACCCATACGCACGAGCCCGGTTGTGCCGTGCTTGCCGCCCTTGAAGAGGGTAAGATAGCCCCAAGCCGTTACCAATCCTATTTGAGTATGTTGGAGGATGACGACGAGGGCAAGTATCGTACATCGGAATAATTAATACATATAATCAGCGGGCAGCCATGTGGCTGCCCGCTGATTATATGTATATCTGCTGAATTACTTTTGCGGGTTGTTAATTAGGAACTCGGCAATCTGCACTGCGTTGAGTGCGGCACCCTTCTTTATCTGGTCGCCTACAATCCACATGATTATACCATTGGGGTTGGTGAGGTCTTTGCGTATGCGGCCTGCATATACGGGGTCGCTGCCTGCGAGGAACAGGGGCATGGGGTACTCTTTCTTCTCGGGGTTGTCCATGAGCACAAGGCCCTGGCCCTCGGCAACAGCCTTCTGTACCTGCTCCACGGTGAGAGGCTCCTCGGTCTCAATCCACAATGTCTGCGAGTGTGAACGAAGTGCGGGTACACGCACGCACTGCGCGCTCACCTGAATGTCGCTGTGCATAATTTTGCGTGTCTCGTTATACATCTTCATCTCCTCCTTGGTGTAGCCGTTGTCGGTAAATACATCAATCTGGGGAATTACGTTGAAGGCAAGCTGGTAAGCGAATTTCTCCACTGTGGGCTCCTCGCCTGCAAGCACTTGGCGATACTGCTCGTAGAGCTCGGCCATGGCTGCCGCACCGGCACCACTTGCTGCCTGATAGGTAGATGAGTGCACGCGCTTGATGTGCGAGAGGCCTTCAACAGCCTTCAAAGCCACTACCATCTGTATGGTGGTGCAGTTGGGGTTGGCAATGATGCCGCGGGGGCGGTTGTATGCGTCGGTGGGGTTCACCTCGGGCACAACAAGGGGCACATCCTCGTCCATACGGAATGCGCTTGAGTTGTCAATCATCACGCAACCGTGCTTTGTGATGGTCTCGGCAAACTCCTTTGAAACACCGCCGCCGGCCGATACAAACGCATAATCGATGCCTTTGAAATCGTCGTTGTGTTTCAGTTCCTTAACGGTGTAATCCACACCCTTGAAGTTATATACTTGTCCCGCACTGCGAGCCGACCCAAAGAGTACCAACTCGTCAAAGGGGAAATTTCTCTCATCGAGCACGCGCAGGAACTCCTGTCCCACAGCACCGCTCACACCTACAATAGCAATTTTCATTTTGTATGTTATAATTTATTTACTTAAACTAATTTGTTGTTGCAAAAATAGTGCAAACGGGCGAGATACGAAACTTGCTTCGGTATTTCACAGCGAGTGTAGTCTATCTTCGCAGATTACTGCAAAGATACAAATATAATTGCAAAAAATATTGAAGATGCCACGTAAATAATCAGTTGCACGCCCTTTTTGCTCCCCAATTCGCCCTTTTTGCAACAAAATTCAATCTTTATGATTATATTTTTGTACTTTCGTAACTTGTTATGGATAAAGATTGGTTACAACGCGGAGAACAGCTGCTTGGTGCCGAAAGGCAACAGCGCCTCAAAGATGCCCACCTGCTTGTGGTGGGGCTTGGCGGTGTGGGCTCATGGGCAGCCGAGATGCTTTGCCGTGCGGGGGTGGGTGCCTTCACACTTATAGATGCCGATGAGGTGGATGTTACAAATATCAATCGCCAGATGCCGGCCTTGGTCTCAACAGTGGGGCAGCCCAAGTGCGATGTGGTTGCTGCTCGTTTGCAGGCTATAAACCCCGCTGTAAGGCTGGTGGTAAAAAAGATGTTCATAACCGAGGAGAACATCCCGCAGCTGCTTGCCGAGTACAGCTACTCCTTTGTGGTAGATGCCATTGATACCTTGCCCTCAAAAGCAGCCCTCATAGTGGCTTGTTGGCAGGGTGGTGTGAAGATTGTGTCGAGCATGGGTGCGGGTACCAAAATGAACCTTGCCGATATACGATTGGGCGATTTGTGGAAGAGCGAGCATTGCACACTTGCCAAGAATATGCGTCGCCTGTTGCGCCCCTATCGTGGGCTGTACAAGCTTCCGGTGGTGTTCAGTGTAGAGGAGCCGCGTGGCTATGCCCTGCAACCCAATCCCTCGGGTGGCAAGCCTATAATAGGTTCCCTCGGATATTTCACAGCTGCATTTGGTTGCCACCTTGCCGAATATGTAATAAAAGAGATATGATAGATATAAAGGATATAACAAAGAATTTTGGAACGTTGCATGTGCTGCGTGGAGTGAATCTGCACATCGACAAGGGCGAGGTTATAAGCATCGTGGGTCCAAGCGGTGCAGGCAAGACAACCCTGTTGCAGTTGATTGGTACTCTGGACCGCCCCACATCGGGCAGTATAAGTTTCAATGGTGAGGAACTTGCCAATATGAGCGACAAGCAGCTTGCCACGTTCCGTAACAGGCATATAGGTTTTGTTTTTCAGTTTCATCAGTTGTTGCCCGAATTTACTGCGCTCGAAAACATCATAATCCCGGCTCTCATTGCGGGGCGCAACCGCAGCGAGGCCGAGAAAGAGGCCATGGAACTGCTTGGCGTAATGGGGCTTAAAGAGCGTGCCGGGCACAAACCCTCCGAAATGTCGGGCGGCGAGAACCAGCGTGTGGCAGTGGCCCGTGCTCTTATAAACAGGCCTTCGCTCATACTTGCCGATGAGCCCTCGGGCAGCCTCGACAGCAAGAATAAAGGGGAATTGCACAAGCTCTTCTTTGAATTGCGCGACCGCTATGGCCAAACATTCCTCATTGTAACACATGACGAGGAACTTGCCCGTATAACCGACCGTACAATACGCATGGTCGATGGGGTGGTGTGCAATCAAGGTTAATCAATGTTAAAACCCGGCCCTCGCGTTTTACTTTCCTCTTTTATTGCAGTCTATTTATCAAACCGTTTTCTGAAAAGTATGAAAAAGACAATCTTCCTGGCAATGGCAATGATAGTTGCCGTTACCGCATTTTCGCAAGAGAGACAGAGGGGCGGGCAGGCGCGTCGTCGCCAGATAAACCCCGAGGCTATGGCTTTGGCTCAGACAAAGAATCTGCAAGAGGTGTTGCAGCTCGACAGTGTTCAGTATCAGGCAATATTCCTTATGAATTATTCCGATGCCATGGCCATGCAGGATAGCATGAAGGCCCGCCGCGAGCGTGCCGAGCGCGATGGGAAGCGTGTGCAGCCCACCGACGAGGAGCGCAAAGCTCGTGCCGAGGTTATGAAAAAACGTATGGAGGTGCGCAACGAGCAGATGAAACAGATTCTTACCGAGGAACAGTATAACAAGTACCTCGAATACCAAAAGAAATCCATGCACAACGGTCGTCGCCCGCGTGGCGGGCGTTTCCCCGGTGGCGGTGAATAACAGAAAAGCGAGTGATTAATCACTCGCTTTTCTGTTAATACTCTCTTTCAACGCCTCTAACTTTTTGATATTTGCGGCAGTCTCTTCGCGCATCTGTTTCACAAAACCATTATCTTCGGCCTCGCCAAAAACAGCCTGCTCCTCATCGGCATTGCGGCATGTCGATGCGCGGAACGGATTGTTGTAATCCTTCTTGCGCGACAGATATACCTGCTCGGCCATGTAGCGCTCTATTCGTTCGCCCTCTTGCAGAGCTCTCAGCCATAGTTCGTAGGTAATTTCTTCGGTTTCATATACCGCGCACAGGGCATTGAGAGAGTGGTGCAATTTGTCGATGGGGTAACGCTGCCACAACTCGTTGTAGCGGTTGTGTATTGCTTGCCATGAGCAGAGCGTACCATTGCATATATCGCTGCGCAAGGTGTTCAGGTCGCGTTCCATTACGAGCTGGCCACCCAGGTTAATCCACTCCTGTGCAAGCAGCGAATCCTCTTTCTTGTAATTGATGAAATCGGTTACAGCCCCACAATTCAATACATTGCTTATTGCATAGTGAATGAGCATGTCGCCGTAGGCATGGTAGGCATCGTAAACCTTGATGATGTGTACCGGGCGACGGCTGTTTTCCATTCCCTCCCCCGTGATGATGAGGCTATCCACCACCTCGCGTTCTCCATTGAGCAGTTTGTGCCCTGCCTCTATCAATGATGATTGGTTACATGTGGTATCTTGCGGCTTATTTATGCTGTTGTAGTATGCCTTTGCAGTCCATAGTTCAAGCAACCGGCGTGCCTTTATGACCTCCTGCATGGTGTCGGGTGCAAATGTATCGAACTCAATGTTCTGTACCTTGGTTATGCGCTTGTCGCGTGTGTGGTATTTCCATGTGTTGCGTGCAAGTGCATACATGTTGTAAAGCCACCAATAGGCGGGCATCACCTCCAATCGGTTGGCTGCAATGTTATTGCTTACCAACGAAAATGGCAGGGTAATGTTCAGCTCGGCGGGGAAATCGCCCTTTGCCAGCAGGGTGAATGGGGCAAAGCGGCTCGAATGTTTTACCGATGAGCAGAGCCCCGGCCAGAATCCGCGCCCTGCCACAAGCTCGCCATCGTTTGTGCGGCTGTTGTGGTTGCTGCCTATGGTGGCACCGGCCGCCATGTTGCTCTGCCCCATGATTACCGAGGCTATGAGGAACGAATTGTTGTGGTGCTGCTCGTGCCCGGGGAATATAAGGTTGTTCAGTACCTCGCAACACGATATGGTGCTGTTGTCGCCCATTATGGAGTTTATGAGGCGTGCACCATACTTGAAATTGGAGTTGTTGCCGAGTATGAATTTAACCGCTGTGCATGAGTAGAATATGCGGCAGCCGTAGCCCACAATGCCATTCACAAGAATAACATTTTCACCTATTTGCGATGGCTCCTCGTTGGATGAGTTTATGGTTATGTTTTTTAGTTTGGATGCTCCCTTTATGTAGCAGTCGGTACCTATCTTCACATCCTTTATTATGGAGGAGTTCTTTATTACACAACGCTCACCTATCTCCCCATAATATCCGCGATGATGGTCTATCGAGTTTTGTGTTATGTGGAACAGACGCTCTTGCAGCGCTGTATCATCTACATATTTGCCCCATAGATAGGCATCGGCGGGTATCATGCCGTCGAAGGGAATTACAGCGCGTGCTCCCGTCTCGTTCATTATCTCTATGCGCACGCGCACGGCCTCGCTCTCCCCATCCTTTATAATACCATTGCCAAATTTTGCATGGTCGGTAGCCGACATCTCCTGTATGTTGAACAGCATGCTGTGTGCCCCTATGATGTAGTGCGACAGGTAGTGAACATCGTGTATGGCGCAGTTGTCGCCAATATCGCATGAGTGAATACTCGAATTGGTGATGCCCACGGGCAGGCGAAGGTCGTGGAATTGCAGGGCTCCGTTGCATACGCGCCCTATGCGCACCGTGCCGTAGAACTTATTGTCTTTTATCTTGCTTGTGCAGAACTCATCGGTTACCCACACCGTGTCCCACGATGAGGCGGTGTTGTTGTTCTTTACCAGCTGTTCTATCTCATCACTACGCAGGTGGCGCCAGCCTCCTTCGGGCTCTTTTACCTGCTTGTTGCGTATGTAATATTTGTCCTTTCCCTCGGGTAGATATTTGGGGTCAATCCAGCCATCGCTCAATGCGGTGGGTGGCAACAATGTAACACGTTCCATAGTCATTTAGTATAGTTATGATATAAAAACGTGGTTGTGGGTGATATATTGTGTGTTTCGCCTGTTTGTAGTATATTTGTAATGATAAAAAACGAAGCACTTGAATCAACTATATAATTATGGCAATTGACCTGCAAATAGATGGATTATCAAAGAGTTTTGGCGACCTGGAGCTGTTCAGCGGAATTTCTTTCACCGTTGAGGAGCGCAAGCGCATAGGGCTCATAGCCCGCAACGGAAAGGGCAAGAGTACCTTGCTTAAAATTGTGGCCGGCGACGAGCCTGCCGATGAGGGCAAGATAACATTGCGCAACGGTGTGCGTGTGGGTTACCTGGAACAGGAACCCGATTTTGACGAGGGGCTCACCGTTATAGAGGCTTGCTTGCAGAGAAACAGCGAGAAGGCGCAGGTGATAGCCCGCTATGAGCAGGCCTTGCAGGCAGGCGATGCGGCAGCCCTGCAACCATTGATGGAGGAGATGGACCGCCTCGATGCATGGGACTATGAGCAGCGTGCCAAGCAGGTGCTCGACAAACTAAAAATCACACGCTTCGAGCAACCGGTGAAGGAGTTGTCGGGTGGGCAGAAGAAACGCATCGCGCTGGCCTCTGTCCTCATTGAGCAGCCCGACCTGATGATTCTCGACGAGCCCACCAACCACCTTGATATGGCTATGGTGGAGTGGCTCGAGGAGTATCTGTCGCGCCTCAGCGGCAGCCTGCTCATGGTAACGCACGACCGCTATTTCCTTGATAACGTGTGCAACGAAATAATAGAGATAGACGATAATACAATATATCGCTATAAAGGGAATTACAGCTATTTCCTGCAACGCCGCGAAGAGCGCTTGCAGAACAAGGCTGCCGAAACGGCCCGTGCCCGCAACCTTCTGCGCAAGGAACTCGATTGGATGCGCCGCCAGCCACAGGCACGTGCCCACAAGGCCAAGTATCGCATAGATGCCTTTTATAAATTGGAAGAAAAGGCTGCTGCCATGCGCGACGACTCAAAAGTATCCTTGGAGGTAAAGGCGCAGTACATCGGCAACAAGATATTTGTGATGAAGGCTCTCTCCAAGGCCTTCCCCGGCAAGGTCATAGCCAAGGATTTCTACTACACGTTTGCTCGTTACGAAAAACTTGGTATAGTTGGTAACAACGGAACAGGCAAATCCACATTCATAAAAATGTTGCTTGGCAAAGTTCCGCAAGACAGTGGTACCATTGAGGTGGGTGAAACCGTTAAGTGGGGCTATTACAGCCAGGACGGCCTCGCCTTCAACGAGCAGATGAAGGTGATAGATGTTGTAAAGGATATTGCCGAGGTTATTCCCGTGGGTAATAAAATGCTCACAGCTTCGCAGTTTCTGCAACACTTCCTTTTCTCGCCCGAGAAGCAATACAACTATGTCTATAAGCTCAGTGGTGGCGAGAAACGCCGTCTTTACCTCTGCACGGTGCTCATGAGCAACCCCAATTTCCTTGTGCTCGACGAGCCTACCAACGACCTCGATATAGAAACCTTGCAGGTGCTCGAAGAGTATTTGAGCGAGTTCAAGGGTTGTGTTATAGTGGTGAGCCACGACCGCTACTTCATGGATAAGGTGGTGGACCATATATTTGTGTTCAACGGCGATGGCGATATAAAGGATTTCCCGGGCAACTACACCGAGTATCGCGATTGGCGCGACGAGGAGCGTGCCACAGCGGCAAAGGCGGCAGCGCAGCAGGCCGCCAAGAGCGCTCCCGCAAAGCAGGCGCACCGCACCGAGGAAAAACGCAAACTTACCTTCAAGGAGAAACGCGAGTACGAGGCTTTGGAGGCTGAGATATTTGAATTGGAAGAGGAGAAGGCTGCAATAGAGCAGGCCATGAGCAGCGGCACCCTGCCAACTGCCGATTTGTTGGAAAAGTCGGCACGCATACAGCAGGTTATGGAACTTATAGACGAAAAGACCATGCGCTGGCTCGAGTTAAGCGAATACGCAGGCTGATTGGCCCTTTTTTGCGGCAAAAATGCAAAATCGGGCAAATTGACGAACCGCTATTGTTCTAATTTGTTAATTTTGCAGTGCTGTTTTCAGCACCCTCATACAATTATAAAGTAACGATGAATAGTAATAAGAATCCTAAAATAGACCGGTTCCCATTCCTTGCCGAGTCGTTTCTTGTCGATAAGATAGGGCGCATGCGCCCCGGTACTTTGGCCAACTATATGCTCACTTGTGGCGGCCGCCATGCCGAGGCGCGCGGTTTCGGTGCCACCACCTCGCTCGGTTGGGTGCTTGCCCGCTTGGCACTGCACATAGACCGCATGCCCATGATGCGCGAGCGTTTCTTCATAGAAACATGGGTACGCTCTCTATACCATGGTTTCACCGACCGTTGTGTGCGTGTGATAGACGAGGAGGGCAAGCCTATAGCCTCCATGCTTGCCACATTTGCGCTTATGGACCTTAAAACCCGTACATCTGTGGATTTGAATGGCGATATAGGCATGCGCCTTGTGGAGAATATACTGCCCGACGAGCCCATTGCAATACGCCGTGTCCCCTCGGTAAACCGCACTCCTGTCGAGGATGTTGCCTTCCGTCGTCGTCCGCAATACAGCGACATCGATATAAACGGCCACATGAACAGCATACGCGAGCTTGAACATATACTTGATGCTTTCCCGCTCGATTATATGTATAGCCATAATCTCGCCGACTTTGTGGTGGCATATATGCAGGAGGGCGAGGCAGCCGAAGAGTTGTCCTATGGCATAAAGGAACTTGCCCCCGACCACTATCTTGCACAGGTTACAAAGGAGAATGGAGTGGTGTCGTCGCGCTGCGAACTTAAATTTGCGCCTATAAACAATTGCTGATAAGGAAATGAAAACGGGGTTCACTTCATTGAAGTGAACCCCGTTTATTATTGTAACAATTCTTAGAACGCGTAACCCAGCGAGAATGTCAATGCATCAAAACAGCCTTCTGTTAAGTTATCATTGAAACCGCTTTGATAGCTTACATCGAAGTTGAACTTTTTCCACCAAACACCGATACCGGTTCTTAAACCATAATCAAGGCTCCTCGAGTGGAAATCGAACCATTCATCATCAAGTTCATCACCCTCACTACAGTCGTATGTGTGTCCATAGGTATAGCTAACGAATGCACCTAAATGAGCGTCAAGTGTAATACCGCCCAATACATTTATATCGTATTTGTATCCCACTGTAACGGGAGAGAAACGAATAAGATGTCCCATATATTCATCTTCACAACCTTTGTAGAATTTTCCATATATGTAGTAGGAATTGTCAATACTACATCCTTGAGAAGCCAAGGCCATCTCCATGCCCCAATAGAAACCGGCGTTTGTAAACGGTTTATGGAAACCAACGCTTATATCATAGCCCAATTTGCTATCTGCATCATCAACATCGGCAGACATGCTACTCAAACCGGCGCGTACATACCAAGTAGTTTCGCTTGTGCTCTTTTCTATCTGGTGCTTGACAGCGGTTGACTCATAGCTGTATATTTGCGCATTAACAGCAAGCACGGCTGCAAAAGCTATAAGAAGTGAAAAATATCTTTTCATAATTAATATGTTTTTGTGTTACTGTTTATTGAAAGTTATTTGCCTCTGTTGCGCTTATTTGCAGCAACCATTAACGATGACCGGTTTTGTGTCGTGTCTCTCAAGGAAGAGCTCGGGGTTCATCCACTTGTAATCGTCGGTTGTCAGCGAACGCCAATTCTTAAAGCGTGCGGGATAACCTATAACGGTGAGTTCGAAATCGTCGGAGTTGTCGCAAGTTCTGTACTCAAAGATTGCGCCTACAAGAATATCAGCGTGAAAATCTCTTGTAACCTTAGATGCTCCCCAAATTTCCACTTTGCTGCGTTGAGACTTCAATATGTCTTCCATAAAATCCTTTGTAATCTGGAATGTAGCCTCTACGCGGCCGGTCTCGTTGTAGCACTCATACTTTCTTGTTTTGTCGGCAGCGTTCAATGATGCAATTCTGCCTGCAACCTCAGCGCTTGGTATAATCTCGAAATCCACTACTTGGGGCTTTACGTGAGCATTTGTGGTAACATCCAAAATGCGTGCTGCGCGTACCTCTTTTTTTACACTTGTCTTTACGCTGTTGCAAGATGACAAAAATAATCCCGATACAGCAACACACATTGCTGCCATAAATAAATGTTTTGTTTTCATTTTGTTTTGTGTTATAAATGTTAATAAGTAAAAAAAAGTTTTTACAAAGGAATAAAAGTTTAGTATTCTTTCATAAGCCCAAGTGTCCCGAATTGCTTGACATGTCAAGCAGTTCGGGACACTTGGACTCTCCTCTATTTCTTTGTCTTTATTCTGAACTCTTCGCTATACGATTCAAAGAAATTATATTTTAGGATAATGGACACACGCAATAGAACATTGGTGTCCAATGAATTTTTTTCAAACAACAGATATGCGTTTGAACGGCTGCACGATAATTGGCGGGCAAACCATACAACGGTGTGTCCCTGTTCCTCTAACTTGTGCCGAATTTCTTTCCCTATGTGCATTTTTGTGCCAGTGCTTGTGACGCTTGCGGTTCCTGCGATGCTGGTACAAAAAAAAATAAGGCGCAGGAGACCATCGGCTCACCCCACCTTTTTAGGCTCTCGCATTGCCCTCACTGTTAGGATAAGCAACGCCAGTCTGCCCACGCCGATGATTATACACTCATTTCACTCGTTGCATCTAAAGATTGATGAAACAAGTGATAAGGCAAAATCATATCGGCCGGCGCTTTTGTTGCATGTTCTTTAACAGTGTTTAAATTTGCGAGATTCAAAAAGGTAAAGAAAACGCTCGAAAACGTCGTATTATATCCAACAAAAAGTTTTCCGTTTTGTTGGATATTGCAAAATTAAACAAGTTTTGCTAAATGACAAAAAGAATTGTTTTATATGAAACCAAAATACTCCAAACAGTCCCTTTTCCATTATGTAAACAAGGGTTGTTTGGAGTATTTACATATCAATTGTTATTTGTATTGTTGTTTACAGAGCTCTCTTTTTGCCCAATTTCTCTTCGAGCATCTGTACCCACTCATACCAATTAGGTATGTATAGCGTGGCAATGATGGTATTCAGCAGCATGCCCATGACCACAGCTGCACCCAGCGACAGGCGGGCATTGGCCCCTGCGCCTCCTGCAAAGAGCAGCGGCATCACGCCCAGCACAAAGGCAAACGAGGTCATCAGTATTGGACGCAGGCGCACATGCCCTGCCTCGGCGGCGCTCTGTCGTATGCTGTTGCCTGTGCTGCGATAATCTCGCGCAAACTCCACTATGAGGATACCGTTTTTTGCGCTCAGTGCTATGAGCAATATTATTCCCACTTCGGTATAAACGCTCACAGGGATATCGAACAGCCAGCAGCCCACAATGGCTCCAAGCAGGGCTATTGGTACACCGGTGATGGCTGCCACAGGGCTGCCCCAGCTTTCGTATTGCGCCGCAAGAACCAGATAGGCGACAAGAATGGCTATAATGAATATAAGGGTGGTGGTGCTGCCGGCTGTTTTCTCTTGGTAGGCCACGCCGGTCCACTCATATCCGAACTCATTGCCCAGCTCGGCCTTTACAAGTGCTTCTACTTCGTTCATAACCTGGCTCGAACTGTATCCTGGTGCCACGTTGCAGGTGATTGCTGCGCTATTATACATATTGTAACGCCCAAGCTGGTCGATGCCGAGGGTGTTCTCTACCTTAATGAAACTGCTGAATGGTACCATTTCGCCCTTGTTGTTGGCAAGGCTCAAGCGTAGCACGCTGTCTATAACCTTTTGGCTCTTTTCGCCGGCAGCCATTTTTACTTGCCATATACGGCCAAGCATCACAAAATCGTTTACATATATAGCACCCATGTAGTAACTGAGAGTAGATAGTACGGCTCCCATGTCGAGCCCCATGGATATTGCCTTCTGGCGGTCTATGTTCAAGAAGTATTGTGGAACATCGGCCTCATAGGAGCTGTTCATGTTCTCCACCGAGGGGGCTTTGCGGTAATTTGCCACTATGGCATCCACTCCCTTTTGTAGTTCGGTGAGCCCAAGTGCCTTGCGGTCCTCCAATTGCAGCTGTAATCCTCCCACGTTACCTATTCCCGGAATTGCCGGCGGTACTATGGCAAAGCACTGCGCCTCCTCAATCTCCACATAGGCCTGTTTGTTGAAACGCTCCACAATGGCCGCAGCCTTTTGCTCCTTCTCTTTGCGCTCGCTCCAATCTTTGAGCACCACAAAGACGCTTGCGGCATTGCTCTGCTGGCCGTTGTTCAGTATGCTGTATCCGCTTATGCTGATGTTGGTCTTTACCTCGGGGTAGGCCGAAACTATATCTTCCACCTTTGCGGCTACCGCCTCTGTGCGGCTGAGCGAGGCTGCGGGTGGCAGTTGCACGGCGATTATAAAGTAACCATCGTCCTCATCGGGGATAAAGGTTGTGGGCCACACGTTGAACATATACAGCGCGAGCAACGACATTGCGGCAAAGCTTATGGCGGCAATCCATGCACGGCGCAAGAGGAAATCCACTACCTTGTCATACCAGTGTTGCACGGCATCGTACCCCTTGTTGAAGGCTCTGAAAAAGGCTCCCTCCTTTCGCTCGCTTGCAGGGCGCAGCAACAGGGCGCATAGTGCCGGGGTAAGTGTGAGTGAGTTGAAACCGCTGAGCAGGGTAGCTGTGGCAATGGTAAGGGCGAATTGCTTGTATAGCTGTCCCGATATTCCACTAATCATGGTTGTAGGCAGGAATACAGCCATCATCACCAACACAACACCTATAATGGGGCCCGCAATCTCCTCCATAGCCTTTTCTGTGGCTTCGCGTGCCGCCAGCTTCCCCTCGTCTAATATTCGCGTGGCATTCTCAACCACCACAATGGCATCGTCCACCACAATGGCAATAGCAAGAATGAGCCCAAAGAGCGATAGTGTGTTTATGGAAAAGCCCAACAGCTCCATAACAGCCAGCGTTCCTATGAGCGACACGGGTATAGTGAGGCAGGGGATGAGCGTGGCACGCCAATTTTGCAAAAAGAGGAATATAACCAAAATTACAAGCACGGTGGTCTCTACAAAGGTGTAAAGTACCTCGTGAATGGAGCTGCGCATAACGTCGGTGGTGTCAAGCGCAATCTGGTATTGTACCTGTGGGGGGAATCCCTCGGATAGTTCCTCCATCTTCTCGCGCACGGCCTTTGACACGGCCAGCGAGCTTGAACCGGGTAACTGATATACGGCAAGTGCTGCGGTGGGCTTGCCTTTCAAGCGGCTCGACGAGGCGTAGGTCTCGCTACCAATCTCTATGTCGGCAATGTCGCGCAGGCGCAGCATCTCCACCCCGTTGTTGCGAATGACGATGTTGGCAAACTCCTCGGCATCCTTCAAACGGCCTTGCACGTTGAGCGTGTATTGAAAGGCGTTGTCGGCATCGCTCCCAAGCGTTTGTCCCACATAGCCTGCCGATATTGCAAGATTCTGTTTTGATATTGCCTGATACACCTCGGCTGGCGATATTCCTCTTATGCGCATGGCCTCGGGGTTGAGCCACACGCGCATAGAGTAGTTGCCCGCTCCCATGATGTTTACCGAGCCCACTCCCGGGGTGCGGGTGAGCTGATCTACTATCTGTAATTCGGCGTAATTGGATAGATATAGCTGGTTATATGTGCTGTCGCCTGTGAGGGTTATGAAAAGCACTACGTTGGTCGATTGTTTTTGCACCGTTACACCCTGCTGTGTTACCTCGGTGGGCAGCGAGTTTAGCGCTATGTTCACCCTGTTCTGCACCAGCACGGTTGCCATATCTATATCTGTTCCCACCTCGAATGTTACAGTGAGCCTATATGTACCCGACGAGGATGATGTGGAGCTCATGTAAATCATTCCATCCACTCCGTTCACTTGTTGCTCTATGGGAATACCCACCGTTTGTGCAATGGTTTCGGCATTTGCTCCGGGATATACGGCATTTACCTGTACTGTGGGTGGGGTGATGGAAGGGTATTGGTCCACGGGCAGTACAAAGAGGGATATTCCGCCTGCCACAAGCAACAACAACGATAGCACGGTGGCAAATATAGGCCGTTCTATAAAGAATTTTGAGAAATTCATAGCTGTCTCTTTTTTTTGATGGTTAAGATTGTGTGCTCATTTGCGGCATCTATCTCTGTTGGGCATGTGAGCCCTCCATAATGGGGGTAACAGCCATGCCGTTACGCACTTTGAGCAGTGCTTTTGTTACGTAGCGTTCGTTTGCTTTGAGCCCGCTTGTTACAAGCCGCAGGGTGTCATCGACAAGATTGCCTGTGGCAATGCTGCGGTACTCCACAGTGTTGCTGTCGTTGAGCACATAGAGGAACTTGCCAAGTTGGTCGGTGCCAATGGAGGCGTCTTTTACCAATATTCCGTTATCGACCTTTTCATAGGGCAGCACCACGCTTATGTAGCTGCCCGGTTTAAGAAACAGGTTGCTGTTGTCGAGCTCGGCTCGCACGCGTAGCGTTCCGGTGCTCAGGTTTATGTCGGGCGACAGGTAGTCCATCTTGGCTTTCCAACGGAAATATGTGTCGTTGCCAAGTGTGAATGTTACATACTCCTCCTTTCCCACTGCGTTGGCGCGTTTCTCTTTGTTGAGCCATTGGTTATCGGTTATGTCGAAATAGGCATACATCTTATCGTCTTTATACATTTTGCATAGTTCCACGGGGCTTGCTGCTCCCGGAATGTATGTACCCACGGAGTAGTTCTCTATACCTACAATACCATCCATAGGTGCCTTTACATAGCAGTATCCAAGGTTGGTGCGGGCTGTGCTTAGTGCTGCTTTGGCATTCTCTACCTGTGCCTCATAACTTTTTACGTTGCTCTTTGCCTGCAACACCTCAATCTGGCTCACGGCATCGCTTTCTATGGCCTGCTGCATGCGTTCATAATTGCTGCGGGCATATTCAAGCCCAGCCTCGGCTGTGTTCAGTGCCGCCTTGGCTTGCGTTACGGCATTTTCGTATAGTGTGGGCTCTATTATAAATAGTGTCTGCCCCTTTTTTACTCTGCCACCGGGTGTGTAGCTCTGCTTTTGCAGTGTACCGCTTGCCCTTCCCACAATAGAGATTGTTGATACAGCATCAAGGTACCCGGGATATTCGCGTGTGAGGGTTACCTCACGCTCAATGGGTAGTGCCACCTCCACAGGTAGCGCCATGGAGGCGTTTGCCTGTTCCGTTTTTTTGTGGCAACCGCAGATAATGGTTATGGTTGCCAATAAGATAATCTTTTTCATATATTGGATTTTTTTAATTATTACCAACCGCCGCCAAGTGCTTCGTATAGCTGTATGAGATATTTGAGCGATGCACCGCGCGCCTGCACAAGATTGTCCTCATAGCTCAATAGGGTGCGTTGGGCATCGAGTACATTCTGAAATTGGGTAAGTCCCTGTTTGTAAAGTTCCAAAGAGAGCGCAAGTGTTTCGTCGCTTTGGTTTAGGGCCTCTTTAATGGCAACTATCTGCGCAATGGAGTTTTTGTATTCGCTCATGGCACTCTCAACCTCCTGCATGGCTGTGAGTACATTGCTGTTAAATGCCTGAATACTCTGTTCGAGTGTTGCTCTTGCCTCTCGTGTGGCGTTTATTCTCTCGCCGCCGCTGAATATGGTCCAGCGCATGGTGGGGGCTATCTCCCATGTGAGGCTTCGGGTATGGGGTAGTTCTTTAAGCTCCTTTGATGCATAGCCTATCGTTCCGTTTATGTAAAAGGTTGGGAGCCAATCGCGTTTGCTTGCACCAAGTGAGGCGGCTGCGGCCTCTACCTTTTTTTCGGCCTCTCTTATGTCGGGGCGACGCAATAGCAGTGTTGCGGGCACGCCAAGTGCTATGCTCTCCACGTAGGCAGGTAGCGAACCGTCGTTGCCCGGCCACGCTCCCATATCCGACGGGTAGCACCCAAGCAGCACCGCCATGCTGTTGCGATATGTATCGATGGTTGCCTCCATGGCCGGAATCTGTGCAAGTGTGTTGTAGTAAACCGATTTTGATTGTGCAACATCCAATTTTGATGCAAGCCCGCTGTTGTAGCGCGATGTTACTATTGCTATTATCTCTTTTTGCGATTCTACGTTGGTGCGCAGCACTGCAAGGCGTGCAATGCTCTCCTTGAGCGAGAAATATATGGTGGCAACATCGGCACAGAGCGAGACCATGACTGCTCTGTACTCCTCTTCCGTTGCTTGGAATAGTCTTTTCTGTGCTTTTGAGCGCATGTATATGCTGCCAAACACATCGGCTTGCCAGCTCACAGACACCGCTCCGCTGAAATAACCATCGTAGCTCTCTTGGTATAGTGTTTCGGCGATATTCCCGCTACCTCGGTTGCGTTGCCATCCGGCCTGTAATCCCACTTGTGGCAAAAGATTGGCTTGCGCCTGCCGCCACACTGCCTTTGCTCTTTTCATGTTCTCTATTGCCGCAATGACAGAGGGGTTGCGCATTATTGCTACATTTATCAAGGAATCGAGCTTTGTATCTTTGAAATTCTGCCACCACAGATCGTTTTCGGGTGTTGTTTGTTCAAAGGGGCCGGATACATCCCAATTGTGGGGCAGTGGCTCGTTAAGATAATTCTCTCCCGTTTGTGCTTTTATGGCGCTGCATAGGGAGAGGAACGTAAGGAATAGTAAAATGGACCGCATGATTATGTTATATTTGTTAAGCAGAATATAAACACACGGCCGGCGGTAATGGTTTTAAGTGGTTTCGAATGTTGTGAAAAATAGGTTGCTTGTTTTTCTATGAGATTTAATGAATTTTGCTGGCATTATCAAAAGAATGGGCACAAAAAAAAGTGGTAGCAGCGCTACCACTTTTTTGTAATTACTTGCTCCACAAGTTGCCCCATTGACAACGCTCGCTTGTAGCCACCCGCACGGCATGAATTTCATCCATGCTGCGTGCGACCAATGGCTGCTCGCATTGTCGATGAGGAAATTTATTTATTCCATAAATTTCCCCATTGATAGCCCTCGCTATCGCGTCCCGCGTGGCACAAACTCTGTCTGTGCTTCACGCGACTTATCGCTACTCGTGCTATCGATGAGGAAAATTGGGTTATTAATTCCCATTGACAACGCTCGCTTGTAGCCACCCGCACGGCATGAATTTCATCCATGCTGCGTGCGACCAATGGCTGCTCGCATTGTCGATG
>JAFTNW010000050.1 GCA_017451695.1 Bacteroidaceae bacterium
AGCAGGAACTGAAGAGGTATATACACTACTACAACAATGATAGAATCAAACTGAGACTAAAAGGAAAGAGTCCGGTGCAATACCGAACTCTTTACCAATAAAACTTTTTATTAATCCGTCCAATTTCTTGGGGTCAGATCAGAAGTGTCGCTGTGCTTTTGTGTTATTCATAAATCGGGGTTATTACTGATGCACATCGCGCAACAGGTCGTTCACGGTCTTAACAGGATTAAAGGTAACCAAAGGCACCTCCACAAAGATTGTATTCCAATCGCTCATGGCACCATTCCACAAGCCGGGGAGCTCCATTGCCTTCAATTCGCGGCCATTCTTTGATTTATGCGAAATGAAACCGGTATTCTTGTCAACATAGGCAGGAAGGTTGAATTTCTCACCCTTGTAGTTTTTGACTGCACATACAAGATCCACCGGATTAAAGTGTGTTCCGTTCTCAAACATTGCCTTTGATTCGGGGTTGTTCATGTCTATCTGCGAACTTTCAAGAATCTGCAACGACACGGTACCGTCTTGGTTGTATGCAAGGAAAGGACCACCGCCCGGCTCGCCCACATTCTTTACCATACCGCACACGCGCATGGGGCGGTTCAGTTTCTTGCGCAGATAAAGTACAAGGTCGCAATCCTCCATATCCTTAATCTCCATGTGGCGACACATGAGGTCTTGTTGCAGGAAGCGTACAATCTCCATCACCTGCTCATGGGTATATTTACCGCTGTCGATAAGACGCAGATATTCAAATGCCTGTTGCTGTTTCTGCACCAAGATACCCGCAAGCAGTTTCTTGTATGTTACGGTATCGGGTTTCAAGCGGTCGGGCACCACGTTATCGATATTCTTTATAAATATGACATCGGCATCAATGTCGTTGAGGTTCTCGATGAGCGCACCATGGCCACCGGGGCGGAACACCAAAGCGCCATTCTCGCGGAAGGGTTGGTTATCGGCATCGGCTGCAATGGTATCGGTGCTCTGTTTCTGCTCCGAGAAACAGATGTCGTATGTAACGCCGAAGAGTTGCTCGTAATACTCCTTGCGCTCGGCTACGAGTTCCTGGAAAAGAGCTTTATGGTTGGGCGAAACGGTAAAGTGCAGTTTAACCTTTCCATCGGTTGCCGCATAGAGCGCACCCTCTACAAAATGCTCCTCGGCAGCCGTGCGTGCAGCAGCCTCGTATGTATGGAATTTAAGCAAGCCCTTTGGCAGAGAGCCATAGTTCATAACTGTAAAGTCGAGCAGATTAAAAACAACCTCTTTGTACTTGCCATTCTCAACAAGAGCCTCTATACCCGCGCCGTTGTTCTTTACGCAAGTGGCATCCAAGTCGTTGTAGAAAGCGAACTTTTTGATATTGGCAAAGAAATTCTTCTCAAAATCGGTTGTCGGTACGTTGTACTCTGCACTGAGGAAGGCGAAAAGATCCTTGAACATGCGGCTGGCAGCACCCGATGCGGGAACAAATTTAAGGATGCTCTTGCCCGATGCGCAGTAGCTGTCCCATGCAGCAAGAGCTGCATCAATCTCCTCTTGCGAGGGAGATACCACACCCTGCCCTATGGTTGCCGCAGCCTCGATTGGGAGGAACGGGAAACCGGTTTTGAATGTTTGCAACTGCTCGGCAACCTGCTGTGCCGAAATTCCTTTCTTGCTCAAAAGCGCTTGGTCTGCTTTACTTATCATAGTTATAAATTTTTAAGTTGTATCACATTCTAGTTTTGCGGTGGCATCCACACAATTGCGAAGATACAAATTTTTCAACAAAATCCTATTATTATAAGAAAAATGCTTATTTTTAATTTGAAAAAGCTATCTTCGCACAAGAAACGCACAAACAGCGGGCATTGCGTTTCAACTATAAAAAAGAGAGAATTATGGAGAGGACAGGTATATTTACCGTGGAGGAGAAGAGAGAGATATTTGAGTTGAATGCAGTATTGAGAAAAAGCATTGAAGGGAAACTTCTCTCCACCGACTATCGTTTCATCAAGAATCAGATAGAGAGAGCCATTGCCGAGGGCAAAATGGTGCGCGATGGTTTTGGGTTTCACCCTGTTGTTGTGGATATGCACACTGCCGCACTTGTAGGACAGGAGATTGGGCATCACCGCGAGATAATCATCAGCATCATGCTCAACCGCTGTGTGCAGCTCGGTGTAACCACCATAGAGCAGATTAATGAACACTATGGCGAGGGGGTAAGAAAAATCCTCACAAACCTCACACAAATAAACGCTCTATATACAAAGAGCCCCACAATAGAAACAGAGAATTTCCGTAATCTGCTCCTCTCGTTCACAAACGACATGCGCGTTATTCTCATAATGATAGCAAGCCGTTTGGTGCTGTTGCGCCGCTTGCGTACATCGACCGATAGCGAGGCACGCAAACAGGTAGCAGGCGAAGCCTCAAAACTATACATACCGCTTGCACACAAGCTCGGTTTCTACAAATTGAAATCGGAGATGGAGGACCTGGCACTGCGTTACACCGAGAGCGAGATATATGCAGAGCTCAGCCGCAAGCTCGAAGAGACTGCCGCCTCGCGCGAGGATTACATTGCCGGTTTCATAAAACCCATAGACAGCAAGCTGCGCGCACTACCCCATCTTAAATACCGCATAAAAGGGCGCACAAAATCCATCAACTCCATCTGGCAGAAGATGAAACGCCAGCAACGCCCCTTTGAGCAGATTTACGACCTCTTTGCCATACGCATAATAATAGACAGCGAACCGCAGAACGAAAAGAGTGATTGCTGGCAGGTTTATTCGATAATTGCCGACATGTATACCCCCAACCCGCACCGCCTGCGCGACTGGCTGTCAGTACCCAAGAGCAATGGATACGAATCGTTGCACACAACAGTGATGGGCCCCGAGGGTCGTTGGGTGGAGGTTCAGATACGCACCGAGCGCATGGATGCCATTGCCGAGCACGGCCTTGCAGCCCACTGGCGATACAAGGGAATAAAGAGCGAAAAAGGGCTCGACAACCTGCTTGCCTCCATACGCGACACTCTTGAGAACATGAACGAGGAGGATGTGAGCGACAACAAATTCAAGATGGAACTTTACAAAGATGAGATTTTCATCTTCACCCCCAAAGGCGACCTCTATCGCTTGCCCAAGGGAGCCACCATCCTTGATTTCGCATTCAGCATACACACCGGGCTTGGCTGCAAGTGTACCGGTGCGCTCGTAAACGGGCGTAATGTACCCATGCGCCACACGCTTAACAATGGCGACCAGGTGGAGATTATCACCTCCAACAGCCAGACACCCAGGCAGGCATGGCTCTCTATTGCACAGACCGGGCGCGCAAGAGCCAAGATACGCCAAGCCCTCAAAGACATCACCGCGCGACAGGCCGACATAGCCCGCGAAATGCTCATACGCAAATTCAAGAACCACAAGATTGAGTATGACGAGGCTATGATGGACCACCTGATACGCAAGATGGGATACAAGCGACTCACCGACTTCTACCAATGCATAGCCGAAGGCGGAATAGATGTGAGCGATGTTTTCAAGAAATATCAGGAGCTCACCACCCCGCAGAACGAGGGCTACGAAACAGGCCACAGCGCAGGAGGTTATGTATTCTCGGGCGACATGGATGCAACCACCAATGGCGATGTTCTTGTAATAGAACGTAACCTCAAAGGGGTTGATTACAAGCTGGCAAAATGTTGCAATCCCATATTCGGTGATGATATTTTCGGTTTCGTAACCATACACGACGGAATATCCATCCACCGCAAGGATTGCGCCAACGCCAAGCAGTTGCACGAACGCTACCCGTACCGCATAATCGAGGCACGATGGAGCGAAATAGACAAGAACAATGCGCTCTACCCCGTAACGCTGCGCATTGTGGGGCACGACGACATAGGCATTGTAAACAATATAACCTCAATAATATCGCAAGAGAAAGGTGTTATTCTGCGCGGAATAAACATTGAATCGCACGACACACTCTTCTCGGGCACCCTTTCTCTGCTTATAGACGACAATGCCAAACTGCGCAAACTCACCGACAAGATTGAGAGTGTAAAGGGTGTTAAACAGGTAAAAAGAGGTTAAAAAAAGTATAAAACAGGAGCAAACAGAAAAAATAGAATAACTTTGCATCGTGCAAATTTTGAAAATACCATGAAAAACATTCTTTTATTAATATTAGCCATAGCATTTTACACAACAGCCACCGCGCAACAAAACAACGCAAAGGCAAAAATAGAATTTGAAACCACCATGATAGACATGGGCACCTTCCCTGCCGATTCTGCAGTGATAGAGTGTGCCTTCATATACAAAAACACAGGCAACGCACCACTCTACATTCATCGCGTAATCACAAGCTGCGGTTGCACCGATAAACGATTCCCCACATCGCCGGTTGCACCCGGGGAGAAGGACACCATCTTCATTACATACAACGGTACAAACAGGTCGCCCGGCTATGTGCGCAAAAGCGTTACGGTGCACTGCAACACAGCCGAGGAGATGGTAAAACTACGCATAAAAGGGAAAATGCTGCCGGCCAAGGTGGTGGAGCTTCCCGAGATTGAAGATATAGAATAAACAAACTGCCGAGGAACTCCTCGGCAGTTTGTTTTTATGGCTGTATTTATAATCAGAATACCAATTTCTCAACGAACGAAGATTTGTCGGCAACCTTACCCTCTATGTAATAGACAAGCGAGCCATCCTCGGCCGTTTCGCTGTGGCGATAAATCTCCACGGTGTCGCCGGCCTTAACCTCGTTGTTAAAATTTATTATCAATTCCTTTAACGGACGCGATGTAGTAACATCGAGCTCCACCGCATTCATAGCCCACTCGGTATATTTCACATTATTTACATGACCAATCATATCAAGGTCGGAGTAATCTACCGCATGGCTGGTAACGTGAACGGGTTCCACGCCGCGGGGCATAGTGATTTTTGGAGCAGGCTCGGCTATTGCATTATCGGCAATACACTTACCCTCGTCCTCGGCAAGTTCCGAGTATTTTGCAAGCCTGCGTGTATCAATATCTATAACAAGCCACGATGTGGTTGCCGAAACGAGTTTCTCGTTACCCTCCTTATCGAACATCTCAAAATCGCGCAGATATTGGAAACCCACTGCACCCTTGTGCCACGACTGCATATTTATATTTTCCCTCCACTTGGGCAGACGATGGAATATCACATGCATGCGGGCAAGCACCCATGCCTTGCGCGTAACCTGCATTGAGTCGTAGCCCACACCAAGGTAGTCGGCATGAATATTTGCAGCCTCTTGTGCATAATTAAGAAATGTCGTTGCCTTCATCGTTGATGAAGAATCCACATCGAAACTCGGTACTCTCTTTATAGCACTATATTTTTCTACCATAATCAATATTTTAGTATAAAGATTTATTAAAAACAGTTCATCAAGCGACGCTTCACTGCCTCGGTATCGAGCAATATTTTTATAAATTCCCTTGCCGATGCCTTTTGATATGCCCCACGCAGGCTCAACAGCGATGCCTGCATCACATTGTCAGGCTCGTTAATATGAACAGCCTTGAAGCGTGTATTGCCAAAGACCGCCGATGTGGATAGTATTGTTGCATAATTGCCCGTGGCCACCACCTGCAACAATATATTTGTTTCATTCAGCTCAAGTTTTGACGACAGTTCAAAATCCTTGCCCTCCATAAGTTTATCGAGCATGCTGCGTGCCTGCAATCCCACCGATGGCAACACCAGGTTGTATTTTTGCAGTTCGTGCAGTTCAACGCAAGAACGCTTTGCAAGCGGGTGCGCGTTATCTACCACCACTGCCAAGGTGTTGTCGAACAACGGCATGGCCTCAATATCGGGCGACTCCATGAGCGGCTTGTACGATAGCACAAAATCGAGCTTGCGGGCACGCAACAACTCCTGCAATTCGGCCATGGTCTTGTAATATATCTCCAATTTTATACCGGGGTAAGAGTGCATAAAACGCATGAGCCCCTCGGTGAGCACGGTGTTAAGGCTGTACGTTACACCCACACGCAATGTTCCGGTTTGCACATGTTGCAGGTCGTAAAGACGCTGCACGCCATCCTCGGCATCCTGTATGGTGCGCCGAGCAAACGGGAGAAACTCCTCACCCGCCTCGGTGAGTGATATATGACGGCTGTTGCGCAAGAAAAGAGTGAACCCCAGCTCATATTCAAGTTGCTTTATCTGTTGCGACAAAGTACTCTGCGTTATAAACAGATGCTTTGCAGCCTCGGAGAAATTGAGGTATTCGGCACTCTTTACAAAATATTTCAGTTGTCGTAATTCCATCGAACAATCATTTGGCAGATGCGAATATAAGAAATCCGGCCCACATATTGGTTATATTAATTGAAAATTTAACCAATTGCGAGCCGGAACCGTTATTTAAGAATAAATTCTGTCCTTTTTAGAAACCAACGAATATCAACATTGAGTATCCGAGTACAAGGCCCAAAAGACCAATGATAATACCTACGGTCATCATATCCTTCTGCTCAATGAAACCTGTTGAGTGAGCAATGGCATTGGGAGGAGTACTGATGGGGAGAATCATTGAAACCGATGATGCAATGGCAATACCAACCAACATAGCCTGGGGACCGCCAACGCCATCGAGCGCGCTGCCAAGACCGCTTGCAACCACACCAAGCACGGGAACCAACAACGATGTTGCAGCCGAGTGCGAGATAAAGTTAGAGAAACCAAAACAGATGACACCGGCAAGAATCATAACCATTACAGGAGAGAATTTACCGAAGGGAACAGACTTGACAATGAGGCTGCTCAAAGAGGCATCGCCACCATAGTTAAGAGCCACACCAAGGGCAAAACCACCGGCTACCATCCACAGCACGCTCCAGTTGATTTCCTCAAGGTCGCGGCGTGTGAGGATACCTGTTGCACAGAATATTGCAATAGGAATCATGGCCACCACATTGGTATCGATACCCCACATATCGGTACCGAACATCCACATGAAGATTGTGAGAATAAAGGCTATTACAACCGACCATGTCTGGTAGTTCCAATTAATCTCTCCCTCAATCTCAATCTTGATATTCTTCTGTTTGAAGGGGAAGAGGAAACGGAGCAATATCCATGCAAGAACAAGCAGCACGATAACAAAGGGAGCCATCTTTAGAGTCCAATCCACAAAGCTGATGCCCATACCCTGCGATGCAAGATAATCAAGAGCAATCATGTTGGGAGGGGTACCTATGGGAGTCATCATACCACCAAGGTTGGCACCCACGGGGATTGCAAGCGCAAGCGCAATACGGCCCTTGCCATCGGCAGGGAGTGAACGCAACACGGGAGTAAGGAATGCCAACATCATGGCAGCGGTGGCAGTGTTGCTCACAAATGCCGAGAAGATGGCAGTAACGAACATGAATCCAAGGAGCACAATCTCCGATTTTGTACCGAAAGGTTTAAGCAACACGCGGGCGAGAGCCACATCGAGTTTAACCTTTGTAAGACCAATCGCAAGTACAAAACCACCGATAAACAGCATGATGGTGGGGTTTGAGAAACAAGCGAAGATGCTCTTGAAAGGTACAAGGCCCGATGTATCATCGGGACGGAGGAAACTGAATGCACTTGTAGATACGGTGAACAGCATCACTGTAACTACAATCATGGATGTTACCCACGAAGGCATTGTTTCAGTGAGCCACATGAGTGCGGCAAACACAAACAAGGCGATGATACGCTGGTGAATAACAGTGAGCCCCTCAAGACCAATCTCATGGAAAGTTTCTGTGGGCAGCAATGCCACAACCATTGTTACAGCAGTAATGAGAATAAGTTTCAGCGTAGTCAGCGGCAACTTTCTCTCTCTCTTGTGGGATTTATCCTTCTGAATCTTTTCCAGAATATTGAATCCCTGAAAATTTTTAAACATAAATCAAATATTTTAGTTAGTTAATTATTTAATTATTCCTAATCCGCTTATCATTTATGTAAATTTCTGGCGTTACCCCAATCGAGCATATTGGTATTTGCTCAATTTCGTAAACAATTCTGCAAAAATAACACACTTTTTATTTTTTTTACGTTTCTTATGTTCATTTTTTCTATTACAGCTATTAAAATAATCTATAAATAAGTGCAAAATGCTCGAAACACTAAAAAACATTAAAAAGCCACCTATTATATATATATAATCACTATCTTTGCAAAATATACGAGAACAAAATCAGTAAGAAAAACATTTATATATGAAAGCATTTGTATTTCCCGGACAGGGAGCACAATCCACAGGCATGGGAAAGGAGCTATACGAGAGCAATCCCATAGCAAAGGAACTTTTCGAGAAAGCAAACGAAATTTTAGGATTCAGAATAACCGATATAATGTTTGAAGGAAGCGACGAGGAACTGAAACAGACCAAGGTTACACAGCCGGCTGTATTCATACACTCGGTTGTTTCGGCTCTTGCCATGGGCGAAGAGTTTGCACCCGAAATGGTGGCAGGCCATTCGCTTGGCGAATTCTCGGCGCTCACTGCCGCCGGCGCGCTCACCTTTGAAGATGGTCTTAAATTGGTTTATAAGCGCGCACTTGCCATGCAAAAGGCTTGCGAAATACAACAATCGACCATGGCAGCCATACTCGCCCTCACCGACGAACAGGTGGAAAACATCTGCGCCGAGGTAAGTGCAGGCGGTTGCACCGTGGTTGCAGCAAACTACAACTGCCCCGGGCAGGTGGTAATATCGGGCGATGCCGAGGGCATTGCCAAGGCTTGCGAGGCAATGAAGGCAGCCGGCGCCAAGCGCGCATTGCCCCTTGCTGTGAGTGGTGCATTCCACTCCCCTCTCATGCAACCCGCCAAGGAGGAGCTTGCGGCAGCAATAACAGCAACCACATTCAGCACCCCCAAGTGCCCTGTTTATCAGAATGTGGATGCCAAGCCCCACACTTGCCCCGAGGAGATTAAGCAAAACCTCATTGCACAGCTCACATCGCCTGTGCGTTGGACCGCATCGGTACAGCAGATGATTGCCGATGGTGCTACATCCTTCACAGAGTGTGGCCCCGGCGCCGTGTTACAAGGAATGATTAAGAAAATTGCACCTGCAGCAGGTGCCGAAAACATAGAACTATGTCACGCATAATTATATATCAACTACTGCCCCGCCTTTTTGGCAACAGCAATGCAAACTGCGTTGCCGGTGGCACAATGGAACAGAATGGTTGCGGTAAATTCAACGATATCACCACAAAGGCTCTGCGTGCCATACGCGACCTTGGAGTTACCCATGTGTGGTACACCGGTATCATAGAACACACCACCCGCACCGATTACAGCAAGTATGGCATCGAGAGCACCCACCCCGCCACCGTTAAGGGCGAGGCAGGCTCGCCTTACGCCATCAAAGACTACTACGATTGCGACCCCGACCTTGCAGTGAACGTGGAGAAACGCCGCGATGAGTTCCGCGACCTTGTTGCCCGCACCCACAAAGCCGGTATGAAGGTTATTATGGACTTTATCCCCAACCATGTGGCACGCCACTACAAGAGCGACAACCGCCCTGCCGGTACATACGACTTTGGCGAGCACGACGACAAGGGAGCATTCTTTATGGGACACAACAACTTCTACTATCTGGGCGAGCAGTCATACGGCTGCAACATCGATGCGCAGGATTGCGCCCCCGAGCCATACAACGAGACACCCTTGCGTGCAACAGGTAACGACTGCTTTGGCAGCCCCTCGCGCAACGATTGGTACGACACCGTAAAGCTCAACTACGGCATCGACTACCGTGGCGGCTACCGCCAATTCTCTCCCGTGCCCAACACATGGGTGAAGATGCTTAAGATTTTGCAGTATTGGGCAAAGCAAGGTGTTGATGGATTCCGTTGCGACATGATTGAAATGACTCCCGTGGAGTTCTGGCAATGGGCACTCCCCAAAATAAAGGCCGAGTATCCCGAAATTATTTTCATAGGCGAGATATACCAGCCCCACATTTACCGCACCTTTATCAAGGATGGTTGTTTTGACTATCTCTACGACAAAGTGGGCCTCTACGACACACTTAAAGCGGTAATGAGCGGGCAGACATCGGCAAGCAGCATCACATACACCCTGCAACAGACAGCCGATATTCGCCAGAATATGCTCACCTTCCTCGAAAACCACGATGAGCAGCGCATAGCATCGGATTTCTTTGCAACCAAGGCCGAACGCGCCCTTGCAGCGCTCATAGTATCGGTAGCCATAGGCAAGCAACCATTCATGCTCTATGCCGGCCAGGAACTTGGCGAGCGCGGCATGGACAAAGAGGGATACAGCGGAGTGGATGGCCGCACAACAATTTTCGACTATTGGAGCGTAGATACACTGCGCCGCTGGAAGGGCGACGGCAACTACGATACCACCCTGCTCACACCGCAGGAAAAGGAGTTGCAAGCCTTTCATGCCAAGCTATTGAAGCTGTGCAACAGTAGCGAGGCACTGCAAGAGGGCGAGTTCTACGACCTGCAATATGCCAACCCGTGGAGCGAAACATACAACAGCAACCACATATATTCGTTCCTCCGAGGCAGCAAAAAAGAGCTGTTGCTGGTTGTAACCAATTTCAGCGATACCGCACGCCACTGCGAGGTTACAATACCCGAGGAGGCCTACGCATACTTTGGACTGTCGAGCAGCAATAAAAAGGTAAAAGCAACCGACTTGCTCACAGGCGAGGAGTTGAGCATCATGCTTAACTCGGCAGAGAAGGTTGCCGTAACCGTTCCGGCCAACAATGGAGTAATAATTAAAATAAACAAATAAGATGAAAAAGATTGTAACATTGGCAATGCTTGTTGTTGCCGCACTATTTGCAAACGCACAATCGAAGCTCGACTATAAGACAATAAAGGATATCATAGACAACGAAAAGGCATATTACAACGATATTCTGAATATCTATCTGAACGACGACCCCTATATTCGTGTCGATGATTATGCATTGGTGTATTACGGGCAATCGTTCCTCCCAAGCTACAACGGTGGTACCGACGACAACGAGGTGGCACTTAAAAACCACGCGGCACAAGGCAAACTGATGGAACAGTACGAGACTGCAAAAAAAATCCTTGAATATAACCCTGTCAGCCTCAATGCCCTCTTCTACGCATGGCGTGCATCGGAAGAGCTCATAAAGCCCGAGGAGGAGACAAATTCGTACTTAAAGAAGTACCTTGGCATACTTGATATGATTACCACCATTGGCGATGGCAAAAACACAGACACCCCGTTCCGCGTAATCTGCCCCGACGACCAGGACCACATCCTCTATGGCAAATTGGATGTTGAAACCGTTGTATCGCGCAATCTCGACACACAATCGCTATGCAACATTATAACTATCGTGCCCACCGATAAATTTCCCTCGCGCAGCGTGTATATCGATGTAAGCCGCTATCTGTCGCACACTGCAAAGAGCCGGAACAGGTGAGACGGATATTCAAAATAATAGGTATTGCTATGCTTGTATTAATAGTTGCAAGCATAGCAATAGTTATATTATATAAGTTCGTAAACCCGCCATACACGCCACTCATGCTGTCGCGCCATTGGAGCGAAGATGCACCCATACACTATGAGTGGACACCGCTGGAGGATATCACCCCCAACCTTGCACTTGCCGTGGTAGCATCGGAAGACAACCTCTTTACTACCCACTGCGGGTTCGATTTTGAACAGATTAAATTGGCACGCGAAGCCGCCCGCAAAGGGAAGAAACTGCGAGGAGCAAGCACCATAAGCCAGCAGACTGCAAAGAATGTTTTTCTGTGGAACGGCCGTTCGTGGTTGCGCAAGGGATTGGAGGCATACTTCACCGTGCTCATAGAACTCATTTGGGGCAAGGAGCGCATAATGGAGGTATATCTCAATTGCATAGAGATGGGCAACGGCATTTACGGTGCTGCCGCAGTGGCCAAACACCATTTCAAGACCACCCCTGCAAAACTCACCCGCGAGCAGTGCGCACTCATAGCCGCCAGCCTGCCCAACCCCCGCCGTTATAGTTCAAAAAGGCCATCGAAACGCACTCTCAACCGCCAGAAATCCATTCTAAAAAACATGAAGAATATTTGGAAGGTGGAGTTTGATAAATAGGCCAAACAAAAAAGGTCATTGGCTCGTTTTACTGTTGGCCACCCGCGTGGCACAAACTCGGTCTGTGCTTCACGCGACCTATGGCCGTAAAACTCACCGATAACAATATAAAAAGTCATTGGCTCGTTTGCTTTTCGTGCACCGCGGGGCATCACTTTAACTGCGCCCCTGCCTGAGGGGGCAGTGCGAAGCCACAGCACTGCTTGCGACGGCTGGTGCTTTAGTACCACAAAGGAGTCCTCAAAGAGGCTCTGTCACGAAGTGACTGAGGGGAGGGAGGGCCGCCCGCGACGTTCACTGCAAAACTCACCGATAACAATATAAAAAGTCATTGGCTCGTTCTTAAACGAACTCGCCGATAACAAAACGTAGTTTTGTCATTTCGAACACGTAGTGGAGAAATCTCAGCATACACACCGGAGACACTTCACATTCGTTCAGTATGACACGAAAGTACCACGGTGCGCAGTTCTCACAAGCAAAAGTAATTCTAAAAAAACAACCGGCACTGTCAAAATCACAATTAAATCGCATTGCTCTTTTGGAAATAGTGCGAGCATTGTGTGAGTGTTAGTTATA
>JAFTNW010000051.1 GCA_017451695.1 Bacteroidaceae bacterium
CGGCCTTTATGGTAATGACTAATACATCGCCATCCTCACCGGTGAAGGCGAGCTGGCTGTTGTGATAGCAGATTACGTGGATGGCACCGCTTGAAAGGAGGGCGCCCGATACTGCGTGCTGGTTACGCTTGTTGGGGGTGCGGCTGCCGGGGGAGAGATAGTAGCCGTATTCGTCGCTCACAACTTCGAGACCCTCGGGCAAGAAGAGGTCGAACTCTACTGCGGTTATCTCGGTACCGGCGTTGCTCAGGTTCACAAGTATATCTGTCTCTTCGCCGGCCTCTATCTCAAAGGGATCGATGTAGAGGCTGAGGGCAGAGGTACTGCGGGTTGCCACGCGGGCGGGTGCATTGGAGGCTTCCGAGGCGCCTTCGTTCAAGATTATATCGACGATGGTGGTAACGTCGGCTACGCTCACGCGGCTGTCGCCGTTTACATCGTAGGCAGCATCGGTGCTTTCGTTAAGGATGGCATCTACTACGGTGGTGATGTCGGCTACGCTCACGCGGCCGTCCTCGTTCACATCACCGGGGAGGGCTTCGGAAACCTCGGGATCAATAATCCACGAATAGGTACCCTCGCAGCTACCTTGTCCATGATACATTGTATTCTCCCAGCCCCACTCATCTATATATTTTTCAGGGGCATAATTTACAACGATATCACCTACGTTTATAGTATATGTTCCGGCGGCAGTGATAGGTGTTGTTGCATACTCCTGACCTGTCCACACAGCATTTACAAGGTACTCGACAGTATTACCAACGCTAGAACTGGTGTTGAGTGTGAGGGTGTAGTCATTAACACCATCGCTCATAAGAATCTCACCTGAGATCATCTGCCAATTCTCATCATAGGCTATGGCAACATTCTGGTTATACTCAACGACAATTCTGTCTATTTGATTAACAGTGCCTGCTGCGGGAGTAACACTGACAATCTCCAAGGGAGTGATTGTGAATGTGTAAAGCTCTACACCAACCTCACGATACTCATTCGCTACACCATCCATTGTGAACATTCCCTCGGGAATAACAAAGGTATAAAGTCCCTCCTCGGTAAGCTCGGTATCGAATGTAACAATAATACTGCCATTGATAATCTCGGCTGTACCATAAGCTTCGCTACCTCCGGGCAAATACACTACAACAGGTTCTGCATCATCAACCAACAGGACCTCGTTCACATTGTTGAAACCGATAGCAAGACCGGGAATCTCCTTAACGCGGTTCTCATCGTCATAATTTGTATAGAACGAAGGAGACATATCCTGAATGGTTATAGTTGCTGTAATATAATTATTAATACCATCCGCGCTTACAAACACACCCGGAGATATAGCTAAATCATATATTCCAACTGCTGTTATCGGCTCCACCAACTCCAATGTAACACTTTTTTTGTCATCGCTTATAGTAGCCTCATTCTTTGTCTGCCAAAAATTTGTGTAATACATATCATAGATAGTCAATCCTTGCTCGGGGATTTTAACCTCTACGATCTCTTCGGCAAAAGTGAGTACCACATATTCGAGCTTGTCTGTTGTCTTAGGAGAAAAATCCACCACATTGAATGTGCTCACAACGGTGAATGTGTATGTATGCTCGGCAAACTCATCGCCATCGACACTTGTTATGCAACCGGCGGGGATGGTATAGGTGTATGTACCGGGGGTCTCGATATACTGGGGTTGCAGTTCATCTTCGCCGTCCTTGCCGGGAACCACTTTTTTCTCAAATTCAAACACAGCAACATTGGGTTCCCAATCATAAACCTGCACATTGGCGATCTTTACAATCTCATTTGTTACAGTGTTTATAACATCAATACCCCCATCGGGCATGGTAACTGTTATCTCCTTGGAGAAAGACAAACGAATGTTGTAAACACCCATCTCGGGCTTGTCAGCACTAGGCGTAACATACGGTGAATTAAAATCTGCTGCTTCCTGGGAAAATGCTACTAATGCACCCATAAAGAAGAGCGACAAAAATAGAAAAGTAAATTTTCTCATAGACTTAATTTTTGTTTAGTTAATAATATGTTTAATAAGTTTATCTCTACGAAATATTGAATTAAAGCGCGAATATAGCTAAAAAAAATGTTTTTTGGCCTATTTTATAAAATAAAATAGTGTTCCCATGCTAATTCTTTCTGCATTTTGCCATATGCAGCTCGAAAAACACAACAAAAAATGAAGTGAACCTAAAAGTTTCTTGTCCAAACTTTTAGGTTCACTTCACGCGTTCATCAGTTTTTGTTTGATACTTATTCTTTTATTTTGCTCCACAAAGCTAAGGCCGCTTCCACGGTATCGTCCATGTCGGCATAGGTGTATTGCGCCAGACGACCACCAAAGAGAACGCTTTCATCTGCCGCGGCCAACTCCTTGTATTTTGCATAAATCTCTGAATTGCGGGCATCGTTCACAGGATAATAGGGCACCTTGCCATCCTCATAATCATCGGGATACTCGTATGTAACAACAGTTATTGGAGAGGGTGTGCTCTCAAAGTGCTTGTGCTCTATAACGCGGGTATAAGGCACCTCGCGCTCGGTGTAATTTATAACGGCTGCACCCTGAAAATTCTCCTCGGCAAGTTGCTTGGTATCGAATCGCAGACTGCGGTAACTGAGCCTGCCGAAACGGTAGTCAAAGTATTGGTCTATGCAGCCTGTAAACAACATCTTATCGGCCATGCCATTCCACTTATCCCTATCGGCAAAATAATCGGTATCGAGCAACACCTCCACCCCTGCCAAAAGGGCATCTATGAGTTTGTTATACCCCCCAATGGGCACACCCTGAAAATCGTCGTTAAAATAGTTGTTGTCGTATGTAAAACGGAACGGAATGCGCTTGATTATGAATGGCGGCAGTTCCGTAGCCAGACGCCCCCACTGTTTCTCGGTATAGCCTTTTATAAAGCGCTCATATATATCCTTGCCACAGAGGGTGAGTGCCTGCTCTTCGAGGTTGGCGGGTTCCGCTATAGAGGAGTATTCGGCACGTTGCTCGGCTATCTTCGCCTGCGCCTCGGCGGGTGTTTTAACCCCCCATAAACGGTTGAATGTGTTCATGTTGAAAGGCAGGTTGTAAAGCTCGCCTTTATAGCACGCCATGGGGCTGTTTGTGAATCGGTTGAATGGTACAAGGCTGTTTACATAATCCCACACCTCCTTGTTCGATGTGTGGAATATATGCGCACCATACTTGTGAACATTGATACCCTCAACATTGTCGCAATAGATATTGCCACCCACATGACTACGCTGTTCTATTACAAGGCAACGCTTGCCCGCCTTCCTGGCTTCGTGGGCAAACACCGCACCGAAGAGCCCGGCACCAACTATGAGATAATCATACTGTTTCATTGTATTATCGTATATCGTTACAAGTCTATAACGACAAATGTAATATAAAAAACTTTGATTTTGAAAAAAGCAGACACAATTTAGCAGATGCAACGCAAAATAGCGGGTTCTTTACCAAATTATCACTACATTTGCTTGCGAAACATAATAAAACAGAGAACTACATGAAAACAATGATATTTGCGGCCGGGCTTGGCACACGCCTCAAACCCATAACCGACACACTGCCCAAAGCACTTGTGCCTGTTTGCGGCAAGCCCCTTTTGGAGCACGTTGCACGCAAGCTGCTTGCAAGCGGAATAAACGAAGCAGTGGTGAACATACACTATTTTGCCGACAAGATTGAGGAGTGGGCTGCCGCGCAGCCGTGGATTGTGAGCGACCGTAAGGAGCTGAGCGAGGGCAAGATGCTCTTTGAACTGAGCGACGAACGAGGCCTGTTGCTTGAAACGGGCGGGGCCGTACTGCACGCCCGCAAATACTTGGAGGGCTGTGGCAGATTCTTGATACACAATGTGGATATTCTATCGAGCTGCGACATCGAGTGGTTTGCATTGCAAGCGCGCGAGGAGGCTCTCGCAAGCCTGCTTGTGAGCAACCGCCCCACCACCCGATTCCTCCTTTTCAACCCCACCGACATGCGCCTCACAGGCTGGCTTAATACCGACACGGGCGACTACCACGTAACATCGCCCGAGATAGACCCAAAGGCATGCCGCGCACTTGCCTTTTCGGGCATCCACATATTGAGCGACAAGGTATTGAACCTTATGCAACAATATATTGAAGAGAAAGGGCTGCCCATGGATGAAAAACAGGGCACACGCTTCCCCATTATGAGTTTCTACATGTGGGCGGCGGCACGCTACCCCATCTATGGAGTGGAGGCCGAAAATCTTGAATTTATAGATGTGGGCAAGCTCGACGCACTGAAACCCGCCGAGGATTTTGTGCAACGCAACTGCAAATAGCAGCGCCTACATTATACAGCAGCAACAGAAATATTACACCAAAAAAGGGAGCACGCATGCTCCCTTTTTTGGTGTAATATTATTTATAAAGTTTTACTCCTTGCACTTATCGCAGTCGCAACCAATGCACTTCCAGATGAGGGCCGCAATGGCAGCACCCACAAAAGGACCTACGATAAAAATCCACAACTGCTGCAAAGCAACACCACCCTCGAAAAGAGCAGGGCCTATTGAGCGGGCAGGATTCACCGATGTACCTGTGTAGCGGATACATACAAGGTGAACAAGCACAAGCGACAAACCAATGGCAAGGCCTGCGAATGCGCCTGCGCCCTTTTTGCTATCGGTGGTACCAAGCACCACAAGAACAAAGACAGCTGTAAACACAATCTCGGCAACCAGGCCACCCATCACCGACACACCGGGCTGGCAAGCGTTGGCACCTGTACCCACAATCTCGCTACCACTTGCAGATGTGCACAAAAAGAGCACTGCGGCACCTGCAATAGCGCCAATAACCTGGAACACCATATACATACCGGCATCCTTTGCACTCATACGACCGCTCATCCACACGCCAAGGGTGATTGCGGGGTTAATATGACAACCGCTTATACCGCCAATAGCGTATGCCATGGCTACAACGGACAAACCAAATGCCAGCGCCGTACCTACAACGGTGGCCGCCAACTGGGGGTCGTTAGATGTGCAACCAAGGCTCACTGCTGTACCGCAACCCATGAGCACGAGTACCATTGTACCCACCGCCTCTGCTAAATACTTTTTCATAAAATTAATAGTTTAAGGTTAATAAAATTGCCTCAAATATACAAACAATAGATAAAAACGAAGAATAAGAAACAAGTTTTTTATATTTAGCGGCAAAAATGAAAAGAAAAAGCCCCGGATGCAAATACAAAAATTAACAAATGACAGCTACTGCTTAACTTTCAGGTAAAGGCAAGTAGCACAGTTTCAACAGATAACAAAAAACAAATTTTCACTACACATTATTAAATATACATATATTTTTGCATTTGATTTACATTTTTTCACTATATTTGCGAGCTATGCGCTCTAATTCCACGACAAGCAATTACAAGCCGGCTATGAAAAACTGCATTATTGCCTCGCATAGAGAGCAGGCTATTGGGTTGCATGCAGAAATAAATTTTACAAAAACAGCGCTATATTGATGATATAAAACAGGGTGTTTGGCACTCATAAAGAAGGCACTACATTACAAACGATTTGTATAAAACGAAATTATAATGGAACATTTAATTGCAGACTCCGGGATTCATTTCATTACAACAGAGATTGAATTCAATCCACAAGAACCACTTATTCTAAACAGCGGAAAAGCGCTGAAATACTCTTTCTGCGAAACCACAGATTTCATTGAGGGATTCAAGGTATTCAATCTGCTGTATTACAACAATATCGAAGGGAAATACATTCCTATTGATGAGCTCGGAGCCTCCGATGAGGCCCTTGTGCGCAGAGCAAACGGGCGCGAAGAGATAGACGAGGCGGGCATGATGATGATGAACCCCGATTGCAGCACAGCACTCTTCACCACATTCGACGACAAATCGGAAGATATTTTCCATATAAGCACCTTGCAGTCGTTCATGGTAAAGAACCCCGATAACGGATTCGACCGAGTACCCGCATTTGAACTTCTCCTGGACAAATGGCTCCCTATGCCAATGTTCAGAAAAGAGGTTGACGGAATTACAGGCCGCTACCCAATGGCTTGGTGCCGCATGAAGATTAACAGAATAGGGCAAGGCAGCAAGAAGGGTGTGGAGCGTTTCCGCTTGGTTTGGGCCTTTGACACACAAATGGCCGAGGACGAGCTATCGGTTTTGCGCCCATATATTGCAAGCTACGAGGGCGACCATGCCGAATACTGCATGTGTAACAAAACCGACCTGCTCATGGAGTTCATGTCGTCGAGCGAGGAGTTCCACGCCTTCTCCGACTACATTGCATCGCTCCTGGGCATAGACCTTTCAAAAGACGATTCAAAGAGATATAAGGCATTCTATATCTATTTCCTCAACTATATCCGCCTGTCGGGTGGTGCTCCCGAGGTAACACTGCACAACAAGGATAACCATGAGATTTTCGTAGATCTTGTATTGGATATCGGTAACAGCAGAACTTGTGGTATATTGTTCGAGGAGGCCGACTTCAAGAGAGGAAAGATGCTTGAGCTCGTTGACCTCACATCACCATGGATTCCATACGAGAATAAGACTTATGACATGCGTGTGGTATTCCGCAAGGCCGACTTTGGTAACGACATTGTCCTTGACGAGGAGATGTTCCAATGGAAGAGCTTTGTACGCATTGGCGATGAGGCCCGAAGGCTCATCTATCGCTCACTCGAAGAGGAGGGACTGTCTGAAAAGACCACCAACTATTCAAGCCCCAAGAGATATCTGTGGGACACAAAAAGATACGAAGGTCAATGGGAGAACCTTATTACCACCGAGGACCCCTTCAATGTGCGATTCTCAACAGAGGTATCGGTACCCACCCTCTCGAATCTCTATAATGAGGAGGGCGTTTACACCCCCGAAGGCTGTGAAAGCCTCGACATCCTGGACCCCGACAACAGCGAGCACCACTATTCGCGCGCCTCGCTCATGACATTTGCATTCATTGAAATTTTCCAACATGCAATTGCGCAGATAAACTCAAAGAAATACAGGGAGAAATGGGGTAACATCGATTGCCGTCGCTACATAAGAAACATTATCATAACCTGCCCCACAGCCATGCCTCACCAGGAGCAGATATTCTTGCGCCAGAGCGCGCAGGATGCATACGACAGCATCTTGCAGTGCATGCCCAAGATAAAGCCCGCCCAAGTTACACCGGCGCCATCGGCAATAAAAGTTATAGACAAGTATGCCGAGATATCCAAGAGAGTATGGTCATACGACGAGGCATCTTGTTGCCAATTGGTATATCTATATGCCGAAATAGCTTTGAGATACAGCGGCGAGATACACAAATTCTTTGAACTGAAAGGACATGTACGCCCCGAGCTCAAAGAGGAGGGCTACAACAACAAAGCGCTTACAATAGGTACGGTTGACATAGGTGCCGGAACCACCGACATCATGGTATGCTCTTATGAATATGAGGGACAGGGCAGTTGCAAGATAACCCCCACACCGCTATTCTGGGACAGTTTCTACCTTGCCGGCGACGACATCCTTCGTAACCTTGTAAAGAATATAGTTATTGAGGGCGAGGAGCACGGCAACCCCAATCTTGGCAATATCAGTTCGGCACTGACAGCAAGAATGCTTGCCATGACCAACGAGCAACTAAGAAAACTCCCCTGCATGGACAAAGATGTTGTTTACAGAAACATGATAGACGGCATATGCAGCACAAGCGACGAGGAGAGAAGAAGAGAGAAACTCATTGAGTTCTGCGGAAACCTTATACACGATTTCTTTGGCACCAACAGCTCAATGATGGGATACCGCGACCGCCGTTGTCGTGTAGATTTCAACACACAAATATCTGTTCCCATCGCACAGCGCATGATGGAGCTGTTAAAGACAAACGAGCCGTCTAAACTATATACATACGACGACCTGTTTGCCGACATGAGACCTGCCGACTACCTGCTTAATCACTTTGAGCGCCATTTTGGATTCCGTTTCGAGGAACTCGATTGGAGATACGACCCCAAAGTTGTTTCAGAAATTGTGGAATCGACCATGGAGCCTTTGATGAAACAGCTTGCAGTGGTATTGTATGCACAGCATTGCGATGTGATAATACTTGCAGGCCGCCCCACATCGTTGAGCGCCATTACAGAATTGTTTATAAAGTACTTACCGATATCGCCCGACCGCCTCATACGCCTCAACGACTATCGTGTAGGTTCATGGTTCCCCGCTGCCGACGGACAAGGAAGTTTCTACGACCAGAAGGCCATTGTTGCCGTGGGCGGAATGGTGGGATTCCTCGCATCCAATGCCGGGCTTAACGGGCTTTTAATCGACTTCTCCAAGATGATTAAGAAGATGGAATCAACCGCCAACTACATTGGAGTATATAATGCACACAACCAACAGGTTGCCGAGTCGTTACTTACCCCAAGCAACTCATCGGCATCGTTGAAGGTTCAAGTGTTCCCCGTATATCTTGGTTGCCGCCAATTCGACGCAAAGATATACCAGGCAAGGCCCCTATATGCAATATACAACCATGGTGTAAACAACACTATTGACGTTCGCATATCGCGCTCATACAACGAGAACAAGGAGCTATTGGTTCTTGAGGATGCCACCGACAACGAATTCAGGAACAGAAAGCACGACTTGGAGCTGGTACAGCAATCGTTGGTAGATAATGGAAAACACTGGCTCGATAGCGGTGAATTTGAATTAACAATAAAATAAGGTAGTTTAAGGTAATTATATTGTATTGCATGATACAAGGTATTAAAACCCAAATAAGTAACATTAACAGCTCATTGGAGTGGATTAAAAAGAACAGACCCACAGACTATGAGCAGAAGTTTCTTCAGTTGGTCGAGGAGAGGCGACAACTAAAGAGATTGGAGATTGCTTATGGGGATAATCCTGCCATTGCCGTCTATGGAGGTCACCAGGTAGGTAAAACCTATCTCACAAACAGCATTCTCCGGAAGAACGGCGATATCTTCAAGATAAAGGCCGATGGGAAAAGCTATAAGTTCATTGAGGATATAAACCCTCCAATGCAGTATGAAGAGGCTACAGGTGTGGTTACACGCTTTACATCATTTTCAAAAACACCCGGGAAATATTGCGAGAAGTACCCCATCCTTATGAAGTGCCTGTCGGTAGCCGATATCATTCTCATTTTGAGTAATGGATATTACAACGATATTTACGACTATGTAACAATATACAGCGAGGCCGAGATTACAGAGCTTGCCGAAAGACTATACAACAAATACCGCAACATGCCCACAATAGCAGCATCGGCTATCACCCCCGACTGCGTTATGGACATGAAGGAATATTTCCGGAAGCACATAGAATACGCAAGAGAAGTACTGCACTCATCGTTCTTTGAGAGAATATCGCTTGTGGCAGACAAAATACCCGCCGACGACTGGGTTGAGGTATTCTCGGTGCTTTGGCACAAGAACCAACACTTGACAAAGCTCTTCAAGAAGATGCTTAACACACTCGCCAAACTGCGTTTCCAAAAGTATGTCTATCTGCCGGTACAAGCCATACTGCACGAACGCATAAATGAAAACACCGTGATGAGTGTTCAGTGCTTGTACGAGCTGCTATCGGAGAGCCCCCGTTTCTTCACCGATGCATACATCAAGTGCGATGGCTCATTTGACAAGGTTGCCAACCTCACAAAGAGCGAGATATGTGCAGTGTGTGCGGAGATTATAATAAAAATTGACGAGGAGTACCTTGAAAACACCAACCGATTCAGTTTCTGCAACATCACCGACACACGCGTGCAGGCCGCACTCTCAAATGGAAGAACAAGAAAAGAGCACAAGAACGAGGTTACAGGCGAGACAGAGGTTTCCTACGAAACATCAATCAATGTGTTGAAAGAGACCGACTTGCTCGATTTCCCCTCCGGTGGACATCTAGCAAAAAAAGAGGCACTTGTTACACTGCAAGAGGACCCATTCCTCATAAGCGTGCTGCGCCGCAGTAAAGTGGCATACCTCTTTAATATGTATAACGAGGCTATGCTCATAAACATATTGCTTTACTGCCACCATTTTGCCCAGAACGCTGAATACGACATGCCCTTGCTGCTCAACAGCTGGATTATGAACTATGTGGGCAATACCATGGAGAAACGCAAAAAGACATTGGAGCTCACCGATGGAATATCCCCTCTATTCTATGTTGGAACAATGTTCAACATTGATATGCAGAGAAAGGCTGAAGAGATTGCCAACAGCACAAACGCACTTTCGAGCCGCTGGCAACAGCGTTTTGAAAAGGTGCTCTACCACCAGTGCTTCAATGCCGACGGCAGCCTCGATGCACAGCAGAAGAAGATTTTCCTTAACTGGACACAGGAGGGAGAATGTTTCAACAACAGCTACATCTTGAGAGACTTCAAGTTCTCGGGCGAGTTGGCAAGCAGACTCTACAAAGACGAGAATACCGATAATAAAAGCATGTTAATCCCCGAAGAGCACTATCGCAATTTGAGGGAGACATTCTGCAGCAGCGAGCATGTACGCCGTTTCTTCAAATTCCCCGAACTCTCATGGGATGTGTGCGCTTCTATCGACAACGACGGTGCGCAGTACATCATATCGCAGCTGGCAAAGGTTGCATCAAAGATGGGATTGACACGCGAGGAGCAGTTCAAGAGCAAGCTGGCAAAGGTTGAACGCACGGTTTTAAGTATAATTGAGAAATATCATATTTGAATTAACAATAAAATAAAAATACTATGATACAAAGTATTAAATCCCAAATAAGCAACATCAACAGCTCATTGGAGTGGATTAAAAAGAACAGACCCGCAGACTATGAGCAGAAGTTTCTTCAGTTGGTCGAGGAGAGACGACAACTAAAGAGATTGGAAATTGCCAATGAGGACAACCCCGCCATTGCCGCCTATGGAGTGAGCCAGGTAGGTAAATCTTATCTCATGAACTGTATTCTACAAAAGAACGGCGATATCTTCAAGATAAAGGCCGATGGGAAAAGCTACAAGTTCATTGAGGAGATGAACCCCAAAACAGACAACACCGAGGCTACAGGCGTGGTTACACGTTTCACATCATTTTCCCGCACACCCGAGCGTTACAGCGAGAAGTACCCCATCCTTATGAAGTGCCTGTCGGTAGCCGATATCATTCTCATTTTGAGCGATGGATACTACAACGACATTAACGACTACACAACATACAGCGAGGCCGAGATTACAGAGCTTGCCGAAAGACTATACAACAAATATCGCAACATGCCCACAATAGCAGCATCGGCTATCACCCCCGACTGCGTTATGGACATGAAGGAGTATTTCAGCAAGCACATAAACAATGCACAGGCGTTCCTGCACACACCATTCTTCGACAGAATATCGCTTGTGGCAGACAAAATACCTGCCGACGATTGGGTTGAAGTATTCTCGGCGCTCTGGCACAAGAGCCAACACCAGACAAAGTTGTTCAAGAAGATGCTCGACACACTCACCAAACTGCGTTTCCAAAAGTACATCTATCTGCCGGCACAAGCCATGCTGCACGATGGCATAAATGAAAACACCGTGATGAGTGTTCAGTGTTTGAACGAACTGCTATTGGATAGCCCCCGTTTCTTTACCGATGCATACATCAAGTGCGATGGCTCATTTGACAAGGTTGCCAACCTCACAAAGAGCGAGATATGTGCAGTGTGTGCGGAGATTATAATAAAAATTGACGAGGAGTATCTTGAAAACACCAACCGATTCAGTTTCTGCAACATCACCGACACACGAGTGCAGGCCGCACTCTCAAATGGAAGAACAAGAAAAGAGCACAAGAACGAGATTACAGGCGAAACCGAGGTTTCTTACGAAGCATCAATCAATGTATTGAAAGAGAACGACATGCTCGACTTCCCCGGTGCACGTTCAAGAAAAAAAGAGGCACTCGTTACATTGCAAGAGGACCCAATCCTCATAAACGTACTGCTCCGCGGTAAAGTGGCTTACCTCTTTAATATGTATAACGAGGCTATGCTCATCAACATATTGCTTTACTGCCACCATGCCGCCCAGAACGACGTTACCGATATTCCCTTGCTGCTCAACAGCTGGATTATGAACTACGTGGGCAATACCATGGAGAAACGCAGAAAGACATTGGAACTCACCGATGGAATATCCCCCCTATTCTATATTGGAACCAAGTTTAATATGGATATGGAGAGAAAGGCCGAGGAAATCAGCAATAGCACAAACGCACTTTCGGGCCGCTGGCAACAGCGCTTTGAAAAGGTGCTATACCACCAATGCTTCAATGCCGACGGCAGCCTCGATGCACAGCAGAAGAAGATTTTCCTTAACTGGACACAGGAGGGAGAATACTTCAACAACAGCTACATATTGAGAGACTTTAAGTTCTCGGGCGGATTGGCAAGCAAACTCTACGAAAACGAGAACACCGACAGAAGGAGCATGACAATCCCCGAAGAGCACTATCGCAATCTGAGGGAGACATTCTGCAGCAGCGAGTGTGTACGCCGTTTCTTCAGCTTCCCCGAACTCTCATGGGATGTATGCTCTTCTATCGACAACGACGGTGCGCAATACATCATATCGCAGCTGGCAAAGGTTGCATCCAAGATGGGATTGACACGCGAGGAGCAGTTCAAGAGCAAGCTGGCAGCAGCCAAGCGCAAGATTTTGGGCGTTATAGAGGGATATTATATCTCTACCGACATCAACGAGATACTCGAAGGCAACATAACCAAAGCCACAAGAATATTCTGCGAGCTCGATGTTACCTGTAACTCCGATAACTACTATTTCGGCCACATGTTGCAAGCTCTTCAAATAAGCGAGAAGACAACATACAATATTGTGCATGACCTCATGAACAGCCCCGAAATCAACAACAAAGTGAATGATTTCAAGGATTATGAGATTATCAGAAGTTCATGCAAAAGCTTTGGCCACCCGATAGAAGAGGCAAAGAGCGACGACGAGAGATGGGAGTGCCTCATAAGCACCTATCGTTTCACATCGAGAGAGGAGGCCGAGGAGTACCTCGTTAAGAAACACATTGATGTAACCAAGCTCTTCAACAACACCTATAAACGCAAGATGAACTCTTGCATAATAGGAGATGCCGTTTACGATAAGTGGTGCACCGACATCAAATCGGTGGATTTCCTTAACAAGGTAATCTCGAGCAGCGACTTCGACGCAAGCATCATGAGCTCGCTTGTGAGCAACCTCATTGCCTCGGCCGACGCATTGCTGTTGCGCGACCGCATGGCCGAATCCATTGCCGAGTATGTAAACGTGGTAAACATACATACCGCAAACGAGAAACTGCTCACCGACCTGCTTGCCAGCCTCATCAACGACTTTGTGCTTGACTTCGGTTACAAATATCTTACCGAGGAGGATGTAAAGAAGGCGCAGAAGCTGTGCGAGAGCAGGGAACTGCCCATCTTCAATTACATACTGCAAGAGCCCAAGGCTACATACAACGAAGAGGAGCTGACTGCACTCTTTAACAATATGTCAAACTCACAGGCCCTCCTGCCCTCGTTCGAGGACAACTACAAGAAATGGCGCGAATATATGTTTATCTCATTTATTGCCCACCTTGATGTTCCCGACTACGACCACCATGCAAATGAGGTCTTGTGCAAAATTTTAGAGAGTATTAAGAATCCATTTTAACATTAACAGATTAAAGATTAAAAGGATTAATTCATGAAAAAGATATTTTTTGGTAAAGGTTCAACCTATAATGGAACACCTTTTTGGCAACCATGGGGCTGCCTGGGATGTTTAGGAAGACTGCTGGCATTCTTGCTGTTGCTATTCCTGCTGTTGCTGTTGCTCAGCCTGTTCAGACAATGCCAGGTGCGCAACGTAGGAGGACCCGGCATAGCCGATGTACCGGTGTGGAACGAGCCCATCGCCGGTGGCGAAGATGTGGGATTACCTTCACCCGAGGAGAACATTCTGCCCCCTTTCGAGGAGAGCACCCCCGTTCCCAACCCCGAGGATGGCGGTGCCACAGAGATTTATCCCAACCTATTATATGTAATCTTTGATTCCGAAGCAAATGATGATACTTTCCTGAAATTTGCCGAGGGATTCACATCGCGCTACCCCGAGCCCGAGCATAAGATAGAGTACTACAATACAGGCTCAAAAACGGCTGTATTAAGCGTGCCCGAGGCAAAACGCGACTCCATATGCCGCAGCCTCCCCGAGGAGATTTCGGAGATAGAGTTCCTTGTGGTGCCCGTAGAAGTAATGACACAATACGCAACCCTGCCCAACGACCCCGCATTCAAGGATGCAAACAAATCGTGGTACTTCAGCCACATACAGGCACCCGAAGCATGGGAGATAACCAAAGGTTCGTCGGATATTATTGTAGGTATTGTGGATAGCTACATGGACCTTAACCACCCCGAACTGAAAGGAGACAGATGCATACACCCCTACTCTATTGTAAACAACAACTCCGATGTATCGCCCAAAGCAGGTGCCGATGCTGGCACCGCAGGACACGGCACATTGGTTACAGCCGTGGCTGTGGGCAACATGAACAACGAGGAGGGCTCTGCCGGCATTGCACCCAACTGCAAATTTATCCCTGTGAGCATGGGACATACATTCAACACCATCACCGAGGTAGAGGGGCTGCTCTATTGCATGTATCATGGAGCATCGGTAATAAACCTCTCTTGCGGTGCAAACTTCACAGAGAGCATCACACGCCAGCCCATCGACGAGCAGATTAAGTTCTCAAAGAAAATGGGTAAGGCGCAGGAAAAGATGTGGGACTATGTGTTCCAACTTGCCGAGAAAAGAAACGTAACCATTGTGTGGGCTGCAGGAAACTCAAACTGCTACGCCGCCATGGATGCTTCAAAGAGAAATGCAAACACCGTGCGTGTATCGGCTGTAGGCAAGGATTTGAAAAAAGCCAAGTTCAGCAATTTCGGCAATTTCAAAGAGCTCGATTTACATGAATCCACAATATCGGCTCCCGGCGTGGACATCTGGGGCGCACTCCCCGGCAATTCATACGATGCATGGCCCGGAACAAGTTTCTCGGCGCCCATCATCACCGGTGTAATAGCCCTCATCAAGAGCCAGAACAAGGACCTCACCACTGCGCAGATTATCAACATATTACAGAGTACAGGAAAGCCTGTGGATGGAGCACCGCACATTGGCAATCTGGTACAAATAAAGGATGCTTTGATTAAAGCAAAGGAGACTGTGGCATCGGCCACTGCAAGCGCAGAATAACACACGAATAGAAAAACAAAACATAATAAAACATGGCAAACACAGACAAAAAAGGCAAAATCACAATTGCCAACATCATTGCAATGGTGGGTATTTGTTTACTCGCTATTTACTCTTACATGGGTAACTCATATTTGAGCGGAGGAGAAACAGGTGCAGATATCATAATAACAGCCTTATTGGTAGGTTTCACAGCATTCCTGTTATGGTTTCTCATTAAAGCAAAAGGTGCGGAAAACAATGTAAAGAGATGGCAAAAGCTGGAGATAGGCACTCTTGTTGTATATATCATATTTGCAATATGCACCTCGCTTTTTGGCGGAATTATGCACTACTTTGTAGTGAATGACAACAAAGAGGAGATTGAAAGATATGCAGCAGAGGACCTGGCAAGAATAGATTCACTGATTGAGAGATACAGAACCTATGAATCGGCTGCCATTGAAAATTCTGTCATGGGACTCAAAAGCACAATAGGCAACAGATATGACGAAACACTGAGAGAGTTCATGGAGGAGAAAAGCATAGGCAGAAACAACGCGAGCATCGACCTATTTGGAGATTTATGCAAAACATGGTTATTGGGCGATGATTTTGATGCTATTATCGAAAACTACAACAATGAGAAAGAGAATATTAATATTGTTGTCAGCAATTGGAACACCATGCTCATTGCGCCCAAAGCAAAGCAAATAAGCAAAATAGCCGAGGAGATGGAGGGAATTCTCACAGAGCGTTCTGAAGGGATAAAACTACCATACATTGACTACGATGAAAGCGGCACGGGCAAATACACAATTACCCACTATCAAAACAAAAAGTTCAAGATTGAGGGAGATTTCAAGTTCAAGAAAGCCATTATGGAGGCCGAGGGATTCAGCATGGCAGCTCTGTTTATGGTTATACTCATTCACTTGCTCATACTGTTCAACTACATTGTTGCATATCGCACTGCAACCATAGGAGTGGGCAAGAACTACGAAGAAGATGGCGGAATAATACTTTATTAATTATTGAAAAACAGATACTGAAATATGGCACCACTTACCGATTTACAACGTAAAAAACTTATAGAAGGCATCAATACTATGCCTCTCCCAACAATAGAGAAATACTACCTTGAAGGGGAAATATCCTTTAACGATGTTCCAAACATCAATGCCGAGCGCAAGCAATACCTTGAAACAAAGGAGAAGAGTGCTCCCAACCCCAAGGAACAGAAAGAGTGGCAAACAATTGCCGCATTGTTTGCCACCCCCGACAACGACGTACTTAACAAACTTCGCATCTACATAAGCAATTGGGAGAATAAGAGGCCCGTTGGCAACCATGTAGATGAGGCAAGGCTTAAATATAACGAAATAGATAACCACCTTAAAGCAGAGTCGGAGCGACTTGAGAGAGAGGATTGGGAGAAACTGAATCTATTCTCCAAAACCGAACTTATTGCATACTTGCAGAAGTATCCCGACACAGCTCACAAACAAGATATCGACAACGCTTATTGGGAGTTGGTAGATAAGGAGAACGTGGTGGAGTTGCAGGAGTACAAAACCATATTCCCGCAGGGTATTCACATTATTGAATCAAACAACTTGCTCAACGCCATTGTGGAGTGGGACAATATAAAGAACACCAACGACCTTTTCACCATACACAACTACAAGAAGAGCAACCCTAAAACACCGTTCATGCAGCAGGTGGAGCTTCTCTTGATGAGACTTAAACAAGAGGAGATGCAAAAGATGCGCGAAAATCCCAATGATTACGATGTGCAAAAGGTATTCAGGCTCATAAACGAAGGAATAATCTCAGAGCACGAACTTATAACAGCCAAGGTGGCGACACACAATGTTATCGACACACTTAAAAACACCGATGTCAGAAGTGACCTGCCGGATATTAAAAAAGCCATTGAGGACTCTGCAGCCGAGTGTAAACCCGGTTACACCGATGTATATTTCTTTGGTGTGCCCTCTACGGGAAAAACATGCGTTCTCATGGGCCTGTCGCGTTCAAGTTCACTCCGCATCGACCTCTCGTCAAGCGGTGGAGATTATGCCGAAGCTCTGCAACAATATACCGATGTGGGTATTACCGTACCCCGTACCCCGGGAACATTTGTCAGCACACTCGATGCGAAGATAAGTTCAAAAGTAAACCCCGATGCTGTTCACCATATCAACCTTGTAGAAATGTCGGGCGAGGAGTTTGCATTTGATATTGCCAAGAACGAAGATCACATAACATCGTTCGAGAAGATGGGTTCCGGTGCCACCGAACTATTAAAGAACGACAACAGAAAGGTATTCTTCCTTATTATTGACCCCACAACAAACATTGTGAGAATAAGCAGAGAGAAGGAGATTGGCAAGGATGCCCAGGGAAAGCCCATCACAGAATTGGAGTATTGCATTGTAAACCAGCGCACCATTTTGCAGAAAATGGTAAACCTTATGGAGTCTCCTCAAAACAGGGAGATTATGAGAAAGGTAGATTCCATACATATAATCATGACAAAAGCCGATACCCTTGGAAATGCCGTGGAGCGCGAGGATAAAGCTTTGAAGATATTCCAAGACAAGTATAGTGGCGACATTTTGGAGGCGATGGTGGATTTGTGCAAAGAGCATAACATTAATGCACAAAGCAACTTCCACCCCAAGCTATACACATTCAGCCTTGGCTCGTTCTACATCGGTGGCTTGTACGAGTATGAGCCAACAGACTCGAACCGTTTGGTTAAGGCCATAAGAAATTCTACACGCGGCCATAAGAAAAAGAGCTGGTGGGACAGAATTAAAGAGACTGTCAACTAAACCTGTGAAAAGAATATTTATATCGGGTAAACTATTTACAGAAAGCGATATATGGCACACAATAAAGAGATATTAGACGAATTGGGCAGCAACCTCTGTGGGTGCAACGTACAAGAAGTATTCAAACTGATAGATGAGGGTGTTATAACCGAGCGCGACCTTATAGAAGGAAAGCTGGCGACACCCAAAGTGCTCGATACCCTTAGAAACTACGAATACAGCAGGAGATTCTTGCCGGATTTAATGAGCGCCATGGATAATTCATCTGCTGAATGCAAACCGGGTTATACCGATGTATATTTCTTTGGCATGCCCGGTGCGGGAAAGACCTCCATTCTCATGGGGTTGGCAAGTTGCGAATCTCTTAATGTAAGTTTGATAACAGGCGGCGGGATGTATGTCGAAGTTCTGCAACAATATACCGATGTGGGTATTACCGCACCCTGTACCCCGAGAACATTTGTCTGCACCCTCGATGCGAAGATAAGTTCAAAAGCAACTCCCGACACTGTTCACAAGATTAACCTCGTGGAGATGTCGGGCGAGGAGTTTGCACTTGATATTGCCAATAACGAAGAGCATATAACATCGTTCGAGAAGATGGGTTCCGGTGCCACCGAACTATTAAAGAACGACAACAGAAAGGTATTCTTCCTTATTATTGACCCCACAGCAAACATTTTGAGAACAAACAGAGAGAAGGAGATTGGCAAGGATGCCCAGGGAAAGCCCATCACAGGATTGGAGTATTGCATTGTAAACCAGCGCACCATTTTGCAGAAAATGGTAAACCTATTGGCAGCACCTGAGAACAGGGATATTATGAAGAAGGTGGATGGCATTCATATAATCATGACAAAGGCCGACACCCTTGGCGATGCCGAAGAGCGTGAGGAGAAAGCTTTGAAGATATTCCAAGACAAGTATAGTGGCGACATTTTGAATGAACTTGTGGATTTGTGCAAAGAGCATAACATTAATGCCCAAAACAAATTCCAACCAAAGCTATACACGTTCAGCCTTGGCTCGTTCTACCTGGGCGGATTATTTGAGTATGACCCTGCGGATTCCGACCATTTGGTTGAGGCTATCGAAGAAACGATACAGAGTCGCAAGAATAAGAGCTGGTGGAACAGAATTAAAAGAATATTTAATAAATAAGTGTGCAAAACATAGTTAGAAAAAATATAATACTTACAAATAAAACAGATATATGACATACAATAAACAGATTTCAGTTAAGGTGTGCGGTAACCCCGAATCGAACAGCGGGTTTATGCCATTGGTACTATTCAACTCACCATCGTTCCAAATCCCCGATATAATGTATAGCGGGTTCGATGCAAACTCATTCTTCTTCACAATAAAGATTGAGGCCGACCAGGTGGTATATAAGATAATCAAAAACAACGTAAACAGTTACGGAGCTTTTCGCGAGGGTTCATTGGCTATAGGTATGTCAATACCACGTGGATATAAATTGGATGGAGGGTACAGCCCATACGACGTGCTCGTTGCACTGAAAGACGCCTTTCTGTCGTTGTGCATGACATGCAAAGACCCTATAACCGAGCGCTACGAGTTCAACAAAGGTTTCATAGAACCAAAAATACTTGACGAAACAGCCAACAGGTTTACCATAAGCCCCGCAAGCGGCCCCTTCCGCCCCATGGCCGGCAGTGGCCCCACAGGTTACCTTACTGCATCGCCGGATAACATCAGGTTGCTGATGAACGACGTTCACTACTCCGAATTTTCGAGCTATGGCGAGATTATTTTGGCACCGATTGCACAGGCACCCGGCTATGCACAAATAGAAAACCTACCCATTCCCCGCGTGCAGGAGTTCAGCATCATAAAGAATGGTCTTAAAGATGGATTTGTGAGAAGCGCGTCGGAGAGAATAAGCATCAGCGGAGTGAAAGACAGCAGATATTACAAGAACAGCAGTGTAGATTTCTCTATCGACGAAATAAGAGGCGGCAAAGTGGTAAACGGCGTAACAATAGACGAGGCGAATGAGGTAATAACCATAAACACAGAGAGCCTCTCTACACCGCTTGAGCGTAAAATCACCATTACATTCAACAATAAAACCGTTGAAAAACATTTCTTTACACACATCAAGGGTATCACCCTTGTTCACCGCAGCAGCGGGCGCATACTCCCGGTAGATAATAATCTTGCCTTTACCGTGAGGGGCGAGGTCATTGCTATTTTGCAAGATGTAAACGGCTTTGAATTGAGCCTTGCCAATAATGACAAGTACAGAATCACAAGCACAAAGCTACAAGGCGAGGAGTTGAAGGTGGTTGCCGAGGAGATAAAAGTGGCACCCACGCACACACCCACACCCGCACCCACAACTGCGCCCCTACCCGGCAGTGAAAAGAAAGTAGTGATAAACTTTAATGCAGAGCAATATCAACAGCACACAGACGAAGGCAGACTGCAGATTAAGATAACCAACCAGCATGGCAAGACACTGCGCACCAATGTTTTCCTTAAAAAGAAAGATAGAGCATACACCGCAGAAGTAAACGAAATCCCTGCTACTTGGTTCAGAGAGCAGCTCGACATAAGATTCGACGAAAAAGAAAAATACTATGTAGCCTCGGTATATAACAGCAATAAGAGTGAGATTCTGCTGAAGTTCGACGATTTCGTGGCAGTGCCCAAGGGTTGGTGGAAGATTTACGTTAAACCACACCTGGCTAAATACACATTGGTTATCGGTATTATTTTGGGACTCATTGGAGGTTTTTTCATAGGCTTATGGTTATATCCTTTGATAAATGGCGAGGAAGAGGCATCCGGAAAGAAGTTCAAGTGCGATATATGCTCTGACATATTTGGTGCTCAGGATGAACTGAATAAACACAAGAAAGAAAAACACCCACCCTACAAGTGTAGTGTTTGCGGTGAAAGGTTCAGCAGCAAAGCGGAGAAGGATGAACACATAGCAAAAGGTTGCCCAAAAACAACGGCCGGCAGTGAAGAAGAATCCCATGCTATAGAAGATAGTTTTAAGTGTGAGAAGTGTGAGTTGAGTTTCCCATCACAAGAAAAGCTCGATATGCACATGAGGGATACTCATCCAATAGAGGAGCCCCCTGCAGAAACATTTGACTGCGACGAATGTAGCATGAAGTTCATAGAAGAGAGCGCTTTGAATGCCCACAAAAAGAAGGTGCACCCTAAATTCAAATGCACAGTTAAAGGATGTACCAGAGAGTTCAGTTCTAAGGCAGAGCTTATGACCCATAAGAAAAATGACCACGTAGTATATACTTGCAAAAGATGCGGAACTTGGTTCAATTCTGAAGATGAGCTCACAGGGCACATGAGAACAAAAAGGCATGGTGTGAGAGGCGAGAGATAACAGACAAACAGATTTATTATGAAAGCCATTAAATTATTTCTACTATGCGCAATCTTGCTTAGCGCTGTTATAGGATGGTTCTGCTATTTTATTGCATGTGCCGAGAGAGATGAACTGAAAAGGGAGAAATACCGCTATACCTGCACATTTGAAGGCTGCAATAAAGCATTTGAGACCAAGCACGAGCTTATGAGACACAGGAAGCACAACCACCCCACCTTTATTTGCACACAATGCGAAGATGGGAAGGTGTGGTTCAACACCCAAAAGGAGCTCGATTGGCACACAGACACACAGCATGGCGAGTATATCGCTCCCAAATCCGTTGAGCGCGAAACGCCTACCACATATAAGTGTGACTATTGTGGCAAGGAATTCAGCAGCAGAAAGGAGAGGCAAGACCACATGGCAAAAGGTTGCCCAAAAACAACGGCCGGCAGTGAAGAAGAATCCCATGGCACAGAAGATGGTTTTAGGTGTACAGAGTGCGATCTTACCTTCCCATCACAAGAAAGGCTCGATATGCACATGAGGGATATTCATCTAATAGAGGAGACTCCTGCAGAAACATATAAATGTGAAATTTGCAATAAGGAATACGCAGACGAAGCCGGAATGATTGCTTGTAAAAAGAGACATCCGAAATGCCCCGTTAAAGTAGGAGGCCGCGTTTGTGGCAAACAATTCAAAACAAAAGGAGAACTTATGAGCCATAGAAGGAACGAGCACGAATTATTTACTTGCAGAACATGTGGAACTTGGTTTAACACGAAAGACGATCTCGACGAGCATACGAGAAAAAAGCATCGTGGGAGATAACAGACAAACAGATTTATTATGAAAGCATTAAAACTTATTCTTACATTTATAATTATTTTAGGAGGTTTTGTTGGAGCATATTTTATCTTCAACGGAGGACCGGGCGGAAGCATAACCGGTGGAATGCCTATAGACAAATTAGGGAACTACCGCAAACAGATTGAAAGAGGCTGGGAAGAGGCCGGCGACTGGAACAAAGAGCTATTTGAAGAGTATTGTATTCTCATTGACCAGCTTGGGAAGTGGGGCTTGGATGTAACACCACTCAGAAACTTCAATACCTCATTGGTTGTAAATATAATAAACGACAAAATAATTGGCGAGTGGAAAAGTGCAACATGCAAGAAACAGACAATCAAAAAGTATATGGGTGCAGTTTCAACAGTATGTTCAAAAGATGCAAATGCCAAGCACAACCCCGCAATAGAGAATATAAACAAGATAAACACTGTTTACGACAAAGCTTGCAAGCTGGCCGGAAGAAGTATCGGGCTGAGCTGTGGCTTTGATGCCGATGCTCCAAGTTGGAATTCGTACAGCAACTATAGCAACAGAGTAACACGAGAAACCAACGATATATTGAACAACAGCATATACAAGGAGTATCTTGCAAACATTACCGCTATAAAGAAAGGGCTGGACAATATTCCATCGAGACTTGCAACAGGCAAAAAACACTTTGCCGAGAGATTGGCCACAGAGATTATCAACCACTACAATGCAATACCCGATACTCTGCGCACCAGGGAAGAGTTGAGAGCCCTACGTAAAACCCGCGACAAATACGATGGTGAATTTGGGGGGGATGTGAACTTAGATTGCCTTGTAAAAGAGTTTAATATTTCTGTTGAAAATAATGAAGAGAGTAGAAACAATGAAGGACCCGGTTTCTCTATTTATAGATAAAAGAGACATTGTAAGGAGCGCGAGGGTGGCATATATTGCAATCCTCGGCATCTCCCTATGCCTGCTTGCACAGCCTGCAAATGCACAAATAGATGCATGGAGGGATATTGTGGAAGAGAATATTAAAATAAACACACAAATAAAGCAGGCGGTAGCCGATACCATATCTCTATGCAAAGAGATTGAAACGAAGAAAGAAAACAACGCCCGATTGCAAGTCCGGCTCGATTCCATAAAGAACGAGATTAAGAGCTGCAAGGACTATATATCGCGCGACAGGAAAAACTCGTTGAAAAGAAGCAACGACTCCCTTAGAATGGTGATAGACCAACTAAATAATGAGAAATCCGTTACCGATTCTGTTGCACAGGATAAAAGGAAAAAATTGGTGGCTATTAACAAAGAGTTGGGGGATATGGACGAGTATGCCGATATTCAAAAAGAGAGGGAGTATGAGCAGGAGATGGCCATCATCGAACGAAAATATTCTCAAATCAAGGATGTGCAGTTGAGTAAACTGCACGAAAAGACTCGCAAGTATAGAGGAAAAAGTTTCTATGCCGAGAACCTTGCACGAATAGATGCAGCAAAGAGAAACAGAGAGCTATTCGTGAGAGCCGTAAATGCACTTAATAACCCCTATAACAGAGTGCTTGTAGAGGGGTTGCGCGAAGAGATTGGTGTGCTGTTGCAGACTGAGAGCGACGATGCGAGCAAGGGCATCTTCAAACTGAGCGAGGAGCAGTTCCCCGAAATGGATACTCTCGATATTAAGCTATCGAGATTCGTACGTGGAACCATAGAGCTCAAGGACTTAGTATCGAGAATCAATGACAACGAGGATATCAAAAGATACAGAGAGGCCGGGGACTATGTGCAATGCCTCAGAGCAATGAGAGCTATCCTATACCCAAGCGATGAAGAGGGTGTTTACATACATGAACGATATTTCGAAATGATTCCTTACCTTAAAAAGATGTTGGACAATTATCGTAAGGAACTGCAAAAGAACCCAATTAAATACCCCACCCCAACTGAAAGAATTATTTTGAATTTAGCAGAGTAACCATGAAGAGAGTGTATATAACCATTTTACTATTATCCCTGTTTATGGGGCAACTCAATGCCCAAAACACCAAGGCCGTGGTAAAGGAGAACCGCAGTTCACTGCTCTCGCATAAAGAGGTGGCGGTTGCGGCCGACGACTCGGCAAACTATGAACGGTTGTGCAAAGAGGGCCTTGAAGAGAAAATAAGGCTCGAAGCTCTTTACAAACAAGTAGATGAAAGGCGTGAGGCATTAGAGGACGAGATAGAAGGACTCGACTCAGAAGCAAGCAACATTAATGCCTCCATTAACAGAGAATCGAATAACCTAACTACTATAAAAAGAAGAAAGGACAATTCGGACGTAAAAGAGCTTGAGGAGGAGCAGAAGAGACTGCTGCGCAATATAAACGCCATCAAAAACGCCATTAACAGACAGAAAGGTGATATAAGCAGCAACGACATAAAGCTTACCGAGATGAGCCGCCAAAAGAACGAACTTGGAAAATTGAAGGAGGAGACATCGGCAAGTATCATAGAAAGAAACAAGGATGTTCTTGTAACTCCGTTTGCACAGATTACCATGGACAGGCTTTATGCCGCACAGGGAGAGTATAACAGCTACAAAAAGAACAATAAAACAATCAAGGAATTTGCCGCAAAGGTTGAAAGGATTATCAAATACAAGAATATATACGACGATGCCTGCAAAGCCGCAAACTCTTTGTATAAAAAAGAGAGTGTGAACAGCATATTGAAGCAAATATCTACAATAGACCTTGCAACACTCACTGCCGTTCAACGCCAAGAGATTGAGCAGGTGCAGAGTATATTGGCAAATTATGATGATGGAGTAATGGCATTCCAGGAGCTTGTTAAAAGAGTAAGAGAAAAAAGAGGCTCTGCCGGGGAGTATTACACACCAAAATCATTTAACGAAGATTATGACCTTATACTCAGCAAGAATAATCTAAGAGAGCGCACCGATAAGTTCATAAAGGGAACTCCCTACCTTAACGGGGTATATAACGAGTATATTGCCGCATTGCAAAAAGACCCGAAACAGACACCTGAGAGTGAGGAGGTAATTCTGGGGATTATAGTTGAATCTACAAATCAGTAACGATATATGGAAAGAAAATCATCGGAAAATGATATTTACAGAATCATTAAGAAAGACCTTGTAGAGCTGCACAAGACACTTTGCAAGCACCTTGGTAACAGAAATCCGTTTGCAAAGTTCAGCATCGGTGGTGGTTTCTATGTGTGGGCCGACAACAGCCGCGAGTGGACTCAAATGACTGCTGTAAGCAGCGTGATGCAGAGCATTGTGCGCGAAGCCGTTTTTGCCCGCAAGAGCGAGATTGCGGCAATCTTTAACGAAAAGACAGCCGAGGCTCTCTTTACCGTACCCGACGAGAGCTACATATATTTTGCCGAGAACGAAGGCGAAACAGAGATTCTTGTTACCGGCTGGGGATTTGTGAAACCGGTGAGAACAGCCGGAAAGGCCGATGTTGATGAGATTTCCAAAAAGAATCCCATAGACATATCCTTTACATTCGACAACGAGACTCTGCCCAACTATGAGTTCGGCCTGCAATTACCCAAGCAAGTTAAACACTTCTTTACCGACGCTACGGGTGTATATCACTTCGACGACATAAAGGTGGGCGAGGAGCTGCCTCTTGTAGATTTTAAGAGTGGCAAGAATTTTATGCTCAAAGTAACAGAGGGGCAACACCTTTATAACTTTGACGTTACCACATACTTTACTTTGAGAATGAAGGCAACGGTGGGTGCAGAGCCCATTGCCAACGAAACAATAGATGTTACCTACCATGGAAAGGCATACAGCGTGGCAACCAATGCCAACGGCGAGGCTGCTATGGAACTGCCCTATCATGCACATAACGAGATTGCAGCAAAACTAAGAGAGCTTACAAAAAGGGAGATTGCCAACGAAAGCGGCAATGAGATAATATTCCAATTCGAGGAGCCCAAGAAAGCTTTTGAAACAGATATTGAGGTTATTGTGTATAAGAACGGCGAACCATGCGCGAATCACAAGGTAAACATCGATTACAATGGCAACACATACAATGGTGTTACCGACAGCAATGGTGTGTTCAGACAGCATACCATCGTTGAAGAGGATGCCGACTGCATAATCACGGTTCCCGAATACGACCCATTAACAATAAAACTGAAAGAGGAGCCTGTAAATACATTCAAGTTCGAAACCATTGATGAACCCGAGGTAGTTGAAGAGCCTGTATTCTTTAATCCGCATATTCTGATATTGGGAGAAGAGGGATACATTGGCAAAGACTACACCATTTATGTAGATTACAAGGGAGAAAGACGCGAATATACCTCGGACGAGAACGGAATAGTTCAACTGCCACAGATGCAGGAGGGGGAGAAGATGACCGTTACCGACAGCCTGAACCCCACAAACATTCAAGAATATGAGCTTGACCACAACAAGGAGGAGTATATATTTAATATACCCTACAAGGCATTCCAGCACGAACGCGATATAAAGCTTACCTTCCAAAACAGAGACGAAAAGCCTTTGCTGTGCGACAAAGTACGTTTCCAGCAGGCAAAGAGCGACAAGGAGTTGTTGAGCGAACTTGATGAGGAGGGGGTTACTTATTTCCCCGACGACTACTTCCTGAACGACGAGGATATAAAGACCACCATAATGGGAAGCGAGCGCGAATACGAGCCCATCAACTTTACACTCGAAGAGGGAGAGAACGAATATCTGTTCCAGGAGAGATACAAAGGATTCCCTTGGAAGATGGTGCTGTTACAGATTCTTGCCGTTGTTGCAACAATAATTGCCCTGCTTGTTCTGTGGCCCTTCTTCTGCGGAATATTTGCAGGAATGTTCGAAGGAATTTATCACTAATTTAGATATATATTAATATGGAGATTTACAACGATTTATTTATCATATATGCGGCAAGTCTGCTGACTTTTGCATTGTTTGCCTTTGACAAACACTTGGCTATATATAACAGGACACGAATCCCCGAGTTCATTCTGCTGTTGTTCTCGTTCCTGGGAGGAGCATTTGGAGCCTTGTGCGCCATGATTCTCTTCAGGCACAAGACAAAGCACAAGATGTTCCTTATTTGTGTTCCGGTGTTCTTGGCACTGCAGCTTGCCATTGACATCATATATAGAGTATTTGTATTGAGACTTTCATAATATAAACTACCGCCACCGATGAGAACATTAAAGACTATCCTCATAGCAACATATATCATTATAATCATACTTTTGCTGCTGTGCCTCTTGAAATGCAATGGAGCGGGTGAGCGCAACAGGCCACCTGTGAAAGAGAGATTCAAGGCCGATGTGGTGATGTGTATCGACTGCACAGGCAGCATGGATGGTATTTTGAGCAAAATAAAATCCAATGCTTTGGATTTTCACTCGGACCTGGCAGATAAGTGCCTCGACTACGGGAAGGAGATTACCGGCATGAGAATTAAGGTGATTGCATTCCGCGATTTTTGCGATGCACAGCCGTTCGAGATATCGGAATTCCATAATATGCCCGAGCAGGAGGATGCGTTCCGTTCGTTTGTGTCGAGATTGAAAGCAGACGGTGGTGGCGATGGACCGGAACGAGGGCACGATGCCTTGGGGCTTGCCATACAATCGGAATGGAACAACGAGCCCGATGTTCACCAAGTGATTATACTGTGGACCGACAATGCATCGCACCCGCTATCGGCAACGTCGCCGGGCCCAAAGAACCTCGATAACATGAAAACTTTGTGGGACGAAAAGATGAGCAAGAGAGGAAAGAAAATGATTCTTTTTGCACCCGAGGACCCATCGTGGGCAGCCATAACAGGCAGCTGGGATAAGGTTATAAGACACGATGTGGATGCTGGTGGCGGACTCACCGACATGGACTACGAGGATATAATAAAAGCATTATCGGAATCTATTTAGGAAAAAGAATATGAGAGCAATGAAACTGACCCTATGGGCAACATATATTACATTAATACTGCTACTTCTGATGAATTGCAGAGGTTGCAATAACAATTCATCACCCACACCCGCACCCGCCGAAACACCCGCGCCCGCACCCATACCGGAACCCACACCCGAGCCCGAGCCAAGCGACAGCACCGATGTGGTGGAAGAGGCCGAGAGCATTGGAAACAGTGGCGGCTTAAAGGTAACCCTCATGTGGAATTTCATGGGGGACATAGACCTGCGCATTACCCAACCTAATGGAAACACTATATATTGGAAGAACAAGAGGGATACAGCCACAGGCGGTTTCCTGGATATAGATAACCGTGAAGGCGGTAGCGGGGCAGCAGAGAACACATATTGGGTGAGCCCGCAAGCAGGTAAATATTCTGTGGATATAGAGTACTATGCCGCTTCGGAAACCAAGAAAATTGCCGGAAAGGGAGAGTGTACCGTTGTGGTATTCCAGGAGGGAAAAGAGCCCCAAACATACAAAGCCCACCTGAGCAGACTTAAAGAGAGAATACATATTGTGGATGTAATAGTGGAATAGCCCTTAATCGATGACCGATAGAGAGATTGTTGCAAAACTTATAACAAATGACCAACGTACAATAAACAACTTCTTTTTTGTACGTTGCAAGCCCATGCTCGCCTACGTGGGGCAATACTTCTGCCCATACAAGCAGAGCGCCGAGGAACTTGTGGGCGAATTCTATGAGTTACTTGCTGCCGATGATTGGCACAAATTGAGAATATTCAAATTCACCTGCACACTGAACTCGTATGTAACAATCATTGCATCGCGCTATTTCCAGAACAAGAGAAACAAAGAGATGGCATCGCTGGACGATTGCATGCCATTCGTTGCCGACATGGTTGCCGACGATTGCAGCGGTAAATTCTTTATGGAGGACCTGCACAAGATTATGAAAAGGATGAATGCACTTGATAGATTCCTTGTGCAACGTATTCTTATAGACGGAGAGAAACCCGGGGATATACTTGATGAAGCAAGAGAACTGATGGCAGGCGATGATACCATAGGCACCAAAGCCGAAACAGATACACAATTTGCCGGTTATATATATACGAGGTACAACAGAGTGAAAAAGGGTTTACAAAAACAGATGGTTGCAATAGGGTATGGGAAATAATATTATTGATTCCGATAGAATTGAGCAGCTGGGCAGGGTGATAGATGGCACAGCTACTGCCGAAGAGCGCACCTGGGCTTTGCAGAACCTGAACAACTCAAGATTTAAGGAGTGCTTTATGACAGCTTTAAGAGCTGCAACGGTGTTTAACACAAATAACAAGGTGTATGAAACAGTTTAATAAAATATCAGACGAGGAGTTGGCAGCATATCTTGACGATATGCTTGCAAAGGAGGGCCGTACCAAGGTTGAGGCAGCCATGGACATTGACACTCTTGAGGTGTTGAGCGTATCGCGCAAAGCGGCTGAGGATATGCCGGCAAATAATATTATTGAACTGCCATCGTGGAACAGCCACCTGATGATAAACGACGAAATCGCATGCAGCCCCGCAGCGATGGCTGGATTTCTGGGAGATTGTTTCGCCAACGAAGAGGAGGAGAGAGAGAACGACGAGGAAGAATGAGCAAAAATATTGAGGAGCATAAAAGGAGAATAAAACGGTCGATTATGATTTACATAATCGGCTGTAGTTTTTTTGTACTACTCGCTTTGGGCTCCCTATGGCTGGGATATTACATTCTCTGTAATTATGGCAAGCACGATATCCCCACCCACATGGGCATACTCTCGGCAGGCGGTATATTGCTGTTGTGGGAGATGGCAAAATCCTTTCGTCTCAAAAGTTCCCTGCCACACTCATACAAACCTATAACAAGAGAGGAATTTCCCGCACTCTTTTCCATAATAGACGAGGTTACCGCAAATCTTAATCTGGCACCTATGAGCAACGTATATATATGCCCCGATGCCACTGCGGCGGTATTCATACAACCCGTATTAAGCAACCTTGTTTTTGAGCCTAAAAAAAGCCTTGTGATGGGGCTTGGATTCCTCACACAGATGGATGACGACGAAATAAAGGCTGTGTTGTACCATGAATTCGGGCACTATGCACAGAAAGAGATGAAGGAGTCCATTTCGGTATATACCATAGGACAATTGTCGAGGTCGTTTGTTGCTATAAAAAAACCGAAACAGCATGGCACATGGGAAATGCAATTGAAATCACAAATACTGCTTTTTACATACTTTGCCATATGGATATGCAACCGTATAAACAAAGCATACTCGAAACTTGCCAAGCAGATGGAGTACGATGCCGATGATATTGCGGCAAGACATGTGGGAACGGCATGCCTGCAAAGGGCATTGCTGCATGCGGCTGTCATAAAGTATAACTACGATATGATGCAATGGGGCATGCAGCAGTTGCAAGCACAAAACATTGCGGTGAACAATGAGTATGCAGCCCTGGCGCTTGTAAATAATTACTCTCACCCCACGCGTAATATGTTGCCCGCGGAGATTTTAAGGCGCATAGAGCGTTTGGGAGAACTCAAAAGCAGCAATAACAAAAGTGCAACAACCGTGAAGAACGGCGCAGAACCCATATGCGGCAGCAAGGAGCCTGCGCCGAACGTGTGCACAGCCGCACGGTTTGCCGAGTGGATGCAGCAGGGCTGTGCCATATACACACAACAGCGACGGCTTTCCACATCGGTTTATTTGGAGATACATCTTGCCAAGAGAAGGCATAAACTGCCATTGGTGGATTCTGCCGCATACAGGATTCTGATAGATGGGAAGCATGTTGGATATGGTAATTTCATTAAAGGGTTTACCATTAAGAAGAAAACATCACCGGGCAAGCACACGCTCACTGCCTATGCACCATCGGGAGTTATATCCACACCATTTGAGTTCAAAGTGGAAGAGAACAAAGCCTATCGCATTGAAATGGACTACAAAGTGTATATAAGAAAAGGGCTTTATGATGTCTTTGGGGAAAAGATAGAGACCATTAGATAGATTTCACACCAACAACCACTCATAAATACAAGAAAAACATATAAATGATATGGAACAGGAAACAATAAAGTTCGAGTTTGTGGAAAACAGGGTTTTTGTGCATGGCTACCCCGAATTGGAAGGGCGCAGAGGCGTTACAGGGGAAGAGGGCATGGCATTCTTCTTTGGGAAGGAGAGTGGGGATTATGATTTCTATGTAGCCAACACCACAACAGGCAAGATACGCAAACTATCTACGAAACAGGGCACACTATTGGTTGATGATAGTGAGATAGACTATGACGCAATAGCCAAGGAGTGCTATAACGGCATTAACAATGCCCGCATGAAGGCTGTACGCTACAATGGAATGAACAGATGGAGCAATTTCAAAGAGGGTATATGCGCCATTACCTGGACTCTATACCCCGACGGCCGATATTTTGCCGATGGGGACGGGTATGGCATGGAGGAGTGCTACGAGGAGGTGGTGTGTGCCATAATAGACCATAATCTTGATATTATAGAGCCATTCCGCCCCATAGAGGATATAACGGCATACCTGCAAAAGTTACGAGATAGCAGGTTGCAATAATGTCATCCGCTTGCCGACGGCTATTCTATGTATATCCAATTAGTCTGTTTGTCTCTGCTAAAATACCCCCAAATGTGGAGAGGTATTGTGAAAAATCCATTTTTGATATATCCGTAACCAAATTCTCCCATATCCAGATAGGTGGCATTTGTGCAACGCTCGCCACACTCTGAAGCAAAATCGGATAGTGTCATCGGATAATTGGACTGCAATATAAAGGCTCCGTTCTTGTCTTTGCACAACGCCCTGCGCATTGTTTTGCGCTCGTCGTGAAACTTCATCACTTTTGAATTATTTACCAATGTAAGTTGCTGGAAACCATAATCACCCATCCATCGACTGCTGATAAAGAACATATCCCCTTTTAAGGAGACTTTCATTCTCATTGTTTTGTTTGCTTCATAGTTTTTCCCATTTATCCTATAAGCTCCAAGAATCCGTCCTTGCTCATCGGTAAAAGCGGCAGGAATGCACATTTTGGCATTTTGAGGTCTTGTGTTCGACCATTTGAGCTCACCCTTTGGCAAATCAAATCGGGTTACACCGCTTTTGAAATGCAAATAGGCAACCCCTATGCATAAAGAAACAAGACAAATGAGTAACAGAAAGCGTTTCATTGAATATTTGTGCTATGCGTGTTTTTTAATCGTTCGGTTTATCTACCAATTAGTAAATAATGCCAACAGGTAAAGCCCTACAAATAAAAAAAATACGGAAACCAATTGGTTCCCGTATTTGTGGGCCATCCAGGGCTTGAACCTGGGACCTCCAGATTATGAGTCTGTTGCTCTAACCAACTGAGCTAAAAGCCCGAGTATCTCCTTGGAAATACAACGCAAAAGTAATACATTTTATTCACAGAAACAAGGTTTTTCCAAAAAAAAATATATCTTCGCAGTTAAGTATGGTATTTTACCATGTAAAAGGAGCTAATATATATGGCAATTGAGAAGAAAAATATTGTATTTGACCTTGGTGGCATTTTGCTCGACATTCACCCTCAACAGACCTTTGAGGCGTTTGCCGCGCTTGGTGCCGACAGAGCTATATTGAGCGAGGCATATACTCTTGCAAACAGCACCATGATGAACTATGAGATGGGGTTGATATCCACCAACGAGCTATATGATTACATCACCACTCTTTTACCGCAGAACATCAAGGATATGCCGACAGCCGAAAGGGATACCCGCCTGCACGATGCATGGTGTGCCCTCATTGGCGACCTTCCACTCTACAAATGGCAACGCATCGCACAGCTACGCGGAGGGGGGCACAGAATATTCCTTTTAAGCAACACCAACGCCGTACATTGGCAGCAGATTGCCGCCAATATTGAAAAAATAGAGGGGCGCAAGGTAGATGAATACTTTGACAGGATTTTCCTATCTTACGAAATGCACCGCTGCAAGCCCGACAAAGAGATATTTACACAGATGCTGCACGAGGCTGGAATAGAGGCCGCCGACACTATATTCTTTGACGACTCGGCCGATAATTGCACGGCAGCCCGCACTGCTGGCATTGAGGCCGTGCTGATAGAGAGAAACTCACAATGGGGAGAAATTTTAATGCAAGATTAATATTATGGAGATTATAACCAACATAGACAATTTGACCGTTAAGCCCACCGCCGCCACCATAGGCTCATACGATGGTGTTCACAAGGGGCACGTTGCCATGATTAAGGAGTTGCGCACCGCAGCCGCCGAGCGAGGGTTGCCGATTACGGTAATAACCTTTATGCAACACCCACGAATATTGTTCGGCGCAGAGTGCGAGCCCTTCCTGCTCACAACCAACAAAGAGAAGGTGGCCCTGCTGGAGCAGCTGGGAGTAGAGCGATGCATACTGCTCGATTTCGACAGCTACATGGCAGCAATGACGGCAGAGCGTTTCATGAAGGAGGTGTTGAAGGACAAACTCGGTGTGGAGTTGCTGGCTGTGGGATACGACCATCACTTTGGTACCCCGCAAGAGGGTGAGGGCATTGAGGAGTACATCACCTATGGAAAGAAAGTGGGCATAGAGGTGTTCCAAACAGCGCAATATGCGCCCAATGGCAGCAACCTGAGTTCATCAGCAGTGCGCCGTGCCCTTGCCGCCGGAAATACCGATGTGGCACAAAGGCTATTGGGCCGCCCCTACTCGCTCGAAGGGAGTGTTACGCATGGTGCCGCATTGGGGCGCAAGATTGGTTTCCCCACGGCAAACATTATTGTGAGCGACGAGATGAAGATGCTCCCCAAAGATGGTGTGTACGAGGTTGCGGTAACCGTTGCCGGGAACCGTTACAAAGGGGTAATGAACATAGGCATAAAACCCACCCTGCAAGGGGTAGATTTGCGTACCGCCGAGGTTCATATACTCGATTTTTCCGAGGATATATATGGACACAAGATTGCAGTTTCGTTCCTGCGCCGCTTGCGCGACGAGATACCCTTCAACAGCATAGACGATCTTAAATTGCAGATTGGGGTGGATGTGGCGCGTGTGAAACGCGGAATATAATGGTTACGGGGCAACGCCCTAATATAAAAACACTAAAACTTTACGACTATGGGAAAATTTGTAAAACGTATATACCTTTTTGCAACAGTGGCAAAACTTATTGCCTACTTTCTTATATACCAATTCATTTTCACAATAGCCGGACAATACATTGCCTATCTGCTCTACAAAACAGCAGTGGAACCGGTTACATACAACGAGTTCGTATTGCAGGCAACAGCGCAAGCAACCCAATACAAGGCAAACGGAATGGCAACAGGCATATTGTTATCGTCGCTGATAATGATTGCCCACCTGCTTGTTTTCAAATATGTGCGCATAAACAAAGGATTCCTGCACGAGGTTAAGCGCAATGTGCTTATCTTCTCCACCCTATTTATAGGCAGCATGATGGTATTGTTTAATATCGTTGCCGTGTGGCTGGGATTGGGGGATTACAACGGGGAGATTATCGAGACCATGCTCACAAGCGGTGCAGGAATAATATCCATGGCAATAATTGCCCCGATATTGGAGGAACTGCTCTTCCGTGGGGCCATACAGGGCTTTCTGATGCACATATTCAAAAACCCATGGGTTGGAATAGTCATAGCCTCGCTGCTCTTTGGTGTTATTCATGGCAACCCCATTCAGATATTCTATGCCACCTGCATAGGAATAGGATTCGGCTGGATATACTACCGCACAGGCAGCCTGCTACCCGCCATTGTGGGGCACATTTTCAATAACTCGCTTGCTGTTGCAAGCAACATGCTTTATGGCCCCGACAGCACCGAGCAAGCAATAAACAGCACAAGCGCCGACATTACACTTGCCATGGTTGCCGCCATTTTCACAGCTATTCTGGCATACATTATAAATAAGATACAACCCGCAGTGCCCAAGCCGTGGCATGAGGCAAGCGAGGTGCTGTAACAAAACTTGGCAAGATTAATAGTCTTGCCAAGTTTCGTTTATATCGGTACCAAGCAACTCCTGCAACAGGGGCAAAAGGGTGTTTTTCACTATCTTATCATTCAAGCGATGTTCACCGCTGAACCAGCGGCAACGCTCCTCGCCATAGAGGCTTGCCATGAGGGGCTGGAAATGCACCACAGGGTCTTTATCGCCAAAGAGGCCTATCACCAGCTGTTTCTCCTGCTCGTTTATACCGGCAAACTGCTCTTTTTCCATCAGCTTGAAACGCTCCACCACAGCCTTGTCTATACGAAACTCCGTTGCGCCATCCTGTCGCTTGGAGGTATATTTGTTGCGCCCCATCTTACCAAAGAGCAGGGAGCGGGACATCTCGAACGAGGGGTTTACCACCACGCGGGGCACGCCCCACAGCTGTTGCGTGTACATGCCGCCCATTGAGGTACCGACAACAATTTCGGGCTTTTCGCGCTCCACTATAGAGCGCAGCAGTTCCAATGCCTCAAAGGGATCGACAGGGAGGTCGGGAGCTATCACTTGCCAATGGGGCAGATGGTGGCGCAGCGCCATCACCGTTCCCGAACTGCCCGACGAGCCAAAGCCATGGACATACATCATTTTTCTTCTTTCCATCGTGTATTTGTATTATTCTATGAAAGAGCCTTTGAGGTTTTCTTCTATCTCCTCGTCGCTTATTGTGTGGTTACCGAGGCTGCCCGATATATATTGGTTGTACGAGGGCATATCCATGAGGCCGTGGCCCGAAAGAGCAAAAAGCAACACCTTCTCCTCGCCACTCTCCTTGCATTTGAGAGCCTCGTTGATGGTTGCGGCTATTGCATGGCACGACTCGGGAGCTGGTACAATGCCCTCGGTCTTTGCAAAGAGAAGGCCTGCCTTGAAGGAGTCAAGCTGGCTTATATCGGCAGCCTCCATAAGACCGTCTTTTAACAACTGCGACACAATGACACCGGCACCGTGGTAGCGCAAGCCGCCGGCGTGTATATTGGCCGGCTTGAATTTGTGGCCCAGCGAGAACATGGGCATCAAAGGTGTGTAGCCTGTTTCATCGCCAAAATCGTAGCAGAAACGGCCACGCGAGAGTTTGGGGCACGACTCGGGCTCGGCTGCCACAAAGCGTGTCTTTTTACCCTCCTTTATATTGTGGCGCATGAAAGGGAATGCAAGGCCCGAGAAGTTGGAGCCACCTCCAAAACAGGCTATTACCACATCGGGGTACTCGCCTGCCATGGCCATCTGTTTCTCGGCCTCCAAGCCTATGATTGTCTGGTGCAGACTTACATGGCTCATAACAGAACCAAGAGCATACTTGCAGTTGGGGGTGGTCATTGCGAGCTCCACCGCCTCGCTGATGGCAGTGCCGAGCGAACCTTGATGGTTGGGCATCTGGGTGATTATGTCCTTGCCTGCACGGGTGGACATCGATGGCGATGGTGTTACCTGCGCACCGAATGCCTGCATCACACTGCGGCGATAGGGTTTCTGCTCGTAGCTCAACTTCACCTGATAGACGGCACACTCCACGCCAAACGCCTTGGCTGCGTATGAGAGGGCTGTGCCCCACTGCCCCGCACCTGTCTCGGTGGTTACATTGGTGGTACCCTCTATCTTGCAGTAATATGCTTGCGGAAGGGCCGAATTGAGTTTGTGGGAACCCACAGGGCTCACACTCTCGTTCTTGAAATATATGTGAGCAGGGGTGCCCAATGCCTCTTCGAGCGCATAGGCACGCACAAGGGGAGTGGATCGATAGTAGCGATACATTTCCTGCACCGGCTCGGGGATATCAATCCATGCATCGGTAAAGTTCAGTTCCTGCTTTGCCGCCTCCTTTGTGAGCAACTTCGACAGTTCCTCAACCGTTATCGGTTCGCGGGTTTTGGGGTTAAGCATAGGCTGCGGTTTGTTCACCATATCGGCCTGTATGTTATACCACTGTGTGGGAATCTCGTTCTCTTGCAGAAAAAATCGTTTCTGTTTCATAATTGTATCTTTTTTATTTGTATGTTCTATAATAAAACAAGAAAGGACCAACCCTGTGAGGCCGGTCCTTGTATTTTATAAACTTGCATGTTTACAGATACACGCGACTAACGCTCACGAGTGTTTCCCCGGGATGCGCCACCACCAATATCTGTTTACATTGCTTGCCATAACTATTATCATTCTCTTGGTTGCGAAGATATACATATTTTTTCTCCCTGCAAATATTTCTTCTGCTTTTTGCAAGGAATTATTCAAAATAGAACGATAGGATTATCATCTTGGACACTATCTTATCCACCGATTGTGTGAATTTCAGATTATTCTCGTCGAGAAGGTCCTTGCGGTCTTTATCGAGCACATCGACAAGGCTGAACGCGAATTTCAGCTCGGGAATCAGTTTGAAGAAGGGAAGGTAGAAATCGCAACCGAAGCCCACCTCGAACATACAATCGAATTTTTTGAACAATATCGGGCGTTGTTTCTTCACTGTGAGGTTCATCATTGGAGCTATACCGGCTGTCAGGTAAGGGCGGTAGTTATTGAACCTCTCGGCAGAGTATTTTACATGCAACGGCATTGCCAGATAGGTGGTTTTTACCTGCTGGCGCTCCTTGTTGCCACTGTTCTGCTCGCGGAAATTAATGGTGTTCTGCCCAAAATGGAGTGTGGGCAAGGCGCGCAAGGAAAAATGTGTGCTCAAACGCCAATCGGCAAGCACGCCCACGGTGAAACCCGGATTATAGCTTGCAATATCGGCAAACCACTGCTCGCCCGTGGCTGTAACAAAGCCGTTGTTCATAAACTCCATATCCTGCATGTGGGCACCCACAAAGAAACCGTAGTGCAAGCGGCGATAATCGATATATGGTTTATTCTGCACCTTGCGCTCCTGTGCAAACGGAGCAAGCGGGAGCACAAACAAAAGCAATATGTATATGATTCTCTTCATTGACATCGGGTAAAATATAATGCTGCTTATTATCTTAAACTATAACGTATATTATAGGCTTATATTGCAGTGCGAAGTTAAAAAAAGAGAGAATATCAAATTGTAAAAATATGTTAAATTTACAGTTTCATGGAGTTGATATTGCAAAAAGCAGTATCTTCGCTATCGGATAATACAAATTTAATATTTACAATTATGGCTTACGTTATTTCAGATGACTGCGTTGCTTGCGGTACATGTATCGACGAGTGTCCTCAGGGTGCAATTTCAGAGGGTGAGAAATATTCTATCAACCCCGATATGTGCATTGATTGCGGTTCTTGCGCAAGTGTTTGTCCTTCAGAGGCTATTCACGAGGGTTAATCAACGCTGACAAAGATTTAAAAAAAGCCTGCCCAATGGGGGCAGGCTTTTTTCAAACTCACACAAAAGCCATGAAATTACTCATTCACATAATACTGAAATCGCTGCTCCTCACCATTATAGGTGTGGCCGCCTACCTTATATTCATAAACTTTATTGCGTAAAAGCAATTGCTTGCCGTTTCATTTGAAACAAGTTAATCGACAACAAGATTGTTGCAAGCATATAGCATTAAAACAATAGCTAAACAGCCAATATAAAAACAGATGCAACCTCATGAGGTTGCATCTGTTTTTATATACAAGTAGGGTTATTACCCAACAATACCTTCTTGGCTGTTGCTGAATAGACAACACCAATCGCTTTTATTAATAGTTCTCGGGCTTAATCTGGAAGTATGCTTTGGGATGAGCGCATACGGGGCACATCTCGGGAGCCATCTTGCCAAAGTGCAAATGACCGCAGTTGCGGCACTGCCATATGCAATCGTTGTCGCGGCTGAACACCACGCCACCCTGCACGTTCTGCAAGAGTTTCTTGTAACGCGCCTCGTGAGCAGCCTCAACCTTTGCTACCATTTCAAACATTGCTGCAATTTCCACAAAACCCTCCTCGCGAGCCTCTTTTGCCATTGTGGGATACATATCGGTCCACTCGTAGTTCTCGCCTGCGGCTGCATCTACAAGGTTCTCGGCTGTACCCTCGATGCCGTGTACCAATTTGAACCACAATTTTGCATGCTCTTTCTCTTGGTCGGCTGTCTCCTGGAAGATAGCTGCTATCTGCTCAAAACCATCTTTCTTTGCTTTGCTTGCGTAATATGTGTATTTATTACGTGCCTGGCTCTCACCTGCGAACGCTGCCCACAAGTTAGCCTCGGTCTTTGTTCCTTTTAATGATTTGTCCATAATCTTTAATTGTTAAATTGTTTATCCGTTGCAATTATCGCACTTTTTGGGGACAACTGCAATAGTTAATGTTAAAAAATACCTTAATTTTTCTTATTTTATTTGCAACCGGCGCAGCGAGGCTTAATCTGCTTGAAGAAATCGTTGCCCTTGTCATCTACCAAGATGAATGCGGGGAAGTCCTCGACCTCTATTTTCCATATAGCCTCCATGCCAAGCTCGGGATACTCCACACACTCGATGCTCTTGATGTTGTTCTGTGCGAGGATGGCTGCAGGACCACCTATTGAGCCCAGATAGAAACCACCATGTTTTTTACAAGCATCGGTTACCTGCTGGCTGCGGTTACCCTTGGCAAGCATAATCATTGAGCCACCATTCTCCTGGAACAAATCGACGTATGAGTCCATGCGGCCTGCAGTGGTGGGACCCATTGAGCCGCAAGGCATGCCTGCGGGGGTCTTTGCGGGGCCTGCATAGTAGATTGGGTGGTCCTTGATATACTGAGGAAGGCCCTCGCCACGGTCTATGCGCTCTTTGAGCTTTGCATGGGCAATGTCGCGGCCCACGATTATTGTGCCGTTGAGCGATAGGCGGGTAGCAATGGGGTATTGCGACAGCTGTGCGCAAACCTCTTTCATGGGGCGGTTGAGATCTACACGAACAATATCTCCCTCACCTGCATTACGCAACTCCTCGGGGATGAGTGTGGCAGGCTGGTCGTCGAGTTTCTCAATCCATATACCATCTTTGTTTATCTTTGCTTTTATGTTGCGGTCGGCAGAACAGCTTACACCCATACCAACGGGGCAGCTTGCACCATGGCGGGGCAGACGTACCACGCGAATGTCGTGAGCAAGGTATTTACCACCGAACTGCGCACCGAGGCCTATGCGGTGAGCCTCGTCGAGCAACTGTTTCTCGAGCTCGATATCGCGGAAGGCACGACCTGTTTCATCACCCGTGGTGGGCAGATTATCGTAGAAGTGGGTTGATGCCAACTTAACGGTGAGCAAGTTTTTCTCGGCCGATGTACCACCTATCACAAATGCTATGTGATAAGGGGGGCAGGCCGCGGTACCCAAGCTCTTCATCTTCTCTACAAGGAAGGGTACGAGTGTAGCGGGGTTCAAAAGAGCCTTTGTCTCTTGATAGAGGTATGTTTTGTTGGCAGAGCCACCGCCCTTTGTTACCATGAGGAAACGATACTCCATGCCCTCGGTTGCCTCCAAATCTATCTGTGCAGGGAGGTTGCAACGTGTGTTCACCTCGTCGTACATATTAAGAGGGGCATTCTGGCTGTAACGCAGGTTCTCTTGTGTGTATGTGTCATATACACCGCGTGCAAGAGCCTCCTCGTCGCAGAAACCGGTCCACACCTGCTGGCCCTTCTCGCCATGGATGATAGCTGTACCTGTATCCTGGCACAGAGGCAACTGACCTTTGCAAGCAACCTCGGCGTTGCGCAAGAATGTGAGTGCCACATATTTATCGTTCTCACTCGCCTCGGGGTCGGTGAGGATTTTTGCCACTTGCTCGTTGTGAGAGCGACGGAGCATGAACGACACATCGCGGAAAGCTGTGCGCGACATCAAGGTCAATGCCTCGGGGGTTACTTTAAGCATGGGTTTACCTTCGAACTCACCTACCGACACACCTTCTTTTGAGAGAAGGTAGTACTCTGTGGTGTCCTTGCCCTGCTGGAACATGTGGGCATACTTAAATTCGGGAATTGCTGCCATAGTTTTTGATTTTATGTTTAACAAATTATTATTTCTTACTCTTTCCACTGCTGTCTCGTATGAGATTTGTCATTCCGAACCTTGTGTGAGGAATCTGAAACAGATAAGATTGAGATATCTCACATTCGTTCGATATGACATTGCTTTTAACCTCGCAATTATGAAACAACAGCTATATTTTTATAATTATCACTCTTTCCACTGCTCCTCGTCGTATGTTTGATAGAGGAAATCGTTATATGGGTATTTTTGAACATGCAACTCGCACACTCGTTTGTATATTATATCTTTAAGGTCGTCGATGTTGCTGCGCTCGCGTGCCGATATGAAGATGCAGTTATCGGCCAGCTTGGAGAGCCACGATGCCTTTAACTCGTCGAGGCTGATGTTCTCGCGGGTTTTGGGTGTGAGGTCGTCGGGCTCCTTCTCCACATAGGTAAATGCGTCTATCTTGTTAAAGACAACCATCATGGGCTTGTCGCCGCAGTTGAGGTCGGCAAGTGTTTTGTTTACAACGGCTATCTGGTCCTCGAACTCGGGGTGCGAGATATCCACCACGTGCAGGAGCAAATCGGCCTCGCGCACCTCGTCGAGGGTGGATTTGAACGACTCCACAAGGTCGGTGGGGAGCTTGCGTATGAAACCGACGGTATCGGACAAAAGGAACGGGAGGTTCTCTATTATCACTTTGCGCACCGTGGTGTCGAGCGTTGCAAAGAGTTTGTTCTCGGCAAATACCTCACTCTTGGCAAGCAGATTCATGAGGGTGGATTTTCCCACGTTGGTGTAGCCCACAAGCGCCACACGAATGAGACGGCCGCGGTTCTTGCGTTGGATGGACTTCTGGCGGTCTATCTGCGCAAGCTGCTCTTTGAGCAACGACATACGCCCGAGGATTATACGGCGGTCCATCTCGAGCTGTGTTTCACCCGGGCCACGGAGGCCTACGCTGCCACCCTTGCCACTACCCGAACCGCCACCCTGGCGTTCCAAGTGTGTCCACAGGCGTTGCAAGCGAGGGAGCATATATTTATACTGCGCCAGCTCCACCTGCACCTTGGCATGGGCTGTCTGCGCACGCATGGCGAAGATATCAAGAATGAGCGATGTGCGGTCGAGTATCTTTATTTTAAGTTCCTTTTCAATGTTACGCAACTGCTTTGCCGAGAGTTCGTCGTCGAAGATTACCATGCCGATTTCGTCGTCGGTATCCCTGCGCATCTCCACATATTCGGCTATTTCAATGAGCTTGCCACTGCCCACATAGGTTGCAGAATGGGGATGCTCCAAGCGTTGCGTAAAGCGTTTAACCACCTCGGCACCTGCTGTTTGAGCAAGGAATTCAAGCTCGTCGAGGTACTCATTGGTCTTACGCTCGTTCTGTGTGGATGTTATAAGGCCAACAAGAACGGCGGTCTCCTTTTTGGTGGTGGATATTACAAATTCTTTCATTAACTATATAATGTTTACTATGCGAAGATAGTTATAATTTTTAAGATTTTAACATTGTGCGATGCCGAAACCCGATATTGAAGGAATATTATACGATAGAGCGATAACATCCGCCTGCAACGGCCTTTACATACCCCTTCATCTCCATATCGAAAAGTAGCGGCATGAGCACGTTCACAGGCATATCGGCATGCACCACCAACTGGTTCACCTGCAAACCGTCGGGAGCAGACTGCAACAGATTCATCACAACCTCCTCCTGCGGGGTAAATTCGGGGAATATTTCTGTTTGATGAGCCTTCTTTGCTTTGTCTGTGCTCCAATTCATAGCCTCAACGAAATCGTATGCCGAGGTTATGAGGGCTGCACGGTTGCGTGCCACAAGTTCGTTGCATCCGCATGAGTATTGGTCGCTTACACGCCCGGGGAAGGCAAAACAATCGCGCGAGTAGCCCTGTGCCATGGAGGCTGTGATGAGCGAGCCACCCTTTGATGCCGACTCTATAACCACCGTTGCATCGGCCATACCTGCAACTATTCTGTTGCGCTGGACAAAGAATTGCGGGAATGGGTTTGTTTCGCTCATAAATTCTGTGAGCAACCCGCCACTCTGCTCTATCATGCTTTTGGCAACGGAGCGGTGGGTATGCGGATATATCATATCAAGCCCATGCGCAAGCACTCCCACGGTGGGCAGGCCTGCTTCCAATGCTGCACGATGGGCACAAATATCAATGCCATAGGCAAGGCCGCTCACAACGAGCGTATCGGGCAGCATACGAGCAAGATCTATCACGAAATTACGGCACAACCCCTTGCCATACTCCGTTGCATGGCGCGTGCCCACAATTGAAACGATGTGTTTTGCGTTAAAAGGAATATCGCCCAAGGAGTAAAGTGCTATTGGAGCATCGCAACACTCCAACAAGCGCGCGGGGTAGTCGCTGTCGTTAAGGCAGGTGAGTTTTATACCCTTGGAGCAGACAAAATCCATTTCGCGCTTTGCACGCTCCATAATCTCGGGGGCACGCAATGCCTCGACAAGCGTGGGGGATATTCCGGGAAGGATATCGTTTATATATTGCAGATTGTCGAACAGTTCCGTTGCACTGCCCGCCACATCCATTATTTGACGAAGAAGAGCAGGATTGTGCACCTGCACCCTCGAAAGGGCGAGTACACAAACCTGCTCGTTTATGGTGGTAGGGAATGACACTACTTCAAGATTGATTTGAACGACTCGTCGTTCATGTATTTTGCAAACTCAAGGTCGCCAAGAGCTTTTGCAGCCATTGAAGGATCGAGTTTAACGGCACTTTTAAGACCATCGTAAATGAGAGAGGCATTGCCTGTGCGTGCACCAAGAACAGCCTTTATATAGTGGGTGGTTGCATCGGGGTTCTTTATAGAGGCAATTGTCTTTTTTGCACTGCTGTAATCGCCATCGAGCAACTGCGCAAGTGCGGTGCTGTTGGTGGGTGTTTTTTCAAGCAGATAGGCAGCACGGCCATACAGGCCCTGTGCTATGTAGAGGTTGCCAAGTGCCTCATCGCCTGCCTTTGCGCTTGAACCTATTGCCATGTACGACTCGGCAGCAGCTACATTACCCTGCAAGAGTTCCATGTAGCCAAGGTTTACATTAACCTCGGGGGCGTTCTTGTCTATCTTTGCAGCCTGTGCAAAATAGTCGGCAGCGGTGGTATAGTCGCCTGCGTTGTATGCAAGCACGCCAAGGTTGTTATAACCGCGATAGTCGGCAGGATAGAGCTTGGTTGCTGTTGCATAGATATTCTTCTTCTCGTTCACATCGTCGGTAAGGATAGCCGAGTAAAGAATCTCCTCGAGCGAGAGCACCTTTGGGTCGGCAGCAAACTGCTCCATAATCTCGTCGTCGGAACGACCGATAAGCTGGTAGTTGAGTGTGATGCGGGCACGACGCAATTGGGGAAGAATCTCATCGGCAAGGTCGCTGTAAACAGAAGAGATATTCTTTATCTGCTGCTCGCGCTCCTCGGGCTCGTTATACATTGAGAGAACGCGCAGGATTATCTCTTTGTCGGGGAGGTTCGATTTTGAAACAAGCTCTTTGAAGCCTTCCCAATCCTCGGCGGTGTAATCGCTGTCGATGTATCCCTCCAATTTGGCCTTGTCCATCTCCTTCTTTACAAATTTTGAAGTGTTGCTCTCGCGGCCTGTTGCGACATCGGTGTTGAGCAGCATACCACCGTCGGGAGAAGCGTATGCCGATACCTCGACATTGTCAACAACCTTGTTTTTCACGTCGGTTGCTATATCGCCCATGGTTGCTGTGAGTTCCTTCATTGCGGCGCTGTTGAGCTCGGCAGCACGGAGATTGGTCTGCTGGATAAGGAACATGATGTTTGCCTCCTTGGCCTGCTTGATAACACGCTGGAAGGCATCCTCGCCCACAGCGATGCTTGCCTTTTGCGCTGTTGTGCGATACAACTGCGATGTGGCGATACAGCCATCGGCAACCTTAACCTCGGGGAGATTATATGTTTTGTCGCCCTTCTTAACGGTGAAATTAAGGTAAAGAGCGCATTTTTCCATGGCAGGGATATAATCGAACTTCATCTTCATGGTGAAGTTGCCACCCTTGTCGTAGAGGATGGTACGGTTGTTGCCACGAACCTTCTCGCCCTGGAAGATTGCAGACTCGGCTGTTGCCGAACCGCCTTCGTATTTGAGCACGGGGGTTACTGTGAGAACCGATTTCTTATTAAAGAACTTTGCAGGGAACTTACCGTCTATTGTTACAGGGATTTCACTGCCCTCTACCTCTAACACGGCGGGGGTTACTGTGAAGTATTCTGCGGGGAGTTCGCCCATCTTGGAGCTACATGAGCAGAAGAAAACTACCAACAATGATAGCAGGAAAGATAATTTTTTCATCGTTTTTATAATATTATTGTTTATTTGCCAAATTTTACGCGAAGATAGCTCTATTTCTTCATTCCACAAATACAAAACCATGCTCATTTATACACTTTTCAGCATTTTTCACTTAAAAAAAACAAATAGGCGATATACAACGCAGGCCGTGGCACGCAAGGGTATGAAACATGAGGGATTATACATCTCTCCCATATGCCTTGTTGTTGCGTGGATGATGCGCTATGATTTCATCGCGCAGGCGGGTACGGTCGATGTGAGTGTAAATCTCGGTGGTGGCTATGCTTTCATGCCCAAGCATAGCTTGTATGATGCGCAGATTGGCACCGCCCTCCAATAGGTGGGTGGCAAATGAATGGCGGAATGTGTGGGGGCTGATGTTTTTGGTAATGCCCGCCAAAGCCGCCAGCTCCTTTATAAAGTGAAACACCATTATGCGGGAGAGGGATTTCCTGCGTCGCTCGCTAATGAAAACAAAATCCTCGTACCCGGCCTTTATATCTATGCGGTTACGGTCGATGAAATAGGTTTCCAATTCGGCTATGGCACGGGGAGATATGGGCACCAGACGTTGCTTGTCGCCCTTTCCCGTAACACGGATGAAGCCGTCGGAGAGGTAGAGGTCTGATATTTTGAGATTGCATAATTCGGATACTCGCAAGCCGCAGCTGTAAAGCACCTCAATCATTGCACGATTGCGCTGTCCCTCGGGCTTTGAGAGGTCTATGCTGTTTATAATATCGTCTATCTCCTGCACGGAAAGCACTGCGGGCAGGCGCACGCCTACCTTTGGAGATTTAAGCATCTCGGTGGGGTCGGTATCCAGAAAACCATCGAGGCGCAGAAAGTCGTAGAAAGAACGAAGCGACGACAACATTCGCGCCTGGGAGCGTGGCAGGATACCCACATCGTTCAACGCCTCAAGAAAGGAGCGAAAATCGTCAAGCACAGCATCCAACAGCCCCTTATGAGCATCCTCCAAGTATTCCGAGAACTTATTTACATCGCTCATGTATGCCTCCAAGGTTCTGGGGGAGAGGGATTTTTCCAATTGCAGATATATGCGATAGCGGGCAAGAGGCGAGCTGCCTTGCCCCCTGCTGCCATTTTTACTATTTCTTGATATCTTGCCCATGGTTTTTGCAAGTGCGAATTTACTAATAACATTCGTAAAAACAACAAAAAGATGTTCCGCGGGCGGCGTTATTTCTCATTTTCATTTAATTATTGTATCTTCGCACAAAATTTAGAACGCTTTATGAGCATAGATAACAGGCTTGACGAATATATTGCTGCACACAGCAGCCCCGAGGGCGACTATCTTTACAGGCTTTACAGAGCCACAAATGTGGAGATACTGAACCCGCACATGGCATCGGGGCAGGTGCAGGGACGCTTGTTGAAACTGCTTGTAAAGATGATACGCCCCAAGCGTATATTGGAGATTGGAACGTATACCGGATACTCGGCTATATGCATGGCCGAGGGACTTGACAGCGACGGCAAATTGTTTACATTTGAGATTGACGACGAATTGGAGGATTTCACCCGCCGCTGGATTGAGGGCTCGCCTGTTGCCGACAAAATAGTTCTCACAATAGGCAGCGCGCTCGACATTGTGCCCACCATGGGTGAGAAGTTCGACCTTGTGTTCATAGATGGCAACAAAAGAGAGTACACCGCATATTATGAACTTGCCCTGGAACACTTGAACAAAGGAGGTTGGATTCTTGCCGACAACACGCTGTGGGATGGCTGGGTGATAGACGAGAAACGCCAGGATGCGCAAACCAACGGTGTGAGGGCATTCAACGATTTGGTGCGTAACGACGAGCGCGTGGAGGAGGTTATATTGCCCCTGCGTGATGGGCTCACAATTATCAGAAAAAAGTAAATTACAATATGGACAGTACAAGACAAAACAAAATTTCGCGACTCATACAAAAAGAGATTAGCGACATACTATTGAAACTTGCGAAGGAGACACGGGGCATAATGGTATCGGTGAGCGTGGTACGCGTGAGCCCCGACCTGGGCATAGCCAAGGCCTATTTGAGTGTATTTCCCTCGGAGAAGGGCAACGAGGTGGTGGAGCATCTTAACAACAACATTAAGGCCATACGCTTTGAGCTGGGCAACCGCGTGCGTCATCAATTAAGAATTATTCCCGAGGTTCGTTTCTATCTGGACGACTCGCTCGACTACATTGAGCACATAGACAAGTTGCTGAAAGACTGATAACGGGAATGAACCTCTCCTTTTACATAGCCAAGAGATACCTGTTTTCAAAGAAGAGCCACCAGGTTATAAATATTATATCGGGGGTGGCAATAGCCGGTGTGGCACTTGCCACAATAGCCATGGTGTGCACACTGTCGGTGTTCAATGGCTTCAAGGAGATGGTGGCACAGCAGTTTACCGCGCTTGACCCCGATATAAAAATTACTGCCGAACGAGGTAAAAGTTTCACTGCCGACAGCCTCCTGCGCACCAATCTACGGGCACTCCCATGCGTGGCAGTGGCAAGCATTGCTGTGGAGGACAAGGCCATGGCACAATACCAAGGCAGGCAGGTGATGATTACCCTCAAAGGTGTGGAGGAGGATTTCAAGGAACTGACGAACATTGAGGATGCGCTCATTGGGAATGGCGGTTTCACACTGCGCGACAGCATCAACAGCTATGCAGTGCCGGGTGTGGGAGTTATAACTACCCTCAATTGCGGGATATACCATGTTGCACCATTGGAGATTTATGCTCCAAAGAGAAGGGGCAAGGTGAGCATGAGTAACCCTGCAAGCAATTTCAAAAAGAGATTTTTGCACCCATCGGGCGGGGCGTTCATAGTAAACCAGCCACAATACGATGACCATTATATACTTACATCGGCACAATTTGCAAGAGAGGTGCTTGGGCGCAGTGCCAACGAGGCCACAAGCATTGAGATAAAGCTTGCCGACGGGTATAGCGCAAGCAGAGCAAAGCAGGATATAAAGAGTGTCATTGGCGATGGTTTTATCATTGAGGACAGATACGAGCAGCAGAAGGATGTGTTCAAGGTTATGAAGATAGAGAAATTCATATCGTACATATTTCTGTCGTTCATTCTGCTTATAGCATGCTTTAATATTATAGGCTCGCTCTCTATGCTCATAATTGAAAAGAGGGAGAACATGGAGACTCTGCGCTCCCTTGGTGCAACCGATAACATAATAACGAATATTTTTGTATTCGAGGGCTCTGTAATTTCCATGATTGGAGCCATTGGGGGCATTGTCATAGGGCTTGGCGCGTGCCTGCTTCAACAAGAATATGGGTTGCTCACTCTGGGCAACGGTATGGGGGATTTTGTTGTGGACAGCTACCCTGTGAAGGTGGAGGCGGCAGATATTATAGCGATTTTCGGCACGGTGGCCATTGTGGGGCTTGTTGCCGTGTGGCTGCCCGTTAAGTTTCTTACAAAGAAATTCATAAGAAGATAGAAGGACTTAACATTAAAGCAAATGGTGGTGTCGCGCGACACCACCATTTGCTTTAATCAAGCGTTACATGCTCCACATTTATATGCTGTTCAAGGAAACGCGACGCCTGTTCCCTGAAACGGTTGTCCGACTCGGTGGTACAGAAGACGCGCTCACCACCCTTTGAGCAGAGAGCATCCATTTCGGGGTGGCGAAGAAGATAGTTCTTCAACGATGCAGCTACTGCTGCACCTTGGGTGAGCACCTTCACCCCTTGCGGAACATATTGCTTAATCTTCTCTATGAGCATGGGGTAATGGGTGCAACCAAGTATAATGGTATCTATTTGCGAGTCGCGCGACAGAAGATTATCTATATGCCTTTTTATGAAATAGTCGGCACCGGGACTGTTGTGTTCACATGTTTCCACAAGTGGCACCCACATGGGGCAAGCCTCGCCCGTTACCACTATATCGGGGAACAGTTTCCTTATCTCCAAAGGATAAGAATTTGATTTTACCGTACCTTCTGTGGCAAGCACCCCCACATGACGGCTTGTTGTAACCTCGCCTATGCACTCCACCGTGGGGCGTATGATGCCAAGAACACGTTTCTGCGAGGATATTTGGGGCAAATCTATCTGCTGTATGCTACGCAACGCCTTTGCCGAGGCCGTGTTGCATGCAAGGATAACAAGATGACACCCCTGCGAAAAGAGATATTTCACACATTGGCGGGTAAACTCATATACGACATCGAACGAGCGCGTGCCATAGGGGGTGCGCGCGTTATCGCCAAGATAGAGGTAGCTGTATTGCGGCAGTAGTTCCTGTATCTCGCGATAGATAGTGAGGCCGCCGTAGCCCGAATCGAAAATACCTATCGGGCCGGGCAGCATGCCGTTGTGCATGATATCTTTCATTGTACTTTACTCCTCGGTAACTATTTCAATGGTTGAAGAGGAGGGCTCCACGGCTTCGGCCCCTACCGGCCCGCCTGCATCAATTGTGGTGTTTACAATGATTGTGGGAGAGTTTATCTCTTTTATGATAAGGTTGGTTATATCTGCTCCGAACTTGGGATTCACATAGCGATAAGCAGCCTTGTCGGTATCTATTGCATAGGCAAGATTATTGAGGATACACACCCTCTCTACTGCCTTGTCAATTTTTTCCACAATGGGGTTGAAGAGAGAATCGTGCGCCTGCACAAGCCACTCTTTCAATTGGTCACGCAAAAGGACACTGCGATCGACCATATCCTGCAACTCCTTTTGGCGTTTGCGCAAGATGGGTTCGGGGAATGAGTTCTGACCTTCGAGGAAGGATACATAGCAACGGGTGAGTTCCTCTTCGCCGCGAGCAATCTCGCTGTCGCAACGCTCTAAAAGTGCATTGTAGTTATCCTGCGCAGTCTTGCACTCGGGCAGGGAGTCCATCACCCCGGAGAGGCTGAAGAAACCGAACTCGGTTATCTGCGCAAATGATGCCACAGGCACAAAAAGCAAAAGGAAAAGTATTTTACGCATTTTGTTGTGTTTTAATAGAGTGAAAAAAGAAAAGGCTGCGCATGGCACTGCGCAGCCTTTTTAATTATTTTGCGGGTGCCGCTGCTGCCGAAATACCCAATTTGGCCTTTACCTTGGCGTTAAGGTCGTCGCACAAGGTTTCGCTGATGTAGGGGATACCGCTTGCGATGTCGAACACGCAGATGTAACCACCCTCGCGGCCAACCTCCTGTATCGCCTTTTGCAATTTGTTGTTCACCTCGGCAAGCTTGGCCTGCTGTGCCTGCTGCAGGTTCTGATAGCTCGCCTGCTCATACTCCTGCATGCGGGTGATAAGGTCCTGCAATGCACGCTCACGACGCTCAAGAATGCTGGGGGGAAGAGAGTCTTTTACAGCCTCGTACTCCTTGCCCTTCATCTCAAGCTCGGCACGCATGCGCTCATACTCATCGGCATACTGCTTCTGCAATGTCTGCAATTCATTGTTTGCCTTTGCAAATTCAGGCATAATCTGTGCTATTTCGGGTGCATTTACATAACCGAACTTCTGTGCAAAAAGGCTCAGGGGAGCCATCATCAAAACTAAAATTAAAATCTTTTTCATTGTACTTATTATTAAGTTTAATTCATTATCTATATATATGTTGCGCAAAGGTAAACAATTAATTCGAATAACCAAGTTTGGAAAGTACCTCATTGCTTATATCTACCTTAGGCGATGCGTAGATGACACTGCCGGCAGAGGCACGGTCTATGACCATTGAGAATTTCTTCTGCTCGCACACCTCTTTTACCGCATTGTATATCTCATCTTGAATGGGCGCCATAAGGCTCTCGCGTTTTTTATAAAGTTCGCCGTTGGGGCCGAAATATTGGCGTTTAAGTTCGGCAGCCTCTTTCTCCTTGGCAAGTATCTCCTCCTCGCGTGCAGTACGTTGCTCGTCGGAGAGAAACGCCGACTCGCTTTGGTATTTTTTATAGAGAGATTCAGCCTCCAATGCCAGCTCGTCTATCTCGCCCTGCCATCTTTTGGATTGTTGAGCCATCTGCTCATTGGCACGTTCATAGGCAGGAATATTCTTAAGGATGTATTCCATATCCACCAACGCAAACTTTTGCGCCTGCGCTGCCACTACTGCAACGGTAGCAAACAGCAATATTGTCAATAATCTTTTTATATTCGTTTGATTTTAGAATTCTTGTCCCAGGATAAAGTGGAATTGGCTGCCTCCATACTGTGTTGAGCCATATACATCGTCAAAACCGTAAGCCCAATCGAGACCGATGAGACCAATCATCTGCAAGAAGATACGGATACCCACACCGGCACTGCGTTTCAGGTCGAACAGGTTGAACTTGGAGGCATCGGTCCATGAATTACCGGCCTCGACAAAGGCAAGACCGTAAATGGTTGTGGAGCTCTGCAACATGAAGGGGAAACGCAACTCCATACCCAAGCGGGTATATGCATAGCCCTCGTAGCCATAGGGTGTAAGACTACCGTTTTCGTATCCGCGCAACGCCACCATATCTGTTGCATAGTTGTATGAATAACCGCTCATACCGTCGCCACCCATGTAGAATGTTTCAAAGGGCGATTTTTTGTTCTTGTCGTAGCTGCCCAGGATTCCGAAATCGGCACGAGTCATGAGCACAAGGTTATGCTTGCCCTCGGTGAGTGAGGTATATGTTTTGCTACGGAACTTGATTTTGTAATACTCAATCCATTTATGCTTGTCGCGCAACTCGCTCTTGTATGTGGAGCTTTTGGGGTTGGTTGCCAACGATGCATAATCCTTGCCATCGAACATTGAATACGGAGGTGTGGCCGAAACCTGCAACGAGAAGTCGGAGCCCTGACGCGGGAAGAATGGGTTATCTACCGAACGGCGTGCCAATGTTACAGACAGGTTTATATTGTTGCAGTTACCATCGGTTATGAGGAAGTACTGCCAATCCTTCAATGAGTAGAGCTGATAGTTTAGCTCTGCCGACAGAGTGAAATAGTCGTCGGGCCATTTGAGAGGACGGCCCCAGCCGATTGAGAAACCATACATTCTGATGTACTTGTCGGGGTCGTAGTACGACGATATATTGTTATAGCCATAACCATTGTAATTGCCGTAGCCATAAAGGTAATTGTTGTAGTTATTGTAATAGGCTGAATTGTAATAGCTATCGGCAACATCGGTCTGTATTGACATGAAGGCCGATACAGAGAGCGAATTGGGGCGCTTGCGACCAAACCAGGGATCGAAGAACGATATGCTGTATGCCTGATAGTATTTACCGTTTGACTGTGCACTGAGAGTAAGTGTCTGGCCATCGCCTTGTGGCAATATCCCACGACGCAATGCTCCCTTGCGGAAGAGGTTACGCATTGAGAAGTTGGTGAGTTTGAGCGACAGTTTACCAATGACACCTGTCTGTCCCCAACCGGCAGATAGCTCTATCTGGTCACTGCTCTTTGTCTCGAGCCCCCAATTTATATCCACAGTACCTGTTTCGCGGTTATCAAGCACATCGGGGTGAATGGTTTCGGGGTTGAAATGGCCCATGTTGGCTATTTCGCGGTATGAACGCTCCAAGGCACTCATTGAGAAGAGGTCGCCGGGCACGGTACGCAGCTCGCGGCGTACAACCTCCTCATACAGACGGTCGTTACCCGATATGCGCACGCGGTCTATGGTTGCCTGCACACCCTCGGAGAGGCGTATTTCCAAATCGACAGAGTCGTTTACCACGCTAACCTCGATGGGCAGCAGGTGCAGGAACACATATCCTTTATTATAATATTCGTTCTTTACGGCATCGGTATCGGTAAAGAGGCGTTTGTCGAGCTCCTCCTGGTTATATACATCGCCCGGTTTCAAGCGGAGGAGATAATCGAGATAAGCGGTTGAGAACACGCTGTTTCCCACCCATTTAACACTGCGCAGATAGTAACGGTTACCCTCTTCGATATTCAAATGGATATCCACACGCTTGTTGTTGAAGGGGACAACACTGTCCGACACAATGCGCGCATCGCGATATCCCAGCTCGGCATAACGCGACAGGATGTTTTCCTTGTCCTCTTTGTACTTTTCGGGGGTGAATTTCTTTGAACGGAGGAATGTATTCTTGAAGGTGGTCAGGCGGGTCTTCTCGCGCATCTTCATGGCATATTTAATCTTCTTCAGTGGAACATCCTCCACACCGTTAATGTATATGCGATGTATCTTTACCTTCTCGTTCTTATCCACATTTATGTCGATAATCATTTGATTATCGGAGGTAACATCGGGGCGTTGAACTATATTAACCTCGGCGTTATTGTATCCCTTATCCTCGAAATACTGTTTTATGATTTTTTGGGCACGATCGACTATGTTGGGAGTGATTTGATTACCCTTTCTCAAAGGGAGTTTAAGTTCAAGGTCTTCACGCTCGCCCTTTTTCACTCCGTTATAGTTGATATTGGATATACGGGGACGTTGTTTCAAGTTTATACCCAAGTATATTTTATTGCCCACGATACTGTCGGCCTCAATACTTACATCGGCAAAAAGACCATGGTTCCAATAGTTCTTTACCGCTGTTGTTATGGCATCGCCGGGGACATCTATGACATCGCCCACAGAGAGGCCCGATATACCTATTATAACATAAGGCTCGTAGTTGTCCACACCCGACAGATTAATGCCGCCTATGGTGTATGTGCGCGGATTGCCTGTATATAGGATTGTGGGCTTTACGATTTTATACTGTGCCACCACTTGCATTGCAACAAGCAGCAACAGCATGGAAAGGGTTGTTTTCAGCAACGAAAAATATCTCATTTCTCTCTTTTTTATCATTTTGTAATCTGTTCGCCTGTGAGGCCGTAACGACGCTGGCGTTTCTGATACTCGCACACAGCCTTGCACAATTCCTCGTTATCGAAATCGGGCCACAGCACCTCGGTAAAATAAAATTCCGAATAGGCGCACTGCCACAAAAGGAAATTGCTCAAGCGCTGCTCCTTGCCGGTGCGTATGAGCAAATCGGGGTCGGGCATAAAGGATGTTGTGAGCGCCGATGATATCACATTGTCATCGATATCCTCCACTGCGAGTGTGCCGTTCTTCGCACGCTCGGCTATGGAGCGCACAGCCTCGGTAATCTCCCATTTTGCCGAGTAGCTGAGGGCAAGCACCAAGGTCATGCGGGTGTTATTGGCTGTACGTGCCACGCACTGCTCCAAACGCTCACGCACATTCTGCGGCAACTTGCTCAAATCGCCTATGATACGGAATGCCACGTTGTTTTTAACAAACAACTCCTCCTCGATAGACTCAAAAAGCAGCGCCATGAGTGCAGCCACCTCGGCCTGGGGACGTTTCCAATTCTCTGTGGAGAAGGTATATAGTGTGAGGTACTTTACCCCTATGTTTATTGCATTCTCAACCAACTGACGCACGGTGGCAGCACCTGCCTGATGCCCTTGCGAACGGTCGAGACCGCGCATCTGGGCCCAACGGCCGTTTCCGTCCATTATAATAGCTATATGCTGCGGCACATTCTCTTTATTTACCTGCTGGGAGTAGTTCATATCTTTATATTTTGAGTATTATCAATTATTGCATCTGCGGTATTTTGGAAATATATCGTATGTTATGGATATGGAGAGGAACGAATAGCTGTCCTTGTTTTTGAAACCGCTACTCTTGATACCATAAGGGTCATTGAGTATCGGTGCGGTTTCGGCTGTTACATCCAAATCGTCGCTTGCGGTGAAACGGAAAGAGAGCTCGCAGCCCAGGTTCCAACGCGGTGCAAACTTGTATTTCAAACCTACACCCATGGGGATGTTCATCGTAAACACGTTTTTGGCCGGCTCGGGAGCATATGTCATTCCAAGGCCTGCAAATATATAAGGCACAAGGCGACGTGTTCCTTTATATGAGGCACCGCTGCCATAGCCAAAGAAATTACATTCGAACTGCGCCCCAAGGTCGTATATTGTGCGGCTGAACTCCACATCGCCACCGGGGAATCGGTTTTCACTATCGGCAGTATTACCCGATATTTTGGCCATTGCAAAATTTGCCTTTACAGCCATACGAGGGTTTATGTTGTAGCGGCCTACAAAACCTGCCATTATATTCGTATTTTGCAACAGGCCGTTATAGTTGGCATCACCGTAATAGCTGCTACCGCCCAACATGCCACCAATCTCAAAACGATATTCAAGGTCGTCGGCACGCACAGACGATATGCAACATAGCAGAGCCATGCCAAGCAACAACAATCTGTTTTGCAATGTGTTTCTCATAGCGCCATTCATTAAAAGCTCAAACGGTTTATTTTGCCACGCCATGCAGCCTCGGGGGTTATTATCCACATGTAATCATCGGCTGTTACGGTTGTTGCAAACGGCAAATCCTTGCCATTGAGTTCCATGGGCAATTTCAAATTATAGTCTTTGCACAAGCGCCATGCTATACCATTGTCTTTTGACACAAAGAACGCCCCAAAGGGCTGCACGGGTTTTTCATCGACAACAGTTGCGCCACCAATGGCAAACAAGGTATTATCGTAATGCAACACCTGCAAGCCGGGCAGGGAGGGGCACTTGTATTTATCATTCGGTTGCTCGTATGCACTCCACTGCTCCTCGGTCGATAGCTTGCTCCACACCTGCACATCGCCACTCTTTGCATCATCGGCATAGCCTATGAGCATTGTGCGGAAGATTTTATCATTTGTGGCAAGGGGATATGATGCGCTGCTGCAACCATACAAGGGGAAGTTCTGTGGCATAGGCTCCGAAACAACGAACGACACGCCATCGGTTGTGTAAAGAATCTCATCGGCCGTTGCCACCCACATTTTACCCTCTTCCTCGGATACCGCGAGCAAAGAGAGCAAATTCAGGCCATCCGCAGCCACGGACCACGCTGTTGCATCGGGCGATGAATATAGCACACCGCCGGCAAGCATATAGAAGGCATTGTCAAAAGCCATCACCGATGACAAATCGGCACCTGAAACAGCTATTGGCGTAACCACCCAATCAAGTGCATTCTGCGCCCGGGCCACCGCAACGAAAGGTGCGCCGTTTTCGTTTTCACAGAAAAGATAGAGCGCACCGCCCTTTTCTACAAGGCGCACGGGAGCAAGCCCGGCAACAGCCTCGTTCATTGCAAAAGTGTTCCACACAAGCAATTCGGGATCCACCTGATGGACATTAATTCTTATTGTGTAAAAATTCTCGTATGTTTCGTCGGTGGATGTTATGCGCACTCTTAAAGGGGTTGTAAAATCCAAAGAATCGACAGAGTAATAATATACATAATCGCCCGCTTCGGCATTGTAGCAATAGGGGACACCGCTGTATGACAATGTGGTTGCCACTTTATTAATCTTTGTGCCGTATGTGAGAGAATCGATATTATATATCTCTCTTGCACGCTGATCTACCACAAACTTAAAAGCATCGCCCGAAACAACTTTTTCAATAATTGTATCCTTACCCTCTACCGTGAAGCTGTGGAAAGGCAAGCGTATGTTATCTATCGAGAACGAGGAGATAAGTGCATAAGGAGTGCCGACCGACACGATTTCATTATCGTCGGATGTGCAGGAAACACCCATAAACAACAGCGAGAAAAATGCCAAATATGTTGCTATACTCTTTTTCATAGAAATTTGCTATAAACATTCAATCTACAAAATTAGCAACATTTTTTGGTTTACGCGATATTTCGCGCGTTATTTATAATATTTTATAAATTAAATGGCATTTTTAGGGGTAATTAGCACAATTCTTGTGTCAAAATTGGAAATTTCTTTAATATCGACATCGTAAGGAAGAGAAGGGGCGGGTACCCCGCCACCCAGGCGAAGCGATAGGTTTTGTTCCATGCGAATACAATCCCACAACGAGGCATCTATGAAGCTTTGCAACAGGGAGGCGCCGCCCTCTACAAGCAGGCTGTTCACTTTGCGCGAGTGCAAATGGGCGAGTATCTGCCCAAGAACATCGCCCGAAAAATCGAGCGCCACTTGTTCAACATTTTTACCAAACTTGCCATCCACGATACCGGCCGTATAAACCACCGTGGGCAGGCTGCCGTCGAACAGACGAAGCGAAGGGGGCAACACCCCTGCCCTGTCTATAACCAAACGAAGCGGGGAGCGACCGGCCCACAAGCGCACATTCAGCGAGGGATTATCCAAGAGAGCTGTGCGCGTACCCACCAAAATAGCATCGTTCTGTGCGCGCAACCTATGCACTGAAATTTGCGACAGAGGGGTAGAAATTCGGGCAGCGGGCTGGGTGGAATCGCCGCGCAAGGCATCTATAAAGCCATCGCCACTCTCGGCCCATTTAAGGGTTATATATGGGCGTTTTTCGCAATGATATGTAAAGAAATTTTTATTAATATCGTATGACTCCTGCTGCAACACCCCGACCACAACCTCTATGCCAGCCGAACGTAAACGGGCTATGCCGCCGCCATTCACCTGCGAATTGGCATCGGTTATACCTATGACCACGCGCGGTATTCCACACGAGAGGATAAGGTCGGCACATGGAGGGGTTTTGCCATAATGCGAGCAGGGTTCCAGGCTAACATATATGGTTGAGCGCGACAGCAACACCTTATCGACTGCGGAGACCGATGCCACGGCATTGACCTCGGCATGAGGCTCGCCCGCGCGTATATGATACCCCTCGCCTATAATTCTATCGTCGCACACTATCACGGCACCGACCATGGGATTAGGCGATGTGCTGCCCACGCCGCAACGCGCGAGTTGCAGACAACGACGCATATAGAGTTCGTCGGCAGGAGATATATGTGAGTTCGTTTCCATACTTAAACAGCTATTGCATAAACCTTATGGCATACAAATATACAACAAACACTTTTATTTATCCACAGAAATCCTTTTAAGAGTAATAAAAACCAGCTCACTCGGCACGCAGAAGCGCACTTTGCGGCGCGAGGAACCCACCCCGTTTGTGGTTATTACAGGCACTCCGCGGGCTGTTTTGTTGCGCCCGCGCAAAAAACGCGTACCATATTTTGTATTCTTAACAGGTGTGTAAAGGCCGAAAAAGCTCACCTGCCCGCCGTGGGTGTGCCCCGCGAGAACAAGGTCGCACTGCACATCACAATCTTGTGCAAAATCGGGGGTATGTGTAAGCAGCAAAGTAAAAGTGCCGGCACGCAAACTATCGACCAAATGCCGTGCCACGGGCGAAGGCTTGAAAGGGTTATACACACCTACGATAGTTATGCTATCTGCCTCATTGCTTAAACAGACAGCCTCATCGGCAAGAAGGCGGATACCTGCATTTTCCATGGCTGCGGCAATGGTGTCGCGCATACGATAGTCGTGGTTACCAAGCACGGCATATTTTCCATAGGCTGTTTTTACCGATGAAAAGGTGGAAAACAGCAGTTCCACATACTCGCTCGACGGCACATAATCGCCACCGAACAACAACACATCGGGTGCTTCCTTACGCAAGCGCGACACTATTTTTTGCAGGCGGCGGTGAGTGAATTTACTTGGGAAATGGAGATCGGAGAGAAAAGCTACGGTTGCCCCGTCGAAGGAAGGCGGCACTCTGTCGCTCTCCACAACGTAACGCTTCACACGCCCCACTCCACTGCCCGAGAGGGTGGCACAAGACGAAATCAGCAGCACAAGTGCTGCTGATAATATTAGTTGAAAGAGCGTTCTCCTCATTATATTTTCTTATTTTTCTATGAGCACGGTTGCATAGGCTGTGATGCCCTCTTTGCGCCCCTCAAAACCAAGCCTTTCGGTGGTTGTGGCTTTTATCGAAAGTACATCGACATCAATGCCAAGCACTGCGGCCATCGCCTGCTGCATTGCAGGAATATGCGGATTGAGCTTTGGTGCCTGTGCTGCCACCGTAGCATCTATATTGCCTATCTTATATCCCTTTGCGGCAAGCAACTCGCCTGTACGGCGCAACAATATCTTGCTGTCGATATTCAGGAACTCGTCGGAGGTATCGGGGAATTGGAAACCTATATCCCGCAGATTTGCCGCACCCAACAGAGCATCGCATATTGCGTGTATGAGAACATCGGCATCGGAATGGCCGGCAAGGCCTAATTCATAGGGAACTTTTACGCCGCCTATCCACAAGTCGCGCCCCTCGACAAAGCGATGAACATCTATACCAAAACCTACACGTATCATATGTTTGCTGTTATGCGGTTATTAATAGCGACGGAATAGGTCGCGCAAGCCATCCATGTCGAATGAGAGAGAGAAACGGAGTGTCTGGTCAAGCGGGTTGCTCTGTGCTGCCGAGATAAGGTATGCACCATCGAGAGAGAATACACTCATCTTGAAGCCCGCACCCAAAGTATAGTACTTACGGTTTCCCTTAAACTCATTCTCATAGTGATAACCGGCACGGAGCGAGAATTGTTGATTGTAACAATATTCCACACCGATACCGCCATAAATCTCTTTAAGTTCCTCGCTCATGCCACCGGGAGCATCGTTAAAAGATTTGAAGATTCCCGAAATTGAGGAGATATCGTTGTAACCCTCTTCGTCGAGCCATGACGCATACTCCGACTGCAAACCCTGCTCATCGGGAGAATAGCCCTTCTCCTCAAGGAACTGTGCATAAGTGGGGCGTGTGGGAACAAGCAGTTTGTTTATATCCACACTGAACGAAATGGTGTTGTACTCGTCTATGGGATAGAGCAACGATGCACCAAGGCGCAGGTTGGTGGGGATAAATTCGTTGGTGGCACCGCCGTCGTATGATATTTTTGTACCGATATTCGATATATTCATACCAAGACCGAGCATACATTCGCGATCGCCCAATATAATATAATTATTGTAATACAATGCTATATCTGCGGCAAACGCCTTACCCGGCTCCACATCCTCGTCCATGGAGTATTGAAGGTCGGAGTATATTGCACGCAAAGCGATGGCAGCCGAGAGATTCTCGGACAGCATGCGCGAGTATGCCACATCAAAGGCCATTTCATAGGGTTTGATGGTCATATCGTTATCGAGCATTGTAACCTCGCCAAGCGAGAAGTATGTGAGCGACGCACTCACTGCCGAATAATCGCCTATTCGATAGAAACCGGCAAGGTTTATCAGGTCGATATCATTAACCTGCTGGCGCAACCAAGGGGTATATGACATTGCCACACCCGCACGCGCAATGTTAAAAGGATATTTTGCGGGGTTCCAATACTGCGAAAAGACATCGGGGTCGGTAGCCACACCCACATCACCCATGGCACCGGCACGGGCATCGGGTGCTATTGAGAGGGAGGTTACACCGGTATAAACCGGATTGAACTGTTCCTTCTGCGCAAAGGCCGGCAACATAAGCACCGCCAATAACAATATCAAAAATAATCTATTTTTTGTCATATTCTATTTTTTACAAGGTGTTATTCTATATTAAAACTCAAAAAATCCTTATTTATTGTTTATCACTATAAATTTTCCTGTCTTTGTTACCACAGCACCACCCGCCGAGGATATCGAAGCACGGCACAGATACACCCCTGTGGGCATGGCCGCACCACTCGATGCCGTTACGTTCCAATCATAGGTATAGGTATTCCCTGCACACACTGCTCTTTCACTGTTTTTCCACACTACCTGCCCTTGCATATTGAATACCTCCAATGTAACATCTATGGCACTGCCGGGGAGGCTGTGAGTGAGTACAAATGTTGATACCTGGCCAAAACGTGCAGGCGAGGGAGAGAGGAGAAGTTTTGAAAACTCGGGGGCGAGGCCCGGCACCACAACAAACGAAAGCTCTGCCACCGATGAGTTATTGAACAAATCCCAGGCACGTAACTGCAATTTATGCTCGCCCGCAGGTAACTCGTTAAGAGTAAAACCAACAGAGCCGCGTGTATAATCGCCCACAACGGGAGTGTATAAACTATTCAGATTATATGTGTGGTTTATATCGTTATCCACAACAAGTATAATATCGTGGCCCACACCTGTCCCCACGGTATTTATGCCGTTTTCATCGTAAAATTCGGCATACAGATATGGCGTGGTATTTACCGAGCCGCCATTAACGAACGATGGGCTGCCAAGATAGAGCTTTATCTCGGGGCCATTGCCATCATTTTCTGTAGAAGAAGATGTGCCGGCAATAAGGAAATTATCGTGACGCCCCTGCGCCATGCCGCTCTTTGAGTTATCCACAGCAAAGAGGCTGAGCATGCCCTCTTCACCGCTGTAACTGATATCCATAGGAACAGGAACGGTGAATTTGAAACGGCCATTCTTCACAGAGTCGGTACCGGCAAACAGTTTTTTCTCATACGCCGTATAGTTGAACACGCCCAATCCTGTGTTGTTGCGGGTTGACAAATCCTCGGCACTGTCGTACAACAACGATGTGAGCACACCTGTAAAATCGGTTGCCACGCCGCCGTCAGCGCGAGCCACATAGCCCTCAATTGCAAGTTTACTGCCCGCCGACACATTTGTAACAACCGAAGCGTCTGCACCATTGAACTTTTCTATAACGAATTCGTATTGCGGCAATTTAAGGCGCAAGGCAGGGTCGCCCAGCAACACAAACTGCAATTTATTCTCGCTGAAATCGGTTTCGCCCGAAGAGGAACTTGTAATTACATTGTTTTTGGCCCTGCGCACGGCATCGCCCACAGCCTGTGGCAGGCCGTTATGAGTGGGTGTAAGCAATACCCTCATTATCGCACGGTTTATTATGGCATTATACACCTGCAACACGGTGCGGGTAGTGGTAAAGAGAGCAACAGCACCACCGACGGGGTTGAGCAAAGCCGACTCGGCAAGCGAGCCGTCGCCCATATCAAAAGGACCGATATCGCACGACGATGTTATCCAGAAGGGCAAACGGGGCGAGGCAAGTTCCTGCATATCGGATGCAAACCACACCATCTCGTGAGAGAGCATGTTGGCACTGCCGTGGCCCGAGTAGTTCACCACAAGAGCACCCTCATCGAGGCGGTTGCGGATAGCCTCGGTTACAAGCGGATAGCTGTTACCGGTGGAGTTGGCCACAGGCTCAAAATTATCCCAATATATGCGGTCTATTATATACGAAGGGTATTTTTCGGACAGAACGGCTGCCACGCTCTCGGCATCCTTCATGTGCTGGTTGGGTATATCCTTGTCACCATCGTCGCCAAGCAGTGCTATCACATTCTGCCATGCACCGGCCTCGGTGTTATTCATATATGCAATGGTTTTATCGACCACGGCATTGGCCTCCACAAGGCTATGCACGGGGAAACGACCCACACCTATATCCACCTTGTCGCGGGAGTGGTTGGCACCCTCGGTATCATCGAGAAAACCATAATAATCCTCAAGAACGTATGAATATACCGCGCTCACCGAATTTTCGGACTCGTAGCACAACAAGTAGTCATCGGGGTTGCGCCCCTTGTATGTGAGCATGCGATTATCCACCACGCCATCGCCAAAAAGCAACAGATATTTGGGAGCATCGGCAGCCGATGCCGCACGGTCGTACAGCATTTTCATCAGACGGCGGTATGCTGTGGCATCGGGAGTACCCGATGAGAACTCGTTATACACCTGCTCGGCGGTAACAACGGCAACCGTTATGCCGTCTATTGTGCGGTGAGCCTCGGCAAGACGCTCGGCAGGCTCCAGAAAATCGCCGTTAGAGGGAACTATTATAACCATATCTGTCTGCCCAAGTGCATGCAGATTCTGGTTGGTAACCGCACCTACAATCTGCACCGAGGGGAATTTATCGGTTGTGCGCAGTGCCACATACTCCTCATTGTACTTGGCCGAAGCCACCACGGAATATTCGCCCCCGGCCAAATCGCCCTCAATCTCGCATATTGAATTGGGCGATGTTACCTTCCACACGCGCACCGAATTGTCGGCACCGCTTATAACATATTTTGCATTTGTTGCCGAGGAGCTTGCCCCACGGAAATTCATCTGCGGCTGTGTGAGAGCAAGACTGCGGGTAAAATTAAGACGTATGTAATCGAGGTGGCCCGAAACCGCCGATGAGGATGTCGTTTGAGTAATCTTTACCGTGGTTTTTTCATTGGCCGAGGGCACATTGTAACGCCCGCCGGCTATTCTACCCAAATCGGTAGATGAACTCTTTGACACACTGAAAGAACCCACCCTTGCACCATCAACCTCTATAACCACATTGCTGTTATCGCTTGCATCGCTGCCAAAATAGGCATCGAGCACCATGCTTGTACCTGTTATGCCGGGAATATCGAATTTATAGCTCTTGGTGCGCCCCTGCGCATAGTTATAATCGTCGAGCAGCACCCTGCCGTAGTTGCATAGCGAGAGGGCATCCTTCTCATAGAACATATAGTCGGGGAAGGAGGTGTATGTGGATGCATAGCTCTCACTTTTTTCTGCCACGGGGAAGGCCATAGGCGCCTCGTCGCTCTCTGTGAGAAAATAACAACCATACTCGGAGTACATATTATGCGTATGAACATAACGCCCAGAAGAGTAGCTCCACGACACAGGCCCTACGGCATAGAAGAGCACACGATTATCATCGCGCCACAAGGGCACCTCGCAAAGGTCGTCTATCAATGTGTGAATATTGCGTTCGGGGAGCTGATTTCCACCATAGCCGTAGAGGCGCACTTTCGCAGGCTCCTTAAAACCCATGCTTGCAAGTTCCGAGGTTGTTATCTGGTGCACGCCCGATGCCGATACTTTTATCTTTACCCAGCGGCCTTGTGCAAGAACCGAGTTTTGCGCATATCGCTCCGTGGCAGCACGGGTTGCAGCCTTTGCAGGCCCGTTCAACGGCACCCTGTTTATTACCGTCTTGTATGAATCGATGCGCATGAATTTGCCATCGACAAACACAACCGGCACAAACGACACATCGAGCATGGGCTCCTTGGCGGCTATTGCAACATGCGTTTCAACCACAGGCCATGCACGCAACTGCTCTTTGCGCGATTCCAGGCGGTAGCGCGACACCTCCTCGGCTGTCATCTGCCTGAATTCGGGATATTCTATCTGCGCCGAATATCTATAATCTGCATAATCGGCAGGGAGAGGCTGCACAAAAGAGCAAACAGGCAGAATTGTATCGCCTGCTGCCGACCCCCAAGCCACCTCGGCAAATTGCGCCCCTGCCACAGAGGGAAGGAGCAGCAATGCGCTTATAAATAAATTTCTGATACTCATAGTTTTATCTTATATGGAAATCTAAAACCTTATCATCACCCAGGAAACCTTTAAGGTGCGTACCTATGCGCGCCTCGCCCACACCGGCAGGGGTTCCTGTAAATATCAAATCACCTGTTTTCAACGTGCAGAAACGGCTCACATAGGCTATAATCTCATCAACAGAGAAGAGCATCTGCGAGGTGCTGGCGCTTTGCACCGTTTCATCGTCTATCGTAAGCGAAAATTGCGTGTTCTTTATATCAAACTGCTCCACAGGGCGGAACTCGCCAAGCACGGCCGAGCCGTCAAACCCCTTCGACAGTTCCCACGGCGCACCCGCCTCAATGAAACCGCGCTGCATATCGCGAGCAGTAAAATCTATGCCCACAGTAATGGCATCGTAATAGCGATGGGCAAAGCGGGCGGGAATACTCTTGCCAAGCTGATTTATGCGCACCACCACCTCGGCCTCGTAATCTATGCGGCCAAGAAAATCGGGCATGTAGAAATGCTTGCCGTTCTTCAATATCGCCGAATCGGGTTTCATGAATATCATCGGGAACTGCGGTTTCTCTGTCGTTCCGTCAAATTCAAGGGCGTGGCAGGAGTAGTTTTTTCCAACAGCTATAATCTTCATTCTTCAAACTTTTATTTATCATCGGAGACATCAAGGCCTTCGAGACGATTAAACATCAACGACAGGTGAGCATAGAGCGATGTATTCTGCACAACAATATTTTCGGGCACCCTTATGCGCAACGGGGTAAAATTCCATATAGCCTTCACCCCCCACACAACCATCTTGTCGGCCACCTCCTGCGCGCTGTCGATGGGCACCGTGAGCACGCCAATCTTGGCGTTGTGGCGACGCATCTGCTTTTCGAGCTCGCTGATATGATACACAGGAATACCCGACACATTATGCCCCACGACACGCTGATTGACATCGAACGCAGCAACCACCTCAAGGCCGAACTGCTTCAAACCCGAATCGTTGAGCAGGGCTGTACCCAAACGCCCCACCCCGAACAAAAAAGCCTTATGCATGCGGGTGAAACCCAGAAAATCCTCGAGCACCTGCAACAGATGGTCGATATCGTAGCCCACACGGGTGCGGCCTATGATATTCACACACGAGAGGTCCTTGGCAATCTGCGATGCCACTATGTTTGTCTCCTTCGACAAGCGGGTAGATGAAACAAACTGCTCGCCCCTCGATTTAAGCAGGCGACACACCGACAGATACCACGGCAAGCGGCGCAATGTGGGTTCAGGAACTCTATCTATGTTGTTTGCAAAAGACATATTGTGTTTCTCACGCGTATAATTTATAACGTAACAAAAGTAATGTTATTTTGTGAGCAATTAAAATTTGGATACAAAATATTCAAAAATATAGAGTATATTAGCGGCGACAAAACAAAAGACAACACATTAAACGCCACAAGCAATGAAGAAAAACGACTGGAAAGAGAGGCTCAACATTGTATATTCCACCAACCCCGATTTCCAATATTTCACCGATGAAAAGGAGGAAATTTGCACCCTGCCCAAGCAACAGCAGAAGTTGCGGGTGAGCATAGAAAAGAACCACCGCGGCGGAAAAACAGTTACGCTCGTTAAAAATTTCACCGGCAGCGACGACGATCTAAAAGAGCTTGGCAAGCTGCTGAAAACAAAGTGCGGCAGCGGCGGCAGTGTAAAAGATGGCGAGATACTTGTGCAAGGCGACTTCAAGGAAAAAATAATCGAATTGCTCAAAAAAGAGGGTTACACACAAACAAAATAGCAAAAGGGGAGCCTTGTTTATCTACTTTTTACTATCTTCGCAAAGATAAACCAAATAAAATAACGATTTATAAACTTTTAATAATATACAATTATGGCAAACAAATCAGAACTTATCCTTGCAGCCGAGCTGCTTAAAATCAAAGCCGTAAAATTGCAACCCACAGAGCCTTTCACATGGGCGTCGGGCTGGAAATCGCCCTTCTACTGCGACAATCGCAAGACACTTTCGTTCCCCGAATTGCGCACACGCGTGAAATTGGGGCTCGCAAACCTCATACTCGAAGAATTCCCCGAAGCCGACACCGTGGCAGGCGTTGCCACAGGAGCTATTGCACAAGGAGCCCTTGTTGCCGAGGAGCTTGGCAAGCCTTTTGTATATGTACGCCCCAAAGCAAAAGACCATGGACTTGGCAACCAGATTGAAGGCGACATACAACCCGGCGCAAAGGTGGTTGTGATAGAGGACCTTGTATCAACAGGCCTCAGCAGCCTTAAAGCCGTTGATGCGCTGCGTGCAGCAGGCGTTGAGGTTGTGGGCATGGTAGCATCCTTCACATACGGATTCAGCGTTGCACAGGAGGCATTCGCCAATGCAGGCGTAAAGCTCATCACCCTCACAAACTACGAGGCCGTGCTCGAGGCGGCAAAAGAGACCGGTTACATAACAGAGGAGGTTATGCCCACACTCAAAGAGTGGCGCGCCAACCCCTCGGAGTGGAGAAACGACTTAAAATAAATCATTATGAGCCAATACGAAAGCAGTGTAAAGAGCATCCCCTATCCACAGGAGAGAGTATATAGCAAGCTCGAAGATCTTAACAACCTTGAAAGCATAAAAGACCGCGTACCGCAGGACAAGGTAAAGGAACTCACCTACGACCGCGACCATGTTACCGTGGATGTGCCACCCATTGGCAAAATCACCCTCAGAGTGGTAGAGCGCGAAGCACCCAAATGCATAAAATTCGAGGCCGAGGGCTCGCCCATGCCCGCCAACTTCTGGATACAGATAATCCCCGATGGCGAGCAGGCATCGAAAATGCGCGTGGTGGCAAAGGCCGAGATAAACTTCATGCTGCGCGCAATGATAGAGAAGCCGTTGAAAGATGGGCTCGAGAAGATTGCCGATGCACTTGCATTAATAGCATACTAAAAGAGGACTATGGCAAAAAAACTTTGGGAGAAGAACATTGATGTAAACCCCGAGATTGAGCGTTTCACCGTGGGCAAAGACCGCGAACTCGACCTCTTTCTTGCCCCCTACGATGTGATGGGCTCGCTGGCACATAGTGCCATGCTTGCCACCATAGGCATGCTCACAGAGGAGGAGAAGGATAGCCTGCACAGCGAACTGCGCAACATATACGCCACCATTGAGAGAGGCGAATTTGTTATTGAAGAGGGGGTGGAAGATGTGCACTCGCAGGTAGAGCTAATGCTCACACGCAAGCTGGGCGACACGGGCAAAAAGATACACAGCGGCCGTTCGCGCAACGACCAAGTGTTGCTCGACCTGAAACTATTCACACGCAAAGAGTTGCAGGATGTGTGCGAGGCTGTAAAAGAGCTCTTCGATGCACTCATTGAGCAGAGCAACAAGCACAAAGAGGTGCTCATGCCCGGATACACACACCTGCAGGTGGCAATGCCATCGTCGTTCGGCCTGTGGTTTGGCGCATACGCCGAGAGCCTTGCCGATGATATGCTCTTCCTGCAAGCAGCATACACAATGTGCAACCGCAACCCGTTAGGCTCGGCAGCCGGCTACGGCTCGTCGTTCCCCCTCAACCGCACAATGACCACCGAACTGCTTGGATTCGACACAATGAACTACAACGTGGTCTATGCCCAAATGGGCCGTGGCAAATGCGAGAGAAACGTGGCATACGCCCTCGCAAGCGTGGCCGGCACATTGGCAAAAATGGCATTCGATGCATGCATGTTCAATTCGCAGAACTTCGGTTTTGTGAAACTGCCCGCCGAATGTACCACAGGCAGCAGCATCATGCCACACAAAAAGAACCCCGATGTGTTTGAGCTGTTGCGTGCCAAGTGCAACCGCCTGCAAGCACTGCCCACCGACATCATACTCATAATGAACAATCTGCCCTGCGGCTACTTCCGCGACTTGCAGATAATAAAAGAGCTCTTTCTGCCCGCCTTCGGCGAGCTCAAAGAGTGCATCGCAATGGCAACCTACATTATCAAGCGCATAGAGGTAAACAAGAATATCCTCGACGACAGCCGCTACGACGCAATGTTCAGCGTGGAGGAGGTGAACCGCCTTGCCGCCGAGGGCATGCCCTTCCGCGATGCATATAAGAAGGTGGGGCTCGACATCGAGGCCGGGACATTTGTTCCATGCAAAAACATCACCCACACACACGAAGGCAGCATAGGCAACCTGTGCAACGAGCAAATAAAGGAATTCATGGAAAAAACATACAACGCCATGAACTTCCAAAAGAGCCATCAAGCAGAAGAAGCCCTGCTTGCCCGATGAATACATAAAAACAGTTAAACGCAACCGCACTGCATAATAAACGTAGCGCGGTTGCGTTTTATACACAAAAACATGTAACATAATGAGAAAGAAGATACTGCTGCTTGCAATAATAATAGCCACACTCACTGCATGTACCGACGAGGCAAGCAATTCAAGCTACCCCGTATATTTCAGTTGCGATGCATCCATACCACCCTACAACTCCATGCATGGGCTGGGGCAATACATAATAGTTACCCAAAGCGGTGGCGCAGCATACAAGGTGCGCTACTACGAGGGCAGCAACGAGGTTGAAAAAACAGAACGACTGACAGCCATACAACTGCAGCAAGGCACATTCTACTACGGGCTTGGCGGCCTCATCATAGGAACACCATCTACATACGACGGTAACAAATGGGCATTCGACCTCGCCTGCCCCAAGTGCGATTCAAGAAACCGCAAACTAACCGTTACACAACCTATCGGGCACGCCCATTGCACAAAATGCGGCAGCAAATATGACTTGAACAGCGGAGGCATACCCATAGAAGGCGACTCGCGCCCCATGTGGCGATACCGTGTAGCCGAAGGCATGCCACCCTATGTGGTTGTAGCCAACTAAGCAACAGAAAATAAAACGCCGCATCGCTTTGTTTTATGGGCAAAACCCATTATCTTTGCACAGCTTTACAAAATAAGGCAAAAAATAAGGTCGCTCGAATGGTGGAATCGGTAGACACGAAGGACTTAAAATCCTTTGGCATTTAAACGCCGTGCGGGTTCAAGTCCCGCTTCGAGTACTGGATTAATCTCTTGTAAACACAGCTTACAAGAGATTTTTTCTTTTATGGGAACTCCGGTTATCAATCTATTTTATAGCCCTCATGAGAAAGAGCATGTAAACCACCCTTTCCACGCAGTACCAAACATCAGCAAAGCCATTCTTGCTTGGATTGAACCTTTTAACTACATTTGCAGAAAAAACAAAACATGACAGACTCGCAACTTATATTCGGTATAATGCAGAATGATGAGCGTGCTTGGAGGCACATCTGCAGAAAGATGAAACCCGGTTTCGCATCTATCCTAGGGCAGGCATTCTCCATCGACAGGATTTCACAGGAAGATATCGATGACATCTTTCAGGACTCGTTGATTATACTGATGCAGAAGGTGAAGAGTGGCGGGATAGAAAGCTCCCGCGAGGGCGCTTTGTTCAGCTATCTTGTGCGGATTGGCAAGTTCACGGCATGTAATCTGATACGAAAAAAGAGGGAGCAGAGCATGGACGATGCGGTTACCTTTTCGCTATATCTACATAATAGCGAAGAGGATAACAGCGACATGGCCGTAGATGAGAAGCAACAGATGCAGAACGAATTCCTGGATAAGTTGTTCAGCCGCATTCCGTCGGAGTGCAGCACCCTTCTTAAACATTTTTATTGGCATCGCAAGCCTATGGACGAGATAGCGAGCATTCTGGGCATGCGTAATGCCGATTCAGTCAAAACCAAAAAGAGCAAGTGTATGAGCAGAATCAAGGAAATAGCTGCCAGACTCATTGAAGATGATGAGTATGCAGAAGAGGCCATTCGAAATGCGATAGAGAGAGCTGCATTAAAGGAGTTGATTGAGGAGGAGAGAGTCTATGCAAACGAAGGCTACAGTACAGCGGCATTGGATATTGACAAGGAGAAGGAAGATAATGAGGGATAAACTTGACAAACTTTTATACTTTACCTCCACCTTGGTGTATGCTCTATTGGCACTCCTTTTTCTGGCAGTGTTCATAACCTCGCTCGCAAAGAACGCCATTGACATGTGGGTGAGGATTGGATGGGATTGGAAGCACGCCGGGAGCTATGTAGGGCTGTTGGCGGGATTTGTAACATATATAATCCTGGCCATCACACTCACAACATTCAGAATTGGCCATAATCTGAAATGGCTTATGAAGTTCACCCACGAACTGACTCACACGCTTGTGGCCCTGCTGCTCTTTAAGAAAATCAGCGAGTTTGTGGTCAAAGGCAGGGAGTGTTATGTAAACTACAAGGTGGGCAAATATGGTATAGGATACACCCCCATCACTCTATCGCCCTATTGCATACCTATATATACATTCATGATATTCCCGTTCCGATTTGCAGGCGATTTCAACTATCTTATATTTTTTGATGCACTGATAGCATTTACCTACGCATTCCACCTTCACTCATTCATAAAACAGACACGCTTCACACAATCGGACATCCGTAATTGCGGCATTGCCAGGTCGGTTTCATTTATCACGCTCACTCACCTTGTTGTAGCATCTGTAATTCTTGCCACTCCAAAAGGCGGAGTCATAAAGGCCCTTGGCAGAGTGTTTTGTGAATATCCTGCACAAATTCTCACAAATCCATCGGGGTGGATGGAGGAAATAATAAAATATTTTTAGATTTTAGCGGTTACCTTTTCTTTATTGCGACATTATAGAGTGAAAACATTTTTAATAACACTCTAAAAATTAAACATTATGAAAAAGATTTTATTTGTCGCAATTTTCTCATGCGTTTCAGTGTTCTGTGCAACTGCAGCTACCAACGATGCAACAACAGCAAAGAAGAGTTCCGTAACTGCACATATTGCAGGAGTAGATGGAAAGATTGACATTGACACCAACACATTGGCAGCAATTTACAATCTTATGCCACAGAAGGTAAAGGAGCTCTGCTTGAGCAGCTACAAGTCGATAGCCCCACGAGTTGAGAAATCGGCAGGCAAGCATTTCGTTTACGAGGGCGTAACAATCACTCCTGTCAAAACAGCCAGCAGCATCAATCTGAAATTCAGTTACAAAGGCCATTCACTTGTGGTTAAGAACTATACGAAGGCCGAATTTGATAGAATCTTTGGGCTGTAATACGGGCGAGATATGAAAAAGGCTTTGAAAATAATCTTATGGATTATCGCATTCCTTCTATTCCCAATTGCTGCCGGGTTATATTTTATATGGCCCAGCAGAATTTGGGAAAAAAGTATATCTAAGGGTTGGAAAATCTTTTGGTGGATAGCATATGCGCTATTGACAGCGCTGCTTGTTTCGCTGAAAATCATATTATGCTTTGTTTTCATAGTAATACTTTGTGGCGATAGCGGAGAGCCTATTATCAGTCGCGAAGATGTTCCTGCCTCAGCCTATCGCAATAGCGATGATTTCTATAAACTCACAGGCGTTGAGTTTCCGGAATTGGAGATGGTCGATTCGCTTTACTACGATGAAAACACCTTTAGAGCGAATTGGTGGAACGAATATAAGTTTGTAGTAAAAGGCGGTGCAAACAATAGCTTTTACAGATACCTCAATCGAGCTTGCAAAGTGGATTCCACCCATTGGGAACACGACGAAGAGAATGATATTTACAGATACTTTATATGGCCTGACCAACACCCCGTTGACCGCAGTCGTGGAATGTGCGACAGAATGGTATATTTTAATGACGGGAGTATATCTAAACCTTGGGATGGAGATTATATATCAGTAGAGATTCAAAGAGATACCATCGTTCTACGAGATGGGTGGGTAAGGTAGATTAAGGGGAATTTTACAAATAGATTTTGTAAAAAACATAGTTTCCACCAAACATAATCTTCGATAGAAGATGATTTGCAAAGTGTTTCTTGCTTGGGCTAAACCTTTTTGCTAAATTTGTGCAAACGCGAATGTACACTGCACTTGCTGCGAAATACTCAAGCAAACTTGATATTATTTCGCTCGTTTGTATTACATTTGCAATGTTCTTTGGGTATTAATCCTTTGAGCAGACATATTAGTTTAGGGCGTTTAGCAAAATTATCCTCTATTGAAATCTGGACAATTTCGACACTGGGGTAACGAGCAAGAACGTCCACGTCAATGATATCCATATACCCACACGGGATGTTATATCATTTGGCGTGGGCTTTGCTTATTATCGGTGTCGGGCAGTCCAGAGCCTCAATAGAATAATAAGTTAAAGTTCCCACGCCTTATTTTATACTTACCGGCTTTCTTTGGGGGGAACGAAGAAGCGATAAAAACAATTATTACTATGTGGATTTTGATTCTTATTTTTTTTGGAATTGGAGGAGCCATTCTAGGCATGTTGTCATCCGATGATGGAGATGGAGCATTAGGAGGCTGCCTTACCGGATTATTCGCAGGCGGTTCATGCCTTGCACAGATTCTCATCAGCGGCCTTGTTATACTTCTTACTTTATGGTTATTTGGAGCAATATTTGGTTAAAATAGAACTGTGTGGGCCAAAGAAAGTTGGTGATTACCTTATTCTTGGTACCGGCAAACTGCCAAAAATAGAAAAGGCAATGAAGAAGCGGGGAATCACAAAAGAACAATATGCCGTGGCACCCGTAGATATATTTAATTCAAAACATCTAAACAGCATTGATTAATGAAAAAGGGGTTTAAGGGAATCGGAATCTTCTTGGCCACACTCATAATAGTTGCGCTTTCGGTAATGCTCTATGCAAATTACAGCAACTACACCTATGACAAGGACAAGACTGTGAAATACCTCACAAAGAACGCTGAGACAAAGTCCAGAACATGGTGTGCATGGTATGTGATGCGCGCCTTGAATGCTGGTGGCTGCCCTGCATACCTGTTGCCGGCATACGGATATTCGTGGCTTCTTCCGCAAATGGATTTTGTAGAGGTGAGCAAAAAGAACTACACCCCGCAAAAGGGCGACATAATAGTTTTCCCCGCCGTGGGGAAGCACATCTGGGGACACATCCAGATGTGGAACGGCAGGCAATGGATATCCGATTTCAAGCAGAGGAATATGATTCCCGCCAAAGCATACCATAAAACCAATTGGAAGATATACAGGCACACATGAGATACTTCACATTCGTTATTCGCGTAGCTCATCAAAACATCTTTTAATTTTTTTCATTAAGGTATAGTCAGCATGACACAAAAGTACCATGGTGCGCAGTTCTCACAAGCAAAAGTAATTACCAACAGAATATGCTTTTATACACCAGCTTCATCGTTGCAAATAAAAAGCATAGGGAAAAAAGCCCCGGGCAGCAAACTGCCCGGGGCGGAATGAAAAAATCAAATTCTTATTTTATTAACTTTTTCACGTTCTGGGTTACTTATTTACAACAACCTTTTTACCATTGATAATGTAAATACCTCCCTTAACGGGCTCGGCTACCTTGCGGCCGTTGAGGTCGTAAATCTCGGTTGTGCCCTCTTCCTCGGCCTCAATGTTCTCAATGTCAGTTGCAACGGTGTTGCTGTCCGAGATAAAGAAACCGTTTTTGGGGTCGGCTGGGTTCACAAGCTCAACGTTTTTAAGGTCGATGGTGTAGTTGCCGGGTTCCAAATCGTCGGCGGCTTTTATGGTAATGACTACTACATCGCCATCCTCACCGGTGAAGGCGAGCTGGCTGTTGTGATAGCAGATTACGTGGATGGCACCGCTTGAAAGGAGGGCGCCCGATACTGTGTGGGGATTACGCATGTTGGGGGTGCGGCTGCCGTGGGAGAGATAGTAGCCGTATTCGTCGCTCAATACTTCGAGGCC
>JAFTNW010000012.1 GCA_017451695.1 Bacteroidaceae bacterium
AGCAGGAACTGAAGAGGTATATACACTACTACAACAATGATAGAATCAAACTGAGACTAAAAGGAAAGAGTCCGGTGCAATACCGAACTCTTTACCAATAAAACTTTTTATTAATCCGTCCAATTTCTTGGGGTCAGATCAAATCCGCTGTTTTTCGTGTGTTATTTGGAAAGAATTTCATCCACCGTTTTATCATATTGGGCAATTATTCGCTTCAAATCATAGTTTTCTTCCATGAATGCCCTGCCATTGGCACCAAGTGCCTTGCGTTCTTCGGGCGAGAGGGAGAGGATTTTCTCCATTGCCACAGCAAGCGATTCAGGGTCTTTATCGGAGCAGACAAAGCCATTATATCCATCTACCACCACATCCCTGCAACCCGGAACATCGGTTGCCACCAACGGCAGCCCCATTGCAGCACCCTCCATAAGGGTGAAAGGAATGCCTTCACGATATGAGGGAAGCACAACACAATCGGCTGTTTCAAGGAAAGGCTTGACATCGGGAACCTCCTCGTGGTACTCCACAATACCCTCTTGCTCCCACTCCTTGAGCTGTTCAAGATGTATTGCTGCAGGATTATCCTCCCACACAGCACCCAAAAGACGGAAAACGACATCGGGGTACTTATTACGCAACATACGCGCAGCCGCAACATACTCACGCACACCTTTATCCATGAGCATACGCCCTACAAGAAGGAAGACAAAAGGCGAATCGGGAGATTTTACGGTCCCCGGCGTGAAACGACGCAAATCTATACCTTCACCGGGCAACTGTTCTATCTTATCATCGTCCACTATACACTCGTTGCGGAATATCTCAATATCGTCTTTATTCAGGAACCACACATGACGCGCCTTCTTGAAAGCTATTCGATAAAGGAATTTTACAATATGTGTAACAATCGTGCGCTGAATAAACACATAGCCCAATCCTGTGGTTATGGGCAAATAAGGAATACCCAACCAGCGTGCAGCCAAGCTGCAATACACATTGGGCTTAATTGTATATGAGATGCTTAGATCGGGGCGCAAGCGTTTGAGGGTTACGTAATAACGATACAACAAGAATGCGTCGGATACAGGATTGACACCTTTGGGATTCATAGGCATATCATGCACCTCGCAACCCAAATCGCGAAGTTTCTGAGAATAGACCTCGTGATATGGTGCCAACACCGATACACGAAATCCACGCTCCACGAAATGGCGGAGTAGTTTCCCGCGAAAATTATACATTCCCCAAGCATTGTTGCCCGAAAAAGCTATATGATAGGCCATATAAGTTATATAAAAAGCGTCGTAAATACAGTTTCAAATATACAAATTCAAAGGTACATTCAATAAAACATTCTCGCCCCACAAGCACCCCTTTCCAAAGCAAACGGACCTTTGACAAAATATTTTGCAATATTCGTAAAAAAAATCGACATACGCAAAGAAAATAACTCCAAAATACCCATTTAACAACACAAAAAAAGCAATAATGAACTTATTACATTTTTTGCCAACGAATCCAATTAAAGCAGCCGTCTTTGCAATAGGGTTTGTACCTCCTTGTTCCTGTAACGATTTTCTTTAATAACGTATTGAAACGATATATATTGTATTATTAATGGGGCAATATTTATCAATTCCGTTTTTTTACTTTGAAACGGCGCATAATCGCCGCAAGAAGCAAATTCACATTACCCCTCTCCCAAGCAGAAAAACAGAAGAAGTAGCCGCCCAGAACTATCAGGGTTACAGAAAAGAGGGTTGTGAGAATGAGGCGCGCCATGGGGTGCCACGATGCAACAAACAAATCGAGCAAACCAGCCGACAAAAACGCCACGGCAGCCAATGCCACACATGGAAAGATTACCTCCTTGGCATACGACTCTATGGGCATATCGGCATCAATGCGGGCTATCAGCACCCTCAACAACAGAGCTATCACCTCCTCGGCTATAATGCAATACATTATAACATGGGCCGAATAACCTTGGTTAAACAATATGTATGCCGCCGGCAACGGCAACAGATGCATGAGCCCCACAATTATCTGTTGGAGCTTAATGCGGCCCACGCTCTCCAATGCTATCTGCAAGCCTATGGAAAGTTGCCCTATGAGTACAATTATCAAAAAACCACGGCAGAATTCAAGAACACCCGCCGGTATCTCCACCAGCCATAAATCTATAACGTAGGGCATATTCACATACAACGGAACAACCACCAACGAGAGCAACACGAATGAAAATTTCGATGTTGTAGAGGCCAATTTAACCATCTGGCTATGCATTCCGGCAGCCTCATGCTTTACAATTTGCGGGCGCATGGGGCGCACCGATGAATTTGCGAAAAAGACCAAGAAACCATTCAACTGCTGCGATATACCATAGGCTGCATTGGCTGCAAGACCAAAGAATTTATTAAGCAGGACCGCCACACCTTGATAACGGGCAAGCGAAGAGCCGGCACCAATGAGGTTCCACCCTGCAAAGCCAATCATGCTCCTTACAAGTGAGAAATCCTTTACACGATGCCATCTGAAACAGGTTTCGGCATAGTGTGAATGGCAATACATTTTTTTAAGCGTAAATGCAATTATGGAAGAACACATAACGAGTGCCGCATACACTATAAGCCTTCTGCTGTTCAATTGCAGCACCACCACAGCAGCCAGGAATTTGAACAAGGCATCGACAATATTTATTCCTGCAATTACAACAATATCCTCCTTGGCATTCATCATGCCCTCGTATGGTACAGACACAACTATAAATACAATACCTACTATCATGCACAGCAGCACCACAAGCGCCACACCATGAATCTCCCTTGGTATATCCAACCAACATTCTATGGCGGGGATGCCGACCGCAACCAAAAACAACGCAAGGATAGATGCTATACATATATGTATGACAACATTGTTGTAAAAGACCTCTTTTACCCTGCCGGCCTCGCCACTGCCTATGGCAAATGATATATAGCGCTGTGTGGCCACCGACATCGCCACGTTTATAAAGGAGAACATTGCCACAATATTGGCAATAAGAGCATAAGCACCATACTCGGTGCTTCCCAATGCTTGCAACACAAAACGAGTCCCCAGCAACGCCGCACCCATGGAAACAATCATATTGGTGTATAGCGCCACACTGTTCAGGGCTACTCTGCTAGCGGCTCTCATAATTTTCTATTCCTATAGACTTTTTATATTCTTCGAGCATGGACGCATCGGACGGCGACATTGAATCCACCCCAATCGTTTTCATGCCCGCGTAAACGGTATCGAAAAGTTCCTGTAACGCCTCGCGCGACATTCTCTCCTGCGGAGGATACAAAATGGCCTCATGTGCCATTATCTGTTCGAGCGAGAAACGTACCGCAATAATCTTGGCCGGGGAGCCTGCCACCACGGCATACGGCTGTATGAGCTTTGTAACCACACTGCCTGCCGCCACAACGGCCCCACGCCCTATTCGGCTGTGCGACAGCAAAATACACTCGGCACCAACCCATGCATCCTCTTCTATCACAACCGTCGATTTCACATCGTTTATGTGCAATGTACTCAAAAACTGCGGCAAGCCCACCGTGGGCACATGCTCGCTTGCTATTATAGTGGTACCGGCACCCACTGCCGAAAATTTCTTTACAACGAGCCTGCCACCAGCATTTATAACCCTCACACCGGGTTGCAAACGGGTATAATCGTCGAGTTCCACGCTACCCGGTTCCAAACTCAAAGGACCAAAAAGCTGGGTGTGAGCACCCGATTTGGCATAGTGTTTCCTTTTGGTGTTTTTGATATTGACAAGATAGGGCGCAACGTATCGTACCCAAGTTACCTCGGAAAAAATCTTTCTGAAAAATTTCTTAATCATACCCACCTTGTTTCAATTTACCATTTTCTAAAATAATATACCCTGTCATCGGCATTCATAACCAATGTATTGCCATTCAACAAATCAATATCGAAAGTAACCCCGGCCGGGTTATATATGCCAAACCTTTCAAGAACAGCTGCATCGCACACATCGGCAACACCGGGATACTCCTTAAAACCATTCATAGTAAGAGTGCCGCCCTCACAATTAAAATTCCCCATATACAGATGCGGGGTACCCTCGGTATAATACTCGCCAAACATCACTATATGTCGTTGGAAGGAGTAATACACACGTTGCGGGAAGATATCCCCGTCATCGCCTACGATCTTCTCCAATCGCCACATACCATCCAAATCGCCATTGACAAAGGCCTTGTCGCACGACGACAAAGTTAATAATATTATGGAAAATAAAAACAATATTTTTCTCATTTGATTAATTACTTAAAAACAGCAATACGACTTAACGTAAACATTACACCCAGATTTTCACCAATGAAATTGCTTTTATCATAGCCCAAGGAGAGCGAACAGGCCCACTTGCCATCGACCGGAGCATAAGCCACATCGGCAAGCAACGAGGTTGAATATCTCTTTTCATCGAAAGGATTAAGGTATGTACCCCAATTTTCGCTGTATGTGTATTGCAAGCGGTAGGCAAACGGCGAGCGAGGGCCGAATGTTCCATTCACACCCACATTGTGTGCCACAAATCTGTTGCTTGCGAATCGCAGGCTGCCATTATCATTGTAAACAGGCGAAACGGCCAACGGGCTGCCTATACCCCAACCATGATGATGCCAACCGGGATATATACTGTGGTTATAATAGTTATCGGCACCATCCATCTGCTCCTTAAAGAAAGGCCCGGGGTCGTTATATCCCGCACCACTCTGGTTGTATGTCGATATGTACTCATACAGCACATTCGAGATAAAAGGCAGGAACGAGGATTTATTGGCCACCGATACACCAACCATTATATCGCGCCATGGATAATAGATAAGATTGCGCTCGCCCGAGGCATCGGATTGGTATTCCAAGAAGAACAACTGCGAGAAATCCTCGAACATATGTTCGGCATACACCCTCACATCGGCAACCTTTGTATGCAATGTCAGCGCTGCATGCCAGCTGCCGATATTGTTGCCCGATATATTTGTCTGCTCATATTCGGGGGTGTCATCGCCACCACTCATGGGAATGAATGCTTTTAGGAAATCAACAGCACCCGAAGGCATGGAGAGCACCTTGCCGTCGGCATGAGAATATATATCGCCACCAAATTGCGTGTGCATTTCGAGCCCACCCTCAAAAGTCAAAGGGAATTTATGCGGCTTGCCTACTTTAAGAAACAACGCCTTGCTGTGATAAAGAATATTCTTTCCGTAACGCGCCTTTGGATTATATTTGGTAAAATCCCTTTGAAAAGCACCATCGACAAAGCAACCATATGCAATGTGGGCACGCACCTTCAACCAATCGTTGGTCCATGGAAAACTCACATATTCGGGAATCTCCAAACGCAGTTGCGGGATAGGCTTGCCATTGCCGCTATACACCAGGCCTCCACTGCTCAGTTCCGAAAACTTTTTATAATAGAGATTGGAAAATCTCCTGTTCACACCATTTTGAGCAAAGGCCGAGGATGGATTGAAGGCACAAAAATCCTTCATTTCACCAAAACGTTCACGGCTGCCAAGCGAAAGAGACGCCCAACGCCATTTAAGTTCGGCATAGGCCTGCTGCAACGCAACCACACTCTCCCTGTGGTACCCTGCAACAACATCGGCAACCACATTGTAAGAGAGGTCCTTATTGTTCTTGAAACCACCATTCACCGAGAGAGCATATCGTGCATAACCATTTGATTTTTCAACAGAAGACAACCCTTGCTGCTTTGCAGTGAGCCAATATGGCGCATTGTCGCCTTTTGAGACGATTGTACCAAGTTGCGCCACACCGCACACCTCCACTCCGCTTTGGGCATAGAGAGAAACATGCGCCGGCAACAGCATAGCACAAAGAGCAATGTGAATGTATCGTATTATACAACCTTTCATAAACAATCTTAAAACATTTTAATTCAACGCATGGCATTTGAAGATTCAGCCTTTCTATACCTCCATGCACAACTGTAAACGGTGAGCAGCACCGCCATTCCCGTGGAGGAGAGAAGCAACGGATTGGTACCGGCTATCACTAAATATATTACATAGGTAAGTGCTATTACCAGAGCCTCGTCATTTTTGTACGCACTACGCAACAGCGACAGCAACGGACGCAAATAGACATATAGTATGAGCAAAGCAAAAACTCCATAATTGCGCCACAGCTCCATATAGCTCCATTCTGTTTTCAACGACATCTTCTGGAACCCCTCGCTGTAAAAAGCAGTACCCGGCCCTTGACCGAAAATCATGTATAAAGGATTCTCCCTGAAGAGTTCCACATACGAACCGATGTGGGCATACTTCACCATATTGGAGTGTTCATCGACCTCGGTGAGTAGCAACACCAAAAGCACCACAAAAGCAAGCACTCCTGCCATTGTCAAAGGATAGAGCAAATATTTACAATACCTGTTATTGCGATAAAATATAAATAAAAGAACAAATGCAAGAAAGGTGGGCAGGAGCATGGTACTGCGTGTTCCGCTTATGAGAAAAAGATGTATGAACAAAAATACTGCAAGCATCACCCTCGCATTGCGCAATGCCGGCGTAAACGCCTTATACAGCATAAGAGCAAACACAGGCAGGAAAGCCACGGTAGATTTGCAATACATGCCAAACATTGAAAAGCCAAGGAACACACGCCGCGACAGCATTATGCTATGGTCGTGGGCGCACATATAGAGATAAACCACCCCCTCCAAACGTGGTATAAAGAAGATTACCCAATAGAGCAGAATTACCAGCGACACGGTTAACACCACAGGAAACTGCGACAACAACAACACATCGTATCTATAAAGCCACGGCAAGAGCAACAACGGCATTACTGCCGTTATGGCAGCCATTGCATCGGTGGTATCTATAACCTCACCCCTGAACAATGCGAACAACCAAGGCAACAAAATGGCAACAAGGCACACGACAAAATAACCAAACTTGCCCCATTCGGCCTTAAAGAAGAGTATATTATAAAGGAATAACAGTGCAAAAACAACGGTTTTAAGATGGAATATGGAATTAGTGGGGTCTGCTACGAATAAAAATATCAGCAGCATAAACAACCAATTACCCACACGCTGTCTTAATCCCGAACACTCCATAATTTCTCTTTCAGGCGGGTATATGATATCTTAACGGTTGCAAGCGCAAAGGCAGCAAGCACAAACATCACAATTATAGAGAATTTTGCAGGCTGTTCGGGTTGCTGCGGTACATAGGCTGTTTGAACAACATTATATACCGGGGTTGCCTCCTGCAATTTCACCTGCGCCATCTGCGCCTGGGCAGCCATCTGATTATATGCAGCATAGGCAAGCTGTGCCTCACCCTCCAAGAAATCGCGTTGCGCCTTGTAGAGCGCCGAGTTATCGCGGGCATGCTCCGCCACATACTCTTGATATCTGCTCTGGGCATCGAGGTATCGAGCCTTTGCACTATCGCAAATATGCGATAAAGCCTCGTAGTCGGCACGCGTTTTGCTTGTGCGATAATCCTGTATAAAGGCATTGAGATGGGCAGCCACGGAATCGGTAACCATTTTGCACACCTCGGGGTGTGCATCGTATGATGTGATTGTTACAAGCCCAAGCATCTTGTTTACCTGGCAACGCACATTACCCCTGATGCGCCCCACAGCCTCCAATGCCACTGCATCGGCCTCCACAGGCTCGGCAGCAGCGGAGAAAAGCCCGGCGCACCACTCTTGCAGATGCCCCCACCACACATTGGCAGGCGCATTTATAAGGTACTCGGCATAAGAAGAGCCGCCAACCTTGCCATCGCTTGATGTTACAGGCATTTTTGCCAATCTCAACACAAAATCCTTTGAAGAAATTATTGTGGGATAGAGCTCGGCCGAGTATGCATCCTCGGACAAAAAACCCAAATTTATTCCGGCCATACCCGCAAGGCTCATCACAGCGGCATTGTACCCGGTTTGACGAGGTTCCAACGCAAGTATGGTTGTCGAAGAGTATATCTTGGGTATGCTGAAAGCAGCAACAACACCCAACACCAACGCCACCAACGAGTATTTCACATAAACAGCCTTTTTGCTCCACAAAAGGAGCAAAAAGCGTTTCAGCGCGTTTATATCATTGCGCAGTTCATCAATTCTTGACATTGCCATAAAGCACTATTTAAGCAAGTTTATAATTGCCACAATCATGGTTGCAATAGAGGCTGTGGATGTACCTATTGTTGCCATCTCTGTGGGCGATAGTTTACCGCTACTGCTGCTGCGGGGCACTACAATCTCACAACCGGGCTCAACAGCCTTTTTGGAGTTCTTGGATACGTTTACAACATCGCCGTTCATATAAACTATATATACTCCGCTCTTTTTAGCCTTGTTGCTGTATCCACCGGCATGCTTTATATAGTATTTCACACTCTTTTTCTTCTCGTAGCTCAGAGTTATGGGGTGGCGCACCTCGCCACTTACCCTAATGGTATATGCCTGCTGGGGAATATTAAGCACATCGCCGTCGCGCAACACCAAATCGCTGAAAGAGCCGGGATTCTCCATAGCCTCTTCAAGGTCTATTGCCACGGGGTAAACCTCACCAAGATTGAGTTTCAGGTTCATCAAAGAATCAAGCAGAGCAAGGTTCAGTTCTTTATCATCATCGCGCAGGCTCTCCTCGAGCATCTGTATTTGCGTTGTTTTCATTGTTGTCTCCCTCTTTTTACGCTCATCGGGTGTCATGCGGCGTCGGAGGCTTGCACCCTTTATATATGCAAGGGATGTAAAACCGCCCGCATCGCTCACAAGGTCGCTCAAGCGGTAGTTTTTGCTGGGGAGAACATAACTGCCCTCGTAGTTCACACAACCATTGATGCGCACCTCCTGAATCTCGGAGTAGGAAGGTGTGCGGCGCACCACTACATAGTCAAAGGGCTCCAACACAAAATTCTCGCCACCCTCTGCCACAAGACCATCCTTCAATGATATAGTATAGGCTTTGGACATCTGCTCTGTGAATTCGGTATTTTCGGGATCCAATATATTTCTGTAAATATCCACTTTCATCACCGACGCTGCACGTGTGAGACCACCTGCCTGCAAAATAAGATCCTCTACCGTGGTATTCTTGGCAAATTTGTATTTACCCGGGAGGTTTACCTCACCGCTTATGGTCATAAATTGGTCGCCAAGCATCTCGGCCGAATTGGGAATGAAAAGCAGGTCGTTGTTTTTCAACGCCACATCGGCGGCTGTTCCATCAAGGATACCCTTCAAATCCAGAGAGACCGTTTCAATGCTCTTGTCGAAATTACGATGCTGCAACACTGCGCGGTCAAGGAAAGCCTCCTCTACCACACCGCCGGCAGCAGCAACAAACTCGCTCACGGTTGAAATTTTATCGCCCAATTCATACAGGCCGGGATAGAACACGGCACCGCTTATTTCAATCATATTGGAGAAACGTGGCAGCATGCCCTCTACTATAACGGCATCACCATCCTTTATGGCAAATGCGGCAGCCTCGGGCTTTGATACTGTGTGCATGGAGTACTCGCGCCCGCTCTTGCGTGTAACATTGATATTCTCGGTATATGCATCGCCCGTAAAGCCACCTGCGTATGAAATCGCATCAAGCAAGGTTTCGCCCTCCTTCATTTCGTACTTCATGGCACGTTTCACCTTACCCGAAATCTTCACAATGTTATTGTATGCACCTACACTTATGATATCATTGTCGCGCAAACGTACATCGGCAGCGGTTTTTCCGTTGAGGATATATTCATAAACATCGATTTCCGATATCTCTTTACCTGCACGATATACCTTTATGCTACGCAAGGTACCCATATCGTTTATTCCACCGGCAGCATACAAAGCATTGAATGCTGTGGAGAAGGCGCTTATGGTATAAGTCCCGGGAACGGCCACCTCGCCAAGCACCTGCACCTGTATGGAGCGCACAGAACCCAACGACAAGCTCACCTGGGAATCGCTATATACATCGCCGAACCCCTCTTTTATGCGTCTTTCGGCTTGTGATACGGTGAGCCCCGACAAATATACCGGACCTACCCCATCCAAAAAGACCTTACCATCGGGCGAGATTGTCTCTTTGACATTGAACTGCGATGCACCCCAAACATCAATTATCACGGCATCACCGGCACCAAGAACATAATCGGCAGGTGTAGGCACGTTCATTGAGGGGGCGAAAGTGAGATTCTCTCTATTGAATATGTTACGGCCAAAAACCATATCCTCGGTATCCACTGCTGCATTGGTTGTTGCGGGCTCGGCTGTTGCGGGCTCATCGGCAATATCGGCACCATCCACGCGCTCGCGTTGGAGCGTTCCCGCCTCCGAAGCATTTTCATTCACAGCTCTGCTGCTCGAAACCTTGGACTTTACACGCTGCAACTGCTCGGGAGTAACACCCTGCTTCAACAGCGTTTTGGCTATTTCCTGTTCAGAAGAGCCTTTGTCCTTCTCTGTTATGATGATTTCCAAAACTTTGTCATCCGAAATCACCTGCGCAAACGATGCAAGTGAGAAGATGGAAACCATAACCAAAAACAAAAATCTTTTCATCATATTCGTATTTTATATTTTTTTTCCTTTAAGTATGCTGTAAACCGTGATAAAGACAATCTTTATATCGAGCCAAAGCCCCCTCTTCTGCAAATACTCCAAATCCATATCAAGGCGGATGAGCATCTTTTCCATGGTGTCGGTATATCCGTTATACACCGATGCAGGCGATGTGAGGCCCGGACGCATGAGGTAGATGTATTCGTAATCGGGGTTGTGTTGCATTATTTTGTCTATAAAGAACTTGCGTTCGGGGCGAGGGCCCACGAAAGACATATCGCCCACCAACACGTTCCACAGCTGAGGCAATTCATCGAGATGATGCTCGCGCAAGAAACGGCCGAACGGTGTCAGGCGATTATCCTCCTTGCATGCAAGATTGGGCTCTTCGCTATCGTCGGCATCAACACGCATCGTGCGATATTTAAGTATGAAAAAAGGCTTGCCCTTGTAGCCTATACGCTCTTGTTTGAAGATAACAGGCCCATCGCCCTGCTTGCGCAGTTTGATGTAGATGTATAGAAACAGCGGGGAGAGAAACAGCATACCCACCAACGAACAAACGACATCGAATATGCGTTTTATTGTTCGCTGGCAGATGTTCATGCCATCACTATATTTTTTACCTCCTTGCATGTTGTAAATCAAAAGCAGATACAATCATTTAATTAACTGCAAATGCCGCTTTTTATTGTGCAAAAGCAACAATAATTATGCGCGACGCACGCTGTTATTATAAAATAAACACAAAATTAGTAATTTTAACAATAACAAGCAAAGCAAAACAGGAAAATATAGCCGCAAGCAAAACGGATGCTCAAAATTGCACCCTTAATCTACCGGTTCAAGGAGTGCACCCGGGTAATAGTGTTGCAGGATTTGGGTGTATGAAAAGCCCTTTTCGCCCATCACGGCAGCCCCTATCTGGCAAAGCCCCACTCCATGCCCCCAGCCGGCACCTTTGAGCAGAAAAGCCGTTGTTCCGTGTTCGCTTATTTTATCCACCACAAAAGCCGAACTGTAAAGATGTGTGGGCGACAGCCAACGACGAATTTCAAGTTCCTTGCCCACGGTTTTCACAGCCTTGGTACCCACAATGCGCAATTTCACCAAACGGCCCGACGCTCCGCGCTCCACAGGTTGCAAATCCTCTATCACACCAAAATCAATGCCCGAACGGGCTGCAACAAGACGCGACAGCTCTTCTTGACTATATTTCACCTGCCAGCGATAAAAATCGGGGGTTTCACGGTCGTAATTATTAAGCACTTGGGATAGTATTTCGGGGGCCACAGCCGAACAGAAGGCATCGGGCTCGCTCTCTATCCATGCGCGGGCACCATCTTCGGTAGACAGCGGTGGCAATGGCTCTTTTTGCTCCGTATCGCGGAATGCTTGCAGATAGGCATAATCCACATCCTCCCAACAGGCCGAGAAACGCTCCGTGGCACCACCGCAACACTTGCTGAAACGGGCATCGCACACCTCACCCCCGTATTTAAGCACAATATTTTCCGTTGCCTTTACGGCAGCCTCCACATTGGGGTTAAGCGAGCGGGTGAGCCCCTGATATCGCTGGCAATGGTCATCGGCACAGAGGTCGAAGAGCGTGTGGTCTTCGCGGGCATACCAGCGGATTACCTCATCGGGCGATTCATGGCCAAGCACCCCCGCTTGCGAGCGTTGCTTGCGCAGCAACTGCGCATAGAGCCAGCTGCGCGATATAACGGTGTGGGCTTTCAAGAATTCGAGCGAGCTTGTGCCCGACATCTCCGACGATATTACGCTCACTAAATAATCTTCGACAAAAAGGCGGTTTATAGCCCTCACCTGCCCACTTTCCACAATAAAACGCAACTCGCCTTTGAAAGTTTGGTTTTCCTTGCGTTGCCAATGAAAATTGACTCCTATGACCACATCGTGCAGCACAAAGCGACAAGCGTCGTCGGTGGGAACAAAAAGAAGTTCCCGGCTCTCGCTATCGTTGAAAATAAGGCCGTTTTCACCGATGGAAACACTGTTTTTTGCACCACATGGCACCCCGTTGCAGGTATATGCACCCACAAACTCAAACACAATGCGGGGAGCGAGCAGAATGCCTACATCAACCGTTTTCATAAGGCATCGACAATATTTTCGCACACCTCATCGGCTGTGGTTTCGTCTATGGCAACCTCGCGCAACAGCGCCGCTGCCTCATCGGCTGTTATGTTATCAAAATCACATTTGCGCGGTGTTATGAGCAGGCCTGCCATATCCAGAGTACCCGGGCTCACCATGCGCTGTGCATCGTCATCGGCACCATAGCATGCAGGGCGATGCTTGGCACGAGGTATAACCGTTACCACATATCCTTGCGATGGGGAATAACTGCATATCACATTCATGCGAGGCTCCACCTCACCATCGACCATGGGAAGAGCTGCCGCAAGGCTGTTCATCAACTCCACAGCCCCGCTCACACAATTGGCAACTATCACAAAAAGAGGCACCACATAATCATCAACCCTGTAAAGTGCGCTCCCCTCTGCTATATACAGAGGCTGCATACCCTCCTCTATCGTTGCACACCATTGTTCGTTCAACAGAGGAATATCGGCCATGCGCGCCGCCTGCAAATGAGCGTGGTCGGGGGCCGAGGCTCCGCATTTTGCTCCGTTATAGAAAAGAGCCATACCCTGCCATGCACACGACAGATGCAACATATCGGCAAAAAGCGCATTTATCCTCTGGGGAGTATGGCCGTTTTTTGCTATTGTAAAGTGGAATGGCAATATGGGGAAAGGATTCACAAGCACTGTGAGAGAGCCCAAGGCACTCAGGCTCATCTGCTGCGCAGGGCGATTGGCCGAACACAGGAAACAGGGGCGTGCTGCCAACGAAGCCGCATCCACCCTGGCTGCGGTGGAGACGGCGCGTGCAGGATTGTACTGCAATGCAAGACCATTATCGAACGTACGAACACTAACCGAAGAGAGAGCATCGTAACGCGCCTCGGCATCGGGCCACTGCGCCAGCTGGCGGGCAAAGAAATCCTCCAATTCATCGAGCGACGGAACAGCCATCTCCTTCACAAGTTCCAAGCGTGCCTGCAATTCGGCCGTGCGTATAGAATCTTTGTAAAAATTGTGCGCATTTACCTTGGCATGCGAAAGAGCAGCATCGGAGTTACCGCCCCAGCGACGGCACAGATAGAGCACATCGTATATGCGGCCTATCCTGTAACGACGGGAAATCTGCAATCCCACGGCATAATCCTCGCCATAGCTCACATTGGGAAAGCCCACCGAGCGAATGACAGGCGTGTAAAAAGCGCGCGGAGCACCCAATCCGTTTATACGCAGAGCATTGTTACGGCCATTCTCTTCGCTCCATTCGCGGTGGTCTATCACCCCGGGAGGGAGTGTATTCAAATCAAAATCGCAAATGCGATATGAACCTATGAGCATGGCGCAACGCTGCCTGTAAAACTCATCCACAATCTGTTGAAGGGTGTTGGGGGAGCTGTAAAGGTCGTCGCTGTCGAGCTGCACGGCAAAACGGCCGCAATGAGAGCTGTTCACCGCCTCGTTCCAGCAACCGCCTATACCCAAATCGGTGCGGGCGGGTATTATATGCACCACCCTTTCGTCGCCGAAAGCATCTATTATATCGGATGTTCCGTCGGTGGAGTGGTTATCCACCACTATTATATTAAACGGGAAGGAGGCCTGCTGTTCAAGGACAGATTTAATTGCATCGCCAATGGTTGATGCACGGTTAAGCACAGGAATAACAACAGATGCCTCAACAGGGAAATCGCCGGCAGACAGTTCTATATCGTCATATTTACAGGCCGGCAGACAGCCACCTATCGCTTTTAGATGAGCGGTACACACATCCTCCATTTCTATCTGAACCTCGCGCTGTGCAGGGTTCACATAATCAAACTGTTTCTCGCCACTCTTGCGGGTATCCGTTTCATGCTCCGTATAAAGGAACTCTTTATAATGAAAAATTTTACCAATGCGGCTAAGCGCAAGGCGCAATCGGTAGAGGCCTGCATATACATATTCATCCGATGCCGACAAAGCATACTCTTTCAATGCCGAGGTGCGAAAAAGGAGTACTGAGCCAAAATCAAAATCGTTTCGCAAGCTACCTTGCTGATAATTGATTGTGGGTGCCTCGCATTTTTCGCCGTCGATGATTTTATGGTAATCGGCATAGGCCATTGAGGCATCTTGCGGTACTGATGCGCAAAACTTCTCCAATGCCGAGGGGGTTACTTGCGGCAATCCTTTTGAAAAATATATTACAAATTCCGATGTTGCGGCTGCTGCCATCTTCAAAAATGTATCGTCGGCAACAAGTGATTTCACTTGAATTCCCCTCACTTTCGACGGCAGGGGCGTGGAGCACTCTTCGGGGCACATCAAAAAAATGTCAGCCACAGCGGGCGACTCCATGAACGGTTGCACTTGCTGCAACAAACAATCCCCGATGAAATGAGGAATAAAGAGGTCTATCGACATATTTTTCATATATTTTATTTTACAAAAAACGAAATGCCCACCCGGGCATAACTACCACTGCGAAAGTAATAAAAAGCACGATATTACACAAAAACCACGCAACAAAATATTGCCCGCACCCCGATTGGCATATTATTTATAGTAAATTAAAACAATTTCATTAAGTAAATTGGAAATAATCACTTATTTTTGCATAAGAAACAGAGCTACGAACCATGAGCGACAAGAAGAGATATTTGCTGGGAATGACACTTGCAGAGCTGAAGGAGGCTGTGCAAGAGGCCGGCATGCCCGCCTTTACTGCCAAACAGATAGCAGATTGGGTGTATAAGAAGCGTGTCCGCCACATCGAGGAAATGACGAACATCTCATTGAAAAACCGCGAGAAATTGCAACAGTTGTTCGAGGTGGGGCACTGCCCGCCTGCCGATGCCGCACGCTCGTGCGACGGCACCGTAAAATATCTTTATGCGGTGGATAACAACCATTTTGTGGAGGCAGTTTACATCCCCGACGGCGAGCGTGCCACCCTGTGCGTTTCGTGCCAGGTGGGGTGCAAGATGAATTGCCTTTTCTGCATGACAGGCAAGCAAAAATACACCGCCGGGCTCACTGCCAACGAGATTCTTAACCAGATATTCGCCTTGCCCGAGCACGACAAACTCACAAACATAGTGTTCATGGGCATGGGAGAGCCTTGCGACAACCTCGACAACATATTAAAGACAATTGAGGTGCTGACAGCCGATTATGCTCTGGGCTGGAGCCCTCACCGCCTCACAGTGTCGTCGGTGGGAGTGCGCAAAGGACTTAAACGCCTGCTCGATGCCGGCGACTACCATATTGCAATAAGCCTGCACCACCCCATCCCCGAAAAACGCAGCGAGATAATGCCGGCCGAGCGCGGATACTCGATAACGGAGATTGTGGAGTTGCTCAAAGAGTACGACTTCAGCCACCAGCGCCGCCTCACCTTTGAGTACATAGTGTTCAAAGGGATAAACGATTCGGCTTTTCATGCACGCAAGCTGTTGCAACTGCTATCGGGGCTCGACTGCCGCATAAACCTCATACGCTACCACGCCATACCGGGTGTACCCTTGGAGGGGGTGAGCAACGAGGAGATGACCAACCTGCGCGACTACCTCACCAAGAACGGCCTGTTCACCACCATACGAGCATCGCGTGGAGAGGATATTTTTGCGGCATGCGGCATGCTTTCAACCCTTAAAAACGAGCAAAAACAATAAATCAAGAATTAATAAAAAAGATATATCATGAAAAAATTATTCATCTTACTATTTACTGCCACAATACTTGCATCGTGCAGTGGCAACGGCAGCACATCGCTGCTCACGCCCCCATCGAGCGGACTACCCTATGAGGTACTTGTAGTATGCGATAAAGAGACATGGGAAGGCCCCGCAGGCCGTGCCCTGTTTGAAGTGCTCGACAGAGATGTACCCGCCATACCGCAGTCGGAGCGTTCGTTCCGCATCTCATTTACAGAGCCCGCGGGATTCTCGCGCCTGCTGAAATCGTTCCGCAATATCATTGAGGTAAAGATAGACAAGAGCCAATTTACACAGACAAAGTTCAAATACACCCAGGACAAATATGCCTCTCCACAGATGATAATGACAATACAATCGCCCTCAAAGGAGGAGTTTCTCGATTATGTAACAAAGAACTCACAGGTGATTATAGATTTCTTCACATCGACCGAAATGAATCGCGAGTTGCAGGACTTGAAAAAGGAGAAGAACCACAACACCAATTTCCTCGATTCGGTAAAAAAGAAATTCGGATGCGAGATGTTCATTACAAAAAACATACGCAGCATAAAGAGCGGCGAAAATTTCCTGTGGGCATCGGATATTTCAAACAACAACAGCAGCATACAGAACTATGTTGTTTACAGCTACCCCTACACAAGCACCGACAATTTCTCGCGCGAAAACTTCATGCAAAAGCGCGACTCGGTGATGAAGATAAATATTCCCGGCAACCGCCCCGACCGTTACATGGCAACCGACACCATGTTTGTGGATGTGTATGACACAGAATTCCGCCAAAGATACATGCAGGTGGCAAAAGGATTGTGGCAGATGGAGAACGACATGATGGGCGGCCCGTTTGTATCGCACCAGATGGTAGATGAAAAGAACGGACGTGTGATTGTGGCAGAGACATTCCTCTACGCGCCCAACAAGAAGAAGGGCGACCTCATTCGCAAGCTCGAGGCAGCCCTTTTCTCATTAAGGCTTCCTGCAGACAAGGATATAGAGAACAGTATTCACATACCCGAGGTGGTTATTGACGATAGTGATATTAACGAATAAAAAAACAATTGACAGATATGAGCGACAAACGCAAAATTCGTGTCGGCATTACACAAGGCGACATTAACGGCATAGGTTACGAGGTTATATTAAAGACATTTGCCACCCCCGAGATGTTCGACATTTGTACGCCTGTGATTTACGGCTCGCCCAAAGCAGCTGCATATCACCGCAAGGCACTCGAATTGGAGATAACATACAATGCAATAGAAAACATAGGCGAAGCACAGGATGGCAAGCTGAACATAATCAATTGCAACGGCGACGAGGTGCGCATCGAGCTTGGAAATGCCACAAAAGAGGCAGGGCAAGCCGCATTTGAGGCACTTGAAAAGGCCGTAAAAGATTACAAAGAGGGGCTGGTGGATGTACTTGTAACCGCCCCCATAAATAAAAGCACCATTCACAGCGAAGAGTTCCACTTTCCCGGCCACACCGAGTACTTGCAAGAGTGCGGCGGCGAGGGGTGCAAATCGCTCATGCTGCTGTGCAGCGAGGATATCCGCGTAGCAGTTGCCACATCGCATCTGCCCTTGCGCGATGTTCCCGCAGCCATCACCCCTGAACTGTTGGAAGAGAAACTGACCATCCTAAACCGCAGCCTCATTGAGGACTTTAACATAGATGCTCCCAAGATTGCGGTGCTCTCACTGAACCCGCATGCGGGCGACAACGGACTGCTGGGCAACGAGGAGAACGACATTATCATTCCCGCAATAAGGAAGATGAACGATGAAAAGGAGATTTTCTGCTATGGCCCCTTTGCTGCCGACGGATTCATGGGCAGCGGAAATTATTGCCGTTTCGATGCCATATTGGCAATGTACCACGACCAAGGGCTTGCTCCATTGAAAGCACTTGGAATGAGTGCCGGCATAAATTTCACCGCCGGGCTACCCATAATACGCACATCACCTGCCCATGGCGTTGCATACGACATTGCAGGCAAGGGTATTGCCGATGAAAACTCGTTCCGTCAAGCCATTTATTCAGCAATAGATATTTATCGTAACCGCACTGCCTACAACGCGGCTCGCCGCAATCCGTTGCGCAAACTCTATTTTGAGAAACGCGACGACAGCAACCGCCTTAACCTGCAACAGAGCGACAACGATTGACAGACGCAATGAAATATGCCATTATAGCTGCCGGCGAAGGCTCGCGGCTTGCAAAAGAGGGTGTAAAAAGCCCCAAGCCACTCATTGAAATACAAGGCGTTCCCATTATAGAGCGCCTTGTAAAGCTATTTATGCGCCATGGAGCAAGCTCGGTGAGCGTAATAATAAACGAACAGCAGCCGCAAACACTTGCACTGCTGCAAGAACTGCAAAAGAGCTACCCCATCAACCTTGTGGTAAAAGACACACCAAGTTCCATGCACAGCATGCATGCCCTCATGCCACATCTGCAAGGCAATGAGAAATTCTGCCTCACCACGGTAGATACACTCTTCCGCGAAGAGGAGTTTGCACGCTATATTGCCGAGTTCCAGAGAAGCCACTGCGACGGGCTGATGGCCGTAACAGACTACATAGACGACGAGAAACCGCTATATGTGGAGACCGACGAGAGGCTGCGCATAACAGCCTTTTGCGACAATGCAGGGGCAAACAGCAAATACATTTCGGGAGGCATATACGGGCTCACACCCAAAGCCCTTACCACCCTGCAAAAATGCATGGAGCAGGGCATTTCGCGCATGCGCAATTTCCAGCGCATGCTCATAACCGATGGGCTGGCACTGCAAGCCTGTTGCTTTGATAAAATCATCGACATAGACCATGCCGAGGATATACAGAAGGCCGAAAGATTTTTAAGCGACCCCCTATGAAGATAGCCACCATAGCACGCAATGCAGCCCACTCACCGCAAATGGTGGAACAGGATACCGCCATACTTGAATGCATTGAGCAGGAGTTGCGCGCACAAGGGCACAGCGTAACGCGCCTCGATGAAAAGGACGATTTCTGCGGTTACGATGTAATATGCCACATGTCGCGCAGCCGGGACACATTGCAAAAGATAAGAATGGCCGAAGAGAGAGGATGCAGGGCCATAAACAGCAGCACAAGCATTGCAAATTGCTCGCGCACCGAAATGATGGCCATACTGCAAAGGGAGAACATCCACCAACCGCAATATATGGCAGTAACCGATGAGAAACTCCCGCAAGCAAGCGACCTCCCCGGTTGGATAAAAAAGGGCGAGGGGTGGTCGCAGCGAAAAGAGGATGTTGCCTATGTTACCAACGTAGAAGAGGCGAAAAAGGCTGTTAAAGAGATAGCAGGCAGTGTAATATATTGCAGGCACATAGTGGGCGATGTTGTGAAATTCTACGGTGTAAAGGATAAATATTTTGCCCACTGCTACCCCAATCCCGAAAAGACCAAATTCGGGTGGGAGAGGATTAACGGCCCAGCCAAGCACCACCCTTTCAGCAGCGAGGAACTGAGAGCCACAGCCTTTGCCGCAGCACAAGCCATAGGGCTCGATGTTTTTGGAGGAGATTGCATTGTAACACCCGATGGCGATATATACATTATTGATATAAACGATTTTCCAAGCTTCTCGGCAGTGCGCAAGGATGCAGCACAAGCCATTGCAAGAACAATTATTGAAAGCAGATAAAAAATGAAGGAAGAAGATAAAAGAATATACGAAGCATCCATAAAATCGAGAGACACTGAGGAGTTCCTCGACCTGTGGTTCTACCGCCCGCTTGGGTTCCACTGCGCGCTCTTTTTTCGCAACCGCGGAGTGCACCCCAACGTAATAACCATTTTATCGATATTCTTGGGCATAGCCGCGGGAGTCTGTTTTTATCAAGAGAGCCTCCGCTGGAACGCCTTGGGAGTGCTACTGCTTATGTGGGCCAATCTATATGACAGCACCGACGGACAGCTTGCACGCATCACCGGGCAAAAGACACGCTGGGGGCGCATTCTCGATGGCTTTGCCGGCGATTGCTGGTTCTTCTGCATATATTTTGCATTGGCCGCCCGCCTCACTTTCGAGCCCATTCCCTTCGCACCGCAATATGAGTGGGGGGTGATAGTGTGGATTCTGTGCTCGTTCTGCGGTTTTTGGGTGCACGGCTCACAATGCCAGCTTGCCGACTACTACCGCAACATCCACCTATATTTCATCAACGAGAAGAACGGCAATGAGTTTCACGATTCGGCTGCACAACGTCGGGAGTATGCCCACACGTCATGGCGAGGAAACCTCTTTTGGAAAATATTCCTGAACGCATACATAGCATACGTGGATAATCAGGAGAGAATGACACCGGCATTCCAGCGTTTCATCGCCACTGTACGCAAAAAATATGGCACCGACCTGCCACGAGGGTTGCGCGAGGAGTTCCGTAAAGGGAGCCTCCCGCTTATGAAATACACAAACATACTCACATTCAATTCCCGCGCCATAATGCTCTGTTTCTCCATGCTTACAGGCGAACTTTGGCTCTATTTCTTCTTTGAATTGGTTGTATTGATGATTCTCTTTGCTTATATGAGGTATAAACACGAGACTCTTTGCTGCAGATTGACAAAAAAGATTGAGGAGGGCTATGAATTCGATTAAAGGCATAATATTTGACTACGGCGGCACGATAGACACCAACGGCATACATTGGGGCGAGGTTATCGAGGAGCAGTACAGAAGAGCAGCCGTATCCATTGACAAGGCACTCTTTCGCCAAGCATACGTTCATGGAGAACGAACGCTTGCCAAGACCCCTATAATAAAGCCTGCCGACACATTCCGCACCTTGCTCGAAAAAAAGATTGCATTGCAGGTTCAATGGCTCAACGAGAATGGTTGCACAATAAGCGACGAACAGGAAAAGAGCATTGCAAGCGGTTGCTACCGAAAGGTTACGGACACGCTGCAAACCACCCTTGGGATAATAGAGAGGATTGCCGCACGTTACCCCCTTGTGTTGGTTACCAATTTTTATGGCAATATGCCTGTGGTGCTTGAAGAGTTCGGATTAAGCAGCTACTTTCACACTATTGTAGAATCGTCGGTGGTGGGCCTGCGCAAGCCCGACCCTGCGCTGTTTGCACTTGGAGTAAAAGCACTTGACCTGCCGACGGAAAATATATTGGTGGTGGGAGATTCGTACAAAAAGGACATATACCCGGCACGCACTCTTGGCTGCAAAGCCGTGTGGTTAAAAAATGTTTGCTGGGAGGAGGAACCCGTTGCACCCGAAGCCACACCAACTGCCGTCATAAGCACACTTGAAGAACTGCCCGCCATGCTTGCTCTCTAAACCGGTGCGCGAACCTTAACACCTGTTTTTTCGTTTTATAGGGGTATAATCAAAAACATAAGCCCTATGAAACGAATATTCGCAATCGTATTTGCGTTGCTTGCCATAACAGGAGCATCGGCGCAGATATCCCCCGAGAACTGCTCCGTGGAGCATAAAGACAGTAATTGGTATGTTACGCTCGACTACGAGATAGACAAGTTACCGGCAAAAGACGGCATGTTGCTCATAACACATTTGTGCAACCCCGACACATGCATAAGCTCCACTGCCCGACATTTCCAAGGACGCAAATATGCCAAGCAGTATATGAAGCGCCACGGTTACCAACCCAATCTGCACAACCATGGCAATAATCAATGCATAATTGCCATACCCGAGCAGTATGCCAGCGACACAATCCTCGGGGTTACCTACTGCGAATACAACAGGGACAACAAAAACATATCCTTTACACTCGACACCATGGAGATTGTTTTACCGCCCGCACCACCCCTCAGTTGCCACAAGGTGGATGCCGCAATGACCATTGCCGACCACATTGCAAAGGAGCACCCCTATGTAAAGAATATACACCAATATACCCCCATCGACGAGAGCGACAAGAACCCAAGCGAAACCAAACGCATTGTGCGCTACCGCACCGGCAGCCCCTTGCTCGATGTAAACTATATGAACAACGCGCAATCCATTCAGGAACTGATGTCCATCATCAACCAAATCATAGCCGACAGCACCACCACGGTGGAAGCTGTTCAGATTGTCGGCTACACCTCGCCCGAGGGGAACGAACAGAGCAATGCCGACCTTGGATACAGGCGTGCCATGGCTCTGCGCGACCACATTCGCGCTCATCACCACCTGCACGATTCTGTTTTTGAGATAGCCAACGGCGGCAGGGATTGGCAACTTATATATAAGGATATAGCAATGCTTGATATTCCGGACGGCGACAGCCTCATCGCACGCTTGCAGAAGGAACCATCGAACACCAAACGAGAAATCATTCTGCACAACTACAACAACGGAGAACTATACCGCGAGCTGTCGCGCGCCGCGTTTGCCAAGCAACGTGGCGCATCGGTCAGTGCCATCTACTACCACAACCAAGCAGACAGCGCCGCGGTAGCAATAAACGAGATTGTAAACGAACTTATAAACAATCCGCAACCCGATTATCACAAAATGGCGCAACTGCTACGACAATACAAAGACGATGCCCGTGCAATTAACCTGCAAGGAGTAATAGACTACCGCCGCCACCGCCTGCATGCGGCAGAGCGTGCCTTTGAAAAGGCTGCCGACATGGGCGATGAACAGGCCGCCACCAATCTGCTTATTGTTCAACGCGAGCGAGAAGGCGCAGCACAATAGCAGATAAATAAAAACCACATTTTAGACAAAAACTGCACACAAGGCTTAATTTTGTGCAAAAAGCCCAAATTGATTGCACATACACTTGGCAAGTGTGCAGTTTTTGCCATAATTTTGCGCAGAAATTCAAAAAAAAAGAAAAAAAATGAAGAAAATTATCTTTTCACTTATCTGCGCAATGATGCTTTCAATAACCTCATTTGCACAGAGCATCAACAAGAATGGCGACGAGATTATTGGCGAGTATTTGACCGACCGCGGCGGCAGCAAGAGCAAGGTGCGTGTAACCAAAGCTGCCGATGGCACATACACCGCACAGATGTTCTGGGTGGAAAAGCCCCTCGATGCAAACGGTAATAAACGTAAGGATGTAAAGAATCCCGACAAAAACCTTCGCAATGTGGATATTGACAAGGTGGTTATTGTTAAGGGATTGAAGTTCGACAAAGAGGAGGGCGAGTGGAACGGTGCCAAGATTTACGACCCCTCAAAGGGTATCCGCGTGAATGTGGAGGCCGAATTCGTAGATGCAAAGAAGCTTAAATTGTTTGGCAATATTTGGGGTATCGGAACCACAATCTACTGGACTAAACTGAAATAAAGGTTAAAGCAATATAGTAACAACAACGGGCTGTGGTGCATGCCACAGCCCGTTGCGTATATATAAAGGATTACTCAGCCTTTTTTATCACACGACACGGATTACCCACCGCCACCGAACAGGGCGGGATGTCGCGGGTAACCACACTGCCCGCACCAATGGTTACATTATCCCCAATGGTAACACCGCGAAGCACCTGCACACCGGCACCAATCCACACATTGTTACCCACTGTGATGGGCTTGGCATATTCGAGCCCCTTGTTACGCTGCTCCACATTTACGGGGTGCCCCGCGGTGTGGAAACCGCATGATGGTCCTATAAACACATTGTCGCCAAAGGTAACAGGCGCGGCATCCAATATCACAAGATTGTGATTGGCATAAAAGTTTTTGCCAAGCGATATGTTGTATCCATAATCGCACCAGAAGGCGGGTTCTATGGTGAAAGCACCATTCGTGTGCCCAATAATTTTGGCAAGCAGCGCGGCACGCTCCTCGCAAGCCTCATAGGGCATTGTGTTATATTGCGCACAAAGCACCTTGCAGGCATTGCGCTCGGCTATCAAGGCGGTGTCGTAGTTGGCATCGTATAACTCGCCACGCAACATTTTTTCTTTTTCTGTAAGCATGGCACTAATTTACATATACGTTAGAGAAATATTGGTCAAAGAGAGCCTTTGCCTCATCAAGCTGCTCGGGGGTATTCTCCTTTACACCGGCAAGCTTGTACTCCCAGCCCATAGCCTCGTACTTGTGAACACCGAGGGTGTGATATGGGAGAATCTCGACACGCTGAACCATTTTATTCTTGCCTAATTCCTCGCCCAATGCGCGGATATCCTCTTCAAAGGCACTATACCCCGGAACAAGCACATATCGCAACCAGAATGGCTTACCATTCTCCTCCAACCACTTTGCAGTGCGCAGAGTCTGTTCGTTGCTGCGCGATGTGAGCAGGCGATGGCGTTCGGGGTTGAACTGCTTGATATCGAGCAGCACCAAATCGACAAGGCGGAAGAGTTCCTCGACATCATCGTTCCAAATACTGCCGTTTGTGTCAATGCACACATTAATACCCTGCTCTTTAAGACGTTTTACAAGAGGAATAAGAGCGGCTGCCTGCACGGTGGGCTCGCCACCGCTGAATGTTACACCACCCTTCTTGCCAAAGAATGCCTTTTCGTTCATTGCCAGGCGCATAATCTCTTCGATACTTGTCTCCTGGCTCTCGCCCTTTGCGTCTATGGTATCGGGGTTGGCGCAGTAAAGGCAACGAAAATTGCAGCCTTGCAGGAATATCACCAATCGCAAGCCGGGCCCATCGAATGTGCCCATGGATTCATATGAATGTACTCTAATCATTTTGCTAATCATTTAAGCTATAAAAGCCGACTCAATGGCCGGCTTTTATAGCTATTATCAATTATCTATTACATGCGCTCGTGGAAAGAACGAGAGATAACCTCCAACTGATGCTCGCGGCTCAACTTGATGAAGTTTACAGCGTAACCCGATACACGGATTGTGAGCTGGGGATACTTCTCGGGGTGCTCCATGGCATCCATAAGCATCTCGCGGTTGAGCACGTTCACATTGAGGTGGTGCGCACCCTTTGTGAAGTAACCGTCCATCATGGTAACGAGGTTCTCGATGCGTGTCTCTGTATCAACACCAAGTGATTTGGGGATGATTGAGAATGTGTTACTGATACCATCCTGCGAGTCGCGATAACGCAACTTTGCAACAGAGCTCAAAGAGGCAACAGCACCCTTCTTATCGCGTCCGTGCATGGGATTGGCACCGGGAGCGAAGGGAACACCCTTGGCACGACCATCGGGTGTTGCACCGGTCTTTTTACCATACATTACGTTAGATGTAATGGTGAGGAGCGACAATGTAGCCTGTGCATTCTTGTAGATAGGACGTTTCTTCAACTCCTCGCTGAAGAAGTAAACGAGATCGACACCAAGGTGATCCACACGGTCGTCATCGTTACCAAAGCAGGGGAAGTCTTTCTCAATCTCAAAGCCCTCTGTAAGGCCGAGCTCGTTGCGCTTAACTGTTACCTTACCATATTTAATAGCAGAGAGTGAGTCGAGCACGATAGAGAGACCTGCAACACCATAAGCAAGGTTGATTGTGGGGTTGGTATCGATAAGTGCCATCTGCGATTTCTCGTAGTAGTACTTGTCGTGCATATAGTGGATAATGTTCATTGCATCGTTGTAAACGCGTGCAATCTCCATGAGCACCTTCTTGTAGTTTGAGAGAACCTCCTCGTAGTTGAGCAACTCGCCCGAGAGAACGGGGATATCCTTAACGATGAGTGTACCTGTGTTCTCGCAACGGCCACCGTTGATTGCAAGCAACAATGCCTTGGCAAAGTTACAACGTGCACCAAAGAACTGAATCTGCTTACCGATTGCCTGGTACGATACGCAGCAAGCAATACCATAGTCGTCGCAGTTACGAACCTCGCGCATGAGGGTATCGTTCTCGTACTGGATAGAAGATGTGTCGATTGAAACCTTTGCACAGAACTCCTTGAAGCCTTCGGGCAACTCGGGGCTCCACAGCACGGTCATGTTAGGCTCGGGTGAAGGACCAAGGTTGTAAAGTGTCTGCAAGAAGCGGAAAGAGGTCTTTGTAACCTTTGTACGACCATCGTTGAAACGGCCACCGATAGCCTCGGTAATCCATGTGGGGTCTCCTGCAAAGATGTCGTTGTACGACTGCATACGCAAGTGGCGCACCATACGCAATTTAATTACAAATTGGTCGATAAGCTCCTGTGCGAACACCTCGTCGATATTGCCATGGTCAAGGTCGTACTGAATGTAGATATCCAGGAATGTAGATACGTTACCAAGTGACATTGCGGCACCATCGAGTTCCTTAACCGATGCAAGATATGCCATATATACCCACTGAACAGCCTCTTGAGCAGTTGTAGCGGGGCGACCGAGGTCGAGACCATAGTACTCGCCCATAATCTTCATTTCGTTAAGAGCCTTAATCTGCTCCGAAACTTCCTCGCGCAAACGGATGGTAGCATCGGTCATGGGGCTGAGGAGAGCCTTCTGGTCGGCTTTCTTTGCCTCGATAAGACGATCGATACCATAGAGGGCCAAACGGCGATAGTCACCGATTATACGACCACGGGCATAGTTATCGGGCAGACCGGTGAGGAAGCCCAATGAACGGTACATACGAATCTCGTCGGTATATGCATCGAACACGCCATCGTTGTGTGTCTTGCGATAGTGATAGAAAATCTCTTTCACCTTGTCATCAACCTCAACACCGTTCTCGCGACATGCCTTCTCAACCACCTTGATACCACCAAAGGGCTTGATAGCACGTTTCAAAAGCTCGTCGGTCTGCAAGCCCACGATAAGCTCGTTCTCCTTGTCAATGTAGCCGGCTTTGTGAGAAGTAATAGTGGAAACCGTTACGTTATCAAGCGAACGTACACCATTATTGGCACGCTCTTCGGCAAGAGCCTCCAAACACTTATCCCAAATCTTCTTTGTTCTCTCTGTGGGACCTACCAAGAAAGAAGCGTCGCCCTCATAAGGAGTGATATTCTCGTGTACGAAATCAGACACGTTAATCTCCTTACTCCAAAGGCCATCCTTAAACATTTGATTCAATTCCATATTCTAAAAAGTTTATAGATTAGTTTCACTTAATTCGGCGCACCCGCAGGGAGCCCCTGCCATGCGCTTTATTGCAAAGATAATAAAATATATTATATACTATGCAAAAAATATAGGCAGAAATCGCAAAATAAAATCCACCCCATTACAAACTTGAAAAAGCCCGACATTGCACAATAAGAGCAAAAATGCGCAATAAAAAGAGATACGGCACCAATTAACGCAACCGCATAACAGAGTGCAAATAAAAAAGACTAAACAATAGCAAAAAGACAATTGCAATATTGTAATACAATTGCAAAAAAGAGACCATCATTTTTTGAAAAAGCATTACACACAGCCAATACAACAGGGAGGGAAAGAAACATATATCACTCCACCGTTTCCCCGCATTTCCACAAGGAAGGATAATCGGTAATAACAGCATCCACCGCCACACCGGGAGCATCGGCAGGAGAGCCCACGGTCCACACCTTCACCCCCTTGCCACGCGCCCTTATTTTTGCCGCCAAAGAGCGAGAAAGACACCTTTTATGAAAATTGAACGAGGATATATAATCATACTTCTTAAACGAGAAAAAACGCAACGAGCCATCGTAAACAAACGGCAAAAAAGGCACCTTGAAAACCACAAGCTTTTCCAATGGGAAAGGAGCACCGAGCTCATGCAAATTGTGCAGCACCGCATCGCTGAACGACTGCACCGAAACCCAGCCCTGTGCACCACAAGCTGCAATATCCTCAACAAGCCGCTGTTCAATATCGCGCCCGCCGCGCTTCACATCGATAAGTACCGTACAGCGCCCGCCAACACACTCAAGCACCTGCCTCAGTGTGGGAATACATTCGGCCGTAACCGCCCCATTCTTATCCACCACGCGCAACGCCTGCACCTGTTCCAATGTGAGTTCAGAAACCCTTCCCCTGCCATTTGTCGTGGCATCAACCGTGGCATCGTGGCACGCCACAAGATACCCGTCGGCCGTGAGACGAACATCTATCTCCACCGCATCTGCACCCACAAGGATTGCATTCTCAATACAAGACAAAGTATTTTCCGGCCCCTCGGCCGCACCACCCCTATGCGCCACCACCAACGGAGCCGCATCACCCTGCGCATGCACGATACAAGCAAATAAAAGCAGTGCAACAAAAGCCACTAAATTCCTATGCATATCAAAATATAACACACACAATAATACCACAATAATACAACAAAATACAACACAAAAAAAAGAAATACTGTTTAATAAGAAAAAATCGCCACGTTTTGGGAAAACAACAGCCAAGAAAGAGTACAACACGACGTAAAACAGAGAAAAAAGCTGTTTTTCGTGCAAGAAGAAAAATATTTTCTTCATTTCTCTTGCGTATTACCAAAATTAGCATTACCTTTGCACTCGTTAAACAAAGAGACCACATTTCATCAACGAAATATACACTTTTGGAGAGGTGGCAGAGTGGTCGATTGCACCGGTCTTGAAAACCGACGTACTGAGAGGTACCGGGGGTTCGAATCCCTCCCTCTCCGCAAGAAACAAGAGAACTTTCAGTTCTCTTGTTTTGTTTTATGCCCGCCTGGGAGCTTGCTCACAAAGCGGGTAGAAAGCAAAACAAGAAAAACGCGACAGCGTTCTTGTTTCTTGCAAAGGAACTCCCAAAAGGGATGGGCGAGCAAAGCGAAGCCAATCCCAAACAAGAAAAACGCGATAGCGTTCTTGTTTCTTGCAAAGGAACCCCAAAAGGGATGGACAAGCGAAGTGAAGTCAATCCCGACCAAACCAGCGGGAAGCTCGCTTACCGGCTGATGGAAAAAGAAAATTAAAAGAAACGCGCAAGCGTTTACTAATTTCTTGCAAAAGAACTCCCAAAAGGGATGGACAAGCGAAGTGAAGTCAATCCCGACCAAACCAGCGGGAAGCTCGCTTACCGGCTGATGGAAAAAGAAAATTAAAAGGAACGCGATAGCGTTCTTGTTTCTTGCAAAGGAACCCCCTAAAGGGATGGGCGAGCATAGCGAAGCCAATTCCGGCCCATATCGATGATAATCTTTGCAAAAAGATGTATATTAGACGATTACAGAGATTTCATCCAACTTTTTGTCCAGCCTGCCCCAAAAAAAAGAAAACTTGATTAAAAGCAAACAGTTAAACGAAAAAGAGAATAAAAAAAAAACGCGAGATTTTCAATTACCATCTGTAACGAAAATTCGCGATCGAAACAACATTAAAACATTTTAGAGTGAAGAAGATGAGACTCGAACTCACACGACCCAACGGTCACTACCCCCTCAAAGTAGCGCGTCTACCAATTCCGCCACTTCTCCATTCCATAAAACCATCCAGTGCAACCGGTGCCCAGAACAGGACTCGAACCTGCACGTCTCTCAACACTCGCACCTGAAACGAGCGCGTCTACCATTCCGCCACCTGGGCATTAAACACGCACGGGTACACTCATCAAAAGAGCGGAAAACGAGGCTCGAACTCGCGACCCCAACCTTGGCAAGGTTGTGCTCTACCAACTGAGCTATTTCCGCAGTTTCTTCGAAACTGCGAGATTTTCTGCTGCGCTCGGCATAAGAATAAATTCTTCTGCTCTCGCTGGCAACGAAAATTCCGCAATCCCTTCAACACAGTCATTTCAATTACACTTTATCTTTCAACAAAGCCACTCACATTTGAGCATTTATCCGTGTTGCGAGTGCAAAGGTACAACAATTTTTCTTATCAGCAAACATTACGGGATTTTTTTTCAAAAAAAATATCAAAAAAGTTTCCAGCGCTGCCTTGCAAGAAGAGAAAAACGGCTATCAGCACATTCTGTCGCGGTAATCCTCGTAACGGAACACACGCAACATCTGCAACTCGCCATTATCGCGCAAGAATGCTATGCTTGGGTGCGATATACCATTGAACATATTTGTCTTTACCGTGGTGTAGTGTATCATATCCTCAAACACCACCACGTCGCCCACCTTCAAGGGTTGCGGGAATTTCCAGCTGCCCATATAATCGCCACTCAAACAACTGTTGCCACCCAAACGATATATATTTTCACTAAATGGCGCGCCCTTCACAGCATCGGCATCCAACGACTCTGCGCCCGTAACCTTGGGCTGATATGGCATCTCCAAGCAATCGGGCATATGGCATGTGAAACTGACATTCAATATTGCAGTGCGAATACCGCGACTCTCCACAATATCCACAACGCGTGAAACCAAAGAGCCCGTTTGCCATGCAAACGCCGAGCCGGGCTCCAATATCACATGCAGATTGGGATAGCGTTTGCGCAGCCCTTGTAACAGGGTTATCAGATGCTCAATGTCGTAATCCTTGCTTGTCATCAAATGGCCGCCACCAAGGTTGAGCCACTTTATTTTAGGCAGCCATGCCGCAAATTTCTCTTCTATATGCTCCAATGTGTGCTCCAACGCATAGGAGTCCGATTCGCAATGGCAATGGCAATGAAAGCCCTCTATGCCGGCAGGCAGTTCGGCAGGCAAGAGGTCGGCCGTTACACCAAAGCGGCTACCCGGAGCGCAGGGGTTATACAATTCTGTCTCAATCTCGGAATATTCGGGATTTATTCTCACACCGCACGAAATTTCGTGCCCGGCACGCTTTGTCATGGGATAGAAACGCTCGTATTGAGAAAGAGAGTTAAACGATATATGGCTGCTGCAACGCATCATCTCGGGAAACTCCTCCTCGGTATATGCAGGCGAAAAGGCGTGCACCCTGCTGCCAAACTCCTCGTACCCCAAGCGGGCTTCGTAGATGGAGCTTGCGGTTACCGATGATATATATTCGCGAAACACCGGAAACGTTTTCCACAAGGCAAAAGCCTTGAAGGCCAAGATAATCTCCACACCTGCCTCGGTTGCAACACGGTTTATCAGCGACAGATTGCGACGCAACAGAGACTCCTCCATCACATAGCAGGGCGATGGCACCTTATTTATAATATCCTTATCCATTATTCTATGTTTTTTAATTTTGCAAATTTAAGCAGCAGCGTTTTTCGCCCTGCATTCTTGAAATTTATAACAGCCTTGGCGTTTTCACCGCTACCCTCGACAGAGAGCACTTCGCCCACACCGAAACGGTCGTGCTGCACCAATGCTCCTATGGTAAATTTTGCCGCAGAGGGAGCATACGCGTTACGCGCAACATCCGATACGCGTTGCAGATTACTCCTCCCCACATAAGGTGTTGCAGTGTGCTGCGTGGGTTGCCTGTTCTCGGCACCGCCATAAGAAGAGAATGATGTTCGCGTGCCAAATGGTTGTTGCCTGCCATAAGCGCCACGCTCGCTTTGCGAGGAGAAGAGCGTGCTGCTCTTATTTGTACCCGCAAACATTCCGCCCGAACGCGGTGCAGGCCTCTCCATCGTGCCACCGCCCTGCGACAGATATTGCGAATCAATCTCTGTGATAAAACGGCTGGGCTCATGATACTCCGTTGTACCATAGTGGTAGCGCGTTTTGGAGTAGGAGAGGACACAAAAATCCTTTGCACGGGTTATGGCAACATAAAACAGGCGGCGCTCCTCTTCCATTTCGCGCGGCGACACCTGCGCACATTGATTGGGGAACAGCTCCTCCTCGAGCCCCACCACAAAGACAGCCTTGAATTCGAGTCCCTTTGCAGAGTGAATGGTCATGAGGGTGATGTGGTTATCTCCATTCTCGTCGTTTGTATCCTGGTCGGACATGAGCGACACCTCGGCAAGGAAATCTGTAAGGCGGTTATATTCGTTGCCCTCCTCCATGCGCATATCCACAAACTCTTTTATAGCATCTATAAGTTCCTGCAAATTCTCCTGCCGCGCCTTGCCCTCCACGCTGTTATCGCGGAATATATCGCCCCACACACCACTCTCGCTCACTACAACCGACGCAACCTCGGCGGCATCCTTCTCGGCAGCAAGCAGAGAAAAGCTCTCAATGAGCCCCACAAAACCAAGCAACTTGGCCTGCGTGCCTTTGTTCACCTCCAATCCATGAGCTGCAGGGGATTGCAAAACCTCCCACATACTCACATTGTTATCTATTGCCGCCTGTTTCACCTTCTGCAAGGTAGTATCACCTATACCACGCGCGGGATAGTTTATTATGCGTTTCATAGCCTCCTCGTCGCGATGGTTGCAAATAAGGCGAAAATAGGCTATCACATCCTTTATCTCCTTGCGCTGATAGAACGACAGGCCGCCATATATGCGATAAGGGAAGGAGCGTTTGCGGAAGGCCTCCTCAAATATGCGCGATTGGGCATTTGTGCGGTAAAGCACGGCCACATCGCAGTAATCCAACCCCTTGCGACGACGCATCTCGGCTATTTTGTTGGCAACAATCTCGCCCTCCTCAAAGTCGGAATAGGCAGAATAGAGCGCTATGAGCTCGCCTGCATCGCGCTGCGAATAGACCGTTTTCTCTATCTGCTGCGCATTCTTTTTTATAAGGCTGTTTGCAGCGTTCACTATCACCTTGGTGGAACGGTAATTCTGTTCGAGCTTGAATATTTTTGCATTCTCGTAACGCTTTGTAAAGCCCAATATATTACCGATATTGGCACCACGGAAAGCATAAATACTCTGTGCATCGTCGCCCACCACGCACACCGCCTGTCGTTCCTTTGTAAGCTGCCACACAATAGCCGCCTGCAAGGAATTGGTATCCTGATACTCATCGACCAGCAGATAGCGAAACTTGCGTACATATTTCTCGCGCACCTCGGGGAATTCATCGAACAACCTGTAAGTATTGAGCAACAAATCGTCGAAGTCCATGGCATTGGCCTGCCTGCAACGCTCGCAATAAGCACTGTATATATAATGAGTATTGGGAATGCGGGCACGCTGGTCATCACCCACGAGGCCCGCGTCGGCAGCATACTCGCGAGGCATTATAAGGCGGCTCTTTGCAGCCGATATACGCTCCCCCACAACAGCCGGCTTGTAAATCTTATCATCCAGCTGCATCTCCTTAATTATACTTTTAATAAGGCTTCGGGAATCGGTTTGGTCATATATGGTAAATTGTGGGTCGTACCCAAGCAGATGCGCCTCTTTACGCAGGATTTTGGAAAAGACGGAATGGAACGTTCCCATCCAAATGGCCGAGGCATCGACCTTGCCCACACTTGCGGCTATGCGTTCCTTCATCTCTTTGGCCGCTTTGTTGGTAAAGGTTAGTGCAAGTATAGACCACGGCTCGTAGCCCATCTCCAACAGATAGGCTATCTTGTATGTAAGCACCCTTGTCTTGCCCGAACCCGCACCGGCAATAACCAGCGAGGGGCCGTCGCAATATTGCACCGCGGCAAGCTGTGCCGCATTCAGTTCCTCCTCAAAATTTATTCCCATTTCCTTTCCTAAATATTTTGCGAAGATATGCAAAAAATGGCAGAATTGCGAACATCCGGCACGAAGATACGTTTATAAAACAGAACATTTATTTTTTAATCAATTAAACATGAGTACAATTCTTAGAAGCAACATCACAGGCTTTCAAATGCCTACCCTTCTCTACCCCACAAGTGCGCTTGCACCGGCCATAAGCCAAGCCACCATAGAGTATCACTACGGCAAGCATCTGCAAGCCTATGTGAACAAACTTAATGAACTTGTGGCAGAGAGCGATTTTGAAGAGATGACACTGCGCGAGATAGTGGAATTTGCGCCCGAAGGCCCCCTTTTCAACAACGCAGGACAGGTACTGAACCACTCGCTCTACTTTGAGCAGTTCACCCCCACGGCGCCCACAAACAACCACCCCACAGGGGCGCTTGAAAGCTCCATAAAATTTGATTTCGGAAACTTCGACACACTGAGAAAAAAGATGGAAGAGGCGGCGACCACGCTCTTTGGTTCGGGCTGGGTGTGGCTTGCACAAGACGAAACAGGCAAGCTCAACATCATAAATTGCATCAATGGAGACAACCCCATACGCCACCACATGACACCGCTTTTTGGTATTGACGTTTGGGAGCATGCCTATTATCTCGATTACCAAAACAGGCGTGCCGACCACGTTAAAAAACTGTGGAGCATTGTCGATTGGGAGATGATTGAGAGCAGGCTCAATATGTAAACAATGAGGTGCACCCATGGGCGCACCTCATTGTTTATCTTTCAGTTACAAGGTTTATTTTACCTCTTTTACCATATAAATGATTACAGGAAGGTGGTCGCTGTAACCATTAAGCCACACACCGCTTGCATGGGTGCGCTTGGGCGAGCCTTTATATTTACCCTCGGTCTGCAACATATAGCTGCGCGAGAATATCTCGGGCTTGTAATATTTGAGCGTGCTTCTATCCTTGCCCACAAGGTTGGCCGAGAACACCACCTGGTCAAACAGGTTCCAATTACCTTTGTATTTAAGTGTGCCGATGCCATCCTCGCGCAACACCTTCCACCAAGGGTTATACAGGTCGCTCGGTTTCTTCAAATCGTCGCGGTAACGCATGGCACCAAGACATTTATGCATGCTCTTGTCATCGGGGTCGTCGTTCATATCACCCATGATAATAACCTTTGAATCGGGATGCTCTGCCATAAGCGAATCCTTCAACTCGCGCACCTGAACACCGGCACGTTCGCGAGCCGGCGACTTTGCATAGCGCGACGGCCAATGGTTCACTATTATATGCACCCTCTCGCCACTCATCATTCCGCTCACAATAAGGAATCCGCGGGTTTTATATTCGTCGCTGCCATTCTCAAGCAGATAGGGTGCCAATTTATAGGCATAAGGCTTGAACAAGGCGGGATTGTAAAGCAGGGCACAATCTACGCCACGAGCATCGGGGCCCTCGACATGCACAAATTTCCAACCTCGGGCAGCGAGAGCATCGCTCTCAACAAGAGCCTGCAACACATTGCTGTTCTCAATCTCCGAAACTCCAACGGCAGCCATACCCACAGGCAACATATCGGTAGCCATCTCGGCAAGTACCTCCGACATGTTTTTTACCTTATTAACATACTTCATGGTGCCCCATTTGTTTGTTCCGTCGGGCAGGAATTCAAAGTCGTTTTTCCCTGCATCGTGAATTGTATCGAACAGATTCTCAAGGTTATAGAAACCCACTGCATACATCTCGAAACGCTTCTGCTGCGCCATGGCAGGAATGCACAATACAAGCAGCATAGTAGCCGCTAAAGCTATTATTTTTTTCATATTACAATTAATTTTCGTCTCTGTTAAAACCACATTTTGGCATTGAACGTGTAAAAGTACAATTTTTATCTCATTACCCGATAATAAAAACGGAATAAATTTTGCACATTGAATTTTAACTTTTCCCCACTCAAAAAAGAGCGCAAAATACTTTTCGCTTAATATAATTTTTGCAATCTTTGTATAATTTTTATATATTTTACATGTAAACAACAGCCCGCAAACACGGCTTGACACGATAAAAGTATCAATATTAATAATTTATAACAGATGAAAAGATTTTTGAAGTATGCAGTGCTCTTTTTCGTCTGTCTTGCATGGAGCAACAACACCCATGCATTCACAGATGCAAAAGACCCGATACAAGTCGTTTTCAGATTTGTAAACGGGGACGACATGTTCTACGTTCCTTGGAACGGCAATGACAGCAGTTTGAAATCTCTGTGCGAAATCCTCAGAGAAAACTCAAACGGACAAGGCTCTATCTATGTAGATGGTTACAGCGATACCAAAAGCCTGTCGATGACAAGATGCAACAGAGTTAAATCGGAGCTCATTATTCGCACCGGAGTAACAGAAAGCACATTTGCAACAACAAACAATGTTGGCAAGTTCAACGGAATGAAGGATGTTGTTGTGGTAACCGTGGTTGTCCCCGAAAGCAATAAAGAGGAGATAATCGCCGCCACCGAAACAACAGCACCCGTGCGCAACGAGGTTGCAACCAATGCACCCACCAAGATGCCTGTTCACACTGTTAATGACAGTGTAGCAAAGAGCAGTGCGGTGGCAATGGTTGTACCCGACTTCATGGCCAACGAAATCGACAAGGACCAATTCACATTTAACGAGAACATGCTCGACGAGGATGAGGATGTTATTCAGGGCGCATCGGCCATGACAACATCGAGCGACGATTTCTTCCTCTCCGAGGTAGGTTATCGTTGGAGTGCCATGCGTTTCAAATTGCGTGGATATGATTCACAATACAACAACGTGTATGCCAACGGTGCCCTGCTCAACGATGCCGAGCGTGGTACATTCAGCTATGGTATGATTGGTGGTTTGAACGATGCCACACGCAACCAAGAGAGCAGTACATACTTGGAGAACAGCAGCTTTGGTTATAGCAACGTAGGTGGAGCAAGCAACATCAATATGCGTGCCAGCCAATATGCGGCAGGCCACAAGATGTCATTGGTTGCCTGCAACCGCAACTATCTTGCCCGTGCAATGTACACATACTCAACCGGTCTCATGGACAATGGTTGGGCATTTACAATGTCGGCATCATACCGCTGGGCCAACGAAGGTGTTATCGAGGGTACATTCTACAACTCGCTCGGTTACTACTTCAGCGCATACAAGAAGATAAACGACAAACACAGCCTCTCGTTTGCGACATGGGGCTCGCCCACAGAGCGCGGACAGCAGGCCGCAGCAACCGAGGAGGCTTATTGGCTTGCCAACAGCCACTACTACAACCCCAACTGGGGATACCAGAATGGCAAAAAGCGCAATGCCCGCGTGGTAACATCGTACGAGCCCACCGCCCTCTTCACATGGGACTACCAGATTGACCGCGAGACAAAGCTCACCACATCGGCAGCAGTAAAATACAGCAACTACGGAACAACCGCACTTGGCTGGAACGGCAATGCCGCCGACCCACGCCCCACATACTACAAGAACCTGCCCAGCTCGGCATACAACGTGTGGGACCTTTCGTACTACGACGACCCTGCAAATGCAGCCGAGAAGGAGGACAACATTGCATCGTGGTGGCAATTGTATAACCACTGGAAAGAGAGCAAGGGCAACCGCCAGCTCAATTGGGACTACATGATATTTGCCAACCAACAGGCAAATGCTATGAACGGCGAGTGCCTCTACTATGTTGAGGAGCGCCACAACGACCAGCTGATGCTCAGTATTGGTTCTGTACTCGACCACGAGTTCAACAAATATAGCAAGGCAAACATCGGTGTAAACATAAACACCACAAAGGGCATGCACTACAAGGAGATGAGCGACCTATTGGGTGCCAACAAATATACCGATATCGATAAATTCTCGGTGGGCGACCATGGTACAAACAGCTACATCATACAGAACGACCTTGACAACCCCAACCGCCAGATTCGCGAGGGCGACAAGTTTGGTTACAACTACGATATCTATGTAAATAAGATAAACCTCTTTACACAATATCAGTACAACAAGAACAAGGTACACTTCTATGCCGGTGCCAACATCGACGGTACCACAATGCAGCGCGATGGCCACATGCGTAACGGCCGCGCCACATTCTTCGATGCCAACGGCAATATGTTCGATATATCAAAAGGAAAGAGCGGCACAGCCAAATTCCTTGGTGGTGGTGCAAAAGCATCGCTCATATACGACATCAACGGAAATAACCGCGTGATGATTGGTGGCGGTTACACACAGCGTGCCCCACTCGCCTACAACTCGTTCGTTGCACCCCGTATCCGCGAGGATTTTGTTGAGGGCCTTGAAACAGAGGGCATACTCAACGGCGAGGTTTCATACGCAGTGAAATATGGTGCATTCGGTGCAAAAGTAAGTGGTTTCTACACCAAGATAAGCAATGCCGTACAGCAGAGCGCATTCTACAACGATGCCGAGGGTAAATTCACATACTTCACAATGACAGGCGTTGATAAAGAGCACTACGGTATTGAAGCATCAATTGTTTACAATGTAACATCGGCTCTATCGTTCAATTTCCTTGCATCAATCACTGAGGCCGAATATACAAACAACACCCTTGGTTCATTCATGACAGAGGACCAGCAGGAGCTCAAGAACGACAAAGAGCTCATCTACATGGATGGCGCCAAGGTGGGCGGTTCACCACTCACAGCATTGAGCCTGGGTGTCGATTACAACGTAAACGGCTGGTATTTGAGCGCAAACCTCAACTACTACGACCGCATATATGTGAGCCCCTCGCTCTTTGCACGCAAGCACAGCATTGTAACGGGCGATGCCGGATTCGACGAGAACGGCAACCCCACAGGTTTGAATGTGCCCTCGCAGTTCCATGGCGACGGCGGTTTCATGCTCGATGCATCAATAGGCAAAAGTATCAGACTCAAAGGTGGAAAGCAGCTCAACATAAACCTGAGCCTGAACAACGTACTCAACAACGAGAATATGATTACCGGCGGATATGAGCAGAACCGTGGAGACCTTAATGAGGAGAAGGAGAAGAAAACTTATGTATTCTCAAAGAACCCATACCTCTACTATGCAAGCGCATTTAACGCATATCTTAACATAGGACTTCGATTCTAAAAAATGAGGAGGAAGAATTTATGAAAACAATAAAAAATATATTATTCGCAAGCTTGTTGTTGGTAGCCTTCACAGGATGCATGAACGACTTTGACGAGCCCGTATTCCTGAACAACCCACCCTATGGCAATAACTCCATAGGCGAGGCCAACATGACAATTTCCGAATTCAAAGAGAAATACAGAGAGCAGTTGCTGGCATCCATGCCCACCGAGATTACCGATGATATCATCCTGCAAGGTGTTGTTGTGGGCAACGACGAAACCGGCAACATCTACAAACAGATTGTTATAAGCGATGACAACGATGCTATAATAATAGGCGTGAACACCAGCGGTCTCTATGCCATGCTCCCCATCGGGCAAGCAATAGCAATTAATTGCAAAGGGCTCGATATGGGCGGATATTGCTACTTGCCGCAGATTGGCGTTCGTTACAATACCGAAAAATATGGTATTCAAATAGGCCGCATGAGCAAGGAGGTATTCGAAGAGCACATCAAGCTCATTGGCACACCCGGCGAATTTGACGAGCAAACACCGCTTGACATTACCCCGGATTATCTCGCAAACAAGGAGAACAAAGACCTCTGCCCCATCTATGCACGCTTGAAAAACGTACAATTCAAGGAGGCCGATGGCAAAGCCCTCTATGCACCCGGTGAAGAGATTGCGGAGCGCACGGTAAAGATTGACAAGCAGGAGATAATCTTCCGCATAAGCAACTATGCCGACTTTGCCAAGGAGGTGTTGCCCACCGGCAAAATCGACATCAAAGGCGTTCTCACACGTTACAAGACAAACTCAAAAGACGTGTGGCAATTCATATTTACATCGACAGCCGATATAACACCCGCTGAATAACAGAACACCTTATTTATATACTAAGAGTAATAATAATAACACATACAACAATGAAAACATTAAAGTATCTATTCATTGCGGCATTGGCAATATTCAGTTTCAATGCCTGCGAAGATGTCCCCGTGCCCTATACTATACCCGGCATGGGCGGTGGCGCAGATGGCAGCCAGGAAGATGTAGTATTTGAGCAGGATTTCTCAAGCAGCCTTGGCAGTTTCAAGCAGACCGTTTCGAACAGCGAACTTACCTGGGGTATTGATTACAGCAGTGCCTGCATCACAGGACACTATAAAGATGGAAACAATGTGAGCCAATACAAAGCAGGCGAAAGCTACCTTGTATCTCCCGCTTTCGACCTCACAGGCAAAGAGGCTGCACACATCGTTGTGAACCATGTAATATGCTATGCCAATAAATCGACAATAAAGGATTGCCACAAGATTCTTTTGAGCACCGATTACACAGGCGATGCAACAAAAGCAACATGGATTGAAACAGCCTTCGAGCCCGTGGGTTCATCGAGCTTCACATTTGCCGAAACAAGCTTTAACCTGCCCGCAGAGGTAATAGGAAAGAGTGCCGTGTACGTTGCGCTATACTACAAATCTACCGACAATCAAGCCAGCACATGGGAGGTTAAGTCTATGGCTGTAAAAGATGGCGAGGCACCTGTAAAAGACGAGCCCGAGGAAACCGTTGAGATGACTGTTGCAGAGGCTATTGAAGCATATTCGGGAACACCCACACCCGCTGCAGTTAAAGGATATATTGTAGGTTGGGTTGAAGGCCAGAATTACGAATCGGGTGCAAGATTCAACAACAATGTAACAGAGGAAAACGGATATACCGACATTTTGCTTGCCGACAGCCCCGATGAAACAGACGCAACAAAATGTATTCCTGTGCAGTTGCCAAGCGGCGAGGTACGTAGCAAAGTAAACATTAAGGACAATCCCAACAACTACAAGAAGCTGGTTACCCTAACCGGTTCAATAGAGAAATACTTTGGTGTTCCCGGCCTCAAGAGCGTTACAAAAGCACTATTTGAGGGCGAGAGCGACGATAACACCGGCGAAGGCGACGACAGCGAGGAGCCCACAGGCAAAATCTACCTCAAAGAGACATTTGCCGAGAGCCTTGGCTCATTCAAAACAGAGCAGATTGTAAACGACTATGCATGGAAACACGAGGTTTACCAAAACAACGCATACGCAAAAGTTTCGGGTTACGCTAATGGTAAGAGCCAGGATGCCGAGAGCTGGCTCATATCACCTGCCATTGATCTTACAGGCGAGACCGCAGCAAAAATAACATTCGACTATGTTATCAACAAGGGCGATGCAAGCCTTGCTGCAACAAACCATCAGTTGATGATAACCGACAACTACACAGGCGATTTCTTCACAACAAAATGGACACCCGTTGATTTTGGTGCAAGCAACGACAACACATGGAAATTCCGCAGTGCATCGGCCAATATCCCTGCCGAATTCGCAGGCAAAGAGGCTGTTGTAATTGCATTCAAATACACATCAACCAAGAGTGCATCGAGCACGTGGGAGGTAAACAATGTTGTTGTTTCGGGTAATGCAAGCAGTGAAGGCGGTGATGACAATACCGGCGAAGGTGGCGACGACAACACAGGCGAGGGTGGCGACGACAACACCGGTGAAGGTGGCACCACTCCCGAGGAAGGCACCATCGCAGCTGTTATTGCAGCAGGCGCAGGCGAGGCAACTGCCAACGGAACAGTAGTTGCAACATACGCACGCGGATTCCTCATGAGCGACGAAACAGGCAGCATACTTGTATATCTGGGCGATGATAAAGGCTTTGCAGTGGGCGACGCTGTTACAGTGAGCGGTACAACAAGCCTTTATGGCGGTCTGTTGCAGTTTGGCAACACATCAACCGCAACCAAGAACGGCACAGCAGATGTAGAAACTCCCACTGCTACCCAAATGACAGGTGCCGACCTTGATGCATACGTTGCAAACCCCACTATTAAATATGTGCAATACAAGGGAACATTGAACGTAAGCGGATACTACTACAACGTAAACGTAGATGGAGCCTCAAAGGCTGTAGGTAGCATTGCATATCCCAAAGAGGGCCTTGTAGCAGACGAGCTCAACGGCAAGGAGGTGATTGTTACAGGTTACATTGTGGGCGTTAGCGGTACCAAATATGTAACTACAATGGCTACAAGCGTAGTGGCAGCAGAGAGTGATGACAACACAGGCGAAGGCGACACCACTCCCGAGGAGGGCACCATTGCAGCTGTTATTGCAGCAGGCGCAGGCGAGGCAACTGCCAACGGAACAGTAGTTGCAACATACGCACGCGGATTCCTCATGAGCGACGAAACAGGCAGCATACTTGTATATCTGGGTAGCGACAATGGCTACGCTGTGGGCGACGCTGTTACAGTGAGCGGTACAACAAGCCTTTATGCAGGCCTGTTGCAGTTCGGCAACACATCTACCGTAACAAAGAACGGTACAGAAACTGTAAACACCCCCACTGCAACCCAAATGACAGGTGCCGACCTTGATGCATACATTGCAAACCCCACCGTTAAATATATACAGTACAAGGGTACATTGAACATTAGCGGCTACTATTACAATGTAAACGTAGAAGGAGCTTCTACTGCTGTCGGCAGCATTGCATACCCCAAAGACGGCTCTGTAGATGCAAGCCTCAACGGCAAGGAGGTAATTGTTACAGGATATGCAATTGGTGTGAGCAGCAACAAATTTGTTAACACCATGGCAGTAAGCGTGGTGGCAGCCAACCCCGATGACGCAACAGGTGGCGATACTCCTTCGGAAAACACCATCGCATCAATCATTGCAGCAGGTGCAGGCGAGGCTACTGCCAACGGAACCGTGGTAGCAACATACGGACGCGGATTCCTCATGAGCGACGGAACAGGCAGCATACTCGTATATCTGGGTAGCGATAATGGCTACGCTGTGGGCGACGCTGTTACAGTGAGCGGTACAACAAGCCTTTATGCAGGGCTGTTGCAGTTCGGCAACACATCTACCGTAACAAAGAACGGTACAGAAACTGTAAACACCCCCACTGCAACCCAAATGACAGGTGCCGACCTTGATGCATACATTGCGAACCCCACCGTTAAATATGTGCAGTACAAGGGTACATTGAACATTAGCGGCTACTACTACAATGTAAACGTAGAGGGAGCCTCAAAGGCTGTCGGCAGCATTGCATATCCCAAGGATGGTTCTGTAGATGCAAGCCTCAACGGCAAGGAGGTAATTGTTACAGGATATACCATTGGTGTGAGCAGCAGCAAATTTGTTAACACCATGGCAGTAAGCGTGGTGGCAGCCAACCCCGATGACGCAACAGGTGGCGAAGAGGAAGGCGGCGAGGATGAGAGCAATGTGCTCACCGTGGCTCAACTCATTGCTGCATACAACAATGGTACAACAGGTGCAGCTACCATTACAGGCTATATCGTGGGAACATCAGAGGCCGGTAAATCTAAATTTACTCCTATCTTGGGCCTTGATAAAGCCTCTAACACCAACATTATAATTGCCGATGACCCCAACGAAACCGATACAAGCAAATGCATTCCCGTGCAGTTGCCTTCGGGTGCAGTGAGAAAAGGTGTGAACCTTGTTGACAACCCCGGCAACCTGGGTAAGAAGATTACCCTTGTAGGTGAAATTCAGAAATATTTCAGCATGGCCGGTTTCAAGAACGCCAAAGAATACACTATTGAATAAATAGAGAACACAACCATTAAAACGACAAAGCGTGGTGCTCGGAAAGAGCACCACGCTTTGTCGTTTTTCATTACTTTTTATCCACCACACCGAAAGAGAGCCACACCTCGGGTGGAAAGTTCTGTTTAATAGGGGCTTTGGAATCGCTATAACAAGCCTTCAACTCCTCCAAACATCTGTGCGCCACGGCACGCGCATGTTTCAGTTTCTCCTCGGCAGCATCCTGCGCTGCACCGGCCTCTTCAAGCGACGAACACAACGCTTTCAGTTTCTCCACATCAACAACTATCCCTTTCTTTTGTAAAACATCGGCCTGTGCTTTTACACCGGCAACCAACGATTGAGCCTTGGTTATGGGCTCCGAATAAATCTTATTCATAAATAACTGTAATAAATATTAATAATGCAGTGCTATCACACATAGAATCAGCACCTTCCACACAAATTTAGAGAAAAAAAGCTCAACTTGTAACCCCACATTGTATATACAAGGCACATTGCATATACAGCATAACAAAATGATTTCCAATCACTTAAACACTTGTTAATATTTATTAAAAATACACTCCTTACTATTGTCCATGACCACATGCGAAGTAAGATTTTTGCCATAAAAGGGCAAAAATCGTGGCAAAAGAGTTATCTTCGCAATAGAGAAACAACAACCTAAATATAAAAATCATGAAACTATTAGAAGGAAAGGTTGCCCTTGTAACAGGAGCGACACGCGGAATAGGCCGCGCAATAGCAGTAAAATTTGCCGAAGCGGGTGCAAACGTGGCTTTCACATACCGCCAGATAAACAACAATGCACAAGAACTTATTGAGCAGATAACAGCCATGGGTGTAGCCTGCAAGGGATACGCATCGGATGCATCGGACTATACAGCAACAGAAGAGACCGTTAAACAGATTCTTGCCGACTTTGGCAAAATAGATATTCTTGTAAATAACGCCGGAATAACCAAAGACGGCATGCTCATGCGCATGACCGAGGAGCAGTGGGACAGCGTTATAAACGTAAATCTTAAATCGGCATTCAACTTCACCCGCGCCGTGGTTCCCGCAATGGCAAAACAGCGTAGCGGCAGCATCATAAACATGACCTCTATTGTGGGTGAACATGGCAATGCCGGACAATGCAACTACTCGGCATCCAAGGCCGGCGTTATAGGCCTTGCCAAATCGGTAGCCAAGGAGATGGGCCCCCGCGGAATAAGAGCAAACTGTATAGCCCCGGGCTTTATATTGACAGATATGACCACCACTCTACCCGAGGATGTGCGCGATGCATGGGCAAAGAGCATACCCTTGCGCCGTGCAGGTGCACCCGAGGATGTTGCCGGCGTGGCACTGTTCCTTGCCAGCGACCTTTCGGCATACGTTAGCGGACAGGTAATCAACTGTTGCGGTGCAATGAGTTGCTGATACGGCACACATAAAAAGCAAAAAACGCAAAGCATCAATGCTTTGCGTTTTTTGCATTCTTATGTAATCATCAATCAATCGTTCTTGCGAGCAATAACATTCTTCACAAACTCCATTATCAACGGAGAGGGATGTAGTACTGTGCTCTGGTACTGTGGCTCATAGATAACACCAACATACCAATCGCATGCGGGGAACTCCACAATATCAACAAGGCCCGATTCGGGATGAACACCCGTACACTGCAAGCCTGCTTTTTCAAGCTCCTCGCGATACTCCACATTTAATTCATAGCGATGGTAGTGGCGTTCTGTGATTCTCTCACTGCCATAAGCCGCATACGCCTTTGAATCCTTTGTTATTATAGTATCGTAGCCACCGCGACGCATGGTACCGAATGGGTTGCCAATACTCTTCAAATCCTCCATAATATCGACAATCTTGTGCGAAGTCTTATCGTCCATTTCGTAGCTGCTTGCATCGGTATAACCAAGCAGAGTGCGGGCACACTCGATAGACATTACCTGCATACCCAAACCGATACCAAGAGTAATAAAGTTATTCTCGCGCAGATACTTGGCGGCAGCAACCTTGCCCTCGAAACCGCGAGGACCCACACCGGGGCAGATGATATAACCATCCATGCCTTTGAGCACCTCGGCTGCATTCTCGTTGGTAATCTTCTCGCTGCTTATAAAATGAGGCTTAATCTTGCAATCGTTGTAAGCACCACACTGCGAAAGGCTCTCATGGATACTCTTGTAGGCATCCTGCAAATCATACTTGCCCACAAGACCGATGTTAATTACTCGTTTCGCATTCTTTCTGCGCTCAACAAACGAACGCCAGGGTGCAAGTGCGGGTGTCTCGCCAATCTCCTCGCCTGTGAGACTCAAGATAGCGGTATCAAGCCCCTGTTCCTGCATCTTAATGGGCACCTCGTATATAGAGGGTACATCAAGGCTCTGCACAACACATTCGGGGCGCACATTACAGAAGCTGGCAACCTTCTTACACAGGCTTGCGCTCAACTTATGCTCGGCACGCAACACAAGGCAATCGGGCTGAATACCAAGGCTCTGCAACTGCTTTACCGAGTGCTGTGTGGGCTTTGTCTTTAACTCGCCCGCAGCTGCAAGATAAGGCACATAAGTAAGATGCACACACACCGCTCTGCTACCAAGCTCCCATTTAAGCTGGCGCATAGCCTCCAAGAAGGGAAGGCCTTCGATATCACCCACGGTACCACCAATCTCGGTAATCACAAAATCGAATTTCTCTTTTGTGCTACCACGCTTCATTTTGCGTTTAATCTCATCGGTTATATGGGGGATTACCTGAACAGTCTTGCCAAGATAGTCGCCACGACGCTCCTTCTCAATAACCTCGCTATAAATACGGCCGGTTGTAAATGTATTCCAACGAGTGGTTTTGATATCGGTAAAACGCTCATAGTGACCAAGGTCGAGGTCGGCCTCATGACCATCTATTGTAATATAACACTCGCCATGCTCCTGGGGATTCAGAGTACCCGGAGAGACATTAATATAAGGATCAAATTTTTGGATTGTAACCTTGTATCCCCTTGCTTGCAACAACTTACCGAGAGAAGCAGAGATGATACCCTTACCAAGTGATGATGCAACGCCACCGGTAACAAAGATAAATTTAGTTTCAGCCATATAAGATTTGTGTTTATAGAGTTCAAAATCGTTTTGTCCAAACCCATGGCTTTGGACATGCAAAGATAGTGCAAGCCGAGAGGAATACAAAATAAATTTCGTTTTTTTGAAAAGAAAAAATTCAAGCAAAATAAGCAAGATAAAAAGCAAAAAAAATATTGTACGATAATTTGGAGGGGAGCAAGCTCACCAACAAATTAAAGAACAATATTTTAATAAACGAGCAGAGCGAGTGATGCTTATTCTTACAGGAATAAGCAGGCTTTTTATCAAAAAAAACAAATTTACAAGTATTCCCGAGGCGCAGCCTATCTTCGGTGATAGCCAAAGTAGTGCAAGCCGAGAGGAATACAAAATAAATTTCGTTTTTTTGAAAAGAAAAATTCAAGCAAAACAAGCAAAATAAAAAGCAAAAAAATATTGTACGATAATTTGGAGGGGAGCAAGCTCACCAACAAATTAAAGAACAATATTTTAATAAACGAGCAGAGCGAGTGATGCTTATTCTTATAGGAATAAGCAGGCTTTTTTGCAAAAAAAGAGGAGAGAAAAAATCTCTCCTCGATAGTAGCGGGGGAAGGGATCGAACCTCCGGCCTTTGGGTTATGAGCCCAACGAGCTACCACTGCTCCACCCCGCGATGCGGTTTTCAAAACTGATGCAAAGGTAATGCTTTTTCCGTGAGCATCCAAATTTTTAGAGCACTTTTTATCGCAAAGGGCTATTTTTTATCCTATTTTAAGACTTTTTATTTTGCACATATGTGCAATAATGTGTAATTTTGCCACACAAAATGAATCACTTATGAGCACAATTGACACAAGAGAACAGCTTATAAAGGTTGCAAGAAAACTTTTTGCAAAACAGGGTATAGACAATATCACCATGAACGATATTGCCGTTGCAGCCGGGCGCAGCCGCCGCACCGTTTACACCTATTTTAAGAGCAAAGAGGAGCTGTTGGAGGCTTCTATCGAGATGGAGGTAAAAAAAATCTCCTCGGCTATAACAAAAGTCGCCATGTCCGACCTTGCACCAGACAAGAAACTTGTAAAGCTCATATTTGTGCGCCTGCACTCAACCCGCAGCATAGTACGCCGCAATGCAGGGCTGCGTTCCGAATATTTTAATAATGTGTGGATTGTGGAACATATACGCCGCACATTCGATGCACGCGAAATTGCACTCTTCCGCACAATAATATCCGAGGGCAAGCAGCAAGGACTATTCACGGTTGAGAGCCCCGACCTCGCTGCACGCTTCTTGCATTTCTGCTTGAAAGGCATTGAGATACCCTTCATAAACGGAATAATGAACAAGAACAACGACGATAAGTTCGTGCAGCATTTTACAGAAAAAATAATCCTCAACGCATTGGGGCAAACCAATATCTCTGAATAAAAACAGGCGACACCATGGAGGTTCTACACGAAGACAATCACATAATTGTAATAAACAAGGCAGCCGGTGAGATTGTGCAAGGCGACAAAACAGGCGACGCATCCTTGTGCGACAAGATGAAAGCCTTTCTTAAAGAGAAATACGCCAAGCCCGGCAATGTATTCGTGGGGCTGCCTCATCGCCTCGACCGCCCCGTGAGCGGCATTGTAATATTTGCAAAGACAAGCAAAGCACTCGAAAGGCTGAACGAGATGTTCCGCGCGGGCAGTGTAAAAAAGATTTATTGGGCTATAACCAAGGAGCGCCCCGCACAACCCGATGCCGAGCTCGAATGCTGGATTCTGCGCAACGAAAAGATGAACAAGAGCTTTGCATACAAAAAAGAGGTTAAGGGAGCAAAAAAGGCGCAGTTGCACTATACCCTCATTGGCACGTCGCAAAATTATAATCTGATAGAGGTAGAATTAAAGACCGGCCGCCATCACCAGATTCGTTGCCAGCTCGCATCAATAGGCTGCCCCATAAAAGGCGACCTCAAATATGGAGCCAAGCGTTCCAATCCCGATGGCAGCATCTCGCTGCATGCCCGTTATGTGGAATTCACACACCCGGTATCAAAGGAATTCATACGCATAACAGCCCCACTCCCCGCCGACAAGCTGTGGCAAAGTTTTGAGCAGACAAACAACTAACTCCAGGGGTTACTCCTTCTTCATATAATACAATACCGAGCTGTTGCCCTTACGGAACAGTTCCCTTGCCGCACTGCGCACATCGGCAGCGGTAACGGCACGATAACGCTCAACCTCCGCCAAATGAAGATGAGCATCGCCGCGCAACTCGGCAATGGCAAGATTGTTTGCAAGATTCTCACCGCCGAGATTCCTGAAATAGAATTCCGATTCAAAACGGTTCTTTACCTTCTCAATCTCCTCGGCAGGCACAATCTGCTCCTTCAATTCATCGAGTTGCTCCCAAATGGCAGCCTCGGCATCCTCCATTGAAACGCCTTGCGCCACACGCGAATATATCCAGAAAAGACCCGGGTGCTCGCTCCCCGAGATAAAGGCATCTATTTTCGAGAATAGTTTTTTCTCCTTCACCAAGCGGGTGAGCAGACGGCCCGAATAGCCGTTTGACAGAATGTCGGATATCAAATCACAGGGATAATAATCGGCATCACCTCTGCCTCCCATGTGAAAAGCCATATATAAAGCATTTTCGGGCACAGAACGAAATACCGTTTTGCGGCGCGCACGCAACTGACGAGGCTCCACAGGCAGTGCCGGGCGTTTATATCCCTTGGAAGGGATTGCGCCAAACCACTTTTCGCTCCACTCCACCACCTGCTCAAATGAGAGGTCGCCAAGCACCACAAGAATAGCATTGTCGGGCGCATAATAACGCTTATAGAATTTACGCAGATGCGACAACGGCACGGAAGATATATGCGACAGCTTTCGCCCTATGGTGGACCAGCGATAAGGGTGCTTCTTATATGCCATGGCACGCAAAAGCATGCTCACATCGCCATAGGGGCGGTTCAAGTTCCCTTGCTTAAACTCCTCCATAACCACATTGCGCTGCACATCGACCTTTTTTGCACTTAACGACAGGTGCTGCATGCGGTCGCTCTCCATCCAAAAGGCAAGCTCGGCATTCTGTTTGGGGAGCGATATGTAGTAATTTGTTATATCGTTATTAGTGTAGGCATTATTCTCACCACCGGCACACTCCAACGGCTCGTCGAACGAGGGGACAGCCTTGGTACCGCCAAACATAAGGTGCTCAAACAGATGCGCAATGCCGGTGAACTCATAATCCTCGTTCTTGGAGCCCACCGCATAAAGTACATTCACATAAACCATTTGTGAATCGGGGGTGCGGTGATGCACTATGCGCAACCCGTTGGAAAGGGTTTTTCTATTTATTTTCATCGTCGAGCAGGGTAACCTTCTTTATAACAACATCCTTCAATGGGCGTTCACGAACATCGTAATCAACCGCCGAAATCTTCTCAACAATCTCAATACCTTCAATTACCTCACCAAAAACGGTGTAATATCCATCGAGATGGAAGGCACCGCCATCCTCCTTATAACCGCGACGTTGCTCCTTGGTATATGCCCATTTCTTACCTGCCATTGCCGAGTCGGTCATGGCACTGAACATATGAATCATATCGTTCAGTTCCCTCTTCTTCTTGGCACTCTTTTTACTCTCGGCATAGAGTTTGTTTATCTTGTCGGCATAAGGTTTTTGCAGGCTTTCGTACATGAGACGACGCAAGGTTTTGTTGTATTTCACCTCGTGCGAATCGAGGTTCTTATCATAAACCTTCTTGCCTGTGATTATGTAAAATTGGCAACCCGATGACGATATGCCCGGTTTAAGGCTTGCAGCCGACAAGGCACCGCGTTTGTGCCAAAATTTGGTTACATCTATCTCCATGGGGATATTGTAACTTACCTCTGTCGTACCAAGGTGTGCGCCCTTGGCTGCACCACGCGATTTGGGGTCGCCTGCCTGTATCATAAAATCCTTTGAAACACGGAAGAACAACTGCCCGTCATAGAAACCGTTTTTCACCAGATTCACAAAATTTTTACGATGTTGCGGTGTCTCCCTGTATAATTTTATCTTTATATTACCCATAGAGGTCTCCATGAGTACATATTGGTCGCAGTCGGGGCTATCTTCGTTCAACTGACGGATTCCGAACTCCGTTTTAGGTGCATCCTTATCCGTACCGCCACAGGCGCATAACAGCATGGCTGCAAAAAATATAAGCAATAAACTCTTTTTCATATTCATAAAAATATCTCTGTTACGTTTTTGAACAAGTCAAAGATAGTACAAGCAGAGCTAAATTAAAACTATTTCATAAACTTTTTATCCCTTCGCCGCATTGCTAAATATTTATGACAATCAAAAAAAAACGCCTTATTCCAATGTTTATATATCATAAGTTACAAGGAATGAAAAAAAAGAGGAACTGCAGGCAAAAGTTCCAAAGGAAAATGGAGGTTGATAACATTTTTTTTAATTACTTTGCAAGGTTATGAAGAAAAGCGGAAGAGCAAAAAATATTTTCAAAATTATAGCCGCGGCTATAATTACACCCATAATTATTATATGGGTGCTGTGCGCTCTACTCTATCTGCCACCGCTGCAAAGGTATGCCACACGCAAAATAGAAAACGCAGTTGCCGCAAACAGCGATTTTCGCTTGGCACTCGGTGGCGTACATCTTACCTTCCCATGCAAGCTCACAATAAACGATTTTAAGCTGACAAAAGAGGAGAGCCTCATTGCCGGCGGCGGGAATATTTCGCTGAACATAAACCTGCTGCCGCTGCTGCGTGGGGAAGTGGAGGTAAATTATCTGCTTGTGGAAAATATTGCCATGGATACTCGCGACCTCATAAACGGCACACGCATTGCGGGCAATGTGGAATACTTCAGGGGAGTAATGCGCAACATTGACCTCGCAAACGAGGTTGCCGACATAAGGCAACTGCACCTTAACGGAGCAAATATAAAAATAGATTTGGGCGAGGGAGAAGAGACCCCGGAGGATAGCACCTCCACCCCGACAAATTGGAAGATACACCTGCGCAAAAGCAATATAGAGAACACGAATATCGCCATAAACCTATTGCAGGACAGCACAAGCATCGCTGCCGAAATAGATAAATTCACTACAAGGGATATCGATGCCGACATTGCAAGCAACAGATATTCCATAAAGGATTTGCTATTCAAAAACAGCAGGGTAACATACGACCACGGCACGCAACCACGCGAGGTTGCGCCATTGGAGCATATAGCCATAGAAAAGATAAACATTGGGGGTGGCGACATTCTATATTCAAGCAACGCCCTATCGGCAAAAATAGAAAAATTCACGCTTAACCAACCCGATGGCATAAACATTGAAAGCGGCAAACTATATGCAACAGGCGACAGCAGCCGCATCGACATTAAGCGCATGGCCATAAAAAGCTCCAACGGTTCATTCATAGATGCCACAGCCACATTACCGCTTGCAACAACAAGCATAGGCAGTACCATAAAAGCCAATGCCGCCGCCCACATAAGCAAACGAGACCTGCGCGGATTCATTACAAGCGAACAAGCTGCGTCGTTTGCCGCCTTGCCCGATTCGCTGCTGAACACAAACATCACACTGCACGGCACAACCGAAAAAGCTGTAATTGACACCATCGACCTTGCAATCCCCACAATAGCGGCACTGCATGCCCATGGTGAGTTCAATAACATAAACAACAAAAAACGCACAGCGGCAATACAATTCAACGGCGATATATACAACACCGCACCGTTTACCGGAACAGCGGCAAAGGAAGGCATGCCCACCACTCTATCCATAAAAGGTAATACCAAGATGAGCGGCACCCTGTACTCTGCCGATATAAACATCCATGGCAAGGGAGGGGGCGACATTCTCGCAATATACGACACGGGCAACGACAGCTACGACGCAAAGATTGATTTCAAACAGTTCGACATAGAATCGTCAGTGGCAAGCGTGCCCATACAATCACTCACCATGCGTGCGTCGCTGTCGGGTGCCGGCACCGACATATTCTCGCCACAGACCTATTACCAGCTATTTGCAACCATTGACACGCTGCAAAGCAACAACTATTTGATAAGCGATATAACAATGAACGCCTTTCAGGCAAACAAATTCTCACTCATATCGCTAAACTCGATAGGGCATAAATCGGAACTCAGCCTTGTTGCAAACAGCCGCATAGATTCCACAAGAATCTCAAACAGCACCGAGCTCAAATTAAACGATTTCTCATTCGATAAAATAGGATTGAGCGATAAGGCAGTGAGCGGAAGTATCGACCTTAAAATAGAGGCACAAACCGATATGAACGAGACACACAGCCTCAGTGTGAGAGGAAACGATATTGTTATCAACACCCCGCAAAAGAGGTTTACCCCCGCCGATGTGAGCATTGACCTTGCCACCGCCCCCGACAGTTCGTACATCACTGCCATCAATGGCGATTTAAGCATAAAAGGTACCCTTGCAAGCGGATACAACTATCTGCTCAACCAAATAGAGGAACTGCAAGCAATGTTCCTGCGCACACGTTACAGCGAGAGGAGCATGTACTATGCCAACGACTTTGAACGGCTCCTGCCCGCCACAAGCCTCAACATGCAGTGCGGCAAGCAAAACATGCTTCACAATTTCATGGCGATGAACAAGATAGACTTCAACAGCATAGATATTGCGTGCAGCATAGATACCATAGCCGGATTAAGAGCAAAAGGCGCTGTTTACAACCTTGTAACAACCGACACAAAGCTCGATACCATACGCATTGCGGCTATTCAAGAGGATGAAAACATAAAGTATTTTGCCGGAGTGCGCAGTTCGGCCATGACACCCGAAAAGGAGAAGCAGAGCTTCCGCGCTGCGGTTTACGGCAATCTGCTACGCGATACACTGAACACCACATTCGCCTTTACAGGCAACGACCACAGCAGCGACACCAAGATTAGCGCAAACACACTGCTCATGCCCGAAGGACTGAATATTCACATCGAGCCGCAAGCAAAAATCATAGGCGAGGAGCTCGGCATAAACAGCGACAACTACATAAACATAGGCAAAGACGAAGCAGTGAGCGCAAACATACGTGCCACCGACACCTACGGCTCAGGAATGCACCTATATACCATTGAGGACAGCACGGCAAAGCACGATATAAGCCTCGAACTATTTGACATAAATCTTAAAAAACTCACAGGAGCACTCCCCTTCACCCCCGATATTGCGGGAACATTGAACGGCGATATTCATTTTCGCGACGAAGCGGATGGAATCATAGTCAGTTGCGATATGATGGGCGACAGTATTGCCTACGAGGGCAACTACATAGGTAACGAAATGGCAGAATTCGTATATCTGCCCAAGAAGAACGAGAGCCACATACTATCGCTACTGCTCTATCACAACGACGATGAATATCTGAACATACACGGAGACTACAGCAACGGCAACATAAACGGCAATGCCACACTCACAAAGTTGCCATTGAGGGTAATAAACACCTTCACACAAGGCAGCAACATGAATATCGATGGCTATATCTATGGCGAATTATCGCTCAACGGCCCATTGGAGACACCGCAATCCAATGGATTTGTGAAGTTCGACTCCGTTTACATCGATGCCCCGTTGCTTGGTACACAAATGCGCCTTGTAGATGACAAAGTGAACATAGACGACAGCAGAATAAAGTTCAACGATTTCAGCATCTACGCAAAGGGTAACACCCCCTTCAAGGTAAACGGAGATATCGATATCACCCGCATAGCAAACCCTGTATTCGATTTAAGAATGCAGGCAAAGAACTACGAGTTGATAAATGCGCCACGCCAAAAAGGGTCGATGATATACGGGAAACTGTTTCTCGACATAAACTCCATGATAACAGGCCCCATGCAATCCCTTAAAATGTATGGCAATGCAACCGTGCTTGGCAACACCAATGTTACTTATGTAATGCCCGAAAGCAGTATAGCCACAAACAACGAACTCGACGGGCTTGTGGAGTTTGTCAATTTCAGCGATACCACAAAAACCGTTACACCCGAGGATACACCCGACTTGGGCAACATAGCTATGTCCATGACACTGAACATTGAGGAGGGAGCATGGATAAATGCCGATTTCGATGCCTCACGCGACAGTTACATAAACCTGCAAGGCGGCGGGCAGCTTAATATGAGCTATACAAGCGAAACAGGGATAAGCCTCACCGGGCGTTACACCCTTAACAGCGGCGAAATGAAGTATCAACTGCCAATCATACCGTTAAAGACCTTTGCCATAAGCCCAGGCAGCTATGTAAATTGGACAGGCGACCCCATGAACCCCACGCTCAACATCACCGCACTTGAAAGGGTAACGGCATCGGTATCGGTAGATGGCGGCAACAACCAGCCCGTGGCATTCGATGTGGGGCTTGTATTGAGCAATTCACTCGACAACATGGGGCTGAGCTTCACTATGCAGGCCCCCGAGAATGCAGCCATACAAGACGAGCTTAACAGCCTCGATGCCGAAACACTTAACAAGTATGCTGTAACAATGCTCATAACGGGAGCCTACGTGGGCAGCAACGGCGGATTAACCGTTTCCAACGCACTCACATCGTTCCTCGATGCCAAGATTAACGACATTGCCGGCGATGCAATGAAGAGTGTGAGCATAAACGTGGGTATAACGGATATAGAGAACAAAGAGACCGGTGGCTCATACACAAATTACAGTTTCAGTTTTGCCAAACGATTCTGGAACGACAGGCTGACCATCGTTATCGGCGGCGAGGTAAACAGCGGCGACAACCCCGACAGCGGCAACAGTTTCATAAACAACGTGTCGCTTGAATGGAGGCTCACCCCCAACGGCAATCGCTATCTGCGCCTTTTCTACGACAAGAATTATGAATCGATACTCGAAGGCGAGATTACCGAAACAGGCATCGGTTATGTATATAAACGAAAGCTGAACAACCTGAACGAGCTGTTATATATAACAAGGCGCAACAAGCGACAACCCGCCGACAACAACAAAGAGCAAAACAGATGAGAAAAACAGTTACATACCTTATAATGGCAACCTTGCTGGCAAGTTGCTCCACCACACGGCACATACCCGATGGCGAACAGCTATACACCGGAATAAAAAAGATTGAAATAGATGGTGAGAAGGTGTATGCAGCAAGCAGCACAGGGCAACAGGCAATGGAAGAGGTTGTTGCAGCACTTGACCGTGCCCCCAACGGAGCCATAGCCGGCAGTTCCACATATCGCGGCCTGCCCGTGGGACTATGGTGGTACAACGCATTTTACAACAGCAAAGGCAGAATAGGGCGTTGGTTTTTTGAGACATTCGGAGATGCTCCCGTGCTGATGTCCGATGTAAACCCCGAACTGCGCGCGCAGGTGGCAAACAACATTCTCAAATATTACGGCTATTTCAACGGTAGTGTAACAGAGAAGATTATAACGGACAAGAGAAACAGCAAGAAGGCAAAAGTAATATACAACATCACACTGCACAAGCCTTATCTGTACGACAGTATTCAATACCGAGGATTCACAGGGAAAGCCGACAGCCTTATAAAAGCCACAAAGGCCGAAAGACTTATAAGGAAAGGCGAGCAGTTCAGTGCCACTGCCATAAACAGCGAACGCGAGAGGATAAACACCTTGCTCCGCAATAACGGATATTACTACTACCAGCCCACATTCACACGCATCCTTGCCGACACCATAAACACCCCCGGGTATGCACAGATGCGCATAGAGCCACAAGCAGGGCTGGCAGCAAGGAACAACCGCCCATATACCATAGGCAACATAAATATACATATATTAAGGAACAACACCGCACAATATGCCGGCAGCAAGAACGACACCATAAGACGTTCCAGATTCTCCTATATATATAATGGAGAAAAGCCACCGGTGCGCCCCGGGACAATGTTGCGCAACATTTACATGAGGCCGGGCGAGCTATACTCGCAAGAGGCACAGCAAAAAACCGTGAGCCGACTGAGCCAGATAAACATCTTCGGCAACAGCAATATCACATTCACCCCGCGTGGAGAGAGCGACACGCTCGACCTTAACATCATGGCGCAACTCGACAAGCCCTACGATTTTACATTCGAAATGAACGTAACATCAAAGAGCAACAACCAGATAGGGCCGGGCAGCATCATAAGCCTCTCGCGAAAGAACCTTTTCCGTGGTGGAGAGACACTCACAATGAGCCTCAAAGGCTCCTACGAGTGGCAGACAAAGGACGAAGGCATAACCGACAAGGACCTGCTTAACTCCTGGGAGATGGGGGCCGATGTATCGCTCACCTTCCCCCGCCTGTTCCTTCCTTTCTTCCAAAGGAGACTTATGCGCATACCATCGTCCACATCGCTCCGCGTATATGTGAACCGCCTGAACCGTTCCGGATTTTTCAGAATGATACATCTGGGAGGGGATTTATCGTACAAGATATACACAAAAAGCACAACCACGCACACCATCACCCCACTGCGCCTCACATTCGACCTGTTAAGAGACACCAGCGAAAAGTTTGACGAGATTGTGGCAAACAACCGTTCGCTGCAAAACAGTTTTCGCGACCAATTCATTCCTGCCATGCAATATACCTTTGTGTATGACAACACAAAGACGCGGCACCGCAACAAAAGCTATTTCGAGGGCTCCATAACAGCTGCGGGCAACATCACATCGCTTGCCTTCTGCGCATTCGGCAAGGGGTGGAACCAAAAAGACAAACATCTGTTCGAGAACCCATACGCACAATTTGTAAAGCTTACGGCGGAGCTGCGCCAGCTATACAGAATAGACAGGAACAATTTCATTGCCACCCGCATAATGGCCGGCATACTGCACAGCTACGGAAACTCGGAGTATGCACCATACAGCGAGCAGTTTTACATAGGCGGTGCCAACAGCCTGCGAGCATTTACCGTGCGCACCGTTGGCCCGGGAAGTTTCCACCCTGCAAAAGAGACGCGATACTCGTATCTCGACGAAACAGGAACACTGAAATTAGAGGCAAATATCGAATACCGTTTCCGCATAATATCGGAATTGCATGGTGCCATATTTGTTGATGCCGGTAATATATGGCTCACAAAAAAGGATGAAAGCCGCCCCGGGGGCGAGATTACCATGAAAGATTTTGCCAAGGATATAGCCCTTAACACCGGATTCGGTGTGAGATACGACCTCGATTTCCTTGTTTTGCGCCTCGACTTCGGACTCGGGCTGCACGCGCCATACAAAACCAACAAAAACGGATACTTCAATCTATCGCCGTTTGGCAATGGTTTTGCATGGCATTTTGCCATTGGCTACCCATTCTAAAGAATAATTTTTCAAATTTTGAAAAAAGAATACAAAATATTACTTAAAGAAAAACAAAATATCTATATTTGCAAAGTTACATACACAAATACGGAATAAACTTACTAATCTATAAATTAAATCTAATATGAAACCTACACTTTTTGTTTTGGCAGCCGGCATGGGCAGCCGTTATGGTGGCTTGAAACAGTTGGACGGCCTCGGCCCCAATGGTGAGACAATCATGGACTACTCTATCTTTGATGCTATCCGTGCAGGATTTGGCAAGTTGGTATTTGTTATCCGCAAAGATTTTGAGCAGGATTTCCGCGAGAAAGTATTGAGCAAATACGAGGGCCACATCCCCACCGAGTTGGTTTTCCAGGCTATCGACAACCTCCCCGCAGGCTTCACAGCCCCCGCAGAGCGCACTAAACCTTGGGGTACCAACCACGCAGTGCTCATGGGTAAAGACGTTATCAAAGAGCCTTTTGCAGTAATCAATGCCGACGACTTCTATGGCCGCGATGCATTTGCAGTAATGGGCAAATGGTTGAGCGAACTCCCCGAGGGCAGCACAGGCAAATACAGCATGGTAGGTTTCCGCATCTGCAACACATTGAGCGAGAATGGTAGCGTAGCTCGCGGTATTTGTTCAAAGAACGAGCAGGAGTTGCTTACCGGTGTTGTTGAGCGCACCGAGATCATGCGCGTAGATGGCGACATCTGCTTCAAGAACGAGGAAGGCGGCTGGACTGCAGTTGGCGAGCAGACTCCCGTTTCAATGAATTTCTGGGGTTTCACACCCGACTACTTCAAATACAGCGAGGAGCAGTTCGTTGATTTCTTGAAAGAGAATGCCGACAAACCCAAGGCAGAGTACTTTATCCCCTTGGTTGTAGATAACCTCATCAACAATGGCAAAGCCACTTGCGAGGTTCTCGACACCACTGCAAAATGGTTTGGTGTAACTTATGCTGCCGACCGCCCCGCGACCGTTGAGAAGATTCAATCACTCGTTGAGGCCGGTGAATATCCCAACAAATTGTTCTAATAGGGAATAACATAAAACCTACATATCAACGAGGGCAACCGCATGGTTGCCCTCGTTGTGTTTTTGGCTCACGCGACCTATGGCGGCTCACCTGCTAATTCTAGGGGGCTAAGCAAAAAGTTTTTAGACTAAAATCATCCTACTTGTTGTCCACGTAACCCATTTCTTTCTCTCCTTTTATACCGATAAAAGGAGTTAAGTTTGTGCCGGCGAGTTAAACGCAAATTTATTTGTAGTTTATCAACGAGTGCAGCCGCTTGGTGCGCCAACTTTGCCACGCAGTGTTACAGCCTTCGTCTGTGGGCGCTGCGGAATTAAATTCTATTTAATAGGCAATGCTTGTAACAATTGGTCGCGTGTATCACTTAATAGATACGCAAGTGTGGTATTACCATTGCTTGTCATTGCGCAAACACAAGCAGAAGTAATTCTAAAAACCTACCGGCACCGTAAGAGAGACAGCGAAGAGCCCTGCCGTGTGTAGGCCATTGTGCGAGGACTGTTTGAGCGTAGTGCGGGTATAAATTTTCTTACATAGCCGCAC
>JAFTNW010000013.1 GCA_017451695.1 Bacteroidaceae bacterium
AAAGGCTTCTCATTTTTTGTAAAAACACTATGGTAACCCATTAATTATACACTGCAATGAAACCATTGAGGTAGGTTGCAAACAACAGCCACAGCACATAAGGCACCAACAGCCAGCCACACAACCTGCGCACAATAAAACTGCCCGCCACATACATAATCACAATCATATCCAGAGCAAGGATTACAACCAACCCCATCAACGGCGACTGCATGTAGAAGAAACAGAAACTCCACAACACATTAAGCAACAGCTGTAGCGAAAACAGAGTAACCAGCAAGCGCGAATAGATTGAACGAATGCCCCACATCAGGCCGGCCGAAACACCCATAAGAATATAAAGGACTGACCACACTATGGGGAAGGCTGCATTGGGCGGCGAAAGTGGCGATTGCGCCAATGTGGGATACCAGAACTCCAAGGAAAACTCCTGCAACAGGCGCGATGCATAACCGGCAAGCAGGCAGATTGCCACAAATACAATAATAGGAACAACTTTTCTCATAAGACAACTTTTTTACCTAAAAACATATCAAAAATAAAAAAGTTGCAAATTGAGGGCAATTCTGCGCCTATTTCTCTTTTTTGGCCTTGATAACCTCGTTAATCTGCGAGCTCGAATGATAAGGCACCTTGCCGGCAGGCACATACTTGCTCGACTCGCTCAGGTGCGTATCCTGGTCGTCGAAGAATATGTGCGCACCGAAAGCCTTCAACAATTCATCCTTGCGCAATCCGCCAAGGAAATAGGCCTCATCCACATACACACCCCACTTGCGCAGTGTCTTTATCACACGGAAATGCGAAGGCAGGCTGCGCGATGTAACGATAGCCAGGCGCAGGGGCGATAGTTCTATGGATGTGGGCAGGCACTCCTGTATGGCCGACAGTTTCTTCAACAGATTGGCAAAAGGGCCTTCTTTCAAAGGCACATCGGCATTCTCCTTCTCATACTTGTAGAATGCATCTATACCCTCCTCTTTGAAACGGCACTCCGACTCGTCGGAGAAAATCACAGCATCGGCATCAAAGGCAATCTTCACACGGCTGTCCTCGGGATTGAAATCCGTGGGAGGGGCATAGATAAGTGCTGCCGCGCATATACCGGAATCAATCACACGCTGCACATCCCCCTCGTCTTTCGACAGGAAGAGGTCGATGGAGAATGCTTTCAGATACTTGGAGAGCGACTCGCCGCCCGACAGAGCCACGCGCGTAATATCCAACCCATAGACATCGAGCGACTTCAACATGCGCATGCCTGTCTCGGGGCTGTTACGCGACATAACCACCACCTCTACAATAGGGCGGTTGGCCTGCTTGTTCAATTCAAGCAAGCTCTTTACCAAGTAAAAAGCCGTACCCTTTTCAAGTGGTTCATCCTCGTGTTCCTCCTGGTATTTACGATATTTTGCAACACCATCACGCTCAAAAATCTCATTCTCCTTTTCAAGGTCAAAAAGCGCACGCGAAGATACACCTACAACCAAACGACCATCTAAATTCTCCATATATCCGTTAAAGTATTATCAAAAAAAACAAACAGCAGGCAACGCACACGCATGATAATGCACACCGCCCACCCTATTCAGCACGCGAAGATAATGTTTTTACCCTCATCAATCAATAAAAAATCTAAAATTATTGGCACGGAACAGCCGTTTAAGCCGGCAAACCAAGGAAAAGCATTAACTTTGCACACACAAAAACAAGAATAACCATGATAAAAGATATTGTATTTGATTTTGGAGGAGTGCTCACCCTCATAGACAGCACACAAGCCATGCAGCGATTCAAAGAGCTTGGCGTGCAAGAGCCCGAAAAATACATAAACTCATACCTGCAAAGCGGCCCCTTCTTTTCGCTCGAGAACGGCGACATCACAGCCGAAGAGTTCTGCGAAGAGCTTGCAAAAATATGCAACCGCCCAATCAGTTACGACGATGCCAAACACGCCTGGCTCGGTTTCATTGTGCAGGTGCAGACCGAATTTCTGAATTTTCTTCAACAACTGCGCCCGCGCTACCGCCTTTCGGTACTCAGCAACACAAACCCCTTTATACAAAGCTGGGCCCGCAGCAAAGAGTTCACAGCCACGGGGAAATCGCTCGACGACTACTTCGACCTCCTGTTCCTCAGCTACAAGATGAACTGCTCCAAGCCCGGTGAAGAGATATATCGCAAAATGTTGCTCGAAGGCAACATGAAGGCCGAAGAGACCCTTTTCATAGACGATGGCGAGCACAACATCGCAGCCGCACGCAAAGTGGGCATAAATGTACTCAAAGTGGGTAACGGCGAGGATTGGCGCGATACCCTTGCCAAATTGCTTGCTACAGACAAATAAACATCATAAACACAAATAAGCCCCGAAGGTCGCGACCTTCGGGGCTTATTTGTGTAAAGGCGGTTATATACAATATTACACCAAATGTAAAATTGTCATCTCTACCATACATTAATGAAAAAAATCAAAAGAGGTTTTCGATGAGCTATGCGAATAACGTATGTGAGAGATCTAAATAGTTAGTTATTGAGATTTTTTCGGGACAAGCCCTCAACAACACGTATCCTCCCATTTGGTCGTCGAAATGGCAACCTTGTGTAAACTGCGATATAAATACCTGTGTAAATTTATTTTCAATCAATTATCTTTTCAACCCAAGCTTGGCAGACAACTGTTGCGCACGCTCCAACGCAAGGTGTATATCGGAGCATATATTCTCATTGCCCACCATGGCGGCAATACCCGATTTGCGTAGTTTCTCTGCCACATTTTCATGCACACCCGAGAGGATTACCGTGCGTTTCTCCTTCATCGACGAATTTACAAAAATCTCAAGGTTATGCAAGCCTGTTGCATCTATGAACGTAACCTTACGCATACGAATGATACGAATGGGAGAGGCATCGCTCTCGCGAGTAAGTTCATCGAACTTGGTGGCAATACCAAAGAAGAAAGGGCCTTCAATCTCAAAGACATCAACTCCTGCGGGGATTGCAAGCACCTCGTCGTGCTCACCATCGTGATGCACCTCGAGCTCGTTTGTAAACACAGAGATGGTTGTGCTGTCCATTACACGCTTCATAAATATCACAACAGCCATTACAAGGCCAACCTCAATTGCAAAGGTGAGGTCGAAGAATACAGTGAGCAGCAATGTAACAAAGAGCACGCTTGTACCAGACATTGTAGCCTTGCACATGGAAACGATTGTGCGCCAGCCACTCATATTATATGAAACCATAACAAGCACACCTGCAAGGCATGGCATGGGAATTTTACCAACGATACCGCCCAGGAACAGGAGCACAAGCAGCAACACCAATGTGTGCACAACACCGGCAACCGGAGTTTTACCACCATTATTAATATTTGCCATGGTACGAGCAATGGCACCCGTTGCAGGAATACCACCAAAGAAAGGCACCACAATATTGGCTATACCCTGCCCTATGAGTTCTGTATTGGAATTATGGCGATCGCCAATAACACCATCGGCAACCATTGCCGAGAGCAACGACTCTATGGCACCGAGCATGGCAATAGTAAACGCCACGGGAGCCAATGCCTGAATTGTAGCAAAGAAAGAGCCATCCTCAAAATTGAGAGCTGGAAGAGTGAATGCAGGCAGACCCGAGGGGAGCTCATACAAATCACCGATTGTCTTTATCGATGTTACACCGGCATACTCTTTAAGCAACCACGCCGCCACGGTCATCACAATAATAGCAAGCAACGAACCGGGAATTTTACGCGAGAATTTAGGAGTAACGGCAATAAGAGCAACGCTCAGGATACCCATTGCTGCACTCCACCAATCGATATTGCCCATATTTCTAAAATAGCACACCCATTTATCCACAAAGTTGGCCGGCACATCCTTAATACCCAAGCCAAGAAGGTCATTTATTTGAGTAGAAAAAATAGTTATTGCAATACCGCCTGTAAAACCAATTATAATGGGGTATGGCATAAACTTGATAATTCCGCCCAAGCGGCATAAGCCCATCACAACCAAAATAATACCCGCCATTATTGTGGCAATGGCAAGGCCACCCAGACCAAACTGCTGCACCACGCCATAGACAATAATGATAAACGCACCGGTGGGGCCGCCAATCTGCACCTTGGAACCGCCGAAAATCGATATCAGCGCACCTGCTATGATAGCAGTTACCAAGCCTTCGGTGGGCCCAACTCCGCTTGCTATACCAAATGCAATTGCCAAAGGAATAGCTACAACACCAACAATGATTCCTGCCATAACATCGGCAGAAAATTTTTCGCGGCTGTAACTTTTGACAGCCTCAAAAAATTTGGGATGAAAATCAATTAGATTCTTAACATTCATATTCTTAATCATTTAACCCATTTAATACATATTCTATCATTAAATGCCATACAGCAAAAATAATAGAGGCACATGCCTCTATTATTTTTACACTGTAAAGTTAATCCTTGTTTACATTTACGGTAAATGTCTGATAAGGGAAGTTCAAACCACGTTTGGGGAAAGTCTCATAAACAGCCTTGTTCATATCGAAATATATTCCCCAATAATCGCCCTGTGCTGCCCACACACGAACAACTATATCTATTGAACTTGCGCTAAGACTGCTCAAAGCAATAAACGGAGCCGCCGGTTTATCCAAAATGCGGCTGTCGGCAGCTATAAGTTCCTCAATCACAGCCTTTGCCTTCTCGTAGTCATCGCCATAAGAGATAGAGAATGTCATATCTACACGACGCAAAGACTCGCGCGAATAGTTATTGATTATACCGGTTGACAAGGGACCGTTGGGCACAAGTATTGTTTTGTTATCGCCTGTCTGAACAAGAGTGTTGAATATCTGTATCTCCTTCACCGTACCTATCTGCCCCTGTGCTTCGATAAAATCACCCACCTTGAAAGGACGGAATAAAAGGATTATCACACCACCGGCAAAGTTCTGCAAGGTGCCACTCAGTGCCATACCTATGGCAACACCGGCCGATGCAAAAAGCGCAATGAACGAAGATGTATCAATACCCAAAATGCTGATTATTATCACCAGGAGAATTATCAATGCAACCACATCGATAAAACTCAAAAGGAATGTGCGCACAGTGAGATTGGTATTTTTTTTCTCCATCAACAATTTTACAACGGAGATGATACGGCGTGTGAGCCAACGACCAATAAGCCACACAACGGCAACCTTCAATAATTTCCAACCAAGTGAAAGAGCAAATGTTACAACAATATTTGTAACCTCGGCAACGGTAAGCCCCGATACTGCGGCAATAGCACCATCAAGTTTTGCAACAGCATCAACAGAATCACTTGCAGCGGCGGCTGTTGCCATAATAAAATCAAGAATCATAGTAATATAAATTTATTTGGTTTCCAATATCTGTTTTGCGGCGTTCTTGGTATCCACTTTTGTAATCACACGCTCAATCTTTCCACATCCATCAATCACAAACGTGGTACGTATGATACCCATGTATTCACGCCCTGCCATTTTTTTAAGCCCCCATGCACCAAAAGCCTCAATGGTACGCTTGTCGGTGTCGGCAATAAGAGGGAAATTCAGTTGTTGCTTCTCTTTGAAACGCGTGTGCGAAGCAGCACTGTCGGCACTCACACCCACCACGGCATAGCCCGCAGCAATCAAGTCGCTCATGCCATCGCGCAGAGAGCAAGCCTCGGCGGTACATCCCGGTGTACTATCCTTGGGATAGAAATAAAGCACAAGACGACGACCGCTGTAATCGCTCACACGTATCTCGTTACCCTGCTCATCTACCCCTAAGAAATCGGGAGCCACATCACCTGCTTGCAACATAGTTATATGCATTATTTAGAATTGTTATAGAAAAAACTTTGCACACGATGCAAAATCGTGTGCAAAGATACAACATTTTTGGCAAATACAAAAGCTATGCGCCCTCCATTGTGGCAATCTCTTCCATGGTAAGAGGCTTATAATCCTTATGATGTTTATTATACAATATAAAGCCATTGCCGCGAGGCCTCATAGCCACATCGCCCTGTGCTATAAGCTCTTCAACAACATCGGGCAGCCCTTTATAGGACTCCACGTTTAGTGCCGACTTGCCACTTATACGCTGCATGCAAAACGCCGTCGCAATCTCCACGGGATAGGCACTGCCATAATGCTCAATGTATCGTGCCACGTTCTGCGTCGTGGGGGCAAATTCATCGGCATCGGCCAACGCTATCTTGCCATAAGTTATATGCGATATATTCTGCATTATGGTATCGAAGGATGTAAAACCGCGCAACAGCACCTCTGTTCCCTTATACTCTATCATATACGTGGGGAATGTGTGAACATCGTATCGCTTGCACAACGCTTTACCATCATCGAATATGCGATGCACCTCACGGCTTGCCATCAACTCCTTGAAACGCTGCGGCTCAAAACCCTCTGTTGCAGCAAGGTCGGCAAGCACATCCACATCGCAGGTATGCGCCATATCGACAGCTGTTGCCTCTTGCATACGGCGCAGGAACCTCTTGGGGCAAACTTCCTCGCCATTTGCCTTATGCTTATAAACCGTAGCAGCGATATATGCAATATTCTGCGGAGCTGTGGAACGATGCTCCGCACTGAAAAGCATCAACCCTTTATCGCCCACAGGCATGCCATGCACGGCCGAAGCCTCGCTCCATACCTTGTGCATATTTCTGTTAGATAGCGCAATATCGCCTCCTATACCAAGCCTGCGGTTGCTGAATGTGGTTATATCCTCTATCATACAACCCATTACATAAGAAATCTCCACTTTGTCGCCCAAACGATACTCCAACGCCCTCATCATAGGCACACTACCCCAACACCAGGTGCAGACAGGGTCTGCAAAAACTGTAATCTTCAAATTCTTCATTGTTCTTTTTTTTATATATAAGAACAGATGGCGTGGCAAAAAGGTTGAGCATAAAAAGAAAAACGGGCTGCACTTCAAATGCAGCCCGTTATATCACTATTGGCAACAATGCCACTATCAGCAGTTTAATCCCTCAAACGGAAGCCCGATGCCTTGGCAAGTATCTTAGCCTCGGTGCGGCGGGCCGACAGGAACGAAAGCACATTCAACACTATCGCCGTAAAGGGGAACATGAGCGCAGCCTCCAAACTGAGTGTAGTCGCAGAATCATCGCTATTTATAATAAGGAGTACATAAATAAACAACAAAATGTAATATCCCGTGAGCAAAAGCACCGATAGGATGGAGCTCCTTTTTTGCAATTCAAAATTACTGAAGAGCGACACAAACAGCCCAAAGGCATTTACCACAGCAGCTACAATAAGCACCACACCAAGGGCAACCACCGAGTAAGAGGCAGAGCCGTCGGGTTTAAGGAGAGAGAAATTCTCCAAAGTGTACGTAGCACCGCTTGGAGCCAACACATGCAACAGACTGCTGCACATTGTAACAACAAGCAATACCGCAGCCAGCAAATAGTATAGCTGATAAAAACGGAATTTCATGATTAAGCCTCCTCTGCAGCCTCTTTTGAAGGATCGCGGAAATACACCTTACCCTCAATAAACTCCTGAGCAGCAATAAGAGTGGGTTTAGGCAGTCTCTCGTAGAAACGAGAAATCTCTATCTGCTCATGGTTCTCGAACTGCTCTTCAAGGTTATCTGTTGTAGAAGAGAACTCGTTGAGTTTCTTCAATAACTCATCCTTCATTTCGGCTGCTATCTGGTTTGAACGCTTGCCAATGATTGCCACCGACTCATAAACATTACCTGTTTCGCCTACAAAATCTGCCATATTACGTGTAACAGTGTTTGTAGGAGCATTGCTTTTTTTGTAATCCATTGCTATATTAAATTAAATTTATATTCGTAAAAATCAATCGATTTATTCGCCTATTCTCTCAAGCGATTTTTTATAATACTTTTCGGCCTCGGCCATATATTTGCTTGTTGGGAACTCATTCTTGAATGCATAGAACTCGTCTATCGTCTCGCGATAACGCTCGGGTTGCAACTCGCGCACGCTCTTATCGGCCATCTGGTAGCGTGCTCGCAGAATGAGTATATACAAATCCTCGCGCAGTTTTGTATAGGGGTAATCCTTCAATGCATTCTGGGCGGTTATTATGCAAGCCTGGTAATTATTGGCTATGTAAGCATTGTAATCGCCAAGGTCGTAATAGAGCTTGGCCGAGAGATAATCCTTCATCACAAGGATATCGTGCATCTCAAACATCATATCCTGCGCCTCCTTGGCATATTTGCTTGACGGATAATACTCCATGAACAACTGCAACTCCTCTATTGCGGTAAAGGTATCGCTCTGGTCGAGCTCGGGCTCGGGAACATTCTTGTAAAGAGATTTACCCGAATAGAAACGGGCCATTTCGGCATAATTGCCACGGGGATAGTTGGTATAGCATGCCTTAAAGCATTGCGCCGCCGTGGTGTAGTCGTGTGAATCGTAATAACACATGGCAAGGAGGAACATCGACTCATCGGCCTTATCGCTACCCTTCAACAGCGTTACCACACTCTCTATGAGTGTTGCAGCCTTATTGTAGTCCCCTGTCATGTAAAGAGCCTTTGCCTCCTCGTATTTATACTCCACATCGTTCATTTTCAGCACCTTGTTGTACGAATCGCACGATGCAAGAGCAAACACGGCAAGCAATATTATGTATAAAAATCTGTTCATATAAAATTCATTCATAAAAATATGGCGGCACGGCTTGCATAAAAGCCTTCAATCGCAATAAATCACAAATTGCCTGCAAAGATAGCATTTTTCGGGCGGAATTGCAACCATTTTCTTGTTATTATTTATAAGAAAATAAATAAAGAAACATAAAAAAGGGAAACATATACAAAAGAGAGGGCATGCAATATTTACACTGGATAAAATTTTGTATATTCGCATCCCACAAAGGAAGAACCATGAATTTCAAGTTAGAATCACCATACACGCCCATGGGCGACCAGCCCACCGCCATAGCCCAGCTTGTAGAGGGAGTGCGAAACGGCACACCCGCACAAACACTTTTAGGCGTAACAGGCTCGGGCAAAACCTTTACCATAGCCAATGTGATAAAGGAGATTAACCGCCCCACACTCATATTGAGCCACAACAAAACACTTGCCGCGCAGCTATACAATGAATTCAAAGGCTTTTTCCCGAACAATGCCGTGGAATACTATGTATCGTACTACGACTACTATCAACCCGAAGCATACATACCCACCAGCGACACCTACATAGAGAAAGACCTCGCCATAAACGGTGAGATAGACAAGCTGCGTCTTTCTGCCACTTCGGCCCTGCTGTCGGGGCGCAAGGATGTAGTTGTAATATCCTCGGTATCATGTATATATGGCATGGGCAACCCTGCCGACTTCTATAACAATGTAATTGAGGTGCGCGTGGGCGACAAACTCGACCGCAATGTATTCCTGCGCAAGCTGGTGAGCAGCCTCTACACCCGCAACGACATAGACCTGAGCCGCGGCAACTTCCGCGTGAAGGGCGATACCGTGGAGGTGAGCCTTGCATACAGCGACCACATACTGCGCTTAACCTTTTGGGACGATGACATCGACGGCATAGAGGAGATTGACGGCGAAACAGGCGTGCGCCTCACCACTTTCGACGACTACAAGATATACCCTGCCAACCTCTTCATGACCACAAAGGAGAGCACCGAGCGAGCCATAAAAGAGATAGAAAAAGACCTTGTCGAGCGCGAGGAATACTTTCGCGAAGTGGGCAAGCCACTCGAAGCAAAGAGGTTGCACGAAAGGGTAACCTACGACATTGAGATGCTGCGCGAGCTTGGGCACTGTTCGGGCATCGAGAACTACTCGCGTTATTTCGACGGCCGCGAGCCGGGCACCCGCCCATACTGCCTGCTTGACTTTTTCCCCGACGACTTTCTCTTAATCATCGACGAAAGCCATGTGAGCGTGCCACAGATACACGCCATGTATGGCGGCGACCGCGCCCGCAAGAGCAACCTTGTGGAGTACGGCTTTCGCCTACCGGCAGCCTTTGACAACCGCCCGTTGAAATTTGAAGAATTCACACAACTCACCCATCAGGTAATCTATGTGAGTGCCACCCCTGCCGACTACGAACTTACAGAGAGCGAGGGTATTGTGGTGGACCAAGTAATACGCCCCACAGGCCTGCTGGACCCCATCATCGAGATACGCCCCGTGGAAAACCAAGTAGATGACCTCATGGAAGAAATACAGCTGCGTGTGGAGCGTGGCGAGCGCGTGCTTGCAACCACAGTGAGCAAGCGCATGGCCGAAGAACTAACCGAATATCTGCAAAAACACGGCGTGCGCTGCAACTACATACACAGCGATGTAGAGACACTCGAACGCATACAGATAATGACCGACTTGCGCGAAGGCATCTACGATGTACTCATAGGAGTAAACCTCCTGCGCGAAGGTCTCGACCTGCCCGAAGTATCCCTCGTGGCCATCCTCAACGCCGACTATGCCGGATTCCTGCGCGACCATCGCTCGCTCACCCAAACAGCCGGCCGTGCAGCCCGCAATGTAAACGGCATGGTTATTCTATATGCCGACAAGATAACCGAAGGCATACAGAAAACCATAGACGAAACCACGCGCCGTCGCACCAAGCAGATGGCATACAATAAAGAACATGGCATCACCCCCACACCAATAAAAAAAGAGATAAGCAACGCCCTTATACAAGAAAAGAGGGAGAAAGAGAGCGGCAATGCCACCCCGCGTTTCTATTCGGAGGAGACCGCACCCGTTGCCATCGCCTGCGACCCCATTGTGGAATATATGAGTGCCGAGCAGCTGAAAAAGAGCATAGAACGCACCAAGCGTCTTATGCAAGAGGCTGCCGACAGAATGGAGTTCATAGAGGCGGCACAATACCGCGACGAGATGTTCAAGCTGCAAGAGCTGCTTAAAAGCAAGGCGAAGCAGTAGTACCCCTGCAGAGGAGAAAGAAACAATGTTTTGTCATTGTCATGCCAAACGTATGTGAGGTATCTATGTACTCTGTTGGCTTCGCCCAAGTTGCTCTTGCTCGGCATAGTAAAAGTAAACTTTTTCTCTGCACTCGCTTACTCGCAACTTTCTCTGTACTCTATTTATCAAATCCTCGGTGGCCCATGAGCTATTCTTCGTTTAATCTTATATCTTTTACCTCCTTTTTGTCGCACAAAAAGGAGCAAAAAGGCCCGGCACCAATGTCTCAGTCGTTTTTACCTCTTGCTCGTAAATTACTATGTAATATTACTCGTTCGGTAAAATCTTGCTGTTCGCTGCTTGTCGCAATAGCTTGGGGCGGGGCAACTCGC
>JAFTNW010000001.1 GCA_017451695.1 Bacteroidaceae bacterium
ATAACTCGTTCGTCGCTTGCTTGTCGTTAAAGCCTTGTCGTCGCAGTTTAGGGGGCTGCGTAATCGTTCGCTGCGCTCACTAAGCCTCGCCCTCTTTCCTAAACAGCGACGGTCTTTAACTGTCTCTCTTATGGTGCCGGTGAGTTTTTAGAATTACTTCTGCTTGTGAGAACTGCGCGCCGCGTATTCATTGGTGCGCATTAAAGCTTTTAGGAAAACGAGCGTCAGTGTTTTTGGGAATAGTGGAGGAAAGCTCGTGCAAACGAGTGCAGAGGATAAATTTATTTATACTGTGCCGAGTGCAGCCGAGCTTGCGCGAAGCGAATGTTTGAGCGTAGTTTTTATTTACAAGTTGGCAATACTTGTTATTCGCAACCCGCGTTGCACGCGACCTATTGCTACAAGTATTGCCGATTAAATTTCATTTAATTCCGGACACCACAAAAACATCAGCTACGTTTTCCGTTAAGAAAGCGACCATATGCGCAGAGTTCTTTGTTTTACGAAAAAACATCAATAAGATTGTGAGAACAGCCGAAAAATAACACCGAGAATTTTGGAGCAAGATGTAGTATATAATTATAGTTTCCTTAATTATACAAATTTAGCGACCCCCGCGGGGGTCGCTAAATACCCTGTATTTATTCCTCTATTTAATCCTTCTCTCCAAAACAGAGGTCGCCGGCATCGCCCAAGCCCGGAACAATATAATAATGATTATTAAGCACAGGGTCAATAGTGGCACAATAAAGAATGGTATCGGCGGGGAAATTCTCCTTAACAAAATCCACAGCCTCCTGGCTGGCAATCACCGAAGCCAGCACCAACTTGGCAGGCGTACCCTTTGTGAGCAACGCCTTATAAGATAACAAAGCACTGCAACCTGTTGCCAACATGGTATCTACAAGCAAAAGAGTCTTACCATCCAAACGAGGCGATGCCAAATACTCTATCTCCACATCAAAGTGGGTATCATCGGTATATTTGCGGTAAGCCGACACAAAAGCATTCTCGGCACTATCGAAATAGTTATGAAAACCGGTGTGCAAAGGCAGGCCTGCACGCAAAATGGTAGAGAGAACAACTCTGTCCGAGGGAACATTATGCACAGCCTCGCCAAGCTGTGTGGTAACGGTCTCGGGAGCATAGGAGAGTTCCTTGCTTATCTCATATGCCATAATCTCGCCTATACGCTCGATGTTACGGCGAAAACGCATCTGATCTTTTTGAATCTCCTTATCGCGTATTTCTGTTATAAAGCGATTGAGAATGGTGTTTTGTTTCGATAAATCTACTATCTTCATACGGTAGTGTGTAATTGTGTTTTCAAGCATTAATGGAGGCTGTATAAAACTGCCACATTCTATTTTGGGTGCTAATATACGTTTTTTATTCCAAAAAGAGATATTTTAACCATTTTCATTCGCTTTTTATTTAGAATAAGGATAAAAAAGATGAAACAGCAGCGAAAAAACAAGAAAAATCAATTTGTCAAAAATTAAACCTTTTTACAAGACAAATGCAACAGACAACACCCTTTTTGCAAAGAATAAAAGGATAAAAACAGCAAAATGCAAGTACAAGATGACATCCAAAAACACCGAAAAAAGTTCAAAAACAGAGCCCAAATAGCTTTTTTGCAGTAATTAAAGAAATTTTTCTTTAATTGTTTTGAGAGTTTAAGCAAAAAGATATATATTTGCACTTGGAGAACTTTGGCATCTTTGAGCAAAATGTTAAAATTTTCACAAAGAAACCACCTCCAACGGTAAATATTTTTTGATTATTAACAAATAATTTATTTTTTCAAATTATGGCAACAATAGATCTTACCAAGTATGGTATTACCGGTGCTACCGAGATTATCCACAATCCCTCTTACGAGCAGCTTTTTGCCGAGGAGACAAAGCCCGGTCTTGAAGGTTATGAGGTTGGCCAGGTTACAGAACTTGGCGCAGTAAACGTAATGACAGGTGTTTACACCGGCCGTTCTCCCAAGGACAAGTTCATCGTTAAGGATGCAACATCGGAGAACACTGTATGGTGGACATCGGATGAGTACAAAAACGACAACAAGCCTGTTACAACAGAGACTTGGAATGTACTCAAAGAGATTGCTACAAAGGAGCTTTCTAACAAGAAACTTTATGTAGTAGATGCATTCTGCGGTGCTAACCCCACAACACGTTTGAAAGTACGTTTCATCATGGAGGTAGCTTGGCAGGCACACTTCGTAACAAATATGTTTATCCGCCCCACAGCCGAGGAGCAGGCAGCATTCGGTGAGCCCGACTTCATCGTTTACAACGCTTCTAAGGCAGCCGTTGAGAACTACAAAGAGCTCGGTTTGAACTCTGAGACAGCTGTTGTGTTCAACCTCACAACACGCGAGCAGGTTATCCTCAACACATGGTATGGTGGTGAGATGAAGAAAGGTATGTTCTCTATGATGAACTACTACCTCCCCTTGCAGGGTATCGCTTCAATGCACTGCTCGGCCAACACCAACGAGAAGGGCGAGACTGCTATCTTCTTCGGCCTTTCAGGTACAGGTAAAACTACCCTCTCAACAGACCCCAAACGTATGCTTATCGGCGACGACGAGCACGGCTGGGACGACGAATCTGTATTTAACTTCGAGGGTGGTTGCTACGCAAAGGTTATCAACCTCGACAAAGAGAGCGAGCCCGATATCTACAACGCTATCAAGCGCGATGCACTCTTGGAGAACGTAACAGTTGATGCTAACGGCAAGATTAATTTCGCCGACAAGAGCGTAACCGAGAACACTCGTGTATCTTACCCCATCAACCACATTCAGAACATCAAGCCCGGTTCAATGGCAGCTCCCGCAAAGAAGGTTATCTTCTTGTCGGCTGACGCATTCGGTGTTCTTCCTCCCGTGTCTATCCTCTCACCCGAGCAGACACAGTACTACTTCCTCAGCGGTTTCACCGCTAAGCTTGCAGGTACAGAGCGCGGCATCACAGAGCCCACTCCCACATTCTCTGCTTGCTTCGGTGCTGCCTTCCTTAGCTTGCACCCCACAAAGTATGGTGAGGAGCTCGTTAAGAAGATGGAGAAGAACGGTGCAAAGGCTTACTTGGTGAACACAGGCTGGAACGGTACAGGCAAGCGTATCTCTATCAAGGATACACGCGGTATCATCGATGCTATCCTCGACGGTTCTATCGACAACGCACCTACAAAGACAATTCCTCACTTCAACTTTGTTGTACCTACAGAGTTGCCCGGTGTTGATCCCGCAATCTTGGATCCCCGCGACACTTATGCCGATGCTTCACAGTGGGAGGAGAAGGCCGTTGATTTGGCAGGTCGCTTCATCAAGAACTTCACCAAGTACACAGGTAACGAGGCCGGTAAGGCTCTTGTTGCAGCCGGTCCCAAACTCTAATATAGAGAACTTAGGATTTTATATACGATTGGTGGCAGATTATTCTGCCACCAATTTTTTATATTAGCACCATCACAAAAAACAAGCAAGCATATTTTGTTTTACACCGCGTTTACACTATCTTCGGCAACAAATTGCAAAAGGGAGATACAGCCGTGAACGAAGAGACAAAACAATTCATAGCCCAACACCGTACAAGCGACACACGCACACTTGCGCTGCAAGCCACCCGCCATACGGCCGTGGATATGCGCCAAGCAATAACACAAATAGAGGGATGGCAACTTGCGCAGAGCAAACTGCCACAGTGGGCAGCCACAGAAGGGGTTATATACCCACCGCGCATATCCATGGAACAGTGCTCCTCACAAGCCACTGCGCAATACAAAGCATCACTTGCAAGCGGTAACAACCTTGCCGACCTCACAGGCGGGTTCGGCATAGATTGCAGCTACATGGCACGCGGTTTTGAGCATGCCACATACATTGAGCGCAGTCCCCTGCTCTGCGACATTGCACGCGAGAATTTCAAGTTGTTAGGGCTGCACCACATAGATATAGTAAACGGCAACAGCGAGGATATTCTCGCCACACTGCCACCACAGGATTGGATATTTGCCGACCCCGCACGACGCGACGGAGCAGGGCAAAAAGTTGTGGCACTCACCGACTGCGAGCCCGACATTACCGCCATTGAAGAACAGCTTATCTCAAAGAGCAAAAGTGTGATGATAAAATGCTCTCCCATGCTCGACATCACTGCCGCATGCCGACAATTAAAGCACGTAGCACAAGTACACATCATTGCCGTAAACAACGAGTGCAAGGAACTGCTCTTTATACTGCAAGCGGGTGGTGCAAACGAGATTACCACCCACTGCATAAACATCACAAACAAGGGCACGGAACAATTCACCTTCACCGCAGCCGAAGAACAAAACGCCACGGCAAGCTACACTGCGCAGGTAGGAGCATATCTATACGAGCCCAACGCAGCCATACAAAAAGGCAACTGCCATAAGACCCTTGCCGCAGCAACCGGCACAAGCAAGCTACACCCCAACAGCCACCTATTCACAGCCGACACCCTTATAGAACAGTTCCCCGGGCGCAAATTCAAGGTAGCAGAAGTTTTGGGATTCACCAAAAGCGATATTAAAAAGGTAGTGCAAATGAAAAAAGCCAACATCAGCGTGCGAAACTTCCCCGAGAGCGTACAGCAACTGCGCAAGCGACTGAAGCTATCCGATGGCGGCAACGAGTATATCTTTGCCACTACCCTTGCCGATGAACGCAAAGTACTTATAGCATGCCATAGAGCATAGACACTGCACTGATGATAAGAGCCGACCGAGAGAACCGTAAGTTTGCACAACAAGAAGAGTATTGGTTATACAAGAAAGAGGTTGAATAAAACAGATATAGGAGCCATGCGGCTCCTATATCTGTTTTATTCAATTATTTATTTTTCCTTTTTAAGCACCTTGTCCATATTGCGTTCTTTTATTATAGCATACGCCTTTTTGAACGTATCGCTGTTTTTGTTATATATCTGAACAGCCTCGGTGGTGTTCCAGATATCGCGGGCAATGAGCCATTTAAGCTGGAAGGATATCTCTTTGAGCGATGCCTGGAACTCCTCTTCATCGGCAATCTTCACACTATCGCTCTCTGCTTGTTTGCGTATCATATCTATGAGGCGGGAATCCACCTTAAAACCATCGTCGTAGCTCCGCAATGTGGGGTATCCCTTCTTTAGTTCCTCGCGACAAACATCCACATACCGCAATGCAGCCATAACCAAAGAACCCTTGCGGGTGAGTTCGCGGTGGAATTTTGTGAAGCGCGTGGTGTCGAGCGGAACAAAATAGTCGGGCATTATACCGCCACCGCCATAAACCACACGTCCCAAACGCTTTGTATAGGCCTTTAAGGAGTCGGGGAAATGTATGCTGTCGGCATTGCTCAACTCGCCACTGTTATATCGGTTCATCAAGTCGTCCTGATAATTTATGGAGTCGCCATAGGGCTTTTGAATACAACGCCCGGCAGGGGTGTAGTAACGCGCAATGGTAAGGCGTATCATGGAGTTATCGGGCATGGGGAAGGGGCGTTGCACCAATCCCTTGCCAAATGTACGGCGGCCCACCACTGCACCACGATCCCAATCCTGTATGGCACCCGCAAGAATCTCCGCCGCCGATGCCGACGTTTCATCCACAAGCACCACAAGATTGCCTTTTGTGAAACGGCCGCCACCCTGTGCAAGGTGGTCGTAACGAGGCGATATTCGCCCCTCGGTATATACGACGAGGTTTGTTCTGTCAAGGAACTCGTTGGCAATATTCACGGCCGCCGACAGATAGCCGCCGCCGTTGCCTTGAAGGTCGAGCATGAGGGATTTCATGCCACACCCTTTGAGAGAATCGAGCGCAGCAACAAACTCCTTGTGAGTGGTTGCGCCAAACGATGTTATGCGTATGTATCCCACACTCTTATCCACCATATATACCGCATCCACGCTCTCGGTGGATATCATTGAGCGCACGATATCAAAAGTGAGCATACGCTCAATGCCGGTACGTTTAACGCTCAATTTCACTTTGGTATCTACGGGACCGCGAAGGCGCGACATTATATCCTCGCGCTCCATCTTCACACCGGCAATGACGGTATCGTTTACCATCACCACGCGGTCGCCCGCCAATATACCGGCCCTCTCCGAGGGGCCTGCCGTGGTTGTGCGTATTACATAGAGCGTGTCATCTACAATATTGAACTGAATACCTATGCCGCCAAAGCTGCCTTCCATCTCCTCGAGCAGGGCTTTTGTCTCTTTGGGATCGGTATATGTGGAGTGTGGGTCGAGCTGTTTGAGCATTGCTTTTATACCCTCTTCCACCACCTTTGCGTCATCAACACTATCGACATAGCAACGATTGATGATATTGCCCGCCGTGAGCAATTTGTAAAGCGAAGCGGGCATGCTCTCTTGCGCGGCAACAGACAACGCAAGCAGGGCTGTAAACATCAGTGATAATATCTTTTTCATAGTTTTGTTTTATGGTAATAAATCTTTAACATCTTTTCCGTATGCCATAAGTTCGCGCACAAGGCTGCTGCTTATCGCAGCATTCTCGGGCGAGCTCATTAGTATTACTGTTTCAATGCCACCCATGCGCATATTCACATCGGCAAGGTCGCGTTCATACTCAAAATCCTTAACGCTGCGCACTCCACGCAACAGCGCCGTGGCACCTATGCTGCGGGCATAATCCATGGTGAGCCCGCTATAAACAGCCACCTGCACACGAGGCTCGTCGGCATACACCTTTTCTATTGCCTTGCGGCGCTCGGCAGTATCAACGGCACCCTCCTTGCCCATATTGCAACCTATGGCCACCACCACCCTGTCGAAGATGGCAAGCGCACGCTGCACAATAGCATGGTGCCCGCGTGTATATGGATTAAAACTCCCTGCAAACAGTGCTGTTTTCATTTTACTCTTCGTCTGTTTTATCCTCCTCTACCACGAGGTTGTCAATAATAAAGTTCTGGCGCTCCATGGTATTCTTGCCCATGTAGTAGCAGAGCAACTCGTCAACCTTGTCGTCCTTGTGCATGGAGACGCGCTCCAAGCGCATATCGGGGCCTATGAAATTGCGGAACTCGTCGGGCGAAATCTCACCAAGTCCCTTAAAGCGGGTAATCTCGGGGTTGGGCGACAGTTTCTCTATGGCGGCGATACGCTCCTCCTCGGAGTAACAGTAGATAGTTTCAAAATCGCCCTTCTGCTGTGGCTGTTCATCGGCAGCCTTCTTGCCACGAGGCTGCTTGCGCTTATTGCGCACACGGAACAGCGGTGTCTGCAATATATACACATGCCCCTTCTTTATGAGCTCGGGGAAGAATTGCAGGAAGAAGGTTATCATAAGCAGGCGTATGTGCATGCCATCGACATCGGCATCGGTTGCCACAATCACCTTGTTGTAACGCAACCCTTCCAAGCCGTCTTCAATGTTCAAGGCCGCCTGCAACAGATTGAACTCCTCGTTCTGATACACCACTGCACGGCTGAGGCCGAAACAGTTAAGCGGTTTACCACGCAGGCTGAAGACCGCCTGCGTGTTGGCATCGCGGCTCTTGGTGATTGAGCCGCTGGCAGAATCGCCCTCGGTAATGAAGATGCAACTCTCGTCAATGCGGTCGCCCTTGCTATCGTTGTAGTGTATGCGGCAGTCGCGCAGCTTACGGTTGTGCATATTCACCTTTTTTGCCTTCTCGCGCACCTGCTTGGTGAGGCCTGCAAGTTCCTTGCGCTCTTTCTCCGATGCCTGTATCTTCACAAGCATCACATCGCTGATGTCGGGATTCTTATGCAGGAAGTTATCGAGTTCCTCTTTCACAAAATCGCCAATAAACTTCTTCACACTCATGCTGCCCTCTTCGGGAGCTATGGTGGTGGAGCCCAGACGCACTTTTGTCTGACTCTCGAACACAGGCTCCTGTATATTGATGGCAATGGCAGCCACTATACCGTTGCGAATGTCGCAATACTCAAAGTTCTTGGCCGAGAAAAAGTCGTGTATGGTAGATGCCACCATCTCCTTGAATGCACTCTGGTGTGTACCACCCTGCGAGGTGTGCTGGCCGTTTACAAAGGAGTAATACTCCTCGCCATACTGCTGTGCATGGGTAAAGGCTATCTCTATATCCTCGCCTTTAAGGTGTATTATGGGATAGAGGCTTTCGGCCGTCATGCTGTCGGTGAGAAGGTCGGCAAGACCGTTGCGCGACAATATGCGCTTGCCGTTGAACATAATGGCAAGGCCGGTATTCAGATATGTGTAGTTGCGCAACAGTGTCTCTATGAAGGCAGGGCGATATTCGTAGTTGCGAAAGAGCTTTGCATCGGGAGTGAAAGCGACGTATGTACCATTCTCGTCGGTGGTTTTCTCGGTGCTGTCGCTTATGAGATTGCCAGCCTCGAATACAGCCGTGCGCACCACACCGTCGCGGTAGCTGCGCACCTCGAAACGAGTGCTCAACGCATTTACAGCCTTCAAACCCACGCCGTTAAGACCTACCGACTTTTTGAATGCCTTGCTATCGTACTTGGCACCGGTGTTGAGCTTGCTCACTGCGTCAATCATCTTGCCCTGCGGTATTCCGCGGCCATAGTCGCGCACCACCACCGAGTGGTTATCCTCTATATCAATCTCTATGCGCTTGCCTGCGCCCATCTTGAACTCGTCGATACAGTTATCCACCACCTCTTTCAGCAACACATACACACCATCGTCGCTCTGCGAGCCGTCGCCCAACTTACCGATATACATACCCGGACGGGTACGTATATGCTCCATGTCGCTCAAGTGGCGTATATTGTCCTCGGTATATTCGGCCTGCTCCACAGGCGCACCATCACCAAAAATAAGCTCTTTATCTTCGCTCATACTTACAAAATCTTCTTATATGCTCTGCGACGCTTGTGTTGCTCCTTATCGAAGCTATCCCACTGCGCCTGTACCTTATTATTTGTTTCAAGCTCGGGGTTTGTCTCCACATCCTCGAAGCCCATAGATATATATCGCGGCATGAGGTCGTTGAAAATCATTGCCATCACACCCTTGCTCTGATACTCGGGCTTTATTGCCACAAGCAGGAAATCCAAACGCTTGGGACGCTTGAAGAAGAGCGCCTTGAGCAGATGAAACCAGCCGAACGGGAACATCTTGCCCTTTGCCTTTTGCAAAGCCTCGGAAAGCGACACGATGCTCACCGCAATAGCCACAAGATTGTCGTTTTCATCAACCACAAGAGAAATAAGGCGCAAATCCACCACCGGCAGATACTGCTTGATAAGCTGCTCAATCTGCTTCTCGCTCAATGGCGAAACACCATACAAGGGAGCGTAGCACTCGTTAACAAGCTCAAAAAGAGCCTTGCCATAACGCTTGGCAAGTTCATTGCGTGACTTGCACTGCACCACGCGCAGATTAAACCTCTTTGCCACTATTGCCGACAGGCGCTCCGCCTTTTCCCAATTCTTTTCGGGCACCTTTATAAGAAACTCCACCCAATCGGCATCCTTCTCATAGCCAAGTGCCTCCAAATGCTCCTTGTAATAGGGGTAGTTATAAATAGCAGCCATAGTGCCCAGGCGGTCGAAGCCCTCAATGAGCAAGCCCTCGGGGTCGAGGTCGGTAAAGCCCAGCGGGCCGTGCAACTCTTTCATGCCATGCTCGCGCGCCCACTGCTCCACGGCAGAAATAAGGGCAGCCGAAACCTCGCGGTCGTCTATAAAATCAATCCAGCCGAAGCGGGCAGAATTCTGCCCCCATTTTTCGTTGGCACGATGGTTTATTATTGCAGCCACGCGCCCCACAATATTGCCATCGCGCATGGCAAGGAAATAATCGGCATCGCAAAACTCAAACGCAGCATTGCGGTCCTTGCGCAGGGTGTTCATGGTGTCCTCGTAGAGGTCGGGCACCGAATATGGGTTATTCTTATATAATTCGTAGTTGAAACGCACAAAGCGTTTCAGCATACTATTGGTTTCCACTTTTACTATTTCTACCGACATTGCAGTATCATTAATATAATAATGTGTAAATATACTCTTTAATTTGCAATCTCGCAAATTTATAAAGAATATCATAAAATTGAAAAAAGTTAAATCCATACTTGCTGTGGCAAGTATGGATTTAACTTTTTATTTATTGAATGGTTTTATTGACTTTTACTTAACAACTTTGCCTGCGGCGAAGTTGTTGGCGTTCGGGAATACAAGCCAAGTAAACTTGGGTGATATTCCTCTCACTTAACCACAACTTTTTTACCGTTTACAATGTAGATACCGGGAGCTGTGATAGCCTTAACTCTGCGGCCCGAGAGGTCGTAGATTGCGCCATCCTGCGCGCCCTCTGCCTCTACACCCTCAATACCTGTTGTGCCGTTCCATTCAAAGCCATAGAATGCAATTGCCTTATTAGCCACGGCACTTGCAGGCAAGTATGCCTTGTTGGCATTGTTCAACCAAGTACCATCTGTCATTTTAGCCTTGTAGAAGCCTACCACATCATCGGGGGCTGAAAGAACGTATGCTTCTTCATCGATATACTCGTGGGAGAGTGTACCTGCAAGCAAGTTGCCGGTAACATCAGCTGTTCCTTTGTCATATAAAGCAAATTGATACTCACCTTGTTCAGCCACAAGAATAACACCGGTGTTGGCGGGGATGATACCTGTAACCTCCTTCATCTTAGCATAGCCGTTGCTTGTACCGGTTACGATATAAGCGCTAACGCCATCGGGGATTTGAGCAGCTGCAGCCAAATACAAGGTAGCATAGCCAAACTTACCCACTGTTAAAGCTACGGTAAAGCCTGAGGGTTGGGGTTGAGTTGCATAAGTAACGGTTATGGCATCAAGACGCACCTGACCTCCCGTAAGAGATATATTATAGCTTTTAGCAGCCGGCGACAATGTTACAGTAACCTTATCACCCACAACTTCCACGTCATCTATTGATGCTGCCAAATCTGTTGCATAACCGGCAGTACTGCAATCAAATTCTATTTTGGACATCTCACGTGTAGTCTCTATTGTAATATCTGAGTTCTTATACAACCTGACAGGATTTGAATAATCAGCAACATCACTGCCGTCACCCTTATCATTTGTAAATGTAATACCATTCTGTTTCCACACCTGCTGTTCAGCAGAAAATGACTTACGCTGATCTAGACTTGCAAAAGACAATGTAGCTGTGGGTGCATTAGGGTCAATAGCTGTATAGGTAGCCTCGGCCACTGCGCTATTGTTGTAACCGTCAACAACAGCAATAGCCTTTACGGTTGTTGTTTCGCTAATTACAATAGGAGACAAGTAAACATCACTCTCTTCTGTGGGGTCGTTACCATCGATGGTATAATAGATTGTTGCCCCATCCTCCTCGGCGCTTAATGTTACAGCGAAAGGCTCGCCAAGATTAAAATCGCAAGATTCCTGTGAGAATGTAGGTTTCTTTGCTGTTGGAGTTACAGCGCCGACAGCTTCATATTCAATAGTAAACGACTGACAATACAATGAGTTTGCAGAAGCTTCTATTGTTATTACAACATCCTCACCATTTGCTATTGTATAATCGCTATTAGTCATAGCAGGAGTTACATCAACGTACGATGTGCTCCATGCACCATACCAATTTGCGTTATTAAACTTTGCGTCGGCAATAGAGGAAATTGTTGTTTCCCCGACAACCATACTATAGCTACCGGCACCTTTCGATGAATTTGACCTCATACTCAATGTTATACCGGTAATTTTGTAACCTGCATAGCCACTTAATGTAAGAGTCATACTATTACCACCTGTAAGTTGACACTTGGTTCCATAGGTTGATTCATAAGTAGCAGACGACCCGCTTGGCGCTGTACCAGAGACAGATACAGCCGAAGTAGAAGTTACTGTATAAGTTACAGTTTCTGCCTGCACAGCAAATACAGCCATCAGGCAGCATAGAATTGAAAGTAAAAATTTTTTCATAGTAAATTATTTATAGTTTATATTAAAATCTACTTAAAGCACGCCATTCGCGCGTTGGCTATCAGCAAATTAAGCCGCAAGCCACACACGAAAGAGGATATTGCATTAACAATATTTTGCAAAAATAATACAAATAGTTTCACCCGCAAAGGGAAACATATTTTTTATTTTATTAAAGGTGTAGATATAGGTTTGCAGCAAGAGCAAACCTCTTGCACGCCGCACAGCGCTAATTTCATCGGTGCCATGCGGGCGACTGCTTGCAGCTCGCTTTATCTATTAAAAAACTTGCTTTACCGAAATTGACAAAGCGGGCACTACACATAGCGGCAAAATATTATCTAAGCAACCCTTGTTTCTCAAGCTCTTTTGCCACTATGAGCAGAAATTGACAAAGCGTGCTAATCGCAACCCGCACGGCGCCAGTTACACCGGCGACGCGTGCGACCGTTTGCTGCCCGCTTCATCGATTACTCATAGTGGCAAGACTTATCGAAGCAGTCCCTGCTTCTCTAATTCTTTTGCCACTATGAGTAATTCACTATACCACTCCTCGCCAAAACGTTCGATAAGCGGTCCTTTGAGGAATTCGTATGCCTTTATGCCCTTACGACGGCCTGCCACCACAGCGCTGCGACACACATCCCACTTGTGGAAATTAACGGCAGTGAGGTCGCCAACCTTGCGCAAGCGCACAGGGTACAGATAACAGGAGATAGGTTTGCGCCACCCTATGCGCCCTTCGTTATATGCCTTCTCTATGAGGCAGATGCAACAGCCCTTTTCGTCGCGCGATGCAAAGATACAATCCTTGCCATCGACAATGGAGGTTACAAGGTCGCCATCGCGGTCGGTATAAACCACACCCTGCTCATCGGCAATGGCGCGGGCTGCGGGCGACATATCCGGAGCTACAACCTCCAAAGCCTCCTCAAGCTTTTCAACCTCCTCAAAGAGGACCGGGGCACCGGCATCGCCCTCCACGCAACATATTCCCTTGCAATGCGAGGGGTTGCAACAAAAATATTCTTGAAACAGGTCGAACGAAACTATTGCATCACCTATCTGTACCATAATTTTTCTTTGTTTTATATTTTATCTTGGGCGTATGATAACTCCCTCCGCGCTCGTAACCTCGCGCTCGTCCCTCTTTGGAAATAGGCTGTTAGAACAAATAAAACAGCATAGCGGCTACGCTGAACGCAGCCGCTATGCTACACCTATTATAATTAAATCAAAGCCTCACCGGTCATTTCGGCAGGAGCCTGCAAGCCCATAATTTTGAGGATTGTGGGAGCTACATCGGCCAAAATACCATCCTTGATGGTTGCATTCTCCTTGTTTGTTACATAAACGCAAGGAACAGGGTTGAGCGAGTGGGCGGTATTGGGAGAGCCGTCGGTGTTTACAGCGTTATCGGCATTACCGTGGTCGGCAATAATGATAGACTCATAACCATGCTCGCGAGCGGCCTCAATCACATCCTTCAAACAAGCATCAACAGCAAGAACGGCCTTCTCTATTGCGCTATAAATACCTGTGTGGCCCACCATATCGCCGTTGGCAAAGTTCACAACGATGAAATCGAACTTCTCTGAATTTATCTCGGCAACCAATTTGTCTTTCACCTCGTATGCACTCATCTCGGGCTGAAGGTCGTATGTGGCAACCTTGGGAGAGGGAACAAGGATGCGCTCCTCGCCCTCGTAGGGAGCCTCGCGACCACCATTGAAGAAGAATGTAACGTGTGCATATTTCTCGGTCTCGGCAATGTGGAGCTGCTTCATGCCCTGCTTTGACACAAACTCGCCAAGTGTGTTATCTACGTTCTCTTTGTCGAACAGAATGTGAACACCTGTGAATTTTGCATCATAGGGTGTCATGCAATAGTATTGCAAGCCGGGGATTGTATGCATACCCTCGGCAGGCATATCCTCTTGTGTGAGCACCACGGTAAGCTCCTTGGCACGGTCGTTGCGGTAGTTGAAGAAGATTACTGCATCACCCTCGCCTATACGACCATCGAAAGCGGTATTGACAATGGGCTTGATAAACTCATCGGTAACACCCTCGGCATAAGACTCCTCAACGGCCGCAACCATATCTGCTGCGGGCTTGCCCTCGCCATTTACAATGAGGTCGTATGCTATCTTCACACGCTCCCAACGCTTGTCGCGGTCCATTGCATAATAACGACCTACGATGGTAGCAAGCTTAAGATTCTTTGCTGTGAGGTCGGCAATGAAGCCTGCACCGCTCTTGGGGTCGGTGTCGCGACCATCCATAAAGCAGTGAACAAAGGCGTTCTCCACACCCTGCTCGGCCGCGAACTTATACATAGCCTCCAAGTGCTCCAATGAGCTATGAACACCACCGTTTGAGGTGAGGCCCATAAAATGGAGTTTCTTGCCATTCTTTTTGGCATACTCAACGGCAGCAACCAATTCGGGGTTCTGCGCTATGGAGCCATCGGCTATGGCACGGTTAATCTTCAACAAATCCTGATATACCACGCGACCGCCACCGATATTAAGGTGGCCTACCTCGCTGTTACCCATCTGGCCTGCGGGGAGGCCTACATTCTCGCCGCTTGCCTGCAATTTTGAGTTAGGATATACCGATACCAAATGATCCCAATAAGGTGTGGGAGTATTGAAAATAACATCACCCTTACCGTGGTTACCAATTCCCCAACCATCGAGGATTACCAATAATGCTTTGTTTGCCATAATATTATTTTTTTGATTATTTATATTCAAAACCGTTTAACTGCCGCACGCACGGCATAGCATGGTACAAAGATAGCACTTTTATTCCTTATTTCGGGCATACTTACCCCAAAATTAGTTAAATAAATAGATTATAAAAAAACAGATGGAGTACGACACATGCCATACTCCATCTTGTTTAATAGCCTATACAGGCTTTATTTATTCCAGAGATTACCCCAGGAGCCATCTTTTTTGTTGCCAAGATGTTCGGCACCGCCCGGGCCGTCGGTCTCGATTTCGACTTTTTCACTTGCAGCAATCACAGTTTCATTTTCAACCATCACAAGCACCGCAAAGGGTGATATATACTTTTTCTTCATAGTTTTTTCTATTAAAATACAACCTTTTTATCATCTACAATATACACGCCCTTTACAGGATTCTCCACGGGACGACCAAAGAGGTCGTAAACGCGCCCGTTGTTCTTTCCCGGAGCCACGACCTCAATAATATCGGTTGTGCCGGGGAAACGGAAGCTGAAGGTCGCTCCGCTCTGTGCCTCGGGAAGATCCATATACATTTTGAAGCCCGACAGCTCGGCACCTGTGTATTTACGCATAACAACACCTACCACATTGTCGCCATCATCGCGCTTTGTCTGCAATGTATATGGCGCAGCAACCGTATTTGCCTTTATGGTCTCTATTGTACCAAGAAGCGCGTTATCCTCTATAGCTGCAGCAGCGGCGGCTATTGCAAAATCACATGCGCCGGCAGCACCTTTGACAACTACCGCTGTATTGGCGGGTATTACCTCGTTTACAGCAACCAAGTCAATAAAATCGCCATTGCGCACTGCTGTGTATGCCGAAACACCCTCGGGAATTTCAAGAGCCACTGGAGCGTTAAGCGTAGAATAGCCAACCGAGCTGATAGTAAGAGGAAGAGCATCAACCTCCTCTATAATCCAATAATAGCTTGACGATGTTGTTGTAACTTCCGTGCCATTGCTCTGCAGATAGCGACCATCGGCCACGGCAATTTTAACACAGCCTTCGGCAGAGCCTTTTGTAAGCACCACATTATTGCCCTCGTGGCCAACCTCCTCAAAGCCGCCATTTCCACCTTCAAAGGTATTAAGATAACGACCATTCGCATACGAAAGGAGTTCGTTATCTTCGTTCAACCAGAAGATAGAGGTAGCATAGGCTGTTGCGCTTACTGCCAAAGTTTCTCCCGAAACGGTAGATGTAATATACTTTCCTGCAGTATCCTTGAAACGATAGAACTTGCCATTTGCAATACCGGTATCGTTGTTATCGGCACCATTGAATACAAATACCGATGAACCGGGCAATGTGATTGTGAGTTCGGCATCAATATCGATAGGGGTACCCATATCAACGCCACCGAAACCGTTCATTGCAGCTTGGTCGGCAAAAGCATGGCTCAAAGTAATTGTGCTACCGGCTTTTACATAAGCAGGGATATCGAGTGCCTCGCGCAATGTGAAAGTGATACTCTGTGCATCGTTGGCACCATTGCGCAGGGTGAGCACAGCCTTCTGTGCGTTCCATGCAGCCCAACCGTAAATCTCGGCCTTGGCACCGGTCCAAGGATTGCCACCCACCCAATGGATATCGGGCAATACATCGGAGTTCTCGCGCTGCCATTTCATGCAGGCGGCAATTTCGCCCCAAAGTTCACCGGCATTACCTGTGGTGGGATTAACAAGCGAGTTAGTAAGAGCGTAATCGTTATAAAGTTCCACCATACCCGAACCGCAAGCAAATGCACAACGCAACTCATTAACCACTGCTTGCCATGAGCGGTCGAAAGAGGCAGGGCCGCCATACTCGGTAAAGATAAATCCGTGAGTCATCAATGTATTGATGGGACACAATGGAGAGTTCTGAACATAGTTCTGATATACCAAGCGGTCGCGGTATGTTATCCAATTTTCGCGGTTGTTACTGTTATTACCAATAGTGCCATCATCTTTCTCCTGACGCCATACAGCATCGGTAAATTGGAACCAGAAAGGTGATGCCCAGGTACCTACTGTGGTGTTAAGGAACACATCCTCCTTGATGCTACGCAGCACCTTCTCGGCCATAATGATAGCCTCGGCATTTTCCTCGCCCGTGGCACCGGCATCGGGGCCCACAGAAGAGAACTGCGCGCTGATACCGTCGAACTTAAAGAAACGGAAATCGTAACCATATCCATGAAGCAGGTTGGTTACAGCCTCTACAAAGACATCGTAATAGAGAGGGTTACTCAACTGCATACCGCCCTTGTCGCTCCAATAGTTACGACGATAGCCGCCACTTGTACCATAACCACCGACAGGGCCTAACCATGCACCCTGGCCTGCACCCATTTGGCGACCCACATTATCCATATTTGTAAATCCATCGGGGAAACCGCTGTGGAACTGCCACTCGCCATATTCATCCCAACCATCGTCCCAAACAAATGCGTATGGAGCCTCGCCGTATTTATCAAACAACTGAGTTTTCCACTCCTCTACAATGGGCAAACACTTGCTTTCATCGGTATTAGTATGTTCTTGACCGGGAGCCGCATTGTTGCGATTGATGTTAATCTCGTACCAAGATATATAAACAGGAACAGCACGCCAAGGCACAGCACGCTCACGCTCACTATAAGCAAGGAACGAACGACGAGCCTGACCCGGCGCAATCATTCCCACAACAGCACTTACATTCCACTCGGTATCGGCTGCAAGTGTTGTCTGGCGACGCCACACACCTGTGATAGGTGTTGTTTCGGCAGCGGCAAGATGCAATGTATAATCGACCTTCAACGAAATGGCAACATTACCCGAGGAAGTGAGTGACTCCGAATTATTTACAAAATAGCGCAAGATATAAGTACCCGGGGCAAATACATTGAGTTTATATGTATTGTTGGAATCGCTATTACCGGTTTCACCTGCATGATAATCGTCAACAGCAATCTGGCCTGCATCGTCTATCAAATCCACACCGGCAATAATCAGTTTGTTGGCACCGCTGGCATAGTCAAAATTCACGCTCAGCACACCTGCCGACTTTATTTTTATCATCTGCTCCATTATACGAGCATTGCCAGCGGTACAACCGGCCTCTATAACACGGTTGGGCACTTCATCATCTGCAATATCACACCAGCTTGACGACGACCAAGTATGTGTAACCTCCTCATCCTCATCAACCGAGCCCAGAGATGCTATTTCACTGAGTGTAAGTGTTATAGTACCATTAGTATCTGTACCACCTTCTTTTTTATCGGCAACAAATCTCACTGTGTAGAAACCGAACTCGGGCACCCTCACAGCATAAGTATTATTCACATCGCGGCCACCTGTGAAACCGGCGTGGTAATCAGCAGATACTATATTGCCATTAATATCCATAAGCACCAAACCCATGGGGTGCATACCATGCCCGCCACCTGTATAGTCGTACAATACAGATAGCCTACCAGCCTTTATACAATAGGATTCATCTATGTATTGAATGTTTGCAGGTGTAGTTTCTGTACTTGTTGCGTTATCAAATGATTTTAATCCGTCGGGAGCATCGGTCCAAGCAGCAAAACCCTCCCAGGCACTTGTCCATGCCTTCGTTTGCTGCTGAGCGGCTGTAATGGCATCGATAGCAGTGAAACTTACAGTTATGTCGCCATTGGTATTGGTACCGTTATTGGGATAGTAATCAAATATATAACGAATCTTATACACACCGGCCTCGGGAGCATACACATTATATGTTACGGTACTGTTTAAGCCGGTAAACCCATTCTTAAACTCCTGTGCCACGATGTTACCATCGGCATCAACCAACTGCACACCAAGCACATAAAGGCCGTGGCTGCCGCTTGTGTAATCAAATAGGAAAGAGAGACGGCCAAGACCTACATTATAGTAACCTGTATCCTTATATTTTGCAGTACCATGCTTTTCCACACTGCTTGGCAATGTTCCTGTCCAATCGCTGAAACCATCCCAAGAGCTCACCCAGGTATCGTTCAAAGAGCTGTTTTCGGCATTCAACGAGCCTACGGCCTCCACGGGTTCACTATACGTGGGATAGGTTACTGTTATATTACCATTTGTACCATAGCTACTCTCCTTGCCTTGCTTATCGACAAGAAGACGAAGGGTATAGGTGGCACTTGAAGGGATTGTGAGTGTATAGGTTTGTGTACCTGCAGCACCATAATGATAATCGCTTGCAACTACAGCACCATCGGCATTGAGAATATCGACACCCAGCACATCAAGCGCATAATAGCCGTTGCTATATTTAAATTTTACAGAAAGTTCTCCTGCACCCATTTCATAGTCCAATTTGCGGCTATACACAACCATTGTAGCTTCTGTGTCGTTCCAAGCATCAAGCCCCTCGGGAGCATCAGCTTCAGCCGAGAAATTTGGCAGATTATCGGACCAAGTGAGGCTTACTTCGGTTGTTTCTTCTGTTTTCGGAGTTGTTTCCACTGCGGCATCATCCTCCTCGGCTTCCACCACGGTAGGAGTAACATAGGGGGGAGTTGTCGATGCAAGGTCATATACAAGGGCCGGGAGTGCTACCTTTTTGCTATATGTTATTGTACCTACACTGCCAAAACCCTCGCCACTGCCATTGTTGCTGACAAAAATACGAACCATATATACACCCGCCTCACTAATATTGACAATATAGTCGCGGTTGCTGTCGTTGCCACCGGTGTAGCCAAAGTGATAGTCGCTGTCAAGAACATTACCGTTTACATCAAGAATATCCACACCAAGAATCTGCAAACGATTGTTACCGCTTGTGTAGTCGAGCGTGATAGTACAATCGCCCGACTGACGGAATACAAGATATCCGCGTGAGCCAAAGACGGTCCCTTGCGCATATTGACTCAGGGCCTTAATGCCATCGGGGATATCACTATCCTCGGGAGTCCATGCCCAAGAAGTGGCCCCGTTCCATGCATTAAAGACAAAGGATTCGAGGTCGGTAGCCTCGCCGGCATAGCTCAATCCCATAGGTGTTTCAAGACCGGCAAAAATTTTGTCGCTTGCAATAACCGCACCGCGAGTGTTGCCAACCACGGCGGGAGCTTTCTCGCCATCTACATTTTCCACGGTATACATCATGGGGGTGATACTATACATGTCGATACCCTCTGCGCCGGTGTTTACAATATCCACCTCGGTACGCAGATAGTGTGAGCCATCGCGCAACACCGCACGCCATGCAACTTCAAGGCCGTTGGTATAAGCAAATTTTGCTGCAATCTGCTGCCCGGCAAAACGCTTCGAGCCTTTCACCGCATCGGGGTCGGCGGCAAGGGATTCCACACGAACATTGTCATCGACAATTGTAAAAGCCGATGCCGGAACCTCTGTTCCATCGGCAAACTGCACTTTGAAAATTTCACTGCCCGCCATAAGGCCGAGTTCTTCACATCCGCCGAAGGTTATTGTACCATCGGCATGGATAAATTTCGCCGAAAAGAGGTCGTTTGATATTGTATAAACGCCACTCTCCTCAACCGCTCTTGCCGTTCCCGGCTGTTTTTCTTGTGGGAACATCACCGCTTGCGCATACGCACCCGCGCACACAAAAAGCAGAGCTGTTACCGCTGCGAAAAATCTTTTGCTGATTAAATTCATAGCTTTAATTATTAAATAGTTAATAAATTCTACCCAAAGATGCGACAACATAAAACAAAAAAGCGGATAATAGAACATTATCCACCGACGAGGGCTTGGCGACCCATAAGACATATACGCATGAAAACTACACAGCCTATGCTGCGCAGAGCAAATGAGTATGCCGCTTTTCTTTCAAATAAAACCGCCAAGTTTAGCAGGGATTACCTGCCGGAGCAACGCTCCCATCAGTGAGACAAAGCAAGCTGATTATTCACTATTTATTTTATATCAAAGCAAAAGTAATAAAAAATAATTATTTCGTTAAAGATTAATTAAAAAAAACAGGAAAGTTTAATGTAAAGTCATTTACTCTTTCTTGCATTGAGAGCAAACACCGGTAACCACATAATTTACATTTTCAACCTCGAAATCGTCGGGGAGGGAAACCATTGGTATTTCCTGCGTGGTGATGCACATGGTGCGCCCACACACACGACATGTTGCATGAATATGGCGGCACGATGCATGAGAGGGCTCGCCCGCTACCGGGTGCAAATGGTGGAAGCAATATTTCTTCTTGCCGCTGCCATCTTCGAAACTATGCAACAGATGCTGCTCCTCAAAAAGGACAAGCGTGCGAAAAACCGTACTGCGGTCGATGGTATCGAGAAAAACATATAGTTCCTCCAACGAGAAGGGGGCGGCAAATTCATCTATTCCCTTAAGAATGAGCATGCGCACCGCAGTGGGCCTTATTTTATATTGTTGCAAAAGTTCTTCGTAATTCATATTGCAAATGTTCACAATGCAAAAATAGCGGTTTTTTCATATTTTTAAGCCTGTGAGGAGAAAAATACAATCTATTTGCAAGATTTTTGCGTTATCTTCGCATGGAATTTAATGCATAGCGCATTTAAGATATAAATTTGAGGTAAAACAGATACAAAAACAAATATATGAAAGAGATACTTGAACTGATAAACCAAATGTCGCCCTATGTGCTGCTGGGATTCTTTTTTGCAGGGATAATGCACGCGTTTGTACCGAATACACTATACAAAAAGTACCTTGGCGGCAAATCGTTCCGTTCTGTATTCAACGCCACATTATTGGGAATACCATTACCCCTCTGCTCGTGCGGGGTAATTCCCACAGCCATGTCGTTGAGAAAAGACGGAGCATCAAAAGGAGCCACGATAGCGTTCCTCATAGCCACCCCGCAAACCGGTGTGGATTCAATTTTTGCAACCTACTCCATAATGGGATTGCCGTTTGCCATACTGCGCCCTATTGCCGCATCATTTACCGCCTTGCTGGGTGGTTTCTTGGGGATAAAACTCGCCGATGAAAAGGAGGAAAACAAGATAATGGAGCTGCAACAGAGCAATAGCGCCCAAACAGAGAAAAAGAGCTTTGGCGAGAAGATTAAAAATGCCCTGAAATATGCATTCGTGGATATGATGCAGGACATAGGCCGCTGGCTTGTGGTGGGGCTGGTGGTTGCGGGCATTATCACGGTTTTTGTACCCGACTCGTTTTTTGAATTATTTGCACACAGCTCGCTGCTGAGCATGCTGTTTGTATTGCTGCTATCCATACCCATGTACCTTTGCGCCACAGGCTCCATACCCATTGCCGTGGCACTGATGCTCAAAGGGCTATCACCCGGCACAGCCCTTGTACTGCTTATGGCCGGCCCCGCAGTGAATGCGGCATCTATACTCATTGTGAGCAAGGTTATGGGACGCCGCACGTTGCTCGTATATTTGGGTTCCATAATTGCCGGTGCCATGACCATGGGATTGGCTATAGACCACTTGCTGCCACGCGAATGGTTCACACACCCCATAGCCGCCATACATGAGCACAGCCACCACGGGCTGCCCATTTTCAACATCATCTGTTCGGCCTTGCTTGTGATACTGCTTGTAAATGCCTTTATACAACGCCATAGACACAGCCACCACGATTGCGACTGCGGCCATTGCGATGGCGACAATTGCAGTTGCAACAGCAAAGAGGAGAGCACTACCATTTTGGAGATTGAAGGTATGTCGTGCAACCACTGCAAAGCAAGTGTGGAGAAGGCTTTGAAAGGGATTGCAGGCGTGGAGAGCGTGGATATAGACCTTGCAACAGGCAAAGCGATGGTAAAGGGCACATTTGACACCGAAGAGGCCATAAAAGCAGTGGAGGCAATAGGGTTCACCGCGAAATTGGCCGGCGAATAAAAATTGCCACAAGGCACATAGTTGCCCCACAACGGCAGTTTGAATAACATAATAATATAATTGCAAGGATTTCTTAAATAAATACCTTGGTAAAACACATTTTTTGTATATCTTCGCGTCAAGACCGCAAAAAATGGATTTTATAAACACACTCTTTGTCGAGCACTCGGCACTGCAAGCAATAATTGTGTTGTCGCTTATATCGGCAGCAGGCATTATTTTGGGGAAGATGCGCATTATGGGCATATCCCTTGGTGTTACGTTTGTCTTTTTCATAGGCATCATGGCCGGCCATTTTGGGCTCACAATCGATGCACAGATGCTTTTCTATGCCGAATCGTTCGGGCTTGTGCTTTTTGTCTATGCTCTTGGTTTGCAGGTGGGCCCCGGATTTTTCAGTTCCATGCGCACCGAGGGCGCACGCCTCCTCTTCCCGTCGCTGGCAGTGGTGCTTGGAGGCACCTTGCTTGCCATAGGCGCAAGTTTTCTGTTTGGCATTTCAATAGCCGATGTGTCGGGTATTCTGTGCGGTGCCACAACCAACACGCCCGCCCTTGCAGCTGCGCAACAAACCCTTGAGCAGATGAATGTAGAGAGCAGCGGAGCCGCATTGAGTTGTGCAATCACTTACCCCTTGGGCGTTGTGGGTGTAATCCTTGCCATAGTATTCATGAGAAAGGTATTTGTGCGCAAAAGCGACCTTGCCGGCCCCGACGACGAACATAAAAAAAACGTTTTTGTGGCAAGCTATCATGTAACTAATCCTGCCATTTTTGAAAAGACGGTGAGCGAGATTGCAACCAACAGCATGCACAAATTTGTAATATCAAGATTGTGGCGAGGAGGGCATGTAATCATACCCACAGGCGACAAAAAGATTCTTAAAGACGATGTTCTGCTTGTGATAACAAAACCCGAAGACACAGAGGCTCTACGCATGATTTTCGGTGAGCAGGAGGAGCGCGATTGGAACGCCGAAAACATAGATTGGAACAAGATTGACAGCGAACTTATATCCCAGGGAATATTGGTTACACGCCCCGAAATTAACGGCAAAAAATTGTCGTCGCTGCGGCTTAGGAACAACTACGGTATAAACATAAGCCGTGTATATCGTTCGGGAGTGGAATTGCTTGCCACGCCCGAATTGAGATTGCAAATGGGCGACCGCCTGACCGTGGTGGGCGAGGCGGCCGACATCCATCATGTAGAAAAAATTCTTGGAAATGCTGTAAAAAACCTCGACGAGCCCAACCTCGTATCGGTGTTCATAGGTATAATTCTGGGGCTTGCAGTGGGCAGTATACCGTTTGCCGTGCCCGGAATATCGTTGCCTGTGAAGCTTGGACTTGCCGGCGGCCCCATTCTCATGGGTATTCTTGTGGGCACGTTCGGGCCACGCCTGCACATGGTTACATACACTACGCAAAGTGCCAACATGATGTTGCGCGCCCTGGGACTGAACTTGTACCTTGCCTGCTTGGGACTCGATGCCGGCGCGCACTTCTTTGAAACCATCATACGCCCCGAGGGATTCCTGTGGCTTGGAATTGGATTCCTTATAACATTCCTCCCGGTGGTAATTGCCGGTTTTTTTGCCATGCGCATGCAAGGGATTGACTTCGGGTCCACTTGCGGCCTGTTATGCGGCTCCATGGCCAACCCCATGGCTTTGAACTATGCCAACGACGCCATAGAGGGCGACAATCCATCCGTTGCATACGCCACGGTATATCCTGTATGCATATTTTTGAGAGTAATAATCATTCAGGTGGTCATAACACTTTTTGTATAAACAAAACATCTAAACTACATAAAAAATGAAAAGACTTTCCACAATCATCGTAAGCCTCGTTGCGGCACTTTTGTTACAAGCACAAACCAATTACATAAACGGATTGAGCGTTTGGTTCGACCAACCCACCACACTCAAAGGCCGCGCTGTGTGGCACGGCGGCCGCCCCGACCTGTGGAAAGGCAAAGGGAAACCCGAATGGGCGGGTGAGGGTGCATACAACCCCGACCAAGAATGGGAATCACAATCGCTACCCATCGGTAACGGCAGCATAGGTGCCAACATCATGGGCTCTTTGGAGGCCGAGCGAATCACCTTCAACGAAAAGACCTTGTGGCGCGGTGGCCCCAACACCGAGGGCGGTGCCGAGTATTATTGGAACGTAAACAAGCAGTCGGCGCACCTGCTCGACGACATCAGACAGGCCTTTATCGATGGCGACGACGAGAAGGCAGCACGCCTCACGCGCGAAAATTTCAACAGCACGGCCTCTTACGAATATTATGGCGAAAAGCCCTTCCGCTTTGGTAATTTCACCACAATGGGAGAGTTCTACATTGAGACAGGGCACAGCATGGTGGGCTTGGGGGATTACAAGCGCGTGCTATCCTTGGACTCGGCACTTGCCGTGGTACAATACACCAAAGACGATATTAATTTTGAGCGCAAATATTTTGTATCGTACCCTGCCAACACGTTGGTTATAAAGTTCAGTGCCGATAAACCCGGGATGCAGAATCTCGTATTCAGCTACGCTCCCAACCCCGTATCGGAAGGCAAGCTCGAGGCCGATGGCAACGACGGACTTGCTTGGAAAGCTAGGCTCGACAACAACAGCATGCAATATACCCTGCGCATAAAAGCCGTTGCAGAGGGTGGTAAACAAATAATCCGCGATGGGAAAATCTACATTGACGGAGCCGACGAGGTTGTATTCTATGTAACGGCCGACACCGACTACAAAATAAACTTCGACCCCGACTTCAAGGACCCCAAGACCTATGTGGGTGTGAACCCCGATGAAACAACTGCGCAATGGATGAAGAATGCAGCAGCCAAAGGCTACGACGAACTCTTCAAGGAGCACTATGCCGACTACTCATCCCTTTTCAACCGCGTTAAGTTGGATATAAACCCCAACGCACCCGCCACGCTCGAATACCCCGGCGTGGCATCCCTGCCCACCCCGCAACGCCTTAAAAGCTACCGCACAGGCAAGCCCGACTACGGCTTGGAGGAGCTATACTTCCAATTCGGCCGCTACCTGCTAATAGCAAGCTCGCGCCCCGGCAACCTGCCGGCCAACCTACAAGGTATGTGGCACAACAATGTGGATGGCCCTTGGCGCGTGGATTATCACAACAACATAAATCTGCAAATGAACTATTGGCCCGCGTGCGCCACTAACCTTGACGAGTGCGTGCTGCCGCTTGTGGATTTCATAAAGACACTTGTAAAACCGGGCGAAGTATCGGCAAAGGCATATTTTGGTGCGCGTGGCTGGACCGCAGCCATTTCGGGCAACATCTTCGGTTTCACCGCCCCGCTAATAAGCCAAGATATGTCGTGGAACTTCAACCCCATGGCAGGCCCATGGCTTGCCACACATGTGTGGGACTACTACGACTACACACGCGACAAGGATTTCCTTAAAAACAGCGGATACGAAATCATAAAGAGCAGCGCACTCTTCACCATGGATTATTTGTGGAAACGCGAAGATGGCAGCTACACCGCCGCACCATCTACATCGCCCGAGCATGGCCCCATAGACCAGGGAGCCACATTCGTGCATGCCGTGGTACGCGAGATTCTGCTCGATGCCATAAAGGCTGCCGAGGTTCTGAAAACAGACAAGCAACTGCGCAGAGAGTGGCAAAACGTACTCGACAACCTCGTTCCCTACCAAACCGGCCGTTACGGACAGCTTATGGAGTGGAGCAAGGATATCGACAACCCCAAAGACCAGCATCGCCATGTGAACCACCTGTTCGGTTTGCACCCGGGACACACCATTTCGCCCGTAACCACCCCCGAGCTTGCCGAGGCATCGAAGGTGGTGCTTGTGCATCGCGGCGATGGTGCAACAGGCTGGAGCATGGGTTGGAAGCTGAACCAATGGGCACGCCTGCACGACGGCAATCATGCATACACCCTCTTTGGCAATCTGTTGAAGAACGGCACGCTTGACAATCTGTGGGACACACACGCCCCCTTCCAGATAGATGGTAATTTCGGCGGCACAGCGGGTATTACCGAGATGCTTATGCAGAGCCACATGGGCTTTATACACATACTCCCCGCCCTGCCCGATGCATGGAGCGAGGGCGAGGTAAAGGGCATCTGTGCCAAGGGTGGTTTCGATGTGGATATTACCTGGAAGGATTGTACTCCCACCGAGATTATAATAAAATCGAAGAACGGCGAGCGTTGCAATCTGCGCTACGGCGACAGCACGCTCTCTTTCGGCACAAAGAAAGGCAAAACATACAAAGTGGTGCTGACTGCAAAGGGTAAACTTAAAATAGGCTGACACCCCACAAATAATGGCAAAAAGAAAAAAGAAAAAGCAACCCGCGACAAACAGAATATTGTGGGTTGCAGCTGTTGTAGTGGCGGGCATATTGATAAGCTATTTTATAGAGCCCCGGCAGGCCGAAGGCAGTGCCGATTACAGCAGCGACCTTGCTGTGCCCGTTTTCACGACACCGCCTGCAAAAAGCCAGATTATAGAGCATACAGGCTATACCGTTTCATATAACAGCAGCACCAAGAACCCCAATTGGGTGGGATATGAACTTACCGCCGAAGAGGCTGTGGGAGTTGTGGAGCGCGAAGATGGCTTCTGTTGCGACCCCATGGTGCGGGGAACACAGGCCTGCGACGATGACTATAAAAATTCGGGGTGGGACCGTGGGCACATGGCACCCGCAGCCGACATGAAATGGAGCAAACAGGCCATGGAGGAGAGCTTCTACCTATCCAATGTATCGCCGCAGAATAAGAACCTCAACCGCGGAGTATGGAAGAAGCTCGAAGAACTCACCCGCGACAAGGCCGAGCTATACGGCCGTGTGATAGTGGTTACAGGCCCCATATTTAATAGCGACAGAGAGGAATGCATCGGATACAGCCGTGTAAAAATCCCCGACGCCTTCTTCAAAGTGTTGCTCACCGACTACAACGGCAAGTATCGCTCAATAGGCTTTGTATGCAAGAACAAGGCCGAGAAAAAGAAACTCAAGGAGTATGCCATGAGCATTGACAAGGTGGAAGAACTGACAGGGCTGGATTTTTTCACCGCCCTACCCGATGATACCGAGAATGAGATAGAAAAAAGTTACAGCGCACCATTCTGGGGGTTGCACTGATTACAGCAGTTTTTTTATCTCGTTCTTCAACTGCTCACGCAACAGCGCACCGGTGTGGCGGCTCATCTTGCCATCGGCAGTGATAAACAGCAAGGTGGGTATGGAGCGTATGCCGAAATAGGCCGACAGCTCATTCTCTTCATCTACGTTTACCTTGTAAAAATCGACCTTTTCATCGTACTCTTTCGACAAATCCTCCATGAAGGGCGCAACCATATTGCAGGGGCCGCACCAATCGGCATAGAAATCAATAACCGCGGGCCTTGCACCTACAAATTTGAAATCGGAAATACTCGAGCCCAATTTTGAAACCCTCTTTACAAACTGCTCTTTTGTCAAACGTATTGTTGCCATAATAGTAACCTTTGTTTTCATATAGAACAAACAAAAAGAGAAAATTACGCACACAAGAGATAAAAGAATATGGAGTTTTTTTGATTCTTTGGATTCTTTCAAGTAATTTAGCAAGCGTTATTACAGAACAAGCTACAAACAGTTAAAACATGGAAGACAAACAGCGACAGAATGGCGTTTTGAGGTTCTTCAAAAGGTACAACAGATATATAAAAGTGGGGTTGGTATCGTTGCTAGGTCTTATTCTGGCCACTCTGCCAACAGAGAGTTTTGGAATAGAGGGGCTCACCGTGGTGCAACAGAGAGTGATTGCCATATTCGTGTGGGCCGCCCTCATGTGGATTGAGGAGGCGGTGCCCGCATGGACCACATCGCTACTTATCATAGTGATTTCGCTACTCACAATCTCAAACAGCGCAATAACGCCCCTAATCAGCGGGCTCGACGAGGTGAGCCGCAGCCAGCTTGTGAGCTACAAGGCAATAATGGGTACATTTGCCGACCAAACAATCATGCTCTTCATGGGTGGTTTTGTTCTTGCATTGGTGGCATCGAAAAGCGGGGTGGATATTACGCTCGCTCGCGCTATGCTGAAACCATTCGGCAGCAAGCCCTACACCGTGCTCTTCGGTTTCATTCTTGTTACAGCCATATTCTCTATGTTTGTGAGCAACACTGCCACGGCGGCCATGATGCTCACATTCCTTGCACCGGTGCTCAAATCGTTGCCAAAGGAGGAAAAGGGATGCGCCGCGCTTGCTCTAGCCATCCCCATTGGAGCAAATATAGGCGGCATTGCCACACCTATAGGTACACCGCCCAACGGCATAGCCCTTGGCTATTTGAACGACACTGCCGGCCTTAATCTTGGCATAGGATTCGGCGATTGGATGATGGTGATGACACCGCTCATGCTTGTAATCCTTGTTATAGCATGGGGATTGCTCAGAATATTCCACCCATTCACCGCAAAGGAGATTCATCTGCGCATCGACGGCGGTGCAAAGAAGGGCTGGAGAACCAATGTGATATATGCCACCCTTGCCGTAACCATTCTTTTGTGGATGTTTGAGAAACTTGTGGGAATAAACTCCTATGTGGTGGCACTCATTCCCGTGGGGGTGTTCGCAATCACACGCATCATCAAATCAAAAGACTTGAAGGATATCGATTGGGCCTGCCTGTGGATGGTAGCCGGTGGCTTTGCGCTTGGTACAGCCATGAACAAGACCGGGCTCGCAAGCACATTGGTGAACGCAATACCATTTGACAAATGGCCGGTATTGGTGGTGATGATTGGCAGCGGTATAATCTGCTGGACTCTATCTACCTTTATATCAAACTCTGCCGCAACAGCACTGATGGTTCCCATTTTGGCAGCCGTGGGCCGCGGAATGGGCCCTGCACTTGGCGAATATGGCGGCATAGGAACACTGCTCATTGGCGTGGCATTGTCGGCATCGTTTGCCATGGCGCTGCCCATAAGCACACCGCCCAACGCCATTGCTCACTCCACCGGGCTTATAAAATCGTCGCACATGCTACGTGTGGGGGTAATCATCGGAGTAATTTCACTCATAATAGGATATTCACTCATAATATTTGTGGGAAAAACAGGATTCTTCGAATAAACCAGGATAGTGCCCCGCACACCCTTAAAACATAGACACAATGAAAAAGTTTTTTATGATTGCTGCAATTGCCGTTTCCGCTCTATGCAGCCACGCACAAGAGAAAGCTATAACCATTAAACCTTATGGTTTCATAAGGAACTACGCCTGTTTCGACACACGCGAGAGCTACACATCGAACAGCGAGCAGTTCTATTACATGCCCAAAGACGAGGTGAAGGATATTTATGGCGACGACATCAACAGAAAGCCCAACATGATGCTGTTGAGCATTACCACCCGCTTGGGACTCAACATCACAGGCCCCGAATTTCTGGGAGCAAAGACATCGGCTAAGATTGAGGCCGATTTTGCAGGTTTCGGTACCAGCAACACCGTATTCCGCATACGCCAAGCATATGCCAAAATGGCTTGGGAGAAACAGGATATTCTTGTGGGGCAGGCATGGCACCCCATGATGGGCGATATGATGCCCGATGTGTTCACTCTTGAAACAGGAGCACCCTTTACCCCATTCAGCCGCACCCCGCAAGTGCGTTACAACTATTATCGTGGCAAATACACACTCACCGGTACCATTCTCTACCAATACCAATATACATCGCCGGGCCCCGACGGCAGTAAATTCGATTATGCTCGCGACGCCGTGGTGCCCGAGATTTACTTGCAGGCCATGTATAAGGGCAGCAAGTGGCAGGCCGGTGTGGGCGTGGACCTTCTCACACTCAAACCCCGCAGCATTGCACAGGGTAGCACAACCGACGCACAGGGAAACACCATTAGCGGCAATGTAAAGATAGACGAGCGCATTGCAACAATCTCCTCAACCGCCTTTGCATCGTATAAAAACGGCAATTGGGGTGTTAAGGGACGCATAACATATGCCGAGAATGCCGGACACCTATCCATGATAAGCGGCTATGGTGTTACAAAAATAAAAGGCAACGGCGAGCAGGAGTACAGCCCCTTGCGCAGCGTGGCCGGCTGGATTGATGTTACATACAAGCAGAAACTGAAAAAAGGACACCTTACCTACTGCCTCTTTGCCGGATACACAAAGAACCTTGGTTGCGAGGACGACTTTGTGGGTGGCATATATATGCGTGGCGAAAAGAACGCCGCATATATATGGCGCGTGGCCCCCAGCATACTATACACACACAATGCAATGCAGATAGGCTTGGAGTACAACCCCACCACCGTGGGATACGGCACTGCCGACAGCAAATACAAGATAGACGGCACACACGCCGTTACCAACCATCGCCTTTGCGCCATGTTGAAATATAACTTTTAATTAAACATACATTTACGACTATGAACAAGAAAATTTTTGCATTAGGCATTTTGCTTATAGCCGCATTATGCACAGTACAGGCCTCCTATTGGACGGAAAACCCACGATGGAAGAAAATCCTATGGGCACCCGCCGAAGTTTGGTACGAAGTACCCGCAAAATGGAGCATTGTTGCAGCCGACAAATACATGAACGGCTACATAGGCGAGGCCATTAAACAAGCCAAGCCCGAGATTGCCCCCAACGAGAAGTACACCGTTATTCTGGGAGTAAGGGGCGACAAGGAGGTGAAAAAATACAAGAAATTTATCCCCAAACAGGCCGAGGGCTACTATCTTAAAGTGTCGCAGGAGGGAATTGTTATTGCCGGCAACGATGAGCGTGGCCTTTTCTATGGAATCCAATCGCTGCTGCAACACATCGCAAACGACATCTACGAAGAGGTAGCCGTTGCCGACTGGCCCGACATGCCCTTCCGTGGAACCGTGGAGGGCTTCTACGGCACCCCGTGGAGCCACGAAGCACGTTTGAGCCAGCTCGACTTCTATGGCAAGAACAAGATGAACGTATATATCTACGGCCCCAAAGACGACCCATGGCACCGCGACAAATGGCGTGTACCCTACCCCGAGGCAGAGGCCAACCGCATAGCCGAACTTGTGGAGGTTGCCAAGAAGAACTATGTAAACTTCTATTGGGCCATTCACCCGGGAGTGGATATAAAGTGGAACAACGAGGACCGCGATGCACTTGTAGCCAAGCTCGAGAAGATGTACGATTTGGGAGTACGCGCCTTTGCGGTATTCTTTGATGACATTTGGGGCGAGGGCACAAAGGCCGACAAACAGGCCGAGCTGCTCAACTATGTCGATAACAATTTCATCCAAAAGAAAAAGGATGTGGCACCACTCATCATGTGCCCCACAGAGTATAACCGTGGCTGGGCCAATGAGGAGAAAGGCTACTTGCGCACGCTGGGCAGCACTCTGAACAAGGGTATCGAGATTATGTGGACAGGAAACTCGGTTGTAGCATGCATCGACAAACCCACAATGGAGTGGATTAACGAACGCATACAGCGCAAAGCATATATATGGCTCAATTTCCCTGTGAACGACTTTGTGCGCGACCACATGCTTATGGGCCCCCTCTACGGCAACGGCAAAGATATTGCACCCCTTGTATCGGGCTTTGTAAGCAACCCCATGGAGTATGCCGAGACATCCAAAATCTCGCTCTACGGCATTGCCGACTACTGCTGGAACACCGAGAACTACGACGAACACTCCAACTGGCAAAAGAGCCTCCAGAACATACTGCCAAGCAACTCTATGGCGTTGGGAGTGTTTGCACTCTATAACAAGGACCTCGGCCCCAACGGACACGGGTTCCGCCGCGAAGAGGGCGATGAGATAAAGGATATTGCACAGAAAGCCATTGAGGGCGACGATGCCGCACTCGACATTCTTGCATTCAAATGCTGGGAACTCGACGAAGCCTGCGACAAGCTCCTTGCCGACAACAGCAACCCCCAACTCATTCACGAACTGCGCCCATGGCTGTTACAGGGCAAACTGCTTGCCGACTATGGTACAACAATCTGCAACATGAAGAAGGTTGCCGACGGCAAAATAAGCCCATCAAATATGCCCCTTGGCATAATCGACTATTTCAATCACCTATGGAACCAAGCGCGCGACATAAGAAAGCAGATGTACGACAACGAGAACAACAAGGCAATGTTGCACCCCTACCAAACAGGTACAAAGCTTGGCACAAAGGTGTTGCTGCCCACCCTTAACAACCTGTTCACACTTGCAACAGAGAAATACAACAAGGAGCACAACAGCAAGTACGACACAGCAGCCGACTACAACCCCTTCAAGGTGAAATCGACTGTGAAACAGCTTGCCCTGTTGCCTGTGAGCGTGCGTGGCAGCGATGTTACCGTGGCATCGGCATTGGAGGTTATCAATTGGCAGGCCGGCGGCGAATTCGTGGTGGAGAGCGACCGCCCCATCACATTCCAAGGCATGGACTTTAACTTTGGCGTGAACGGCGTTGCCAAGAACTTCAAGCTCGAACTGCTCGTTGATGGCAACTGGCGCGAGGTATCGCTCCTGCACTATGCCGACAACGACCCTGTGATACACACCGGCAACGAACTTGGCGGCATGACAGCAAGCGCGCTGCGCATCACCAACATAAGCGGTGCCGAGCAGCAGGTTTACTTCAAGGACTTCAAGTTTGTAAGGAGATAACAGGACAACACATACAAAAAATATGGTCAGCAATAGCTGACCATATTTTTTGTATATATACATATACTACTTTTTATGATTGTGCTTATATAACTGCCGCGTGTTCACAATATTATGCCACAGCGAGTAGAAGCCGCCCGCAATGGCGGTAACGGGTGTTAAAAAGGTATATGCAAACCAAATGGCAAAAACAGTGTTCTTCTGCCCTAACGCCTGACCACCGGTGATTCTTTCGCCATAGCGTGCAGCCACAGCACGCCCTATTGCGAACTGCGCAAGGCAGCAAACGAGTGAAACAACAGCTATCCCCATCATCACAACCCAAGAGATATCGGTGTGGGCAATGGCACGCGCCGTCATTGCAATTGCAAGTGAAAGAGCGACCAACCATAGATAGAACGGTAGGTTGCGCCCGCTTGTAACAAACATATTATGCAGGCGAGGTGCAAACTTGCGCAACAGTTCTGCACATAGTAACGGAAACAACAGCAGGGGAAAGACCTTGCCCATTATAAGCAAGAAAGAGGAGAGGAACGATACCCCTGCAACCGGGTGCGACAGTGTTATAAAAAGGGGAGCAACAACTGCCACCGACACATTTATGAGCATGGTATATGTGATGAGCGATGCGGCACTGCCGCCAAGTTTTGCGGTGATAACCGCAGCGGCTGTTGCCGTGGGGCAGAGCAGGCACAGCATGGCAGCCTCCAAAAGCACCTTGACAGCGGGGGAAATACTACGAAAACCAGCGATGAAAAGGGCGATTCCTGCAAGTGCAAACAACTGAAAAGCAAGCAAAATAAAATGCCATCGGCATGGTTTGAGTTCGTTGTAACGCACTTTACAAAAGGTTACAAAAAGCATAAGGAATATGAGCAATGGCTGCACCACCCCTATGAATTCGGCAGCCAAACGGTGAGTGCCGTCGAATAAGGGGATGTTCACATATAGCAGATACATTGCCACCCCGCCTATCATGGCTATGGGCAACGACCAATCGCGCAAAAATTGTCTGGTATTCATTCTTGATATTCTTTTAACAGCGCAGGGCAAGCCCCAACAAAACAGCAGTGCAAAGTTAATATTTTATTCACAAAAACCGTTTATAACAGATTCCAAACTACCCTGAATATTCACAAATGAACATTCCTCCCTTAATTAAGTGCAATGAAATGTGCCTAAACACTTTGCCCTATCGGTTAATTTAACTATTTTTGCGACTGATTAATATACGCGCGAGCGCCACGCCCGCGATATATTTGCAAAAACAGGAAATAACAGCTACCAGGAATGCAAAAAGAGCAATACAAAGAACACCCGCTACAACTTTTTGGCTACTGCCCACGATGTGGCAGCAACCATTTTGCCGAGAACGATTTCAAATCGAAAAAGTGTGGTAACTGCGGCTTTGTACTCTACTTCAACCCCATTGCAGCCACCGTGGCTGTAATAATGAACGAAAAGAACGAACTGCTGGTGGCACGCCGCGCCAAAGAGCCCGCAAAAGGCACCCTTGACCTGCCGGGTGGTTTTACCGACAGTTTTGAGACTGCCGAGGAGGGGGTTGCACGCGAGGTTGCCGAGGAGACAGGGCTCACCGTTATCGACACCCGCTACCTGTTCTCCTTGCCCAACAAATACATCTACTCGGGATTCGAGGAGCACACGCTCGACCTCTTTTTCCTATGCAGAGTGAACAGCCAAGCCATCAAAGCCAACGATGATGTGGAAGAGTTGCATTGGGTAGCATTGGATAGTGTCGTACCCGAGGAGTTCGGGTTGCAATCCATTCGCAAGGGCATTGAGAGACTTAAAACAATTTACAAGACGATATAAAAAATGAGAAAAAGCATCTTTTTTATTCTGCTGGCAATAGCAACAACAATACTGCATGCGCAGAGCAACACAGGCGACAACATCGCACGCCTTATAAACGAAGGACGCCGCCTCCACGCAGAGGGAGAATATACAACCGCGCTGAATATTCTGAGCAAAATAGATACAAGAGCATTGAGCTCGGCCGAGCAGCAAGAGATAGATTTCTTGCGGGCAACAGCCACATTCGGCACCGGCCACATGGAGGGGCGCGCCATGCTGCACCAGTACCTTGCCGACTACCCCGAAACAAGCCGCAGGGATATCATATCGGCACTCATAGCAGAATCGTACTATTACAGCCACAATTTTGAACTCGCCAACAAATGGTTCAAAGAGGCCGATTTCGCACGCCTCGACACCTATGAGCGTGAACGCGCCGAACTGCACTATGCACTAACCTTGCAGGAGTGTGGCGAGGAAGAGGCTGCACGCAATCGCCTTACCACCCTGTGCCTTACAGGTAAGAAATATACCGAGGATGCACAATTCCACCTTGCCGCGGCACTCTACCACAACAACGAGCTGCAACAAGCCTACGAAGGGTTCAAAAAGGTTGAAATGAGCGATAAATATTATCTCGAAGTACCCTACTACATCGCCGGCATATATACCAAGCAGGGCAACTATTCGCAGGCGGAGCAGGTTGCCGAGGCTTTTATTGCCGACCATGGTAAGAAACCGCAAGGGGTGGCTATGAACCAGATGCTTGGCGCAGCCCTCTTCGGGCAAGAGAGGTATGCCGAAGCCATCGTACCGCTGGAAACATATCTGAATAACACACCAGCCGACAAGCAACAACGAATTGCAAGCTACCAGCTGGCTTTGAGCTATTTCGAGACAGAGCAACCAAACAAAGCAAAACCCCTGTTCGAGCAGTGCAGCGAGGGCAAGGATATCGTAGCACAAAACTCACTCCTGCACCTTGGAATAATCTGCCTGCAAGAGGAGAATATGGCATCGGCACGAATGGCGTTCGAACAGGCGGCCAACATGGATTGCGACAACAAACTACGCGAAGAGGCACTATACAACTACGCCCTATGTATTCACCAAACACGCTACTCGCCGTTTGCCGAGAGTGTGAAAATCTTTGAGCGATTCCTCAACGAATATCCGCAGTCGCCACATGCCGACCAGGTAAACAAATACCTTGTGGAGGTCTATATGAACACACACAACTACGATGTGGCACTGCAATCCATTGAAAAGATAGCAGCACCATCGCCCATGATATACGAGGCCAAGCAGAAGGTGCTCTACCGCTTGGGCGCACAGGAGTTTATCAACGGAAACATGGATAAAGCCATCGACTATTTCAACCGTTCCATAGCCCTTGCACAATACGACAAAACCACACACAGCGATGCTCTCTATTGGAGGGGCGAGGCCTTTTACAACAAAGGAGATTATGCCGCTGCCGCAAAGAATTACAGGAGCACCCTCGCTCTTGGCGATGCAAACAGAGAGAAAGCCACATACGGGCTTGCATATACATATTTCCAAACAGGAGACATGAACAGTGCCGAGGCCGAGTTCATGCGATTCATTAAGATGAGCAGCGAGGAGGAGACCGAACTGCGCAGCGATGCATATAACCGCATAGGCGACTGCCATTTCTACAAACGCAACTACACAAAAGCCGATGAATACTATCGCAAAGCCGGGGAGACAAACAGCAGCAATGCCGACTATGCCCTCTACCGCAGCGCCATTACCCAAGGCCTTAAAAAGGATTACCATGGCAAAGTCAATACATTAAAGGAGCTTGTAACAAAATACCCTGGCAGCAGTCATGCACGCCAGGGCCTCTACGAGATGGCACGCGCATATATTGAAATAGAAGAGAACGACAATGCCATAAAAGCTTTTGAACTGATTATCGACCGCTACCCTCAGAGCGACCTTGCACGCCGTGCCGCAGTGGAAAAGGCCATGCTGCACAACAGCAACGGCAACAACAGCGAGGCAATAGAGGCATACAAAAACATCATAATACAGTTCCCCAACAGCGAGGAGGCACACATTGCTGCACAAGACCTCAAAAACATCTACGTTGAGATGGGCAACATAGAGGAGTATGCACGCTTTGTAGCAGGCACCAAAGGCATGAGAGCCGTGGAAAGCAACGAAATGGACACGCTCACATTCATTGCCGCCGAAAAGATCTATGGCCGTGGCGATGCTTCAACCGCAAAAGAGAAATTTGAAAACTATATAGAAAAATTTCCCAAAGGAGCATTCACTCTCGACAGCCACTACTACCTTGGTGTAATATGTTACAGCCAAGGCGAGGGCGAGCAAGCCATAGCCCACTTGGAGAAGGTGATATCGCAACCCGACAACAAATACAGCGAAGAGGCCATGGCCTATGGCTCCGACATCTATTACAGCAATGGCGAGTGGAGCAAGGCAAAAGAGATATACCAGAAACTGATAGAAAAAAGCAGCGACGAGGAGAGGCGCACAGCCTGCCGCATCAATCTGCTGCACTGTGCCTACAAATTGGGCGACAACAGCACCATAATAACACACGCCGAAGAGGCCCTTAAAAGCGACCTCACCCCCGAACGCAGACGAGAGGCACTCTACTACCATGCAAAGGCCATGCTTGCTACCGAAAACAGCAAGGCAGCCGAGAAGGATTTAAGCGAGCTTGCAAAGGACACCCGCACAATTCAAGGAGCCGAAGCCAAATATCTGCTTGCACAGCTTATGTTCGACCAAGACAGAAAAGACGAGTGCGAAAAACAGATTATGGAGTATATAGATGCAAGTACGCCCCATGCATATTGGCTTGCACGCAGTTTCATACTCCTATCGGACCTTTACTCCTCACAGGGGCGCAACCTCGAAGCCAAGCAATATCTTATTTCATTGCAAAACAACTATACCGAGGAGGACGAAACAAAATCAGCATCAATAAAAGCACTTATTGAAGAGAGGCTTGAAAAACTTTCAGAGAATTAATAAACAACATTGACATATGAAAAAGAACATTCTATTAGCATTGGCAATTGCCACATCAGCCACACTTTTTGCACAAGAGGATTCTCTGCGTGCCGTTGTAAATGTAGAAAACGATTACGCACCCGTGGTTACCAAAGCCACAAAGAAGGGATTTACACCACAAAGCGAACAGGAAACAAGCAACACACCGCTTGCTCTTGAGTTCTCAAAAAGCGCAACCCCTTTCAAAGGCTTCACAAGCGAAAGAGATGTTGTGGAATTGTTGCCCGGACAAAAGGAAAGCTATCCCGGATATGTACGCCTGGGTTATGGAACGGGGAATAATGTCGATGGCAAGATTTCGTATCAATACGACATTACTGAAAGGGATAATGTGAAAGCCATGGCATCTATTGAGGGATTCAGTAGCAACATCGATGGTCCCATATGCAAATGGGATTCCCGTATGTTCAATTCTTGGGTAAGTGCCGACTATTCACATCGTTTCGACAATCTTATATTGGGAGTGGGCGGTAATTTCGAGAACAGTGTTTTCAATTATCAAGGATATGACATTGCCGACAAGCAGAATTATAAAAAATTTGATATAGGAGCAAATGTAGCATCACAGCTTGCAGGCCCCTTCTCATACAAACTCGGCATAGGATTTGCCCGCAACCACAGCAAGCACACCATGGATTCTCCCGACAGCCGTGCCGAAAACAAGCTATACATAAACGGATTGCTGAGCCATGAACTCGACGACGAGGACCTCAAAAACATTAACCTGGGTTTTGATATCAAAAACTACACATACAGCGGCCCGGCCACACCCAAGAACTTCTTGCAGGCCGATTTTAATCCCTACACAGATATTTACCTGGGAGAAAGTAAGTTGCACATTGGAGCATACGTAAATTACATAAGCAGCAATGGCAGCAAGTTTGCCATAGCACCCGATTTAGGCATTGAGTGTGCATTAACAAAGGCACTATCACTCTACACCACAATCAAAGGTGGCAGAACAACCGCAACCTTTGATGCCATGGAGCAGATTACCCCTTATTGGATTAATTTTGCCGAGAAACCCGCATACACCATTGCCGATATTACAGCAGGTACGCGCATTACACACGAGAACCTTGCCATTGACCTATATACAGGCTACGCATACACAAAAGACGATTTCCTCAATTATGCCTTTGATGTAACGGACTTGTTCAGCAACAGTTTCATTATGGTAAGTGCCATTGCACAGGAAAACACCACCCAGATGTATATAGGTGCCAATGCCTCATACGACCATGAGGGTTGGTTGAAGGTGGGTGCCAACAGCCGCTACACCTATTGGAGATGCGACGAGAAACATCTGCTTGGAACAAAACCGGAATTTGAGCTTGGCTTGAATGCCGAAAGCCGTTTCTTGGACGATTTCTACATTACCCTTGCGTATAACTTTGCTACATACAACTACGATGCTCCTTCGAAGAACAAGCACGAACTGAACTTGCGCACAAGCTACAAACTCATGGACCGCTATGGAGCATTCATAGAAGGCAATAACCTGCTCAACCGCGAGTATGTGAAATATGCTGGTTATTACGAACAGGGAATAAACATACTCCTTGGACTTAGCGCGGCGTTCTGATAAAAGAGCGCCCGCAGCAAGCAGTACAGGAAAAAATTTACACCTATATAAAATAATATATTATTTTAAGGTGAAACAGGCTTTTTTCTTTTTATTTTTTTTAGATTTTTTGAAGCGATAATACAGGAAACTTTAATACTTTTGCCGCAAATTTGAGAAAGGCAACCATTATGCAGAAGAATTTAGTTATAGTTGAGTCCCCCGCAAAAGCCAAGACAATAGAGAAGTTTCTCGGCAAGGATTACAAAGTGATGTCGAGCTATGGGCACATTTGCGATTTGAAGAAGAGAGAGTTCAGCATAAACACCGACACTTTTGAGCCGGTGTATGAGATTCCTACAGAAAAAGAGAAGTTGGTAAACTCGCTTAAAAACGAGGCAAAGAAGGCCGACACCGTGTGGTTGGCATCCGATGAAGACCGCGAAGGAGAGGCCATAAGCTGGCACCTATACACCGTGCTAGGCTTGCAGCCCGAAAAGACCAAGCGTATTGTATTCCACGAGATTACCAAAAACGCAATACTGAATGCGATAGAGAACCCGCGCGAGATTGACACCAATCTTGTATATGCACAACAGGCACGCCGTGTGCTCGACCGCATTGTAGGATTCAAACTGTCGCCTGTGCTGTGGCGCAAGGTAAAGCCCGCGCTGTCGGCCGGCCGCGTGCAATCGGTAACAGTACGCCTTGTTGTGGAGCGCGAGCGCGAAATAAATAAATTTGTGAGCGAAGCCGCTTACCGCGTTACTGCGTTGTTTGAATTACCCTCCAATGGCAGCGAAAAACGTATCCTCAACACCGAGCTCTCAAAGCGATTCAAAACCAAGGAGGAGGCCGAAACATTCCTGAATTCCTGCAAGGATGCCACATTCGTAATAGACGAAGTGAGCACAAAGCCGCTTAAAAAGTATCCCGCAGCACCATTTACCACATCAACCCTGCAACAGGAGGCTGCCCGCAAATTAGGATTTACCGTATCGCAAACCATGATGGTGGCGCAAAGGCTTTACGAGGCCGGATTCATCACCTACATGCGTACCGACTCTGTAAACCTCTCTTCCTTGTGCATAGGCTCATGCAAAAGCGTTATTACCGATACCTATGGAGCCGAATATCTCAAAAGCCGCAACTACTCCACAAACTCAAAAGGAGCTCAGGAGGCACACGAGGCCATTCGCCCCACCTACATGAGCAATGCCACGATAGAGGGAACAATGCCCGAGAAACGCCTCTATGAACTTATCTGGAAGCGTACAATCGCCTCACAGATGGCCGACTCGCTTGTGGAAAAGACCACTGTAAACATTGCAATAAGCGGGCACGAGGAGAGTTTCATCGCAACAGGCGAAGTAACAGTTTTTGATGGTTTCATGCACGTTTATCGTGAATCGACCGACGAGGAGACAGGCAACGACACCACCTCGATACCCGCAGTAAACAAAGGCGAGCAACTCGTTGCCTGCGAGATAACCGCAACAGAGCGTTTCACACAGCACCCGCCACGATATACCGAGGCGAGCCTCGTGCACAAGCTCGAGGAACTCGGCATAGGCCGCCCATCAACATACGCCCCCACCATAAGCACCATACAGCAACGCGGCTATGTGGAGAAGGGTAACAAGGCAGGTGAGAGTCGTAAATACAATATCCTCACACTGAAAAACAACAAGATAACCACCAAGGAGAGCAAGGAGACTATCGGTACCGAAAAGGGCAAACTGCTACCTACTGATATCGGAATTGTGGTAAACGACTTCCTTTTGGAGTTCTTCCCCGACATCATGGACTACAATTTCACCGCCACCGTCGAGAAGGATTTTGACGAAATTGCCGATGGCAAAAAGCCTTGGGTGAACATTATAAAGGATTTTTATGCCGATTTTGAGCCGCAAATCGAGAACATTGTGCAGACAAAGAGCGAGCACAAGGTGGGCGAGCGCGTTCTGGGAACCGACCCCCAAAGCGGCAAACCGGTATCGGTAAAGATAGGCCGTTTCGGCCCTATTGTGCAGATAGGTTCAGCCAGCGACGAGGAGAAGCCCCGATTCGCACAGATGAAACCCGGGCAGACATTGGAAACCATTACACTCGAAGAGGCATTGAACCTTTTCAGCCTGCCACGTGCATTGGGCGATTTCGAGGGCGAACAGGTCTCTATCGGTGCCGGCCGTTTCGGTCCATATATCAAACATGGAACGGCATACGTTACCCTGCCCAAGACATTCGACCCGCTTACCATATCATACGAGGAAGCGACAAGCCTCATTATAGAGAAACGCAAGGCCGAGGCTGAACGCATAATACTAACCTTCCCCGATGTGGAACCTGCAGTACAGGTGCTCAACGGCCGTTTCGGCCCATACATCGCATACAACGGCAGCAACTATAAACTGCCCAAGAACGTAACCCCTGCGGAGCTTTCGTTGGAGGAGTGTATGGATATTGTGAAAAAACAGCAAGAGGGTGGAAAGCCCGCAACCAAAGGACGCAGATACACAAAGAAAAAGTAAAATGACACGAATACTGCTCACCGGGTACATGGGAGCCGGCAAAACCACATTAGGCCGTGCTCTTGCCGTCAAGCTAGGCCTCACATTCATAGACCTCGACTGCTACATCGAGGAGCGCTTTCGCAAGACCATTTCTCAGATTTTTGCCGAGAAGGGCGAGGAGGGATTCCGTGATATAGAGCGCCGCATGCTACACGAGGTTGCCGAGTTCGAGGATGTTATAATATCCACCGGAGGAGGAACACCCTGTTTCTTCGATAATATCGACTATATGAACAGCAAGGGTATCACCGTATATCTGCGAGTACCTGTGGAGAGGCTCTTCATACGCCTGAGCATCGCGCGCAAGCAGCGCCCCCTTATAAAGGACAAGAACGACGACGAGCTGCGCACATTCATCGCCCAGCAGCTGGCAAAACGCGAGCCCCACTACTCAAAGGCACAATACAGCTTTGCAGCCGACAAATTGGAGGACAGCAAGCAGATAGAATCATCGGTTGAGGCTTTTTGCGAGCAGTTCAACCTACCGTAACAGACAAATATTAATAACCGCTAATACCACAAGAAATGAGAAGATGGCGCATTGAAGACTCTGAAGAGCTCTACAACATCAACGGATGGGGAGCCTCGTATTTCAGTATCAATGAAGAGGGTAACGTAGCCGTTACTCCCAAGAAGGATGGCATTAAAGTCGATTTGAAGCAGTTGATGGACGAGTTGCAACTGCGCGATGTAGCCGCACCTGTTCTTATTCGTTTCCCCGACATTCTGGACAATCGTATCGAAAAGATTTCGGGTTGTTTCAAAATAGCTTCGGAGGAGTACAACTACAAAGGAGAACACTTTATAGTCTATCCCATCAAGGTAAACCAGATGCGCCCTGTGGTTGAGGAGATTATGAGCCATGGCAAAAAGTACAACATGGGCTTGGAGGCCGGCTCAAAACCCGAGTTGCATGAGGTTATTGCCATGAATACCGACAGCGATTCGCTCATCATATGCAATGGCTACAAAGACGACAGCTATATTGAAATGGCATTGCTGGCGCAGAAGATGGGCCGCAGCATATTCCTTGTGGCAGAGAAACTTAACGAACTTAAACGCATTGCCAAGATAGGCAAAAGACTTGGTGTGCGCCCCAACATAGGCATACGCATAAAGCTGGCATCTGAAGGCAGTGGCAAATGGGAAGAGAGCGGCGGTGATGCAAGCAAATTCGGCCTTACATCGAGTGAGCTTTTGGAAGCACTTGAACTGCTCGACAAATACGACATTCGCGACTGCCTGCGCCTTATACATTTTCACATAGGCAGCCAGGTAACCAAAATCCGCCACATAAAGACAGCCCTTCGCGAAGCATCGCAGTTCTATGTGCAGCTGCACAAAATGGGCTTTAAGGTTGAATTTACCGACATTGGCGGCGGCTTGGGTGTCGATTACGACGGCACACGTTCATCGAGCAGCGAGAGCAGTGTGAACTACTCTATACAGGAGTATGTAAACGATGCCGTATATACCATGGTAGATGCAGCCGACAAGAACGGGATACCCCACCCCAACATCATCACAGAGAGCGGCCGCTCGGTTTCGGCACACCACGCAGTGCTCATTTTCGAGATTTTGGAAACCGCCGCGTTGCCACAGATGGACGAAAATTGGGAGGTGGGCCCCGAGGACCACGACCTTGTAAAAGAGCTATACAAGATTTGGGACGACCTTGACCAGCGCACAATGCTCGAGGCCTTCCACGATGCGCAGCAGATACGCGAGGAGGCATTGGAGCTATTCAGCCATGGTATTGTAGATTTGAAAACCCGCGCACAGATTGAAAGTATGTTCTGGTCGGTAACCCGCGAGATTCTCTCCATTGCAAAGACCATGAAGCATGTGCCCGAGGATTTCCGCAAACTGCACAAGCTCATTGCCGACAAATATTTCGGAAACTTCTCGCTCTTCCAAAGCCTCCCCGACACTTGGGCGATAGACCAATTCTTCCCCATAATGCCCATTCACAGGCTCGACGAACGCCCCGACCGCACCTGCACCATTCAGGACATGACCTGCGACAGCGACGGCAAGATAACAGAGTTCATAAACTACAACGGCAAGGCCAACTCACTATGCGTTCACCGCGTGAAGAATAACGAACCATACTACATCGGTGTGTTCCTTGTGGGCGCATACCAGGAGATTCTGGGCGACATGCACAACCTCTTCGGCGACACAAACGCAGTACACATAAGCGTGGACAAGGATGGCTATCACATAGACAAAATCATCGACGGAGAGACCATTGCCGATGTACTCGACTATGTTCAATTTGATGCAAAACGCCTTGTGCGCACTTTGGAGACATGGGTAACCAAATCGGTGAAACAGGGCAAGATTTCGCTTGAAGAGGGCAAAGAGTTCCTTGCCAACTACCGTTCGGGCCTCTATGGTTACACCTATCTTGAACCCTGATTCATAAGATATCCCCAAAATGAGCAATAGAAAAAAGATAACAGTTATAAAAGTTGGCGGCAAGATTGTAGAAGAGCCCGCATCGCTTGCCGACCTGCTCGACCGTTTCGCGGCCATTGAAGGAGCAAAGGTACTCATTCATGGCGGTGGTCGCTCGGCAACAAAGATGGCCGAGAGGTTAGGCATCGAGAGCAGAATGGTCGGTGGCAGACGAATAACCGACGAGGCAACTCTGCAAGTGGTTACAATGGTATATGGCGGGTTGGTAAACAAGAACATCGTGGCAGGGCTGCAAGCACGCGGTGTAAATGCTTTGGGGCTCACCGGAGCCGACTGCAACATCATAAGAGCACACAAGCGCCCTGTGGGAGAGGTCGATTATGGTTTTGTGGGCGACGTAGATTATGCCGATGGCGACATGCTCGGCAAGCTCATTGAGCAAGGCATCGTACCCATCGTGGCACCACTCACACACGACGGCAACGGCAACCTGCTAAACACCAATGCCGACACCATGGCGGCCGAAACAGCCAAAGGGCTCGCAAAGCTATACGATGTTACACTCACATACTGCTTTGAGTTCCCCGGCGTGATGCGTAACCCCGATGATGCAGGCAGCCTCATCGCCACAATAGACAAAGAGAGCTATAAAGCACTGCTTGCCGACGGCACAGTGAGCGGCGGTATGATACCAAAGATAGACAACGCCTTCAACGCCATAGACCATGGTGTGTCGCAGGTGGTTATCACACGCGCCGATGCCATTGACGGCAAAAGCGGCACTCACATCGTTGCATAGAGAACTGCCACCATGCTCAAAAAGAGCCTTATTTCACATCCACGATATGGTAATATAGAGATTACCCGTAACCCACGGGCGCGTCGCATAATCATGCGGGCGCGCCCTAATCTTTTATGTATCACACTCCCCACGATTGCAACCCAAAAGGATTTGGAGAAAGCATTGGAAACATTTGGCGATAAATTGCTTGCACAACAGGAGACCATACAATTGGTTACAATAGATGCCTACTATCGTATAGACACACCGCATTTCCTCTTTGAACTTCAACCGCACAAAGGAGATAAATTCTTAATAAAACGCAATGCAAGGCACACAATACTGCTCTACCCCTTTGAGACTGATTTATATGACACCGAGCGACAAGCCTGGTTGCGGGATGTTATAAAAAAGTGTTTGCGACACAGGGCGGCAGAGGTCCTGCCACAGCGACTGCAACAGCTTGCCACAAGGCACAAGTTCAGATACAGCAGTTTGAGCCTGCGCGACAGCCACACCCGCTGGGGCAGTTGCAGCAGCAAAGGCACCATAAGCCTCAGCATATATCTTATATTGCTGCCCGACGAACTCATAGACTATGTTCTGCTGCATGAACTATGCCACACGGTGGAGATGAACCATGGCGACAGATTTTGGGCATTGCTCGACAAGGTGTGCAACTGCGACTCGCGCACCCTGCGAATGGCGTTGAAAAAGCACAAATGCGACATTATATAGCTACAATATGCACGGCTGTATATAAAATTATATATATAGTTCCCTTTAACATATATATAGATAAAATTCCACATTTTTTTCGTATCTTCGCGCTAATCACAAACTACAACTATGACATTTATTACAGCATTTATATCGCTATTCATTACCCTGTTTACCGAGACCGCCGATACAGTAATGCTTGCGGGCATAGATATTGTATCGTCGGTAAAGCTATCCGATGATACCGATAATCAGCCCTACTCTGCAACAACCCTCGGCCGTGTCGGTATTGAGGAGAGGCATATAAACAGCATAAAAGAGCTCACCGCCATTGCACCCAATTTCTATCAGCCCGACTATGGCTCGCGCATGACCTCGTCGATATATGTACGCGGGTTCGGTTCGCGCATAGACCAGCCTGTGGTGGGTATGAATATTGACCAGGTACCTGTGATGAACAAGAACAACTATGATTTTGAGTTGTTCGATATTGACAGGATACAGATAATACGCGGAGCGCAAAGCACCCTGTTCGGGCGCAACACATCGGGCGGAACAATAAACATAACCACACTGTCGCCCCTTAATTTCCAAGGCAAAAGACTATCGGTGGAGTATGGCAACGAGAACAACATACGCATAAAGGCTGCACACTACGAGGCGGCAAGCAAGCGTTTCGGTTGGTCGGTTGGTACATACTACAACCACAGCGACGGTTTCTTTACAAACAGCTATACAGGAGACAATTGCGACGGTGGCGACAATGCGGCAGTGCGCGCACGCTTTCAATGGTTGCCCGCCGACAGGTGGAGCATAGACAACACCTTCACCATTGGCTATACCGATGAGGGGGGCTGGGGCTATCGCCTGTTCGATGCGGCAAGCGGCACACTCGCACCCATAGCATACAACGAAGAGTGTTTCTACCGCCGTTTTAATCTCTCCGACGGCCTTGTTGTAAAGCGTTTCTTCGACAATTTCACCATTTCGTCGGCCACAGGTTACCAATATACCGACGACAAGATGCACCTTGACAACGATTTCCTTGCCGACGACTATTTTATCCTTGAACAGGCACAACGCGAACACTCCATAACCCAGGAATTTGTAATAAAGTCGCGCGATGACAACAAGTTCAAATGGGTTGCGGGGCTCTTTGGTTTCTATCGCCACATGCAGATGGAGGCCCCCGTAAATTTTCGAGAATACGGCATCAGCGAACTTATAGAAAAATATTCGGGCATACATTTGAGAGAGCGCGATTTTACCATATACGACGACTTTACAATCCCGGCTTGGGGCACAGCGGGATATGCACAAATATCATATTCCATAGGAGCCTTTGATATAAGCGCAGGGGCACGTATCAATTACGAATATTCATCCATGGATTACAACAGCCGTTCCTTGATACACTACACAACAAAAAACAACAGCATATTCCACGCACCGTTGCTTACTGTTTACGATGGAAGAAAAGAGATAGACGAGTGGGAATTGCTGCCAAGTTTATCGCTTGTTTACAAACATCGATTCGGCAATGTCTATGGTTCGGTACGCAAAGGCTTTAAGGCGGGCGGATTCAATACCCAGCTGTTTTCCGATATTTTGCGCAACAGAATGATTGCCGGGCTCATGCAACAACCGGCCACATCCGATGCGAGCAGCACAATCTATGAACCCGAAACCAATTGGAATTATGAACTTGGCACGCACCTATCCCTTTTCGACGGCAAGCTCAATGTTTCCATGGCGCTTTTCTATATCAAGTGTCATGACCAGCAACTGACCATCTTTCCCAAAGGTGGCACAGGACGCATGATGTCAAATGCAAGCGAGTCGCACAGCAAGGGAGTGGAATTTGCTGCTACATGGCATGTAGGGCATTTCACCATCGACGGCTCATTTGGCTATACAAAGGCCGAATTCGACAAGTACGAGAGCGACGGGGTGGATTATTCGGGCAACTATCTGCCTCTGGCCCCGCAACAGACCATGGCGGTTAATGTGGCCTACGAGATACCTGTACCACGCGCCTTTGCCCATCGTTTTGTGCTAAACGCAGGCTGGAATGGAACAGGCCGCATCTATTGGAACGAGACAAATACCATGTCGCAACCATTCTACGGACTTTTCTCAGCCTCACTCTCATGGGAAAAGGGGCACTTTGGTGCATCGATATGGAGCAAAAATCTGCTCGACAAGGAGTATAAAACATTCTACTTCAACTCCATCAACAACGACTTTTTTGCCGAAGGCAAGCCATTGCAATTCGGGGCTTCACTACACATAAACCTATAATCAACAAAATATGAAAAAATTTTTATTTATACTCCCCTTATTGGCGACAATGACAATATTCCATTCATGTGCCGACGACGAAGCAACAATGCCCTACACACCGCCACAGGAGCATTCGTTCTCCTTCACAGGCGATTTACAAGTGGGCGATTTTACCTTATCCGATGCTGCTGTAGAGGTAAAAGCAAACATAGGGGCGGCCGGGCGCATGGATATCGTTATGCAGGGGGTAAAATTCTCCGACAAAATGCCTGTAACATTGGATATAACCTTAAAAAGCGTACCTTGCACAGAGACCGATGGAGCACTTATGTTCTCGGCCGAGAATATTGTGCCACTTATTGCAGGAAACCCCAGCAGCGATTATACGTTTGCCTTCCTCACCGGCTGGATTAATGCCGATGCCTCGGAGATAACATTTGTTGCACAAATGGCCGATGACCTTGCACCACATGTTGCAGGCATGACATTTACCTACAAAGCCAATGAGAGCGATAGCGACGAGGAAGGCGAAGTTGTTGTGCCCCCTGCCACAGGTGGCATGGAACATAGCTTTACAGGTGCTCTGCAAGTGGGCGATTTCACCCTTGCACCTGCATCGTTTACCGTTGTGGTGAATATGGCAACAAGCACCGTGGATATAAAGATGCTCGGAGTAAAATTCTCGGATAAAATGCCTCTTGAACTCGATATCACCTTATGCAGCCTCGTTTGCACAAACGAAGGAGGCAAAATGGTGTTCTCGGGTGAGAATATCGTACCACTCATAGGAAGCATCCCTTCGGCCGACTATACATTTGCAACAGCCCGCGGCGAATTCGACATGAGAACATCCGCCCTGACATTCGATGCAAAAATGGCCGACAATCTGGCAGCACATGTAGCCGGCAAAGAGTTTGTATATAACGGAGCACTAAATAAATAATCAATATTATGTGTAAAAAACTTATAATCACATCATTTGCAATATTTTTCACCATTCTTGCGACAGCACAGATAAAGGTTGCTTGGGGAAACACCGACACACGTTACCCACGCAGCAACACAAAGGAGATTTCCATGACAGCGGTAAACAGCACCACGGCATGGCGCGGAGAGCGTGTGAATTTTCAGTTGCTGGTAACTTGCAACAACACAAACCAAATGGTTGAATATAGTTTCGGCGACCTAAAATGCGGCAAGCACACCATAAGCAGCAGCAATGTGGTGGGCGGTTTTGTGCAGGACATTATCACAGACTATTTCACCGGTTGCGGAAAGCATGCCGTAGATGCCTATGGCGAGGAGCTGTCGGCCGACAAGATAACCGACACCAACCCCACCGAACTTGGCGCCGACACATATAACGGACTATGGTTTACGGTTGCTGTCCCCGCCGATGCACAGCCGGGTAACTACAAAGGCACGGTAACCATAAGCAGCAACGGCGAGAGCAATACCATGCGATACACCGTAAAAGTGCTCAACCGCACACTGCCTGCACCAAAGGATTGGAAATTTCACCTCGACCTATGGCAGAACCCCTATGCTGTGGCACGCGTTCATGGCGTGGAGCTGTGGTCGGCCGAGCACTTCCACAAACTGCGCCCATACATGATGAAGCTGGCAAGCGCAGGACAGAAGGCCATAACCGCCACACTCATTGACCGCCCGTGGGACGGACAGACACACGACCCCTTTGGCAGCATGGTTACATGGATGCGCAAGGCCGATGGCAGCTGGTACTACGACTTCACCATCTTTGACAAATGGGTACAGTTTATGATGGATTGCGGAATAGACAAGGAGATTACCTGTTTCTCCATGATTCCTTGGAAACTGTCGTTCCGCTACTACGACCAGGCAACAGACAGCCACAAATATATGCAGTGCGCCCCCGGCGAAAAGGCTTACGAGCTCTTTTGGGGAGGTATGTTGCAGGCGTTTGCACAGCACCTTAAAGAGAAGGGATGGTTTGAAAAGACATTTATATCCATGGACGAGCGCAGCCTGCCGCAGATGCAAGCAGCAATAGCCGTAATAAAGAAATATGCCCCGGGAATGAAAATATCCATGGCGGGTAACTATCACCCCGAGATTGAGGCCGACATCACAGACTATTGCCTTGATATTTTTGCATACACAGCATACACACCCGAACTGCTCGCACGCCGCCGCAGCGAGGGCAAGGTATCGACCTACTACACATGTTGCTCGGCCGAATACCCCAACCTCTTCACCTTCACAGCCCCTGCCGATGCCGAGTTTATAGCATTGGAAGCCCTTGCCAAGGACCTCGACGGCTACTTGCGTTGGGCATACAACAGCTGGACCGTGGAGCCCGAAAAAGACTCGCGCTACACCGCCTGGCCCGCGGGAGACACTTATGTAATATACCCGCATAGCATAAGTTCTGTACGCTGGGAAAGATTCGTGCAAGGCATACAGCAGTTCGAGAAATACAAGATTCTGCTTGCCGAGGCCACAGAGAATGGCAACAAACAGACCGTTAAAGGCCTTGAAAAGCTACTGCAAAGCATTGATGTAAAAAAGATTGAGGAACAAAGTGCCAAAATGGTAAACAACTTCCGCAATAAACTCAATAAATATTAAGAATATCATGAAAAACATAACAGACAGCATTAAATACATAGGTGTCGATGACCACGACATAGACCTCTTTGAAAGCCAATACGTTGTACCTAACGGCATGGCGTATAACTCATATATAATAGAAGACGAGCAGATAACCATTCTTGACACCGTAGATGCACGCAAGGCCGATGAGTGGTGGAAGAACCTTACTACAGCGCTTGACGGACGCGAGCCTTCGTACCTTATCGTGCACCATGCCGAGCCCGACCACGCAGCCCTCATTGCCGAGGCAATGACCAAGTACCCATCGTTGCGCATTGTGGCAACACCCAAAGCCATACAGATGATGCCGCAGTTTTTTGAGGGGATAGATTTTGCCTCACGTTCCATTGCTGTGAAGGAGGGCGACACCCTTACAACAGGCAAACACACGTTGCAATTTCTGCATGCCCCCATGGTGCATTGGCCCGAGGTTATGGTAACATTCGACACCACCGACAAAGTTCTTTTCTCGGCCGATGCTTTTGGCAAGTTCGGTGCCCTGTCGGCCGACGAGCCTTGGGCCTGTGAGGCACGCCGTTACTACTTTAACATCTGTGGCAAATATGGCGCACAGGTGCAGACGCTGCTCAAGAAGGTGGCTACACTCCCCGTGGAGATTATATGCCCCTTGCACGGTCCCGTACTCACTGAAAATCTGGGATACTATGTGGGGCTGTACGACACTTGGAGCAAATATGAGCCTGAGACCGAGGGTGTATTTGTGGCATACGCATCCATTCATGGCGGCACAGGCATTGCAGCCCGCAAGCTTGCCGAGATGCTCACCGCCACAGGCGCTCCCAAGGTGGCTGTAACCGACCTATCGCGTTGCGACCTTGCCGAGGCTGTTGAGGATGCCTTCAGATACAGCCACATGGTGCTCTGCGCATCGTCATACGATGCGGGCGTGTTCACCCCCATGGCCGATTTCCTTCACCACCTGAAAGGCAAGAATTTCCAACGCCGCAAGGTGGCTCTGCTTGAGAATGGTTCATGGGCTCCCACTGCCGGGCGCACTATGCGTTCTGCACTTGAGGAGATGAAAGCCATTGAAATTGTTGAGCCTATGGTTACCATACGCTCACGCATGAAGGATAGCGACCTTCCTGCAATGCAGCAGCTTGCCGATGCTTTGTTGAAATAGAATAAATAGATGAATAAACTAAATGAGCCCTTCCCGCGCGGGAAGGGCTCATTTAGTTTATTCATTGCAGATATTACTCTGCAATGAATTTTTTGCTGTCTTGTATGTAGATACGGCCCTTTACGGGAGCTGTAACCTTGCGTCCCATAAGGTCATATACAGGGCTGTCGCCATCCACTTTGTCGGCAACAGTATCTTCAATACCTGTGGGAACCTCGCCAAAGAATATATTGATGTTATCCTTTGCCTGGCTGGGTATGAAATAGGTATTATCGCTTACCTTCTCGGGAGCAACCACGGCATCGTTCACATAGATTGTAGCCTGGTCAAGACCCGGATAGTTCACATACAAGGGCTGGCCTTGGTTGTTGCTGATGCTTATCTGTGTAGCCTTACCATCGGCCCATTTCGCGCCTACTGTGAAGTCGCCCACAGCCTTGAGACCGGCATACTCGCCATCGGGCCAAGCAGTGGGCAAGGCGGGAAGAATCTGCAATGTATCGCTGTGGCTCTGCAACATCATCTCGGCAATACCCGAGCAAGCACCGAAGTTACCATCAATCTGGAAGGGTGCATGCGAGTCGTAAAGGTTATAGTAAATACCACCTGCATATTGGTTGGTACCATACGATGTAGAGTGCTTCAATGCCTTGCGAAGGATTGCGTGTGAGCGGTCGCCCATGAGCGCGCGTGCCCATAAGTTAATCTTCCAACCCATTGACCAACCGGTAGATTCGTCGCCACGCAGTTTCATTGAGTTGATTGCAGGCTCAAAGAAGTCGCTTGAGGGAGTTATCTGACCGAAGGGATAGAGAGCCATCAGATGCGACATGTGGCGGTGACCCCTGTCGCTCGATGCAGTGAACTTGCTGTATTTCCACTCACGAATAATTTTTGCACCGGTGGGTACATCGTTGTATGTCGCGCCCCATTCACCGGTATAAGTCTCTGTGGCAATACCCTTGTCCATTCTTGCAAAGCGGTCGGTAATAAGGTTGTAGTCGGCTTCGGTAATGACACCGGCCTCAACGCCACCCAGGATATCGGCTGCCTTAATAGTGTTATCAAGACACTCCCAAGCAATCTGCTGTGCGTGTGCCACAGCATTCTCGCTACCGGGACCATGCTCGGGCGAGTACTCGTTGGGGCACTCGTATGTGCCGTCCGAGGCCAAAACCATGCGGTCTGCCCAGAACTGTGATGCACCAAGCATTGCAGGGAACGCTTTTGCAAGATACTCTTTGTCGAGTGTATAACGATAGTGCTGCCACAGGTGTGTTACATACCATGCGTTGGCTATAACATAGTTGGGGGCAAAGCCGCTGATACCACCGAAGATATTGTTCTCGGTGAGGCAGGTCCAACCGCGTGCCTGACCGGAGATATTTGCTCTATTCTGCCACTCGGGCTGTGCAGCCTCATTAATGATATAGTTGAGGAAAGGAACGTGCATCTCGCTGAGGTTGGTGGGCTCTGCGGGCCAATAGTTCATCTGTACGTTGATGTTGGCGTGGATATCGGAGTGCCAAGGAGCATCGGAACGGTTGTTCCAAATACCCTGCAAGTTGTTGGGAAGGTCAACACCGCGAGAAGAAGATATCTCAAGGTAACGACCATAGTGGAAATACAACTGCTCAAGCATGAGATTGCCTGCCATTGTTCCGGCATTATATGCATCAACCATTTCATTGGTGGGCATTACATTATCGGTACCGGCAATCTCAAATGCCACGCGGTTGTAATACTGCTCATAATCGGCAACGTGCTTGCTGTAAAGAGCCTCCCAGCCCTGTGTGGCTGCGGCGTCGGCCTGAGCTGCGGCATCAGAGAGGAGTTCGGCCTTGCGACCCGAGACGTGTGATACCTGGTCGGCAACAAAGTCGGTGATACCCACAAGTACAACCAATACCGAGTTGGCACCCTCTACAAGAATACCGCTGTCGGTTGTCTTCATTGTACCGCCATCGGGCACCACCTTGAGGTGTGCTGCATAGCTGATTGTCTGCAATGAGCCACTGAAGGTTGCTGTACCCTCGCTGTATGAGGTTGTTGCAACAATACCGGGAGCACCGCTTGCCATTGTGAAGCGCAAGCTTATCTTGCCCTCCTCGCTTGCGGTGTAACGCCATACAACAGCCTTATCGGGGTTGCTGGCAATATATTCACGTTTATATGTAACACTCTTATCCGAATTCTTGTAACAAACTGTTCCGGTAGCATTCTCAAGGTCGAGCTGACGATAATAATCTGTTACTCCGTTATCGGCACCATAACCGAACTCATAGCTCATATCATCGACAAACACGCTACCGAAGTTCTCGTATATACCATACTGCGAAGGACCGCCACTCCACAATGTTTTCTCATTAAACTGTATTTCGTCGGTTTGAATGCCGCCAAAAAGTGAAGCACCGAGCTGACCATTACCAATGGGCAACGAATACTCCATCCAGGTGTTTGAAACACCGGTGAGGGTTGCGGGTTGGGTGTACCACAATGTGTGCTTATGCTCGGGTGTGTAGCCCTCTATTGCAGCAACATAGTAGTCGTCGTTGTTTTCTCTTACCTCGTCGGGCGACATAAACACAACAGGATAGTACGCGCTCCTTGATGTGCTTGCAAGAGCAAGGTCTTTTATCTCACCCGATGCTTTTCTAAGCTGCAATTTATATTTTGACAGAGCAGCATCGGCAGAGTGAATCTCCCACTTATATGGATTTGTAGTATAGTTGGTCTCTACCAACTTGAAGCCTGCGGCATAAGCCTCATCTGCAAGCACGGGTACATCATTGACAACGCTCAGATACTTGCCACTGTTGCTTATTATCTGCATGTTGTCTTTTGTTCCTGTAAATTTCCAAAGATTCTCTTTCTTTACAATGGGATTCACATGCCCGGGAACTGAGCCTACTTCGGCATCGCAAAGGTATTGATCAACACCCACATAGTGGATTGCGTACCAATATTCATTCTCGGCATCGCTCATAGCAGGCACGGGAGGAGTACAAGGATTGATTGTCAAGGGGTTGTTTGCATCGCCTGCATTCCATTCGCACAAGGTTACTCCAACCGCAGTACCACCATTCTGGTTCATACTCTTATTGCTTGCGGTGCGCTGTATCTCGTAGCAACCTTCGTAATCGGCATTACCGGTTTTTACCAACTTCATCGGAGTGCGTGAGGTTGATGATGAGGTGAAGAGACCTTTATCCGCATCATAATACAACCAATAACCCGCCTGGCTCTTCATATAGAACATCGAGGGGCTACCCATCATCATCCATTGGTTTTTTGTCTCGTTTTTAATAACGGCTGTTGTTACATTTGTGCCATCGCCATTGTCAACGAGCAGATTACCGCCGTTGGCAAATTTTATGTAATAATACTCGGGGGCATCCTCGTAGCTGAAGAAATCGGGCACGGGAGCGGGCATCTCTGTAACAAAAGCAAGGGGATTGTTTACGTCGCCCGCATTCCACTCGCCAAGTTCCTTGCCGGCTCCCGAACCACCCCACTGGTTCATGCTCTGTGAGGCAGTTGCGCGCTGAATTTCGTAATAGCCACTGTTACCGGGGCTTGAAATAAGTTTAAGCGCAGTTTTGCTTGTGGAACTTGATGCAAACTTGCTGTTGGTGAAATAAACATAATTGCCCCAACGGCTTTTCAAATAGAAACTTTCGGCAGTTCCGATAAGAGCCCACTGATTGGGGCTTTCTGCACCCTGCATAGTGAGCAGGTTGTTACCATCACCCTGGTCGCCAAGAATTGCCTCGCCTGTCTTGAACTGGATATAATACCAAACAGGAGCCTCCTCGGTAGAGAAAGTGGGCGCTTGTGCCTTAACCACGGCAAACGCACAAAGTGCAATTAAAAGGGTCGTAATTCTTTTAATCATAATGTTGATATTTAGTTAATTAATAAATTTCAAATTCCAAAATAACCGTATATAGCAATGCATCTCACGCTATATTATTGAAAATCTTTGTAAAAATGATAAAAAATTGCGACTTATACAAATAAGTTACGTTAATTTTAAGATTCAGAGCGTATAAAGGCTGAAATTTGAGGTTGCAAACTTTTTGCCAAGCCATTTCAAATTGTTCACAAGCGGAATTATGTAAATTTGCCACAAACACAAACCACACGCGCGATGAGAATAACCTACTTCACTCTATTACTGGTTGCAGCCACCCTGCTTTGCCATTGCAACGGTAGCAACGACAAGAATACAGAAGAGTGTACCATGACAGGGGTGTGGACCTTGCAAAAGGTTACATTCCCCACAGGATACACATACACCTACCCCGACAAGCAGGGCTACACACGATGCAAGATTTATGAGCCCGACAGCACATTCTACCACGTGGAACTGCTTTCGACAGGGAACGAAATGATTGTTATCCCACAGGAAATGGCAAAATACACTTTCATAAATGACAAGTGCGACACGCTACTGGTGGAAAACGGACGTTTCATGATGAATATGAACTTTGTAAACGACACCACCTACACCGTGCACAATAATCTGGAGTTGGAGACATGGGTAAAGATTAAGACAATGAGCAACAGCCGCCGAAACGAGATTAAAAATATTGTAAAGCACAATATAGATAAACGCGACAGCGCCACCAACAATTTTGTGCTATCCACATCGGAAAGAGAACTGCGACGCACCAACAACGAACTCCTATACTTACTCACAATTTCTCTCCTTTTCATCGGTATTCTTGCCCTCTACGGGTGGCACACATTCAAAAAGAACAGAGCGATAAAAGAGGAGCTGAAACAGATACGCGAACAGAACAATGCGCTCCCGCAACCTGTGGCTATGGCTATGCAGCAGGTGGAGCAGGATTTCTTCGGGTCGGAATATTATAGAATACTTTTGGGGCGCATAGAGCATGGTGAAACGCTCAAAGAGAGCGATTTCGATGAACTTGAACAACAGCTAAAGCCCATTTACCCAAATTTCACAAGCCGTCTGCGCCACGTATGCCACATGTCAACACATGAGTATCGCGTATGCCTGCTGCTGAAAATCGGCATTCCACCCTCACAGATAGCAACCATTCTGTGCAAAGAGACAAGCAGCATAAGCAGCACCCGCAGCCGCCTCTACTACAAGGTATTCGGCAAGAAGGGGAGTTCAAAGGAGTGGGACAACTTTATTGCAACACTATAACAAAAAACAAGGAATCTTTATTAATCAATTAAATGAAACAATTATGGAAAGAGGTATCATTAAACATTGTTTGTTGCTATGCATTTTTACGCATATTTTTATGTACGCACATGCGCAGACAATATCGGCCGACGCGCTCAAAGGAGTGTGGATATACAAGTCGTACAGCGTTGGCGACCGCTACTTTGACAACGATTTTGCATCTATAAAAATTTTTGGCGACGATGGCAAATACTATAGCGCTCAGGTGGGCAAATTACAGTGCGGTGCATACAAGATTATACCCTATCTGTACTGCACATACATATACCGCAACGGGGAATATACCGAATGCGGGCGAAAAGGAGAGCTGACACTGACCAGCGACACCACCTTCCACGGCTCCTGGATGGGGCGCATAGAGTATTGGGAAAAGGCCAAAGATTTCCCCGAGGAGTTGCGCGACTACATAATGGAGGAGTGCAAAAAAGCGAAGCTCGGCGACCCCGATGAGCTGCAACCGCTTATAGAGAAGCATTGGGTTAATAGGTGGAAGTGATTCCCTGTGCCCTGTAAAGCAACCAGGCGGCTTGCAATATCTTGCTTTTGAGCAAGGGTGGGTAGGCCGGGTTGTCGCTTAAAAAGCCATTGAGGGAGGCGGCTGCCTCGGCACTCCTGCATGGGCGAAGCAGGGCACGTACCCAGCGCGCAGGGAAGAATATATCGTTGGTGCGCTGTATCTCTTGCAGAGCATCGAGCGCGGGACGAATATATTTCACTGCCTGCTCCTCACGCAACGGGTGGCACAGGAGCGAAAGAGCTTTAATGACCCACGGCTCAGTACGACGGCCTTCGGGCGTGAGCAACAGAGCAAACAGCCTCTCCTGCTCGGCCACCGATGGATTCACGGCTTGCGATATAAAGGCAAACTGCCTTACTCTGTCTGGGTTCTTTATTCTGGTAGCCTGTTTTTCCACAATGTACTCATACTTATCGGGGAAGCGCAATGCAAGCTCGTATGCCATGTTCATGTAGTCGCTCTCGCTTGCCAAGGGGTGCGTACCACCCTCCCACACATCATATATATAACTGCACACAGCGGGGGAAGAGGCTGTCGGCACCAAGGTGCGCAGCAATTGAAGGCGGCACGATGCCAAACTGTGATTCTGCGACATGGCAAGCAGGCGTTGCTCCACTGCAGCATCGCGCAACTCGCTCAATGGCAGCGACAGATAACTGCACAGCGTGGATGCTACAAGCGCATCTCGCTCTACCGCAAGCCCCTCTATAACGGAATTTATCCACTCCGATGCGCCCACGACGCCATGTTGATAACACTCGTGCAGGTTTATCAACTGCGCCTGACGGCACACCTCATCATCGGTTCTCCACCAATTGGCAAGCGACCATGCTATGCTGCCATCGCAAGGGCGGAAATAGCCATATCCGCGGCCATCGCTGTTTGGCAACAGATATTGTGCCTTGCAAGGCAGAGGCACAATATGCAAGGTATCTGTTATATTTATCTCCACATCGCAAATGGTATCGCCCAACAGGCGCACATTGAAGCGTTGCGGCCACACAAGGCCACGTCCCAGAGGGTCGCTCTGGCGCACAACAAGGCTCTGCCCCTCGATGGCAAAGGATATATGCGGCATGCCCTTTTCGTGTACCCACGCATGGCTGAATGCCCGCAGGTTGGCACTGCTCTTGGAGTCGAAAATATCAATCAGTTCCTCCCATGTGGCATTGCCGTATGAAAAACGGTGCAGATAATCGCGTACACCCTCGCGGAACGCCTCCTCGCCCATTATCTCCACAAGTTTTTCCAGCATCACCGGCGCTTTGTCATATATTATATTGCTATACACAAGCCCCGCATCGCTCAAATTGTCAAGCGGCTGTTTTATAGGAGTGGTACCCATGGTGCGGTCCTCACTCATTGCCGACACCACCACGCGGCGCAATCGTTCCAAGCGATGATTCACTTGCGGAAAGAGCGGCTCGGTCATACGCGCCTCGAAATAGTTGGCAAAAACCTCCTTCGTCCACACATCGTCGAACCACTTCATTGTAACAAGGTCGCCAAACCACATATGCGCTGTCTCGTGCGCAATTATTTGAGCGCGAGACAACTCCTCGTCGGGTGTCGGGTGCTTGCCAAGAAAGAGGGCGGCATCGTTGTAAAGAGTTGCTCCCGTATGCTCCATACCTCCATATTGAAAGCCGGGCAGAATAACAAAATCGTACTTTGCAAAGGGGTAGGCAATGCCGGTGTAATCCTCCAACCATTGGAGCGAGGCTGCCACCTGCTCAAAAATCACAGGCAACTGCGCTATGCGGGCGGCATCTGTCTCGCGATGATAGGCCGTGATGACACGCCCATTATCATTATATATACTGCTGCTGAACTTGCCTGCAACAAACGAGAAGAGATAGGTGCTCAACGGCTCGGTGCGGTTAAAAGATATAATCCTTCTGTCGCCCGCAATGCTGTCGCTTGCCACTGCAGTATTGGAGACCGCGACCCAAGAGGCAGGCATATCAAGCGTAAGTTCAAATTGCGCCTTCAATGAGGGCTGCTCAAAGCAAGGAAAAGCCGTGCGGGCCCTGTCGGGTACGAAAAGCGTGTAAAGAAACTCGTCGTTCCTGTTAAGCGACTGATTGCCCGCCACAAAAGACAACTGCACCTCGTTCCCACCGGCAACGAATGCCGTGGCAGGTATAATCATATGCTCGTTACGCATAGCAGGCTGCACAGCCACCCCGTTCACTGCCACGCTGCGCACATTTTGCAAATCCCTGAAATCGAGAACAACCTCCTGCGCCTCATCCATTTCAAAACTTATGACAGAACGGCCCACCACTGCACTATCCTTTTCGCCGGGTATCGAAAATACCAAATTATAACGCAAATCGGATATCGCATGCACACGATGCTCTGCAAGCCTCTGGGATACACCCGCATCGTACAGGGCCGCATCGCCCCCCTGCCCCATGCATGCGCCAAACAGCACGCAAAGCAGCGCAAAAGCTATTAACTTTATTCTGTTCCTCATAACATTATCTACCATTGAATTCCGCCGATAAAAATAGTAAAAAAAGAGTTATAAAATATAATATGCACGAAGATAAAAAACATTTGGTGGCAATTGATAGAAACGAGATATAAACGGTCTCATTAATACAGAGCGCACAAAAGCAAAATCAAATCAACAACAAATTATATGAAAAAAACTATTTCCATGGTATTACTTGCCACCATAATGGCATTTAACACATCGTGCAGCGACGATTCAGTGGAGCTCGACAGCCCCAATTACGCAATGCAAACCCGCGCCAAAGAACAGAGAGTACAGAGCCTCATCCAACAAGCCCGCACCGGCGACAGCGAGGCATACAAAGCCCTTGCGCTCTGCTACCACCATGGCGACGGCGTTGAAAAAAGCTGGTTAAACACAGCCTTCTGCTACTATATCTATTGCGAAAAAACAGGCAAGGATATAAAGCGCATTACAGAATGGCTCGATGAAAAGCACCCCTACCGGCTCATTAACGAGATAATGCCTAAACCCGCACTCGACAAAGCCTCAAGGGAGAAACTCGCACTGCTCGAGGAGGTGGCGCCGGCCGAGGCCAAAGCCATTAAGGCCATTAAGATAAGAAAGAAAATCAGCGAAATAACCACATCGTCAAACATCGCCACCGCGCTACGCGAAGCCGAACAGGAAGGCAGTGAAATGGCCGCGGTATTGCTGGCAATATGCTACACAGACGGGAAAGGCAGCTGCGTCGAAGAGGCAGAAATCCTCCGCATGGCCGAAAAGTACCCATGCCTGTACCTGGTTATCGGCGACAAGCGTGACGACAACCACACAGATGGCAGCACCGAAGATGCACTGCGGGTAATGGAATTATACAGCAAAGCCGATGCACACGGCATGCTCACCCCGCAACACGCCGGAAAGATGCGCGTCATACGCCACCGACTCGAAAAGCAGGGAGCGATAGCGCCAGACGAACTTGAAATGAGACGCTTGGGTGATATAATGAAAAAAGAGACAAACTAAAACAGAGCGACATGAAACGACTTACTCAAATCTTTCAGGCACTCATTGGTGCCACTATCCTAATCTGCACGGCACTTATAGCTGCCGGCCGCAGCGCTTTGCGTGCAATAAAGAACAGATGGAACAACCGCCCGCGATGGATGCGCCGCGCAATAAAAGTTGCGCTCATCATCATAATCGCATGGTATGTGATAAAAATACCTGTATGCATATACGACCATTTCCACGGCCGCTTCACCTGGTGCGACCGCCATTTGGCAGGCGACATCTTCATACACACAATCAAAGACCACTCCATACGCCTCTACGACGAAAGAACCGACGAATACACAACGCCCAAGCTCGATTGGATATCCGACGCAGCCAAAGGCGACTCGCTCATCGTATATTCGCGCCGCTGCAAACGAGGATTCATAAACATAAACACCGGCAAGATTATCATAAATGCACAAGAAAACAACTACCAAAAGGCATGGATATTCTCCGAGGGAGTAGCCGCTGTCATGAAAGACAACAAGGTGGGATTCATAAACGAAAAGAACGAGATAGTAATACCGTTCACCTTCGACTACTCATACACGCTTGAGAAAAACGACAACGGCTACCTCTTCTACAACGGCTATTGCGCAATGACAACAGCCAGCGGCAAAATAGGCCTCATCGACAAAAAGGGCGAGTGGGTAATAGAACCAATATACGACCAAATATGGGCACCACAAGACCAAGGCTACCGCATAGTGATAAAAGATGGCAAATACGGCGTTTTGAACCAACAACTGCAATTGGCATACGAACCCATTTACGAATATGCAGGCAACCACTCCAAGGATGGCGGCTTCATACTTATGAAGGATGGCCGCATGTGGCAGGAAGACTACGAAGGCAACGTGGTACAACCATTCATGTACGAGTGGAGCGAGATACTGCGCTACCCCGCAGAAGCAGAAGGCGCTTACGACACAAGATACGAACTATCGGAATATTCCAAGTACCAGATATCACAAAAATACGGCATCCTGAACCGCCATACCGGCAAGCCCCTCACCCCCGCCATATACGACAATATAGAGATGATTTCACCGACATTGTTCGAGGTGCGCCCCGCCAACAACTACGGCCTTTACCTGATAGATACAAATGGGAATGCGGTAGAGAGATAGCAAACAATTGACCCATTACAACAAAATATCCGATGAACGTCATCGGATATTTTGTTGTAACTATAAATCATAACCTATCATAAAATATAGAAAATGTGCGGTTTTTCTATATTATATGATAGGTTGAGTAAAATTACTTATTGTTTGTTAGCCTATTTTTCAAAGCTATACCTTTTGCTGTAAGGCGGTATTTCTGCAGTTTACTTCGCTTTTCATTTGGCAAAGTAAACTCTATATAACCTTCTTCAAGAGCAGGCTTTATATATGTACTGCGGAAATATGTTCGGTGCTTAATACCAATTAAGGATTGTAAGGTATCTCTAGCAACTTCTCCTTCAATGCAAGTAACAATAGTTCTAATAGCTTTAGATACACTTCCAACATCATGAGCAGTATCATGAGCAGTATCATGAGCAGTATCATGAGCAGTATCATGAGCACTTATAGGCAAAGTTATGCGGATAAAGTTATCCGTAAACTTGAAGCAATCTTCACCGTATGCCCGCAAAATACGCGGAATACCAGAACCTAATGACTCTACCAATTCCACATCGCGGTAGATACGCATCAATTCTTTATTGCGTGGTATCGAGATACCATTGAAGAACTCTTCTCTTGTGAGCGATTCGGGCAGACGACCGGCAGAGGTTATTTCAAGTCTATCGGGGAATATCTCAAATTTGGGCGGTACTTCAAACGAATAATCGTTATGCACTATTGCATTGATAACAGCCTCGCGCAAAGCGACCTTATTCCACAATGGAGTCTCAATACGTTCCATCGGGGTTATCGTTGCAGCTACCTTGTTTTCGATATCCAACTTTGATAATACACTCTTGGTCGCTTTGATAAGGGAGCAATATCCATACTCATTGTTCTCTACCAAATCGCAACGGTCAAGACTTGAATACTTAGCCACTTTAATTGAGTTGCCATTTTCATCAGCCAACAGATAGGCAACATAGTTATACTTGCCATCATCTGTAAGCAATTCCAATGTTCGCTTGAAATTATCATTAAGTCTTTTGCCTCGCTCATCGTAGTAGATACGCAATTGCTCAAAACTCAAATCTTGACGGTTAGACACAATACGCCCGATTGAATTGCGTGTACGCATCGCAAACAGATGGTCAATCTGCTCTTGAGGCATAGGCTCGGCAGATGTTCCAACACGTATATATGCACCTCGTGGAGTCATACCATACTTCGTTTTGAAATATGGCTTCTCAATTCCACTC
>JAFTNW010000014.1 GCA_017451695.1 Bacteroidaceae bacterium
AATATAACCGCCCTCTCACTATGGTGCTCGACTACATATCTATGAAGCTCGACAACACCACTTGGGAAGTTTACACAGGAGGCAACCCCGGTTTCAACACACTGCGCCTCATAAAGGAACTGCCAAGTTGCGACAAAGCCTGCCTTGTGGTAAGAGACGAAGAGAGGAATGTGCCGTTTTCGGCTACAGGCGATGGCCTCGGTATGGAAACTGCGATTTTAGGGCTTAATGTGAGCGACGAATTTTGGCAGATATTCGATTTTGAGTTTATAACCGGTGCGCCAATGCTCACAAATGGAGAAAAACTAACCGTAGATGAGGGTATGTGCGTAATATCGGAGAGTTTTGCAAAAAAACTCTATGGCACTACCGATGTGGTGGGCAGGGATTTATATATTCACGCACTCAAAGCATGCGGAATATGCGGTGTGGTTAAAGATGTGTCGGGTGTAATGACTGCCACCGCTGCCGATATATATATGCCCTTGCAAAATTTTGAAGAAGGGAAGAGCCTTACCGGTTACTACAGTGGCGAGCAAATGTTCATTACCACCGACAACCCCGAATCGCTCAAAAGCGAGGTAGCCGACCTTGTGGCACGTTACGACCAAGCCGATTTGGAAAATAAGGATTATGAACTGTACGGGCAGCCCCACAGCTATACACACTATGCATTGGGCAACTACTCATTCAAGATGGACGACCTTGAAAACAATGTATGGGATATTGTGAAACGCATTCTCTTTCTGCTCATTATACCGGCGTTGAACCTATGCGCGCTCATTTCGTCGCGAATGGACGAGAGGATTGCTGAATTCGGTGTGCGCAAGGCCTACGGCGCAAGCAGTTGGCAATTGGTGAAGCAGGTTCTTTGCGAGAACCTTTTCCTCACCTGCGTGGGAGGCCTTGCAGGCATTATAATATCATATATAGTTGTGTGCAATGCCAACGATTGGATATTTCAGGTAATAAGCATAGCTCCTAACATAGATAGCGGGTATGGGCAATACATAACCCCCGAAATGCTCTTTAACATACCGCTTGTATTAACCATATTCCTGCTGTGCGTGGTGCTCAACCTTATATCGGCACTTGCGCCCGCGCTGTGGGCACTGAAGAACCCTATTGTATATTCATTAAACAGCAAGAGATAAAAAATGATTACAACAATTATAAAACAGCTGTGGAACAAACGCCGCGCAAATGCGTGGATATTCATAGAACTTGTGTTGGCGGCATATTTCCTGTGGAGTGTTACTGACAGCCTCTACTTCTACACCGGCAACTACCTTACCCCCGATGGGCACACCGCTCACGAGTGTTATGTGGTGGAGGTGGATTATGGTATAATATTAGGCGAGGGTGATACCTACATCAGGCAGACTCCTGAGATGCGCCGTGCCAACTACATAGATATTGTGAAGGCCGTGCGCAGCCTGCCCGAGGTTGCATACTACTGCATAGCAGCAAAGAATTCGATACCCGGCAGCAGTTTCAGCACCGACAAGGGAGCATTGGAGCTCAAGAGCGAGCTTGCCGATTGGATAACCTTTGTTTCACTGCCCGAGCTGGGCGATGAGCAACCCTTTGCCACCTTTGGAATAGAAGATGCTGCAACAGGGGAAACCATTGTTTTGCCATCGACAAGAGGTAACAATTATATATACGTATCGGAGGAGTATGCAAAAGCCCTCTATGGCACTGCTGAGGTAAAAGGGAGAGAGGTGGAATTTGGTTCAAAACATATAATAGCAGGGGTATATAAGGACTACAAGACAAGCAACAAATATTACACCCCATTGGAGCACTCCATCATTACGTTTACACCCGAAATGAGGACTGCGGGCGATGCCTATCAGGATATTGAAGATAGATATCACTTGGTTATAAGATTGAAGGAGGGGGTTAATCGCGCAGCATTTGAGAAACGCTTTAACGAGGAGATAGCCCCCACCCTGCGCTACGGTTATTTCCGTTGCCACGGAATAAAAAAGGTGAGCGATATACAAAAGGAACTTATGAAAATGACCGGTGGCGAGGGGGATATGAAGATGAACATTGCGCTCTCGCTCTTTGCACTTGGCTGTGTGTTCCTTGGCATGGTAGGTTGTTTTTGGATAAGGGCAAATGCCCGTCGCGGCGAGGCGGCTCTTATGCGCTGCGTGGGAGCAAGCCGCAAAAGAGTTATTACGCAGTTCCTTGCCGAGGCTGCCATGCTTGTAACACTAGCCTACATTGTGGTGGCACCGTTCCTTGTAGAAACAGCCAAAGGGTCGTTGTACTACAACAAGGCGTTTGAGATGGGATATATCATAAGTTTTTACTTGGAGAAAATTCCCCATTTCATTATGCACACAGGGTGCAACTACGCAATAATACTCTCCACCGCACTCATTGGAACATTTATTGCGGTGAACAAGGTTATTGAGCAGCACCCTGCCGAGGCACTGAAAGATTAAGAAATTAAATGCAAAGGGATAGAATCTCGGATTGAGATTTTTCCTCCCTTCAGTCGTCAAAATGACAAAGCAGTGTGGTTTGTATATAACCCCATAAAAAGATAAAGTATTAAAGTAACAATTAAAATAATAGTATTATGATTAAACTGACAGGAATCAACAAGATTTATCGTACAGACACCATTGAGACACAAGCTCTGGAGAATGTAAACATTGAGGTAAAAAAGGGAGAGTTCGTAAGCATTATGGGCCCTTCGGGTTGTGGAAAATCCACACTGCTCAACATAATAGGCCTGCTCGACGAACCCACAGGCGGCACGGTGGAGATTGCCGGATGCGACACCACGGGAATGAAGGACAAGGAGATGGCAGATTTCCGTAACCGCACACTTGGGTTCGTATTCCAGAGTTTCCACCTTATAAACTCGCTCAATGTGATAGACAATGTGGAACTGCCACTGCTCTACCGCGGTGTAAAGCGCAGCGAACGCCGCAGGCTTGCCAAGGAGATGCTCGAGCGCGTGGGGCTGAGCCACCGTATGTATCATATGCCGTCGCAACTATCGGGCGGTCAGTGCCAGCGTGTGGCCATTGCCCGTGCCATCATAGGCAACCCTGAGATTATCCTTGCCGATGAGCCCACCGGTAACCTCGACTCAAAGATGGGAGCTGAAATCATGGATATTCTGCACACGCTGAACAAGGAGGATGGGCGCACCATAGTGATGGTTACTCACAATGAGGAGCAGGCGAAGCAGACCTCGCGCACAATACGTTTCTTTGACGGCCGACAGGTTGAATAATATTTCTCATAACGCAAACACCGGTGGGCCGGTATATAAACCCGCCGGTGTTTTTAATTATTTGCCCTATGAAAAGGTTACCACTTATAATATTGTTTCTTGCAACCATAGTGCCCGCAAGCGTGGCAAGCGACACACTGCGCCTCACGCTCGACGATGCGATAGTGATGGCCCGCACCCGCAGCCTCGATGCAGCAGTTGCGCTCGACGAACTGCGTGCAGCCTATTGGCAGTATCGCAGTTACAAAGCCAACTTGCTGCCCGAGGTAAAGATTAGCGGTACGACACCCTACCTGAGCCGCAGCTATAGCAGTTACCAAAACAGCGATGGCACATACACGTTTGTGCGTAATAACTATCTCGAGGGCAACGGGCGCATAAGCGTGCAACAGAATTTGTGGTTCACAGGTGGCAGTATATCGCTAAACAGTTCGCTCAATTACCTGAACACATTGAGCGGCAGCGGCAACAAACGTTTTATGATAACACCTGTATCGCTCACACTCAACCAACCACTGTTCGGTGTGAACCATCTGAAATGGAACCGCCGAATAGAACCGGTGCGCTATGCCGAGGCAAAGGCTAATTTCCTCACTGAAACCGAGGAGATTACAATGAGTTGCATAAGCTACTTTTTCGGGTTGCTAATAGCCACGGAAAATGTGAACATAGCCAGGCAAAACCTTGCCAATGCGCAAAAACTATATGAGGTTGCAATAACCAAACGCAAGATGGGCAAGATTAGCGAAAACGATTTGCTACAGATGCGCCTGAATGTGCTCAATGCCGAGGCCGACCTCGCAAGCTACGAAAGCAACCTCAAAACAGCCGATTTCAACCTGCACACCTTCCTGAACATTGACGACAACATAAAGATATCGTTGCAACTGCCCGAAAGGCTGACAAGCAACAAACTGCAATACGACGAGGTGCTCGAAAAGGCGCTTGCCAACAATGCTTTGATAAAGAATTTTGAACGGCGTCGCCTGCAGGCCGACTATAACGTGGCTAATGCTAAAAGTGCCCTTCGCGATATAAGCCTCACTGCGCAAATTGGTTATAGCGGTACCGACAGCAAGATTGGTGCGGCATATGACAACCTGCTCGACAACCAGATTGTGAATGTGGGAATAAGTATTCCAATACTTGATTGGGGGAAACGACGCGGCCAGATAAAGGTGGCCGAGAGTAACCGCGAGGTAACGCTCAACCGCATAAAGCAGGAGATGCGCAACTTCCACAGCAACCTTTTCATTCTTGTGGAGCAGTTCAACAAACAACAAAGAAAACTTGAAATAGCACGTGAGGCCGATGAGATTGCCGGCAGACGATACTATACCAACATGGAGACCTTTATGATTGGAAAAATAAGCACGCTCGACCTTAACGATGCACAGATAAGCAAAGACCAAACACGCCGCAACCACCTGTACGAATTACAGAATTATTGGTATTATTATTACAAGATACGCAGTATTGCGCTATGGGATTTTGAGCGCAACTGCGACATTAACACCGATATTGAGAAACTGATGTAAGGTGCACAGCCGTGCGTTAAGAGTGCTCCGTTTTTCAACTAAGCTGCAAAAGTTGGAGAACACCTGAATAAATTGCATTGATAGACGAGCGTAAAAGCGATTAAAGTTTCTTTAATATCCTCGGTGGCCCATGAGCTGTTCTTTGTTTCATCTTATTTCTTTTTACCTCCTTTTTGTCGCACAAAAAGGAGCAAAAAGGCCCAGCACAGAAGCAAAATCAGTCATAATAGCTTTTGCTCACAAGTCGCAAGCGACATTCTTCGGTCAGCTATTATTTGTCATTAAATCTTTTTCATTGCTCTTTTGGGTGCTGTGCAACTCGTTCAGTTATCCCCGCCACGGCGTGTATAACTAACACTCACACAATGCTCGCACTATTTCCAAAAGAGCAATGCGATTTAATTGTGATTTTGACAGTGCCGGTTGTTTTTTAGAGTTACTCTTGCTTGTGAGCCTAAAACTATCGTCATTGTTATGCCAAACGGATGTGAGGCATCTCATGTGTGCTTGTCGAGATTTCTCCACTACGTGTTCGAAATGACAAAACTACGTTTTGTTATCGGTGAGTTTTGCAGTGAACGTCGAGGGTGGCCCTCCCTCCCCTCAGTCACATCGTGACAGCTCCCCTCGGGCAGGGGTGCAGTTAAAGTGATGCCCCGCGGTGCACGAAAGGCAAAACGAGCCAATGACCTTGCAAATGTAGAATGATAAAAAGTGTCATGCCGAACCGAAGGGAGGCATCTCTGTTCTCTGTACTCTGTTATCTGTACTCTATTTATAAATTCCTCGGTGGCCCATGAGTTTTTAGATTTCATCTGCTTATAATAACTGCGCCCTGCGTCTTCATTGGTGCGCATTAAAGCTTTTAGGAAAACAACCGACAATCAGCACCGAGGATTTAGAGCAAGCCACACACCTTTACTGAATCTCAATCTGCAAACAGTCGTAGGCAAGATGCACACCCGCAGGCAAGCACTTTTCAATCTTGGCGTGGAGACCGATGTGGTGCATCATGTGCGTGAAATAAGTATCGCGTGGCTTTATCTGCTCCACCACGCGCAAAGCCTCCAACACCGTCTGATGTGTGCGGTGGGGCTTGGAGAAACGCAACGCGTTTATGACAAGCACCTCCACACCGCGCAGTTTATCGAGCTCGGCCGGCTCTATGTAACTCATGTCTGTTATATATGCCAACTTGCCAAAGCGATAACCAAGAATAGGGAACATGCCATGGAACACCCTTACCGGGGTAACCTCTACGCCACAAACAAAAAAGGGAGAATCGGGATCTATGACATTGAGCGCAATATTTGCCGTGCCGGGATATTTTTTAGGGCCAAAGCAATATGGGTACATGGCATGCACCTGCATCTCGGTCTCGCGGTCGGCATAAATGGGTATCTCTTTGCCACGGCAGAAGGGACGCAAATCGTCTATTCCTCCAATATGGTCGTAATGCTTATGTGTCAGCAACAGAGCATCTATTTTAGGGAAAGGGGTACGTAGCATCTGTGTGCGAAAATCGGGGCCGCAATCTATGAGTATGTGCGCACCACCCGCCTCTAACATAGCCGAACAACGCAAACGTGCATCGCGCGCATCGGTGGATGTGCACACCTCGCACGAGCAACCAAGCTCGGGCACTCCCGTGGATGTTCCTGTTCCAAGAAAAGTGAGTTTCATGGGCACTATTCTATTACGTTTACCTCCATTTTAAGTTCCACACCAAAACGGGCACGGACAGAATTGCACACCTCGGTGGCAAAGGCTATCACTTGTGCACCGGTGGCACCGCCGCGGTTTATCACCACCAATGCCTGATGTTCATATACGCCCACCGTGGGGTGCGGGTTCTGTTTCCAACCGCACTGTTCAATGAGCCATCCCGCCGATAGTTTCACACCATCGGGCACATTGTATTGCGGCATTTGCGGATAGAGCGCGGCAAGCTCGTCGGCCTTTGCGGCAGAAACAACGGGGTTCATAAAGAAACTGCCTGCACTGCCTATATTTTCGGGGGCTGGCAATTTTGCTGCACGTATCTCGCACACTGCACGGCGCACATTGGCAAGCGTGGCACCGCCAAGGGCCTCTACCCTCTCCTTTATATTTCCGTATGTGAGTTTATAATCGCCACTCTTTTTGAGCTTATATGTAACGTATGTGATTACGTTTTTTCCTTTCTCCTCGGCTTTGAAGATGCTCATTCGATAGGCGAAACGGCAATCGCCTTGCGTGAAGGTACGTTTTGAACCATCGGCTACGGCAAGCGCCTCTACACGGTGAATGAGCTCGCCCGCCTCCACGCCGTATGCACCCACGTTCTGCACCGCACTTGCACCTACCTCACCCGGAATTGCCGAGAGGTTTTCAAGCCCATGCCAGCCGTTATTTACGGTATATTCGACAAGGCTGTCCCAATTCACACCGCTACCAACGCGCAACAGAACGGTATCGGAATCATCGGCCACCACAGCCATATCCATAATGGCCGAGTGCAGCACCGTACCCGCAAAATCGTTCACAAACAGCAGGTTACTGCCGCCACCAATCACAAGTAGCGGGGCATCCACTCCGTTTTTCAGGAGTGTTGCAAGTTCATCCTCGGTGGAGAATTCTATGAATTTTGCTGCCTTTGCTTCAATGCCGAAGGTATTGTGCCCAAGCAAGGAGTATGATGTATGTTCTTTTATCATTTCAGTGTGCCGATGGCCTTTTGGCCATCTTATTGCGAAATTACTATTTTCTTGCAACATACACAAAAAGATTTTCCAAAAACAAAATGCAAAACATTCATTGGGCAGACACATTGGCCTGCCCCTACTGCCTAACGAAATCGAGCAAGCGCTTGCTTTGCAAAAATAGTTTCACTACATTTGCATTGTTCTTGGGGCATCACCCTGTGAACAAACATAATTTAACAGGTGTTTTTGAATTATCTTTTATTCTTAAATTCTCGCAAAATTTAGGCTGTAGCAAAGATAATTGCATTAGCACCACACATTGGTATGTACAGCCATTATTGTGGCTTATTACATAACCTTTGGTGTGGGCTATTGTTGTTATCCGCTACAAGGGCAATGCGAGAAGCCTAAGAATAGGGTAAGGGCAATAAGTTCCCACACCTTATTTATTTACAGGCTCTTATCGGGGAATTGTAAGAGCAAAAAAGGCTCAACAATGTTATGAGAAATCCCAAGCAGCGACCGCTTAACTCAAAAGAAGAGGAAGAGGAGATAGAATACCTAAAACACTTGGACCGATGCCATGTAGAACAAACACTTATCCCGGCAATAATATCCGGCATCAATGCCGGTTTAATGACAAAAGGCGAACTATTTGATATAGCATCTTGGAAAAAGATGATTTATAAATATGAGAATAGAGATTTCTACTTTGAATGGGACAAAGTCAGTATATTGCAACTTCCCATCTATAAGGAATGCAGAATAATCATATACAAATTTGCAAAGCCTGTGAAAATGCCCGAAGTAAAGTACGCAGCAGTGATTATAGACAATATATTCAATATTCTATACTATTATACCCTTGAGCTTTCAATAGGGAACGCGTGGGTGTTGTGGGGAAAAGACAAAGAACATCTATTTAATTATGGTGAAGCAAAGAGTGGCGAACTGAAAGATTTTATTCTGTGGCTGAAGAAGAATATAAAAAGAAACAGAGAGCAATATAATATATAAATGAACAGAACACCTTGGCAGTTGCCAAGGTGTTCTGTTCATTTATCATTAAAATCATTCAGATAAACTTTGCAGAATACCCCACACACCCATCATGTGGCAGGCACTTCCCAAAAGGACAAAAAAGTGGAATACCGCGTGCACATATTTTACTTTGTGAAAACTGTAAAATACCGCACCTACAATATAAGCAACACCCTCGCCAAGCACCCAAAGAAAAACGCTCAAACTTACAGCATCCCAAAATTGTTTCATCGCAACAAGAATTGTGAGCCCCATGAGCACATAGCAAACGGTCTCTATTTTGTTGTGTTTTTTCAATGCACAAAAACTAACAATCGTACCTGCGATGGCACACAGCCAACAGAAGAGGAATATACCCCACCCCCAAAAATCGACATCGCGCAGAGCAATGAGTACAATGGGCGAATAGCTGCCTGCAATGTGCCAATAGATTGCCGAATGGTCGAGCTTGCGCAAGCGGCGTTTCCACTTTGAATAGGGCGAGCAGGCGTGGTATGCTGTTGAGAAGATATACGAGGCCAACATGCCAAAAATGTAGAGCCATATACTTGCCATCCCCCACCCGTCGAGAGCAACCTCGCGGCCTTTTGCAAGAAACAGTACACCTATAATTATTCCGCCAAGAATTCCCACTGCGTGGGACATTGCGTTGATGCGTTCCTCCTCTTTTGTATATCTTTTATCTTTATCCACAGCCACAGTTTTGTCAAATATTTTCAAATAAAATTATTCTATTCTTTTTCAAATCCTTCACTTATGAAAGGAAGTGCAATGCGGAGTGCTTGCTGCCAATATTGCCAGGTGTGCCCACCATCGCGCACGCGCAATTGGTGGCGTATGCGTTGTTTGCGCAGAGCCTTTATGAAATCAAAATTGTTTTCAAGTAAAAAATCATCATCGCCCACGTCTATGAACCAGCGCACCGATGCTATACTGTCGCGCAACTCTTTACTTGCATTTTCCACAATGGTTATATTGTTGTGCTCAACCACACTCTGCATAAAGAGGCGACGACGTTGGTCGGGGTCCTTGCTTATCCAAGTGTTCTCCACCATTCCTGCAAGGGCGCTCATGGCGTAGGCCGAGGAAAACATATCGCTGTGGCGCAGCGCATATCCTATGGTACCGCCCCCACCCATTGAGAGGCCCGCAATGGCGCGATGCTTGCGGTCGGCTTTCACCCTATAAGAGTTTTCAATATGTGGAATAAACTCTGTGAAGAAATAATCTTCGTACATCCAACCCTCGCGGTTGAAATAGCCGTCGTGAGTGGTACCGGCATCGGGCATCACTATAATCATCTCCCGTGCATCGCCATTGGCAAAAATCTCAGTGGCTATCTCTTTTACATTACCTCTGTCGCGCCATGCGGTGTGATTATCGGTGAGGCCATGCAGCAGATATAGAACAGAATATTGTGCATTGCCCTCTTCGTACCCTGCGGGCAGATATATGCAGTAATTTTTCTCGCAACCGAGTATGTCGCTTTTCATACTTTTTTCCACCAAGGTCTGCGCATTGCACACACAGGCAAGCAGTATGAGTATTGGGAAGAGTGTATTTTTCATAGTTATGTTTTTTATTTGTTTTTCGCAGATATTTTATAGAATTTCCAAAATTGCTTTATTTGTACCCTACACAAGAGCGGGATGCAAATATCGCAAGGATTTTTACACATTGCATGCTGTTTTGTGCAAAAGTAATATAAAATTTAATTCTGTTATTTATTTTCCCACTTAAATAAAATTAAGATAACTTTATTTAGGCGTTGTTTGAATTTCTTTCAAATAAATATGCAATTTGTTATTTTCAGACGAAGCGTAATTGTGGTGTAAGCGCAATAAAGCGTTGACACCCATAACCAAGCGAAGCGGAAAGGCAGCGACAAAAAAAGCAGGGTTCGGAATTCCGAACCCTGCCGCTGTATAGAATAGAAATTGAATTCTATTAAGCAAACCACTTAACGTAAGCAAATGCCTGACGGTGAGGAAGCTCCTCGTGCTTGGGATACATACGATAAGCAAGTTTGTAAGCACCTGCTCTTGAAGGTGTGATTGTTGCGTGGAAGGTAAAGATGTTGCCCTCGCGCTTTGTAACCTCCAAAGGATATACACCGAATACAGAATCGTTGCCGTTTGCATCGGGTGCAACAACTACAAGCTCAAGACCTACTGCATTGTCCAATCCCTTCTCGTCAACCCTAACGGTTACATCGTAGTCGCGGCCTGCCTCCATGTTGCCATTTGCGAAATCGCTCTCGCTCTCAACAGAGAGAACCTCGATTGCATGCCATTTTGCAGAAACAGACTCTTTCCAAGCAGCCAACTCACGAGCTACCTTTGAATCATCGGCGATGAGGTGGTGATAACGCTTAGCCTGCTTGCAATAGAACTTGGTATAGTAGTCGTCGAGCTGACGTTTCATTGTAAAGTGAGGAGCAATCTGTGAGATTGAACGCTTGATGCACTCTACCCACTCGTCTGAGTACTCCTTCTTGCCACGATTGTAGTAGAGAGGAAGAATCTCGTTCTCGAGCAATGAATAGATTGTAGCAGCATCGAGCTGATCCTGGAACTCCTGGTTCTGGTATGTGCGCTGCTCTTTCAACGCCCAACCTGCACCGGGTTTGTAAACCTCGCACAACCAACCATCGAGCACCGAGAAGTTGAGAACACCGTTCATGAGTGCCTTCTCACCCGATGTACCTGATGCCTCAAGAGGACGTGTAGGAGTATTCATCCAGATATCCACACCCGAAACGAGCAACTTGGCGAGGTCCATATCATAGTTCTCCAAGAAAATAATCTTGCCGATGAACTCGGGACGGCGAGAAACCTCAATGATACGCTTAATCAAGCCCTGACCTGCGCCATCGTGGGGGTGAGCCTTACCTGCGAAGAGGAATTGGATGGGGCGCTCGGGGTTGTTGAGCAATTTAGCCAAACGGTCGAGGTCAGTAAAGAGGAGGTGAGCACGCTTGTATGTTGCGAAACGACGAGCGAAACCGATAACAAGTGCGTCGGGGTTGATTTTGTTTACAACATCAACAATGCGCATAGGATCGCCCTGGTTCTTCAACCAATCCTCTTTGAATGCCTTGCGGATATAATCGATAAGTTTCTTTTTGCGTGTAACGCGTGTCTTCCATATAACATCGTTAGATACCTTGTCGATAGCATGCCAGATTGACTCGTTAGACTGGTCGCTGATGAAGCTGGGGTCGAAGTGCTTCTTGTAAAGTTCGTCCCACTCGGGAGCAACCCATGTAGGATAGTGAACACCGTTGGTAACATAACCTACGTGGTTCTCTGAGGGATAGTAACCCTTCCAGATACCGGCAAACATAGATTTTGATACCTTACCGTGGAGGCGGCTCACACCGTTAATCTCCTGGCAAGTGTTGCAAGCGAAGATAGACATGCAGAAACGCTCGTTCTTGTCGCCTGCGTTCTCGCGGCCAAGGTTCATGAGGTCGTCCCATGTGATGTTCAGCTGGCTTGCATAACCGCGCATGTATTTGCCGAAGAGGCCCTCGTCAAAGTAGTCGTGGCCTGCGGGCACGGGTGTGTGAACGGTATAAAGGCTGCTTGAGCGTACAATCTCCAATGCCTCCTCGTATGTATAACCGCTCTTGATGTACTGTGAAAGACGATAGAGGTTGCAAAGAGCAGCGTGTCCCTCGTTGCAGTGATAGATATCCTTCTTGATACCAAGTTTCTCAAGAGCAATCATACCACCGATACCGAGCAGAATCTCCTGCTTCAAACGGTTCTCCCAATCGCCACCATAGAGTTTGTGTGTGATAGGACGATCGTACTCGCTGTTAGCCTCAAAGTCTGTATCCAAGAGATAGAGAGCCACACGACCTACATTTACTCTCCAAACGTTTGCACGTACATAGTAGTCGATGTAAGGAACATCGATAACCATGGGAGTTACACCGTCGGCCTCATATACGCGCTCGATAGGGAGCTGGTTGAAGTTCTGTGCCTCGTAGTTGGCTACCTGTGCACCGTCCATTGAAAGAGACTGTGTGAAATAGCCATAACGATACAAGAAACCAACTGCACACATATCTACGTTTGAGTCCGAAGCCTCCTTCAAATAGTCGCCGGCCAAGATACCGAGACCACCTGAATAGATCTTCAAAACGCTTGTCAAACCATACTCCATACAGAAGTATGCTACAGAAGGACGCTCGGCGTTGGGCTTAACATCCATATATTTACGGAAATTGGCATAAACTACAGCCAATTTATCAATAATGCTTTTGTCCTTTGAAAGTTCCTCGAGTTTCTCAACACCCAATCTCTCGAGCAAGAGAACAGGGTTACCACCACACTCCTCATAGAGTTTTGCATCGAGCATAGTGAAGAGCTCACGAGCCTCTTCGTTCCATACCCACCACAGGTTGTGGGCTATCTCCGCGAGAGGTTTAAGTGTCTCGGGAACATAAGATTTAACATTAACAGTTTTCCAACCGGGTTGGTTTGTGTTACTAATTGCTATCATACTTTATTTATAATTAATATTATTTACTTGTTTGTTCTTTTAGCAGCTGCCTCAAGCGCAAAATCATAAGCACTCATATAGTTCTTTATAAAGTGCTTCCACAAGGCCTTCTCGGCCATTTTTGCAGCTTTTTTACGGTAGTCGGCAACCTCTTTCTCGGAAATTTTTGCAAAGATACAAATTGTTTTTGTAATTTCCTCGGCTGCATCGAAATAGTTGCTATCGTTTCTGCTTATAACCTCAACACCATCAGATAATTTACCCGTGCGACCGAGTACCGAATTTACCCACAAACCAAAGCCTGCAAGGTCTGTTGTGATGGTGGGTATGTGAAAGGCTGCACTCTCGAGCGGTGTGTAACCCCAAGGCTCGTAGTACGAGGGATAGATATTGAGGTCGTTACCGATGAGCACATCGTAATAATCGACATTAAAGACTCCATCGTTGCCTTTGAGATAGCAGGGCACGTAGATAACCTTTACACGATTCTTGCCACTGCGGTTATCAAGGAAGTGGTTGCGTATGGAGCAAGCAATGGCATCATCGTAGAAGTTATTGAGGTTGTGAGTGAGGTAAGGATTGGGCAATGGAGAATTCCATTGTGTTTCACTCGATGCAAGGCGCTGGCAGAGATCCTCACGGGCAGTATCGGACCATGCGGGCACATCGATGAATGCAACCACATCGCGTGTAAGTTCCTCGCTTATATTAAGGCGCGACATTGCTTCCAAGAACATATCTATTCCCTTGTTGCGCATCTCCATGCGACCACCTATACCTATTATAAGAGCATCGTCTGAAATTTTGTCGCCTGTGAGAGCCGCAGCCACACGCAGACGGGCTGCACGAGCCTGCTCGCGCTTTGCGGTAAAATCCTTGCCTGTGGGAACGAAATCCTTTTCAAAGCCATTTTCAAGAATAACATCGATTTTGCGCTCAATCAGCTGTTCACACTCGCGTGCTGTAATCTCGCTCACGGTTGTAAAGCAATCGACATTTGCTGCGCTCACACGCTCAACAGAGTGCTTCGACTGCACATTGAGTTCGTTTGCCATCTGGTCGCCATTGTAACCCTCGAAATAGTCATAGAGAGGCTTGCCGTTTGATGCAATGGAGCGGCCGATGCTTGTTGCATGGGTTGTGAATATTGTTCCGGCCTGGGGAAGATGTTTCTTCACATAGAGAGCAGCTCCACCACTCTGCCATTCGTGGGCCTGCACAACCACATTGCCCTTCTTAACAACTTTTTTATAGAAACTCTCTATTACACGGCCAACAGAATAACCGAATATCATAGAATCATCGTAGTCGCCATAGCCATGGAGTGAATCGACACCAAAATCGTTCCACAACTCGCTATATATAGCGTCTTTATCCTCCATGTATCCTTTGTAATCAACCAAAATTACTTTGGGACGACCGGGAATTTCCCAATAACCACAACGCACAGTGAGTTTTTCACCTTCAAGAGATTTGCGCCATGCGTTCCACAAACGCTTATCCTCGGTAAAGAGAGGATTCTCTTTGTTTTTCCAAAGATCGGGACCGATATATATGGCATTCAACCCCTCTACTTGCGAAAGTGTGCGTGCCTTTGTCGATACTACTGTATATATACCACCGACCTTATTACAGACTTCCCAGCTAATTTCAAAAAGATATTCGGGAAGCGATAGTTCTTTTTTCATAAAAATTGTTGTTTCAAAAAAAATGCGGGTGCTTCACGCCCGAAACACCTTATTTATAATAATAACAAATAGGGAGAAGGAGCCCTTCTCTCTATCTACGTTATTTCACTGCAAAGGTAATATATTTTTTTGAATTAGTAAAATAATAGCACATATAACAATGTAATGTAAACCAAGTTGAGCAACAAAATCTTATGAACAAAACCAAAAACGGCTGCCCTGTTTATGGGGCAGCCGTTTTTGGTTAGCAATTCGCGAGAATTACACAAGGAATGTTGCTACAAGAGCAAGAATTGCGTAGAACTCGGGGAAAGCTGCATAAATCATGGTGTTTGTCTGCACATCATGGCCCTGTGAGATACCTACGATACCGTTGGCACAAATCTGTCCCTGGCGGATAGCAGAGAACAAGCATACCAAACCAACACCAAGACCTACACCAAACCACAAATAACCGGTCTCGGCATTAACTTTGCCAAAGTGAAGCAAGAAAGCCAAGAAACCATAAAGTCCCTGTGTAGCGGGCAGAGCCGAAAGAATCATGTAACCGGCCGATTTTGAAGGGTCTTTCTTCAAAGCACCCTCGGCAGCATTACCTGCGATTGATGTACCATAGCAACTGCCAATACCAGCGAGTCCCAACATGAGACCCATTCCCAAATAACCTAATAATTCGTTCATAACTTTTTAATTTTTATTTATTTATATTTATTGTTTCAATTGTTTATTCCTTATTGAAAGGTTTATACTCAACACCCTTGCCATCGTAGCCTGCATTCTTGAAATACTCTACAAAGGTCAAACGCAGAGGGTGAACAAAAGCACTCAGGCAAGACATTGCGATATTAAGAGTGTGACCCAATACTATTATCAAGCCGAATCCTATCCAGCCGATAACAGCGCCAACACCCTCCTGCCCCTCAACAACCATAAGAGCAAGGCTGTTAAAGGTCTCTCCAAGCATACCGCCGGCCAAGCCCAAAGCAAAGAGGCGTATGTATGAAAGGATATCGCCAAGCAGGCCCGATGCCATATTGTAGGTATCCCACAGACCGGCACCGATGTTTAAGAACACGTTACGCTCAAAGCTATTTAGCAGATAGATACCAATTGCACCTATGCCACCTACGGCAATGAGAGCCCATTTAGAGACATCGGCAGGGATTATGCTAAGGAACGAGAGAGTGCCCACAATGACACCGCCCACTACCACAAGCCACCAACCCCATGTGCTCAAAGACTCTTTGAAACCAAAGAAGAAGGTGTTGTTTATAGCCTTAACCGTCATGGCAACCGATATATGTACCACACCGATGGCAAGCGCAAGTATCATCTGTTTGTTATATGTAGAACCAAACAGCTCCACATCGCCCGAGATGATAAATTGCTTTAATTCCTGTGGAATATCGGAGCTTATAAGGCTCATTCCGAAGAATGTACCCAATATAGCACCGATAACGGTGGTAAATATACCAAGTGTTATCACAAGATTCATCATGCCTGCCATATCCTTGCCCAATTTCTTTTTAAGCAAGAAACCAAGCAGAATGAGAATGAGACCATAGCCGGCATCGCCCATACAGAACGCGAAGAACAACGAGAAGAAGGGTGCCACAATGGGTGTGGGATCGAAATCGGTACCACTTGGCATACCATACATCTTTGTCAGCACTTCGTACATGCGTGTAAATGCATTGTTCTTGAACTTCACAGGCACTTTATCGCCCAATTTGGGCTTGCTGATTTGGTAAAAGACACACTCTTTCTCGAGCATATCTATCAACTGTGCCTTGTCGTCCTCGGGCACCCAACCCTGCAACAGCAAAAGTTTGTCGCCCGATACCTTCTCGCCCGAAAGTGCTACATTTGAGAATTTCATCTGCTTGTGCAACGCGGCCAATCCGGCAGCAATGGTAGCAAGATTCTCTTGTGCAAAAGTTTTTATACTCTCCTCTTTGGATGCAATGGCAGCCGTAATACTCTCCGCTTCGGCTTTGAGTGCCGACAACGATGCTGTGGGCAATTTTGCAGCCTCGGCATCTATATCCACCTGCACACTATTGGGGGTAACGGTGGCAAAATAGAGTTTTGATGCACCACCACCCACAACAATGGCGTTATAGAGTTCACTCCACTCTTCTTTGAAATCTTTTGCTGTGGTTATGAAGAACTTCACATCGTACCCTGCATGCGACAATTTCTCAATAAGAGAGAAATCGAACTCGCCCCACGGAGCAACGGTTGCAATATCCTTTTCCACCACCTGAAGGGCCACTTTCAGCTGCTCAATCTCGGTAAAGAGGTTATCGGCAGCATCGAGCAATGCCGTATAGTCGGCACCCGCTGTTGCGGGAGCAACGGCCTCTGCACCACTCTTTTCAAGAGCTTTAATTATGCGGGTGTAGCGATTGGAAAGAGCAAGCATATTCTGCAACTCGGGAGAATCGGGTGTGCCGCAGGTCTTCTCCTCCACGTGTACCACTCCTACGGTGCGCAAGCGTTCGAGGAACGCCTCATACTCCTTATGATATATAAGGAATGTCAATTTGTTCATCTTGCTTATCATACCTCTGCCTCCTCTCTCTGTTCAAGAAGAGATTTCAAAATCTTTTGTGAAGATTTTGACAAGTTCTCTTCATCCTCCATAAATCGTTTAATTTTTCTTATCGCATCCTGATAACCGGGAATCTGCACCTTCTCAAAGAGGTTTACCTTTTGAGTGGTCTTTTTGCGCGCATTTTCCAGGAGTTCCAGCTTGCGATTGAGCAATTCACGGCGAATGGCCGTCATTGCCATCTGCTTCAGCAACTCAATACCATCGGCAAACCACTTGGGCGAGCTGAAAAGGCTGTAAGGAGCAACCACAAAATCGGCATGTTGCAAGATGGGAACTTTAACGCCGGCCACCTTTTGCTCTACTATTGAGAGGTCGCCTGTTTTCACAAGCGAAGCATCGAACTCGTTCCACAGAGCAAAGAGCGCACGGTACAGCTCCAGCTGCCTTGCATACTCCTCATCGTGTTGCATCATCTCGGTCTTGCACTTTTTCACCTCTATGCGCAATGCGCTCTCCTTATTCTTAATGATAGGAAGGGTGCGCACTCGCATTTTCAGTTGCTTTTCGAGATTCTGAAGCGATGTTTTATTATATTGAAATGCAATCATTCCTTAATTATCACAAATTATTTCTTCCAATATGTATCGACAAGTTCCTGACGGATATTCACCTCCTCGGGTTTGAAGTACTCGGCAAACAGGCCCCATGTAACATCGAGCATCTCTGTTGTATTGAGATTGACATCAATAGCCAATAGTTTATCGGAGTAATCTCGTGCAAACGAAAGGGTACGTTTATCGTAATCGGTGAGGTCGAAACCATTCTCCAGCTTGGTCTTGGCATTTGCGGCATCGGCGTAAAGGCGCACTGCGGCATTCATCACCTGCGGGTGGTCTTTACGCGTCTTTTTACCTGCCACGAGCTGTTTCAAACGAGAGAGTGAACGGAAAGGATCGACAACCACCTTACCGATATCACTGTCGCGACGCAAGAAGAGCTGTCCCTCGGTAATATAACCTGTGTTATCGGGCACGGCGTGTGTAATATCGCCACCCGAAAGGGTTGTTACCGCAATAATTGTGATGGAGCCGCCTGCGGGGAACTGCACTGCCTTCTCGTAAATCTTTGCAAGGTCGCTGTAAAGAGAACCGGGCATAGAGTCTTTTGAGGGAATCTGGTCCATGCGGTTCGACACGATAGAGAGCGCATCGGCATACATTGTCATATCGGTGAGCAGCACAAGCACCTTCTGGTTTTTCTCCACAGCAAAATATTCTGCTGCGGTAAGTGCCATATCGGGGATAAGAAGACGCTCCACGGCGGGGTCCTCTGTTGTATTCATAAAGCAGATGATGCGGTCAAGCGCACCTGCGTTTGAGAACAGATTCTTAAAGTAGAGGTAATCGTCGTTTGTCATACCCATACCGCCAAGAATAATTTTGTCGGTCTCGGCACGCATCGCCACGTTTGCCATAACTTGGTTGTAGGGCTGGTCGGGGTCGGCAAAGAAAGGAATCTTCTGACCTGTTACAAGGGTGTTGTTAAGGTCGATACCGGCAATACCCGTTGCAATAAGTTCCGACGGCTGTTTACGACGAACAGGGTTCACCGAAGGACCACCAATCTCAACCTCGGTACCTTCAACAACGGGACCGCCATCGATGGGGTCGCCGTATGCGTTGAAGAAACGGCCTGTGAGCTGGTCGCTCACCTTCAAAGAAGGAGCCTTGCCCATGAACACAACCTCGGCATTTGTGGGGATACCGCCTGTACCCTCGAACACCTGCAAGGTAACCTCGTCGCCCATAATTTTTACAACCTGGGCCAATTTGCCATTCACCGTGGCCAACTCGTCGTAGCCCACACCTGTTGCTTTGAGCGAACAGGTTGCTTTTGTAATGGCGTTTATCTTTGTATATATTTTCTGAAATGCTTCTGTAGCCATAATATCACTTTATTAATTATTATGCTTTACGGGTTTGCAACAACTCTTCGAGAGAAGCAAGATAACTGCTGTATTTCTCCGATTTATACTCCGAGTAGTTCATCTGCTTGCAGATGTTGATTACCTTCTTAAAGAAATCGGTAACCTCCTGGAAATTGGCAAACTCATACTCTGAACGGCAGATATCTGTTACGATGTTAAGCATGGCCTGCTGACGCTCCAAGGGAGTAACCGCATCAATCTCGTCAAATGCATCCTGCTGCAAAACAACGAAATCGATAAGTTCCGATTTCCAGAATGTAACGTGGTACTCCACGGGCACACCGTCGTCGCCAAGGATATTTATCTGCTCGGCAATCTCCTTACCGCGCAACAAACGTGTTTTAGCCTCGTTCACCATCTCAATCCAACCATTGCCGATACGGCTTGTGATGTATTCGGCAAATTCGGGATATTCAAGATATTTTGAATATGAGTCTATGGGGTTCACAGCGGGATAGCGTTTCTTGTCGGCACGCTCCTGCTCCAAGGCATAGAAACAGCGGGCAACCTTCTTGGTATTCTCGGTAACGGGCTCTTTAAGGTTACCACCGGCAGGCGATACGGTACCAATGAAAGTAATAGAGCCAATCTCGTTGTTGTTAAGCACTACATAACCCGCGCGGCTGTAGAAGTTGGCAATGATAGCCGATATATCCATGGGGAAGGCATCGGGGCCGGGGAGTTCCTCCATGCGGTTTGACATCTCGCGCAACGCCTGTGCCCAACGCGATGTCGAGTCGGCCATCAGCAACACACGCAATCCCATGGCACGATAATACTCGGCAATGGTCATTGCTGTGTAAACGGATGCCTCGCGGGCTGCCACGGGCATGTTAGATGTGTTGGCGATAATGATTGTACGCTCCATAAGTTTGCGCCCGGTGTGGGGATCGACAAGCTCGGGGAATTCGGTAAAGATTTCCACAACCTCGTTGGCACGCTCACCACATGCGGCGATAATAACGATATCGGCCTCGGCCTGTTTTGAAATGGCATGCTGCAACACGGTTTTTCCTGTACCGAAGGGGCCGGGAATAAAGCCTGTACCACCCTCTACTATGGGGTTAAGGGTATCAATGGTACGCACACCGGTTTCAAGGAGTTTGAAGGGGCGCGGTTTCTCTTTATAGTCGGACATAGCCACGCGCACGGGCCATTTCTGAATCATATTCAGTTCCTTCTCCTCACCCTCCTCATTTGCAATGACAGCTATTATATCTGTAATCTTGTAATCGCCGGTGGCGGCAATCTTTTTAACAACCCATTTGCCCTCCAAAGCAAAGGGTGCCATAATTTTAAGAGGCTGATGATTCTCCTCCACACTGCCAATCCATGCTGCGGCACCCACGCTGTCGCCCACTTTTACAAGAGGCTCAAAGTGCCACACCTTATCTTCGTCGAGAGGGTTGGTGTAATCTCCACGTTTAAGGAAGACACCCTCCATTTTGTCGAGGTCGTTCTGCAAGCCGTCGTAGTTCTTTGACAGCATACCGGGTGCCAACGACACCTCGAGCATGTGGCCTGTGAATTCCGCCTCCTCACCAATTTTCAAACGTCGTGTACTCTCAAACACCTGAACGTACACCTTCGCACCGTTTATCTTAATGACCTCGGCCATCAAGCGGTCGCCACCGGTTTTTATATAGCATATCTCATTCTGTGCCACAGGGCCATCAACGGCCAGCAGCACCATGTTGGCTATCACACCGGTTACTTTTCCTTTTGTTGCCATATATCTATTATTTAATTTCGTTTCTTAAACAGGCAGCTCAAGCCCACCCTTCAATTCGTTTATCAGTTCGTTGTAGCGTTGCATACCTGTCTCGCTGTCGAGTTTAGACCAGCGGGAAAGTATGTCGAGTTTTTGCAAGAAGACAAAAAGCCTCTCCACGGTAAAGTAGTTAAAAACAGAGTTGTCATCGAGCCAAGCCCAACGCAATTCGTCGAGCTGGTGCTCTCTCTCCTGCAATTTATCGTTCTCACTCATGCGCTGAACGGTCTCCAGGTATTCAAACGAGCCGGACAGGCCAAAGTCGCGGGCACCCGAGGTGCGCAAGGCTTGGGCAATCTCATTGTCGCCTATAACCACATCCGACACATTCATTTTATACTTGCGGGCTGTCATTGCCACAAGCAGATTGTTTATATCGAGATTGAATGTGAACCAATCACCGATAAACTTATTTTGCGACTTCACTGCATAGGCATAGTAATATGCGCTCAACACATCGGGCCACATACGAATTGTGTTCTGCTCGTCTTCAAAGTAGCAGTCAAGAAAATCGTACAAATATGCAGGCACATCCGCATCGCGCGCATCGCCATTCTTTGCCTGTGCAATAATGCCGAGCAACGCCTCTTTATCGTAGCAACCTACACGGGCAAGCTCTGCATCGCCACCTTCGCGAAGGAGTTTCAGGATATTCTCGTTGTCCCACGCAAGGAAAAAGAGGTCGATACATTTGGCATCGGCCGGCGAGAGCAACGGATATATCTCCTCCCTGAAGCGGTCAACGGAGTATGCCGTTTTGCTACCATCGAAAAGAATATCGGGCAAGCCTGCAACCAAGCAATAGTAACTGCTCATTGGTTATGAAAATAGAAGTTCAACCATCTGGGGGCGAAGGAACGACTTGAAGAAAGCCTCAAACTCACCCTCACCGAAGTTCACCTTATACGAGCCATCGGCCGGAGCAATGGAAACAGATGTCTTTACACCATTAACCTGCTTAATCTCCACACCCTTGTCGAGCAAGCCTTTTGCCTTTGCGGCAAAGAACGCTTTTAACTCGGCAGCCTCGGTTGCAGATATCACAAGAGGCTCGTTTGCGCTCCAACGAGAAACTATATCAACGATGAGCGATTTGAGAGCATCGCCACCGACTGCCTCTTTAACAGCAGCCTTAACAACAGTATCGGTGATGATTGTAGCAGCCTCGGACTTGATTGCACCCACGGCCTGTGCGCCATAGAGTTTGAGTTCCGAACGAGTGTTTGCGTTCAGTTCCTCGGCAGCCTTTGTGGCGGCAGCCACCAATGAGTCGGCCTTTGCCTGTGCCTCTTTTACTATCGCTTCGGCTTTGGCCTGCGCTTCAGCAATCAAGCGGTCGGCCTCGGCCTTTCCTTTCTCCACGCCCTCGGCATAGATTTTTTCGGTTAGTTCTTGAATTTTATTTTCCATATATTTTTTGTATTGATATTTATTCAAAAAAACAAAATCGCAGGGCGCACGCGCAGCGATCGGCAGAGCACATTCCCGCCACTTTAATTATTTTACAAAAATAATATATTTTATTGTTATTTCTATTATTATTTGGCAAGAATTGTACCAAAAACCGATTTTTCACACTGTTAGCCTCTAAAATGTAAAAGCAGGGTGCAATATACAAAACGAGAGTGCCGCTTTTCACAAAGCAGCACTCCCTACATTTACTAAACAACTAAGAAAAAACTATACTATCATAACTGATATTCATCTCTTGTATATACGCGTCGTGAAATACCTCACACGTTTATTCACTGCAAATATATTCTGCTTTTTTCAAGCGACAAACAAAAAAAGCGATAAATAATGAAATTGCAAAAACAATATACGACAACTAAATTTTTTACAACTAAAAAACTTGAAAAAAACGGGCAAACACCCTACTCACCATAAAGGAAATACCACCAATAACTACCGCCATATTCGGCCTGTGAGCGTGCCGAATACATAAAAGCATCACCTTTATCAGTTGCATCGGCAACCATTTTTTCAAGAGAATCGCGCATGCTCCCGGCATCAAACCCAAGATGATATTCGGGAACAATATGCGCATACATCACAAGCGCCTCCTTATAGTGGCGGGGCAAGCTATCGCCATCCCCCACATTGTAGAATTCATATACCTTATCTGCAAAATCCACTATGCGACGTTCCAGCAACAACGAACAGAGGTAATACTCCTGCGCAGCGCGGGGCACACTATCGCCCGCCAGCACACGATTAAAATAATCGGCCGCCGATTCACCGGGAGCACGTTGCGCCCCTATTTGCGAATAGATTATTTGCGGCTCTATGGGTGTTGTGCGCTCCACCGACGGCAAGAGCCCGTCCACACCATAATATTGCGGAAATTCAAAAAGCCGCTCGCCAAGTTCATCCTTCAACGAAAGTAGAAAAGCCCGCTGAGCCGTCAGTTCCTTTGAAGCCAAGGGCGAATGAGCTGCAACGGCAAGCGCGGCATCCATATCTCCATTGCGATAATGCTTATACTGAACTGCCTCGCGCATAAAACTCTTATCCCCACCCGACAGGCAGCCCACAAGCATAAAAATAAGAGTGAGCAAAACAAGATTTCGCCACACTATGCGATTGGCCACCATGTTGGGATTTTTTATCTTTTCAAAGAGCATGCGTCCAAAGAGAAAAGACAAAAACATATACACAAAGATACCTACCGCAAAAACCCATATCCAGCTCATGAAGGAACCGCCTCCGCAAAACACGGTGCGTTCTATATCCGTTACGAAGGCAAGAATCAGAGCCGACGGAAGAAAAGCCATCGCCGTCCATTCGCGTTGGTACTTGGCAAAGCGGTTGAGCCACAATGCCAAGCCCACGAGAACAGTTGTTACAACCCCGGAGAGCAGATACCCATTGTACTGCAATCGCCCTGTTGCAACACCATCGTACACCATCTCAATCAACGGCGACTTGTATATTGCAACAAAAGTATAACTGAATATTGCAAAAGACAATGCACAGAAAATTTTGATAAAATTCTGCAAGCGTCTCTCCCCGGCGTTTCTCATCATTCTTTATTCTTTTTTAGCACAAGCGCAGTGCGTGCAGGCAGGTAGAGCATGAGCCATCCCTTCTTGCGACGTGCGTGCAGCTTGTCATATTGCGTAAAGTGTGTCTGCGTTTCATCTACAAGGGCATTACCGCCAAAGCGCTCCGAATCGGTATTCAGCACAATGGAATACGAGCCCTCGGGCACAAGCAAGCCATAGTCGGTAAACGAGCGTGTGGGACTGAAATTGAATACAAATATCAAATCCTTACGCGAGAATGCAAGCACCTGGTCGCCGTCGTTGTGCCAAATCTCCTGCACGGGGCGATTCTGGAAATTGCGTACACTGCCTATAAGTTTCACCATCTCCTCGTCGAACTTGCCAAGCAATGTATAGTTGTAATTGGGGTTATCCACCAAACTCCACTGGCGGCGCGCATATTTATGGCTCCAACCATTACCCTCGCGCGGGAAATCGATCCACTCGGGATGGCCAAACTCGTTACCCATAAAGTTGAGGTAACCGCCGTTTATTGTGGAAAGTGTCATCAGGCGAATCATCTTGTGCAGGGCAATACCACGGGTAACGGTACCTGTTTCGTCGCCACGGTTGAAATGCCAATACATATCGGCATCAATCAGGCGGAAGATGATTGTTTTATCGCCCACCAATGCTTGATCGTGGCTCTCGGCGTATGATATTGTCTGCTCGTCCTTGCGACGGTTGGTAAGTTCCCAATAGATTTCCGAAGGTTTCCAATCCTCGTCGCGGCGCTCCTTGATAATCTTAATCCAGAAATCGGGGATATTCATAGCCATACGATAGTCGAATCCATAACCACCATCCTCAATGGGAGCGGCAAGGCCCGGCATACCCGAAACCTCCTCGGCAATGGTAATAGCCTTGGGATTAACCTCGTGAATAAGCCTATTGGCAAGCGTGAGATAGCAAATGGCATCGCCATCCTGATGGCCGTTGAAATAGTCGGCATAGCTGCAGAATGCCTCGCCCAGGCCGTGGCTGTAATATATCATCGACGTTACACCATCGAAACGGAAACCGTCGAACTTAAACTCCTCGAGCCAATATTTGCAATTGGAGAGCAGGAAGTGAACAACCTCATTCTTTCCGTAGTTAAAGCAAAGCGAATCCCATGCATTGTGCACGCGTCTGTCGCCACCATGGAAATATTGTGCAGGGTCGCCGTCGAGCAAGCCAATACCCTCCATCTCGTTCTTCACAGCATGCGAGTGTACCAAGTCCATGATAACGGCAATACCCATGCCATGCGCGGCATCTATGAGCTCTTTGAGCTCCTCGGGTGTACCAAAACGCGACGAGGCTGCAAAAAAGTTCGATACATGATAACCGAAACTGCCATAATACGGGTGTTCCTGAATGGCCATAATCTGTATGCAGTTATAACCATCGGCAGCAACACGAGGAAGCACGTTATCCTTAAACTCACGGTATGTACCCACCTTCTCTTCCTCCTGTGCCATACCTATATGACACTCGTAAATGAGCAGTGGAGTACGCTTGGGTGTGAATTTCTTATTCTTGAATACATACTCCTCCTCGGGGGCCCATACCTGCGCACTGAATATCTTGGTAGCATCGTCCTGAACAACACGACGCACCCATGCGGGAATACGCTCGCCACAGCCGCCGTTCCAATAAACCTTCATCTTGTAATGCTGCCCATGTTGCAACGCTTTCTTGGGAAGACGACGTTCCCATACGCCACCGGCAAGCTGTTTCAGTTCATACTCGGGCAGTTCTTCCCAATTGGAAAAATCGCCTATGAGCACAATTTTTGTAGCATTGGGAGCCCACTCGCGGAACACCCAACCTGTTGCGGTTTTGTGCAAACCAAAATAGAGATAACCCGAAGCGAAACTCGACAATGTCTGTCGGCCGTTCTTTGTAAGTTCTCTCTCCCTCTGCAAAAAGTAACGATAACGTGCATCGATATCGAGGTTAAAGGGAGCCAAATAACCATCGCGTTCAACAAGTTTCAGCATAGTCAGTTATAGTTTTTAGGTTAGTATTGCTGAATAATATAAGTCAATAATATTGATTGATTTACTTTGGATTTTTATCCTAAATGGCAATCTTCACAATAATCTTTTTCACAGGCACGGGGGTAACAGCCGGCGCATGCCCGTCTTGCGGAAAGAAGATTGTAAACATTGAGCGTTTTACCTCAAAATAGCTTGCGGCAAGCATGCCCACAGGATAGAGAGCTACATCATTCTCCTCGCTGTAATCGGCCGCGGGTAAATCCTCCAAGGGTGTGTAACCCATAACTTCGTCGCCCGATATCGGCACTTGAATATCGATATATTTGCGATGCACCTCCAAGGGCACCTCCTCTTTTGTGCGCGGTTTGGCCTCCATCACATTGGCAAAGATTTCATCGCCGCATATCTCGTTACGGCCAAGTGGCAGATTTTCCAGATTGTTGTTCAAGATAAAATCTATTGCCTTTTTGAAATTAGGATGCAGTTCTGCGTAGTTCTGCAAATTTTTCAGTGAATCGAGAATCATAGTCTGTTCGTATTTTATTTTTATTTATTGCTTATTGTTCCCATGTTGTAAACACACTCTCTCACGACATCTCCTTGGGCGTTCTTCACAATGAATTTACCATCGCGTTGCCCCTCCTCAAAGGTACCCTCATAGCGTGTGCCGTCGGTATCCACGGCGACTCCATTCCCATGCTCCTCGCCATTGAGAAAACCACCGCGATATTTTTTTCCGTTGGCAAGGCGCAGTATGCCTTCACCGTTCATTATATCGTCACTCCAATCGCCCTCATACACATCGCCGTTGGCCCATGTATATTTTCCCTTGCCGGCACGCACATTATCTCGCCATTCGCCATCATATACAGCCCCTGTGGGGTACAGCATCTTGCCATGACCACTGCGCTTTCCCTCACTGAAACCGCCTTCGTATCGGCTGCCATCGATAGCGGTGTAAACACCCTTGCCACTCCAATATCCATTGGCATAATCGCCCATATATTTACTGCCATCGGCATACAGATATTCACCCTTGCCATGGCGCAAATCACCGGCCCACTCACCCTTATAGACATCGCCGTTCAGATAGAAGAATGTGCCCTCGCCACTGCGCAAGCCGTTTTTCCAAGAGCCCACATATTTGCTGTTATCGCTCCAGATGAACGTGCCCATGCCGTTATATTTATCGGCAAGCCACTCGCCGCTGTACGATGCACCGTTTTTATAGAAATAGCTACCGGTGCCACTACGTTTGTCTTCGCTCCATGAGCCCACATATACATCGCCATTGGGGTATTCCATTTTGCCATATCCATGCATATAATCGAGTTCCCAAAAGCCATCGTATCGCCTGCCGTCGTTAAAGAGATATACACCCTTGCCATGCTGACGGTCGTTTACGAAAGTACCCTCGTAACGCTCTCCGTCTTTATATGTATATACCCCTTTTCCTTGGCGCACACCGCGCGAGAATTCGCCTATATAGGTGTCGCCATTGGGATACACAGCCTTTCCACAGCCATTGGGTTTTTTACCTTTGACTTCACCCTCATACTTTACTCCACCTTTCAAGGTAAGTGTTTTCACCGCGGCCGATTGCTTTATTACGGCCAGAATTTCGTCTTGTATAGAGATTGTCTTCCCACTGTTTGCAACAACGGCGGTCGTTGCATTTTCAGTACCTGTCTGGGCAAAAGAGAGTGCACCCACAGAGAAGAACAGAAGAATTATAATATTTCGTTTCATCAATATCATTGTTTACGAACCGCAATGCCACAACGAACCCGAGCCGTTTCTGCGGTTACCGCAAAGATAACAATAATGTTAATAAAACAATAAAAAAGGGGATAATATTTTGGCGGGACTGCAAAATAGTTACGCACCCACCACGATTTCAAACATTTTATCGCGCTGCAAATATTTGCGTGCAACGAGTTGCAGTTTCTGCGGGGTTACCAGCTTTATGGCATCGATATAACGGTTCACACTGTCGAATCCATCGCCCGACAACCATGCATTTACAAAGACCTCCGATTTTGCCATTGAACCCTCATATTCGCGGCACAATTCGCCCATGATATAGTTGCGCACAAGCTCCACCTCCTCGGCCGGTATTTCCTCGGTTTGCAGGCGCTCCATCTCCTTATATAGCTCTTCGAGCAAGGGTTCCACATACTCAGTGGCAGCCTGCGAACTCACCACAAACACATTATCCTTGCCATAAGCATCAATCTCGGATATAATATCGTATGTATAGCCGTTCTCTTCGCGTATGTTACTCATGAGACGGCTCCCGAAGTAGCCTCCCAGCAGAACATTCAGGAAACGAAGGTCGAAGAAATCGGGATGAGTGGATGGCAATGCCAAACAACCCACCTTAACTGCGCTCTGCAACGTGTTCTCCAATACTATTTTTTGCTTGCCCGGCTGCGGCGAAGGAGGAGCCATGTGTACCGAAACCTTATCGGCTGCGCCCCACTCCATGTTACCAAATGCCGAAACAATAGCATCTACCACGGCCTTATTCTGCGTGCCCGACAGAAAGAGCGTGCAATTTTTGTTTGAATAAACCTCGTCAAAGTATTGCCGGAGGTCGTCTCGGGTTATTGCATCGTAATCGCCACTCTCAACCAAACGCCCCAGCGGGTGGGATTCGCCCCACAATGTGCGTTCAAAATGGCGTTGTGCCACCACGTCCACTTTTTGACTGTTTATGAGAAAATGCGCTTTGTTGTTGCGGCGCACAACATCCAAATTCTCTTGCGGGAAAAGTGGTCTTTTAACAAAATCCTCAACCACGGGCAACAGCAGAGGGAAATGCTTTGCAAGAACATAAAGAATTATATGGTTGCACCCTTGCGAGGAGTACATATCGATCCAAGCTCCGTAATAGTCGAGCCGGCGGGAAATCTCCGCCCCCGAATAGCCCTCACTACCCTCGCGCAACATTCTGTTTGTGAAGAGTGCCTGCAACGGCTTGTGTTGCACAGAGTATCCACCGCTGAAAAGAATATCAAGCCTCACGACACCCTTATCCTCTCCTTGGAGATGATACAAAGATACCCCATTTGGCATCACCCTTGTAACAGGCAGTGCCAAATGGGATAATATCATAGGCTCTATTTGCGGAGGTTGCGGCATCATCGGAACATTATCAATCGTTCCAGGCAAAACCAACCGAAGCGGCAAACTCTTTTGCACGCTCCAAGTCCTCGGGAGTATCAATACCGATAGTTTCAATATCGGTAATGCCCACCTTTATCTTGTAACCATTCTCCAACCAACGCAACTGCTCGAGCGACTCGGCCTTCTCCATAGGCGATTGGGGTAGCGTTGTAATTTTTTCAAGCACATTCGCACGATAAGCATAGATTCCCAAATGCTTGTAAAACACGTGCTTATCGAGCCATTCTCTCTTCTCTACTCCACGCAGATAAGGAATAACGGAACGGCTGAAATATAGAGCGAAACCTTCTTCGTTGAAAACCACTTTTGGGGAATTCGGACACTCCAAACGCTCCAAACCATCGGCCTTGTCAAAAGGCTTCACAAGAGTAGCAATGTCGGTGTCGGCATTATCGAAACAGGCAATCAAAGCCTGCACCTGATTTTGGCGAATAAAAGGCTCGTCGCCCTGTATATTCACAATAACATCGCAATCGATGGCAAGGCGACGATAAGCATCCAAGCAACGCTCCGTGCCGTTCTTGCAATCTTCCGATGTCATTACCACATTACCACCAAAGCCCTCTACACACTCCTTGATGCGCTCGTCATCGGTAGCCACATAAAGTTCGTCAAAACAGCCTTTTACCTGTTCGTACACGCGCTGTATAACCGGCTTGCCGCCCAACATAGCCAATGGCTTGCCCGGGAAACGGGTAGAGGCATATCTTGCCGGAATAATTCCTACGAATTTCATATATCTTAATTATTGAAACAAATCATCAAATCCTCCTATACTACCCTCCTCTTCATCATCATGCGGCAAGGCAATCCTGCTTGCGCAAGGGTCAAAATCGTGAGGTATATCAAAAGTGTCGGCTTGCGAATAGGGCAATGTTTCATCGGCATATACCTTATTCATATATAAGCCCCAGATGGGAAGCGCCATTGAGGCACCCTGGCCGTCGCTCATTCTGTCGAAGTGAATATCGCGGTCCTCGCCACCTACCCAGCAACCGGTAACAAGATTGGGGGTGAATCCCATGAACCAACCATCGGAGTTATTCTGTGTGGTTCCTGTTTTTCCACCCATATCTGCATTAATCTTATAGATGCGTCTTATTCGACCACCCGTACCCTCGTTTATAACGGCACGCAGCATTTCAATCATTTTATACGAACTCTCCTCGCTTATAACCTCGTTCTTTTGCGCCGAGAAGGTAGCTATCGTATTGCCTTGGTTATCCTCAATGCGTGTAACATACAAAGGCAGTGTGCGTATTCCCTTGCCCACAAAGGCTGTGTATGCACTCACCATCTCGCCCACCGAGGCATCGCACACACCAAGGCACAGCGAGGGAGTTGCCTCTATATCCCTGTTACGCAAACCGAATTGGTGAATAAGTTTTTTCAAGGAGTATGGGTTAAGCTTGCTCATAAGATAAGCCGAAATCCAGTTGTTTGAATTGGCAAGACCCCAGCGCAGCGTAACCATCTCTCCATAGCGTGTTTTTGAGGTATTTTTAGGACTCCACAGCTTGCCGTCCTCGGTAATCAGTGTCTGCTCTATGTTGCGTGTTTCGTCGCATGGAGAGAAACCATTCTCCATGGCAAGAGAATAGAGGAACGGCTTGATGGTTGAACCCACCTGACGACGGCCCACGTTGGCCATGTCATACTTGAAGTAGTAGAAATTTGGGCCGCCTACATATGCTTTTACCGCACCGCTGTGAGGGTCCATTGAGAAAACTCCCGTGCGCAGGAAATACTTATAATATCGCAAAGAATCCATGGGAGTCATCACCGTATCCTTCATACCCTGATAGGTGAACACGCTCATATCCTCGGGGGTGTTAAATGCGGTTTCAATCTCCGCCTCGCTTGCGCCGGCTTTTTTCATGGTCATGTAACGGTCGCTCTGGCGCATGGCACGGCGCATAATCTTCTCAACCTCCTCATCGGAGAGTTTTTCGGTAAAGGGTGCCGTGCGCTGTTTTTTCTTCGAATCGAAGAAACGCTTTTGCAGATACTCGGCAACATGCTCCTGCACCGCCTCTTCCATATATGTCTGCATGCGCGAATCTATGGTGGTATAGATTTTCAAACCATCGGTATAAACATTGTAGTTGCTGCCATCGGCCTTTTGGTTTTTGTTACACCAGCCGAAGAGAGGGTTGGTTTCCCAATCTATGGAATCCTCATAGAACTGTTGCATCTGCCACCCGCGATAGTTCTTCTTCACAGGTTTTTTGGCAGTCATCACACCGCGCAGATATTGGCGGAAGTATGTTGCTATACCGGCTTTGTGGTCGGCCGAGTGGAAATCGAGTTTCATCTCGGTCTCCTTCAATTCATCAAACTCCTCGCGGGTTATATAGCCCGCCTTCATCATCTGCCCAAGCACCACATTGCGACGGTCGCGCGTCTTTTCGGGGCGGCGGCGGGGATTATACAGCGAAGAGTTTTTGCACATACCCACAAGCATGGCTGCCTCCTGGATATTCAGCTGGCTCGGCAATTTACCGAAATATACATTCGCTGCACTCTTTATACCCACAGCATTGTATCCGAAATCGTACTTATTCAGATACATGGTGATAATCTCCTCCTTGGTATAGTGGCGTTCCAGCTGCACGGCAATAACCCACTCTATGGGTTTTTGGTACAGACGCTCCATTTTGTTACCGCTAACCTCGGAATAGAGCAACTTGGCGAGCTGTTGTGTTATGGTGCTGCCACCGCCGGCATTCTTCTGCATGAGAATTCCGCTTTTCACAATGGCACGCATCAAGGACTTGGCATCTATGCCCGAATGGTTGGCAAAGCGTTCGTCCTCTGTGGCAATGAGCGCTTTAATAAGATTGGGTGAGATATCCTTGTAATCGACAAACACGCGATTCTCCTTGCTGTACGACCATGTGCCGAGCGTCTTTCCATCGGCCGAAATAATTTGTGAAGCAAATTTGTACGATGGATTCTGCAACTCGTTAATATCGGGCAAATATCCAATCCAGCCCTGCGAAATGGCAAAAAACAGACCGGCAACAAGCAGTATCACCGCAAACATGGAAGCCCATAGAAAAATCAGTATCTTTTTTAACATAGTAATCGTGTTTACATGATTTGCATGGCCCATACTGCAAAAGCGCACTACACACCATACAAAAATAATAGACTACAAAAATACAATAAATATTTGGAATAAAAGCAATGTTTCAAGAATTTAGCATCTGCCGCATTTTTTTCAAATAAATCTACGTTTTTGGTGCTTTATTTACAAAGATATTCTATACCTTTGTGAGAAACCACGAACATTAGAAACAGTAGCAATGGAAAACAAAAGTTTGGTATCTATCAACGACCTGTCGCGCGAAAAAATACTCTCGTTGCTCGACACTGCAAGCAAATTCGAAGAGAACCCCAACCGCGACATTCTTGCCGGTAAAGTCATAGGCTCGCTATTCTTTGAGCCCTCAACCCGCACCCGCCTGAGTTTTGAGACAGCGGCAATGCGTTTGGGTGCAAGAGTCATAGGATTCAGCGATGCGGCAACAAGTTCCGCCACCAAGGGAGAGACACTGAAAGACACCATAATGATGGTATCGAGTTACGCCGATGCAATAGTCATGCGCCACCGTTTAGAGGGAGCCGCACGTTACGCAAGCGAAGTATCGCCCTGCCCCATCATAAATGCCGGCGACGGAGCCAACCAGCACCCTTCGCAAACGATGCTCGACCTCTACTCCATCAAAAAGACACAGGGCACATTGGAAAATCTGCACATACACCTTGTGGGAGACCTCAAATTCGGCCGCACCGTGCACTCCCTGCTGCACGCAATGCGCCACTTCAACCCCACATTCCATTTCATATCGCCCGAAGAGCTGCACATGCCCGAGGAGTACCGCGAGTTCTGCCGCAAGAACAACATCCCCTTTGTAGAGACAACGGAATTCAACGAAGAGGTAATTGCTAGTGCCGACATTATATACATGACACGCGTGCAGCGCGAGCGTTTCAGCGACCTCATGGAATACGAGAAGGTGAAGAACTGTTACCGCCTCACAAACGCCATGCTCGAAGGCAGCAAACCCAACCTGCGCATACTCCACCCCCTGCCACGAGTAAACGAGATTGCTTACGATGTGGACGACAACCCCAAGGCCTACTATTTCCAGCAGGCACAGAACGGCCTTTATGTGCGCGAGGCACTTATATGCGATGTATTAAACATTAAAATCTGAAAACCATGAACAACGATAAACCCGCATTGCAAGTATCGGCACTATGCAACGGCACCGTAATAGACCACATACCCGCCGACAAGCTGTTTGCAGTTGTAAACCTGCTCGACATACCGGAAATGAGCAGCAATATCACCATAGGCAATAACCTCGAGAGCAAGAAACTCGGTAAAAAAGGCCTGATAAAGGTTGCCGACAAGTTCTTCACCGACGAAGAGGTAAACCGCATTTCACTCGTTGCACCCAAAGTGGTATTGAACACAATACGCGACTATAAGGTTGTAGAAAAGAGAGAGGTAAAAATGCCAGCCGAGCTGCACAACATAGTAAAATGTGCCAACCCAGCCTGCATCACCAACAACGAGCCCATGGCAACCCATTTCTATGTAACCGACCCTGAATCGGGCATCATAAAATGCCGCTATTGCGAGAAGGAGATACATGTGAGCAACGTGGAATTGCTATAAGTGAAGATGATATGAAGATTAGTTGGAAACCCGGTACAATGATATACCCCCTGCCCGCCGTAATGGTTAGTTGCGGCAGCAGCCCTGCCGATTACAACATACTCACCGTGTCGTGGGTGGGCACGGTGTGTACCAACCCTGCAATGTGCTATATATCGGTGCGCCCCGAGCGCCACTCATACCCCATAATCAAAGAGACAGGGGAGTTTGTCATAAACCTCACTACCGCAGAGATTGCACGCGCCACCGATTGGTGCGGAGTACGTTCGGGCAAGGAGTATGACAAGGCCAAAGAGTGCGGTCTCACATACGGCCCGGCAAAGGAGGTAAAAGCCCCAATAATCATGGAATCCCCATTGAGTATTGAGTGCAAGGTAAAAGAAATTATACCATTAGGCACGCACGACATGTTCCTTGCCGAGGTGGTAAACGTACAGGCCGACGACAAATACCTGAACCCCGAAACCGGCGAATGGGACCTTTCGGCAGCCGACCCTCTTGTATATGCACATGGCAAATACTTCCATTTGGGTGAATTCATAGGCCGTTTCGGGTGGAGTGTAAAAAAGAAGTAAACAATGAAACGCAGCACACTCATTGCAACAATTCTTATGCTCTGTGCAAGCATTGCAGCCGCACAAAGCACCGAGGAGAACCGCTTAAAACTAAACTATGGCATAAAGGCAGGGTTCCAAGCCATCACATACAACCACACCGACTTTGACATTGAAGGATACACTTTCAATGATAACACCATACAGAGCAACAAAATAGGCTACACGTTCACACCCTTTCTGCGCCTCACGAAAGGCAAATTCTACATACAAACAGAGGCTGCATTGGGCATCACACGCTACAATTTCGACTTCAAAGACAACAATAACACTGCGACACCGGTGTTCACCCCCGCCACGGCGGAGTATGACCTAACCACATACAACATTCAAATTCCGTTGCTGGTAGGTTACAATTTCATCAGTTACGAGAATTACGGCATGAGTGTATTCACAGGCCCGCGTGTCAAATTCATATTTACATCGTTGAGCGACCAGGATTTCCTGCATTTCAAGCACGAACAACTGATGGAAGAGCTCAACAAACGCGACATCCATTGGGAGCTTGGATTGGGCATCAGAATCTTCAACGTAATAATGGATATAACATATGATTGGGGGCTCTCCATGAATAAAACAAAAATAACAGACAAGGAGAGCGGAGCCATCTTCACCAGCAAGAGAAACGACAGCACGCTTGGTTTCTCGGTAGGATTCATATTTTAACGCAAACATTTGTTTATGCTTGGAACAATTGTAAATACCATTACCATAATCACCGGAACGCTCATTGGGCACATAGCCAAAAAGGGAATTAAGGAGAAATACCAACATGTACTTTTCAATGCAATGGGGCTTGCAGCCACAGCACTCGGATTCAATGCTGTGAGCAACAATCTGCCCAAGAGCGAATACCCTGTGCTCTTTATCATAAGCCTTTCGATAGGCGGATTGGCAGGGACCATTCTCGACATCGACGGCCGTTTCAAGAAATTGACATCGCGCATGGGAGCGTCGAACCTTGCGCAAGGGCTATCCACCGGAATATTGCTCTACTGCATAGGTACTCTATCCATTGTGGGCCCCGTAATGAGTGCGCTATATGGCGATAACACCTATCTTTTCACCAATGCCACACTCGACCTAATAACATCGGCCGTGCTTGCCACCACATACGGCATAGGCATGTTGTGGGCTGCTCCGGTGCTATTTTTGTGGCAAGGAGGAATATATATGCTCACCATGCTTGCGGGCGACATCATCCCCACTCCGCTTGTTACGGAAATTTCAATTGTCGGCGGTGTGCTCATTGCCGCATCGGGGCTAAGCATCTTGGGTATAAAGGATTGCAAGGCTATAAATATGTTGCCGGCTTTGGCGGTGCCCATGCTATTTTTCCTTATTAAGAGTCTATTCCGGTAACTGAACATCAAACAAATCAAGCCACCAGATAAAACACAGTAAACCCCAAAGCCTGGAAAACTTTGGGGTTTACTATGTTTTATTAGCTTATCTATTTTTATCAATAAGCAAACAAAGGATATTCGGCCATTACCTCGTTTACCTTGCGACGAACCGTAGCAATAACTTTCTCGTCCTCGGGAGCGTTAAGCACGGTCTCAATCATCTCGGCAATGAAGGGCATCATATCATCCTTAACACCACGAGTGGTAATGGCGGGAGTACCCAAACGGATTCCCGATGTCTGGAATGCACTGCGCGAATCAAAAGGCACCATATTCTTATTAGCTGTGATATCGGCCGAAACAAGAGCCTTCTCGGCAACCTTACCTGTGAGTTCGGGATACTTGCCACGCAAATCAACAAGCATTGAGTGGTTGTCTGTTCCGCCCGACACAATACCGAAGCCACGGTCCATGAGTTCCTGTGCAAGTGTGGCAGCGTTCAACTGCACCTGTGCCTGATACTCTTTGAACTCGGGTTGCAAAGCCTCGCCAAAAGCAACAGCCTTGGCTGCTATGACATGCTCCAACGGGCCGCCCTGAATACCGGGGAAAACAGCCGAGTCGAGCAACTGCGACATCATCTTAACCTCGCCCTTGGGAGTGGTTTTGCCCCAGGGATTGGGGAAATCCCTACCCAATATTATAACACCGCCGCGGGGACCGCGCAATGTTTTGTGGGTGGTTGATGTAACCACATGAGCATATTTTACAGGGTTATCGAGCAAGCCAGCTGCAATAAGACCGGCAGGGTGAGCCATATCAACCATAAGAATGGCACCAACCTTATCGGCAATCTCACGCATGCGCTTGTAATCCCACTCGCGAGAATAGGCCGAGCCGCCACCGATAATCATCTTGGGACGCTCACGCAACGCAACCTCCTCCATCTGGTCGTAATCTACACGACCGGTTTCGGGGTTGAGGTTATACTCACAAGGAGTGTAAATGAGGCCCGATGTGTTCACTGCCGAGCCGTGAGAAAGGTGGCCGCCATGAGCCAGATTCAAGCCCATGAACTTATCACCGGGATTAAGCACTGCAAGGAACACAGCGGCATTGGCCTGTGCGCCCGAGTGAGGCTGCACATTCACCCACTCTGCACCAAAGAGCTCTTTCAAGCGCTCGCGTGCTATATCCTCAACAATATCCACCACCTCGCAACCGCCATAATAGCGTTTGCCCGGATAGCCCTCGGCATATTTATTTGTCAAACAAGAGCCCATGGCCTGCATCACCTCGTTGCTTACAAAGTTCTCCGAAGCAATAAGCTCAATACCTTTGAGCTGGCGACGCTGCTCCATCTCAATCAACTGAAAAATCTTACTATCGCGTTTCATTATATATACTTAATTTTAATTATTCTAAAATTTTATGGTACAAAGGTGGTTATTTACTGCCTAATACACTATATAGAACAGAAAATATTATCAACATCTGCTTTTTTCTCATACATAAACAACCGTAACAACCGATTATTCAAGTGTAGAGAAATCAATATCGGGTGCCTTTGTTGTGTTACCTTTACGTTCATAATAGGTGTCCGATGTGCCATAGTCGTCTATAAAGCCTCCCATGGTAAGATAGAAATCATTACCCTCTACTCCTCCATTGTAATCGAGACGTTGCTTTTGGCGGCCTGTTGCATCGCATGTAAAGCGCGCCTTTGTTACTGGAATCCACTTACCATCAACAGTGCGAGCCCATTGGTTACCATAGCAGGCCTTTCTATTAATGTAGCCCATTACAGGATTAAAGTTCTCAAGGAACGAGTGTGCATTGGTGTACCATGTAGTTATCTCGGGGCGGCTGAAGGATGCCACAAGACGCCACTTGCCCTGTGCATTGTCAAAGAAGTAGGCTGTATATATGGTACTGCCTTTGCCGTCGGGCCTCACTCCCATGAGGAAACGGCACACCTCGCCGGCTTTCCAATCATAGTGAAAAAAGCTTTGGCCACCCGAACCTTCGTTACCAAAATCCTTAACGGTTACGCCCTCACCTTTTTTCAAGAGTTTAACGCGCAAAGAATCGGGTATTTCGGCAGCATTGTCGGTTTCGTATGGACTCCACACCGAGAAGAGCACCATTCTCTTTCTTGGTGTGTTGTTCTGCATACCAAAGTAACCCTCGCCAAAACCGCAAGCCATATAATAGCTGCTGGGTATATCACCCTCCTCGGGTACAACAACTTCGTTGTAGAACCATTCGACATCCTCCTTGGGGAGTCGGTAAGCCAGATGCACCGATGGGCCGCGACGGCCGAAGTGGCTGCTAAAATCGGGTGCCACATTTATAACGGGAGCAACCTCGCCACCGACAATTACAGCTGCTACATTACCAAAAGAGTGGCCTTCGTTGATTTTGACACCGCGGATATCCATTTTCACATATCCGGGGTTCTTCACCTTGAATGTTCCAACCTTCACACGCACAAGCGTATCGCTGTCAAGTTTTATTTTTTTCTTTTTGCCCAAGAGCGAAACCTCTATCTGTGAGTGTCCTTTTGCCCTGAGCGCAATGTTCATTTTACCACACTTTTCAGCTTTGAAATAGTAGCTCACAACAGTTTCCGTGCTGTTCCAATTACGCATTTCGCCATGGCGGTCGTCTATGAATGCCGGATACTCCTTGCTCGGCTCGCCTTGCGGTGCTGCAGTCAAATATGCATTACCCGAAAGGGTTACCACGCTCTCGGTCTGCGCAACGGCGGGCGATGCAACAAACAGGGCGGCAAGCAACATTGCATATTGTATAAAATTCCTTTTTCTCATAGTTGTTATATTACGGAAAAGGGCCGCTTCAAAAAATGCCTTTGCCGCAGCCCTTTAATTATGAAATAATTTATCTCAAATTATTCAGCCTTTGCACGACGAATACCACGTTTCTTGGGAGCGGGTGCCTCGGCGGGCTGTACTGTCTGCACACCGGCAAGCTCGGGGTCTATCATAATACGGCCGCAGTTCTCGCACACGATGATTTTCTTACGCATACGAATATCCAACTGACGCTGCGAAGGTATCTTGCTAAAGCAACCGGCGCAAGCATCACGGTCAACGTAAACAATACCCAAGCCATTGCGTGTGCTCTTGCGAATACGTTTGAACGATGCAAGCAAACGGGGCTCTATGAGCAACTCCAAGTCGCGAGCCTGCTCGCGCAGTTTCTCCTCCTCGGCTTTGGTCTCGGTAACAATCTCCTCAAGCTCGGTGCGTTTCATATCAAGGTCTTTCTTGCGCTCCTCAAGCATGTGTTGCGCCTTTTCAAGCTCCTCACCTTTGTATTTCTCTTGGTTGCGTGCCTCGTTAATTTTCTTCTCGTCGTGCTCAATCACAAGGTTGTTATACTCAATCTCCTTGTTCAAGAGGTCGAACTCGCGGTTGTTGCGCACGTTGTTCTGGTCGGCGGTATATTTTTCAATGTTGGCCTTGGCCTTCTCCATCTCCTCGCGGAAAGCAACGATATTCTCACGCATGGTCTTTATTTCGCCTGTGATATTCTCTATACGAGTTCCAAGGCCCACAATCTCATCTTCAAGGTCCTTTACCTCCAAAGGAAGTTCACCACGAAGAATCTTAATCTTGTCAATCTCTGACAGAATAGTCTGCAACTCATAAAGTGTCTTCAATTTCTCTTCCACTGTATATTCAGCGGGATCTTTCTTTGCCATAGTCTTATCTATTATTTTAAGGTTAAAAATTACATATAATGCACGGGATTTGTGCACACCGATGTGGTTTTCGCCGCCACCTGCGGGCAAGCCCCCGATATTATCTCTTTGAAAATCTCCATAGTAAACTGTTCGCTCTCGTAGTGCCCTATTACAGCAACAAGCATCTTGCCATCGTAATTGAAGAGGTCGTGATAACGAGCCTCGCCTGTGATATACACATCGGCACCGGCAGCCATGGCTGCACCGGCAAAAGAGCCGCCTGCGCCACCGCACAGAGCCACACGTTTCACAGCCTTGCCAAGCAGGCTTGTATGGCGCACACTGCCCACCGCAAATGTATCTTTTATCTGTTGCATGAAGGCCGTTTCATCCACAGCCACAGGCAGGTCGCCTATGATACCCGCACCCACACTATCCCAGCTATTTTGCAAAGGATAGATATCGAAAGCCGGCTCCTCATAGGGGTGAGCAGCCAAGAGAGCCTTCACCACCCTTCCTTTTATATATGAGGGCATAATGGTATCGATACGCACCTCCTCCTCTTTGTGCAAGCTGCCTATCGAGCCACAGAAAGGGTTCGTTCCCTCGCCCGCTTCAAACGTGCCATATCCCACGGCATTATAGCTGCACGAGCCATAATTACCTATGTTGCCACAGCCGGCTGCGAACAGCGCACTGCGCACAGCATCGGCATGAGCCACGGGCACATACACCGACAATTTAAGCAAAGCGTTCTCCTTGGGAACAAGTATTTTCACATTCTGTAACCCCAGCTTGGCTGCAATGCGGTAATTCACTCCACCGGGCGCATTATCCAAGTTCGTATGTGCCGAATAGATGGCAACACCATTGGCGAGTGCCTTAATGACACAACGCTCCACATACGTACTGCCGGTTACTCTTTTAAGGGGAGAGAAAATAAGGGGATGATGAGACACAATGAGATTGTACCCCAATGCAACAGCTTCATCCACAACCGCCTCTGTTACATCAAGACACAATAAAACCCCTGTAACTTCCGCATCTGTTAATCCTACTTGCATGCCGGCATTATCGAAACCGTCTTGCAGTGGCAGAGGCGCGAACATTTCAAGGGCTGCTGCTATCTCTTTAATTTTAGCCAATTACTATGAATATATGTACGCGGGCATGCCCGCATTTCAAATGCAAAGATAATATATTTTTTCAAACCGCCCAAACATCAGGTTATTATTACATAAAAAGGATATTATCTCTTTTTCTTTGCTCTTTCAACTTACCTCATAGTGCAATATGTTAATACGAGCCTTATCTGCAAATGTTAAATTGGAGAATTCCAGCAAAAAGTTTTTTTTATTTGTTAAGCAAAAAGTAGAAAAAGCCCGATAATCCGCGGATTATCGGGCTAAAATGGTTCCGAATGGTTTATTAACAAACCTAACTGTAACACTACAACCTATCGTATGCTACTTTTATCTGCTTTAATGCTTGTTCAAGTGTTGCACGGGGGCAGCCTAAATTCATGCGCATGAAACCTGCACCCTCTTGCCCAAACATTGTACCATCGTTCATGGCAACCTTGGCCTCTTTGAGGAAGAAGTTCACAAGTTTTTCCTGCGGCATGCCAAGCTCGCGTGCATCAAGGAACACGAGGTACGATGCTTGCGGGCGTATGAAGGATATTTTGGGCATATTCTCTTTGAGGTATTTATCGAGGTAGGCAATATTCTCCTCTACATACTGCAACATCTGCACAAGCCACTCATCGCCCTCGTTATATGCAACGGCAACAGCGGTGGTTGCAAAGAGGTGGGCGGTGTCGAGTTCACTGCGTGTGAGGTATTCGCAGTATTGCTTGCGCAAAGCCTCGTTCTTTATTATATGGTACGAACTTTTGAGCCCTGCAATATTAAATGTCTTGCTTGCAGCCATTAGGGTTACAGAGTTCTGTGCTGCAGCCTCGCTCACTGTGGCAAAAACGGTATGTTTGTAGCCTGTGAGCGCCATATCGCAGTGTATCTCGTCGGAAATGACAATTACACCGTTCTTTGCACATATGTCGGCTATGCGAGAGAGCTCATCGGCATTCCAAACGCGGCCACCGGGGTTGTGAGGGTTGCACAGAAGGAACAGCTTGCAGCCTACGGCTTTGCGCTCGAAATCCTCAAAATCCATTTCATACTGCCCATTGACAAGGCGCAAGGGGTTATAGACCAATGTGCGGCCGAGGTCTTTTACAACATGATGATAAGGGTGATAGACAGGGGGCTGAATGAGTATCTTGTCGTTGGGGGCGGTGAAGCACTGAACGGCAAATGAGATTGCGGGCACAATTCCACCTACAAAGCCAATCTCTTCCTCTTTAACATTCCAGCCATATCGGCGGGAGACCCAGCTCTGAATAGCGGGTTTCCACTTGGGCGAACAGAATGTATAGCCCAGCACCTCGTGATCCAAGCGGCGGCGCAGTGCCTCAATTACAAAAGGCGGGGTGCGGAAATCCATATCGGCAATCCACATGGACAGGGCATCGTCGGTGCCAAACATCTCCTGCAACTTGTCATATTTCAAACAGTCGCTGTTTTTGCGAGGTATAATCTCGTCAAAATTGTATTTCATAGTATCCTTTATATTATTTCAATCCTTTTTTCTTCTCTATTGTATGCTATGCCGTCTCCGGCGATGAAATCATCAAGCACGCTGCTTGCCGACAATTCATCGGCTGTGCCGCAGTGCAATGTGCCGCCATCTATGAGCCACAGCCTGTGTGCAAGGCGTAAAGCAAGCTCGATATCGTGTGTGGAGACTATCACCGCTTTGTTCATTTCGCGAGCGAGCCTTTGCAGCAGACGGAACAGCGCCACTTTGCTCCCGAAATCGAGGAAAGCGGTGGGCTCGTCGAGCATCACCACAGGTGTCTCTTGTGCAAGCGCCTTTGCTATCATACATTTTTGGCGTTCGCCATCGCTCAAGGTGCCCACTGCCCTATGGGCAAGCGGCTCCACGCCTGCGGCACTTATAGCCCAATCGACAACATCTTTATCGTGTGAACGCAGACGGCCCGTAAAATCGGTGTATGGTGTGCGGCCAAGCGACACAAGCTCCCGCACGGTGAGCGAAGCTGCCACGGAATTATCGGTGAGCACAACTGCAAGAAAACGGGCAAGCTGCACCGGGCCGACCTCCGGGGCTGCAACACCATTATATATAACAGAGCCTTCAAGCGGTTTTTCATAACCACCAAGCACGCGCAACAGAGTGGATTTGCCAGCACCGTTGCGCCCTATAAGGGCCACAACCTCGCCACCATTCAATGTGGCATTTATCGAACGGGCAACAACATGCTCGGCACCACGGCCCTTGTACCCTATCGACACATCCTTTATCTCTATTGCACTGCCGGCACTGCACATACTCTATTTACTTATACTGCATCCACTCGTTGAGCAGGTTCAAAAGCTCCTCGCGCTTGTCGGCGGGCAGATTGGCGATGCGGTCGCGGTGGCTGCCGTCGGGTACGATATATACTTTTGTATTCTTCTTGTTACGCTCGCTGAGCCATGTTACACCGCTTGCAGTCCAGGGATCCCACTCGCCATAAACAAAGATTGCCTTGGGGTCGTTCTCGGTGTAGAAATCGGTAACCTTGCGGTGGTTGGTGTCGTCAAAAACAACATCGGAGAACTCGGCAGGGAGCATCACCTTCTTCAAATAACCCTCAATATCGGCAGGGTTCAGATATTTAACAAAGGGGTCGGTGTTATAGCCGTAGTAACCGAAATCCTTTACTGCCTGAACAAAGAAAGAACCTATTTCTGTGGTAGCCGAGAAGTAGTCGGGGCTGCACATCTTAATAAAGTATTTCATTATATCCTCGTCGGAGGCTGTTGCCGCAGGAATCTCCTCCACGGGAGCACCCCACTGCCAGAAGGAAAATTGATATTCAAGAACACAGAGGTCGTATATATCAGATGTGGGCACGCGGAACGAGAGGTTCTCTTTTGCACAAAAAGCATCGAACATGGGCATATACTGCTCCTTGCGCTCGAACATGAGATATTGAAACTCTCTCACTGCATCGCGCTTTGCCTTGGTTGATACACGCTCCAAGAACGACTCGTGACGGCCATCCTCAATGGAGCAACTCAACGGGCCTACATAGGGAACGGAAACATCAACATCCTCGGGATAGTATGCACGGAAGAACATTGATGTGGAACCGCCTTTGCTTATACCTGTGGTAGCCCACTTTGCAGTATAGTATTTTTTGAACGCAGTGATTATATTGTGATAATCAACCATCGAATTCTCTATGGTAAGATAATCCCAATTACAGGGAGAGGGGGTTGATTTTGAGAAATAGCGATACTCCACAAACAGTATGTTGGCATCCATTATTTTAGTTAATTCCTCCATGTAACGGGGATTGTTGAAGGCATAGTCGCCTGCATAGCCCTCGGTTACCACAACCACGGGGCGGTCCCAGCCACGGTGGCCCAACATAACACGCTGCTCAAACGAACCCGCTTCGGGTTTATCGGCATCGAGCAACTGACGGAAGTTCATCAGGTAATAACTGCGGGTGGTATCGTTCTTTTCAATCTTTTGGAACGAGGTTACCGCCTCAATCTTTTTAAGCATCGCCTCCACATCGGCATTCTGAGCTTTGAGCGCAAAAGCCACAATAACAAACGACGCAAACATCAAAATTCTTTTACACATAATATTTTGTTTTTATAATTTATTTCAAAACAGACACAACCCATCTTCGCAGAATCTCCGGCAATGATGGTGCAAGCGAATGTAACACAAATTTATTTGATGTTACAAAATGAGCGTAGCCCATCTTCGCAGAATCTCCAGCAATGATGGTGCAAGCGAATGTAACACAAATTTATTTGATGTTACAAAATGAGCGCAGCCCATCTTCGCAGAATCTCTGGCAATGATGGTGCAAGCGAATGTAACACAAATTTATTTGATGTTACAAAATGAGCGCAGCCCATCTTCGCAGAATCTCCGATTCTGCAAAATTACATAAAATTTGCATATTATACTTATAATAAAAAGAAAAAACATAATTAAATAAAAGGAGCAACCCCTGAAAAGAGGTTGCTCCATATATAAAAAGAATTTATAAGTAGCAATTACTTAGAAACCTTCTCGAGACGTTTTAGAATAACAAAGATGAAGAGTGCTGCAAGCAAGCAGATACCTATGAGCACACCCCAAACAACAGTTAAAGGAGCACCCCACATAAGAGCAGGAATAGCAACAAGGAAGTTACCTACAGCTGTGGCAACAAACCAACCACCCATCATCATACCGGCATACTTGGGAGGAGCCACCTTTGTAACAAACGAAATACCGATGGGAGAAAGGAGAAGCTCGGCAAATGTAAGAATGAGGTATGTAGAAATCAACCAGTTGGGCGACACGTTAGCCATATGCACAGGCTCCATAACACCGCTTTCAGCGTTCATAACAAACTCAGGAGCGGGCAAGCCAAGTGAACCAACAGTAAGCAACAAGTAAGCCACAGCGGCAACCAACATACCCAAACCTATCTTCATAGGAGCCGAAGGCTCTTTACCCTTCTTGGCAAGAGCACCAAAGATTGCAATTGAGACGGGAGTAAGAGCAACCACAAAGCAAGCGTTGAACTGCTGGAAAATGGGAGCATTCACCTCTGTTGTAGCGGGAAGTGTTGTATATTTATATGCCAAGCCGGCAACAGCAGCCAATATAACAGCACCCGAAATAGCCTTACCCTTGCCTGTTGTGCTCTGGAACAGGCCAAACAAACCATAAACCAAGAAGATGGCAAGCACAAGGTTTACAACATCGAATGCCATACTCTCAATACCTGTTGAGCTTGTAGCAGTATAGTCGCGGGCAAAGAATGTGAGAGTTGAGCCGTTCTGGTGGAAAGCCATCCAGAAGAAGATAACCACAGCAAACACAAGGCAGAGAGCCACGATGCGCTCTTTTGTCTCGGCAGGAGTGAGTTCCTTTACATTGGTATCATCGCCACCGGCAGCTGCAACCTTGCCTCTATCGGTGTGGCTGAATGTAGAACGGAATGCATAGTAAATGGCGATTGAAACGATAAGAGAAAGGCAGGCTACGCCGAATGCAAAGTGATAAGAGTCGGCCTCGCTCACACCCAAAGACTTCTGCGCCCATTTCATAATTTCAATGGCAGCAGTGGGAGCAAACATTGCACCTACGTTGATAGCCATATAGAACACACTGAAACCGGCATCGCGCTTTGCAGCATATTTAGGCTCGTCGTAGAGGTTACCTACCATCACCTGCAAGTTACCCTTGAACAAACCGGTACCAAGTGATATGAGTACAAATGCCATAACCATTGCACCAACAGCAACATTATTAGCACCCAGAGGCAATGCAAGCACTACATAACCCAAGAACATAATGGTGATACCAATGGTAACCATCTTTCCATAACCGAACTTATCGGCAGCCATACCACCAAACAAGGGCATAAAATACACAAAGCCCAGGAAGGCTGAATAAATAGAACCTGCAAGAGCACTGGAGAATCCAAAGTTCGCCTGCAGGAACATCACAAACACAGCCAACATAGTGTAGTAGCCGAAACGCTCACCGGTGTTGGCCAAAGCCAAGGCATACAAGCCTTTTGGTTGTCCTTCAAACATAGATTTAAGATTAAAAAGTTAATAAATAATTCCCAAATTAACGCGGCATGCAACCGCAAAACACCAAGACAAAATCGTTAATTTTGCCACGCCCAAAGAGGGCAAAACAGACCGGCTGAAACAAGCCGGCGATAAAACTTTGCGAATATACAAAAAAGCCACGAAAACAGAAAATATGCAGTGAGAATAAATGATTATATATACTTTTTTAACTAAATTTGCAACTACAATCCCCTTGAACAAAAAACTCAAAAAAAAAGCAGATTTGAAAAGAAAAACAACGCCCGGGATTGTTGTAGACTAAAAACATAGCCATGAAAAGATTACAGATATTTTACAGAGAGGATTGCCCGCATTGCAAAAAGGCATTCAAGTACATCGAGGCACTAAAAGAGGAGAACGACCTCTACCGCACTATAGAACCACAGCTTGTAGAAGAGACTTTGGAGGTAGATTACGCAGCCATGTTCGATTACTTTCTTGTACCGACATTCTACATTGACGACAGCAAGGTACATGAGGGAGTAGTGAGCAAAGAGGATGTGCGCAAAATACTTGAAGCAACGCTTGAAGATTAGCAATCCCATATATTACAAATCAGAACATTACAATAAAATATTTATCCACGATAAAAAAAGACTGTCAATAAATGAAAGTGAGAAATTTCTCACTTTCATTTATTTTACCTTGCCACAGGGAATTATAAAAAGCTCAGGCTTGGCATGTATCTGCTCTCGATATTCTTCCTCATAAAATATTTGATGTAGCATTGTTTTAAGAATAACAGAGTTTGTTTCTCCTCGGTTACCCGTCAAAAGGTTTCCGAGGAGAAATATTCTTCCACCCTTTTGAGCCATCGCTCGCGCTGTTGCTCATCCACGCCCGACACCATGTTAAGGCTTATCCAATGGCAGTTTTTTATGCCTATGGCTTCAAAGGTTCCCTGGAACAAAGCTTTTGAAAGCGCATTGCCGAAATTTCTCTCATATACATCGGGCGGGGTATTCATTGTGGTAACCACCGTTACCCTTTTCAATTTTTCAAGACGCGACTGCATGGTGCCGTCGGGCGCATAATCATATGCCACAAGCGGAACAATCACTCTATCTATAAAACCTTTTGTGAGGGCAGGCATGAGCATCCACCACACAGGGAAGATAAAAGCGAGGTGCTCGGCCTCTTCCAATTTTGCCTTGTATGCCAACACCTGTTTATCGAGCAGGGCAAGAGCTTTTTCAGGCTCGTGGCGGGCAAGAACAAAAGCATGAAGGTCGTGACTGCTCATCACAGGATTAAAGTTCTCTTTATCAAGATATATCACACCGCACTCGCCACACTGCTCGGCACCGCGCTTGGCTGCCATAAGGAGAGCATTGCAGAAACTGCCGTCGTAAGGATGATTAAAGACTATCAGAGTTTTCATACTGTTTTTATTACAAGAAACAGCTACGCGGAGAATTTTGTTTATCGGCATACGACACAAACGGAGGGGCGGGAACGCACAAGAGGACTAATATAAAGCACGGCAAGCGGCGCAATGTTAAAATAGTTAGGAGTTTGTTTTTTTACTTCAAAGGCTTTTATTATATTTGCATGTTATTTGTGTGCACGCATGCACATTGCACGCGCACGCAAGGCCGGCGACACCCATCGCCACGTCATAAAAGGATGAAAAACAACAATAAATATTAAGATAGATGAGCGACCAACGTTACATGATGCGCGGAGTATCGGCATCAAAAGAAGATGTTCACAACGCAATTAAAAACATCGACAAGGGACTTTACCCCAAGGCTTTTTGTAAGATAATTCCCGACATTCTGGGTGGCGACCCCGAATATTGCAACATAATGCACGCCGACGGTGCGGGTACAAAATCCTCACTTGCGTATCTCTATTGGAAAGAGACAGGCGACATTTCAGTGTGGAAAGGTATTGCACAGGATGCACTCATAATGAACATAGACGACCTTCTCTGTGTGGGTGCAACGGATAACATCCTTGTATCATCCACCATAGGACGCAACAAACTGCTTGTGCCGGGCGAGGTCATCTCGGCCATCATCAACGGCACCGACGAATTGCTTGCCGAGCTGCGCGAGATGGGTGTGGGTGTTTATGCAACAGGTGGCGAGACTGCCGATGTGGGCGATCTTGTGCGCACCATCATTGTGGACAGCACCGTTACCTGCCGCATGAAACGCAGCGATGTCATAGATAATGCCAACATAGCAGCAGGCGATGTGATCGTGGGCCTTGCATCATACGGGCAGGCCACATACGAAAAGGAGTACAACGGCGGCATGGGCAGCAACGGATTGACATCGGCACGCCACGACGTATTCAGCAAATATCTTGCCGAGAAATACCCCGAGAGCTACGACAAGGGAGTGCCCGCCGAGCTGATATATTCGGGCGGTCTTAAACTCACCGACAAGGTGGAAGATTCTCCCATAGATGCAGGCAAGCTGGTACTCTCCCCCACCCGCACATACGCACCCATAGTAAAAAAGATACTCGACGCTCTGCGCCCCAACATTCACGGCATGGTACACTGCTCGGGTGGCGCACAAACAAAGGTTATGCACTTTGTGGAGAACAAACGCGTAATAAAGAACAATCTATTCCCCATTCCCCCGCTGTTCAAGACCATCAAGGAGCAGAGCGGAACAGATTGGGCCGAAATGTATAAGGTATTCAACATGGGCCACCGCTTGGAGGTGTATGTGAAGCCCGAATTTGCCGACGAGATTATTGCCATAAGCAAAAGTTTTGGCGTGGACGCACAGGTTGTGGGCCGCGTGGAGGCTGCCGAAAAGAACGAGCTTATAATAGAGAGCCCCTACGGCACATTCAAGTATTAAGAAAGTATGGAGAACGAAAATTCACTTTTGAGCAAGCTCAACGACCTCGAAGCCCGCTTTCAAGAGGTATCGACGCTGATTACCGACCCCGCCGTGGTGGCCGACATGAAGCGTTATGTGAGGCTCAACAAAGAGTATCGCGAGCTGGAAGAGATTCTTGCGGCACGCAAACGATACATAGGGTTGCTCACATCGCAACGCGAGGCAAAAGACCTCCTTGCCAACGAGAGCGACCCCGAGCTGCGCGAAATGGCACGCGAGGAGCTTGACATTTGCGAAAAGGAGATACCCGCCACCGAGGAGGAGATAAAGTTGTTGCTTATCCCCGCCGACCCGCAAGACGACAAGAACGCCATCCTTGAAATTCGTGGCGGCACAGGCGGCGACGAGGCTGCAATCTTTGCAGGCGACCTCTTCCGCATGTATAGCAAATACTGCGAGACCAAGGGCTGGAGACTCGAAGTATCGAGCTGTAGCGAGGGCACATCGGGCGGATACAAGGAGATTATATGCACCGTAACAGGCGAAAAGGTGTATGGCACGCTGAAATATGAATCGGGCGTGCACCGCGTGCAACGAGTGCCCGCCACCGAAACACAAGGCCGCGTACACACATCGGCAGCATCGGTGGCAGTGCTCCCCGAGGCCGAGGCCTTTGATGTGGAGATTACCGAGAGTGCCATCAAATGGGACACCTTCCGTTCAAGCGGTGCCGGCGGACAGAATGTGAACAAGGTGGAATCGGGAGTGCGCTTGCGCTACCCCTGGCTCAACCCCGAAACAGGGCAGACCGAGGAGATACTCATAGAGTGTACCGAAACACGCGACCAACCCAAGAACAAAGAGCGCGCACTTGCACGCCTGCGCACCCTTATATATGACCGCGAGCATCAGCGTTATGCCGACGACATTGCAAGCAAGCGCAAGACAATGGTATCTACCGGCGACCGTTCGGCAAAGATACGCACCTACAACTACCCACAGGGGCGCATCACCGACCATCGCATAAACTATACAATATACAACCTGTCGGCCTTTGTCAATGGCGACATACAGGATTGTATAGACCACCTTATTGTGGCCGAGAACACCGAGAGAATGAAAGAAAACGAACTATAACAAAACCATAAATCATGAACAAAGAACAACTTGTAAAACAGATTAAAGAGAAACGCTCGTTTCTATGTGTAGGACTCGACAGCGACATAAAGAAACTGCCCGCTTGCATTAAAGACAACGAAGATGCAATATTCGATTTCAACAAAGCAATCATCGATGCCACAGCACCCTACACTGTTGCATACAAGCCCAACCTTGCCTTTTACGAGGCATTCGGAGTGAAGGGTTGGATAAGCTTTGAAAAGACCGTTAAATACATAAAAGAGAACTACCCCGAAATCTTCATCATAGCCGATGCAAAGCGTGGCGACATAGGCAACACATCGGCGCTATACGCCCGTTCGTTCTTTGAGGAGATGAAGGTGGATGCACTCACCGTGGCCCCCTACATGGGCGAGGATAGTGTAAAGCCTTTCCTTGCCTACGAGGACACATGGGTGATACTGCTTGCACTTACATCAAACCCCGGCTCACACGACTTCCAGCTCACAAAAGATGAGGAGGGAACAATGCTCTTTGAGAAAGTGCTTGCTACATCTAAGCAATGGGGAAGCGACCAAAATATGATGTATGTTGTGGGCGCGACACAGGGCAAATCGTTCGAGAATGTGCGCAGCATAGTGCCCAACCACTTCCTGCTTGTCCCCGGCGTGGGCGCACAGGGCGGCTCATTGGAAGAGGTTTGTAAATATGGTATGAACAGCGACTGCGGCTTGCTTGTAAACGCCAGCCGTGCTATCATTTTTGCCGATGGCAGCGAGAACTTTGCCGCTGTGGCTGCAGAAAAGGCGCGCGACTACCAGCAGCAGATGGAACGTGAACTAAAAGCCCACAATATCGTCTAATTTTGCATTTTTTGCGTTATTTTATACATAAAGCCACAGAGAATTGGAACAAAAGAGTTATCTTCGTATTTTGAAAAACATAAAGAAACCTGCATGAAACGGCAACGGTCCCGCGCAGATAACTTATGAAAAATTAAAAGTTTCTATATAGATATGAAATTCACAGCTCAACAAATAGCATCGTTCATCAACGGCGAGGTTATAGGCAACAAAGATGCCGAGGTATATACATTTGCAAAAATAGAGGAAGGCACACCCGGTGCGCTATCGTTCTTGGCAAATCCCAAATATACCGAATATATATATACCACAAATTCATCGGTGGTGCTTGTGAACAAAGACTTTGAGGCAAAAGGCGAAATCAAAGCCACACTCATAAAGGTTGACAACGCATACGAGAGCCTTGCAAAGCTCATGACAATGTACGAGGCAAGCAAGCCCAAGAAACAGGGAATAAGCTCGCTTGCATCAATCTCCCCCACTGCAAAGGTGGGCGAGAATTGCTACATTGCACCCTTTGCAGTGATTGGCGACGGTTGCGAGATTGGCGACGGCTGTTTCATCCACGATGGTGTTTCAGTGGGCGACGGTGCCAAGATTGGCAACAACTGCATACTCTATGCACATGTTACAGTTTATCACGATTGCCGCATTGGCAACAACTGTATCCTGCACAGCGGCAGCGTAATAGGTGCCGACGGATTCGGTTTTGCCCCCACTGCCGATGGTTACAACAAGATACCCCAAACAGGTATTGTAGTTATAGAAGACAATGTGGAGATTGGCGCCAACACCTGTATAGACCGCGCCACCATGGGCTCTACGGTTATACACCAAGGTGTAAAGCTCGATAACCTTATACAGATTGCACACAACGACGAGATTGGCTCGCACACGGTTATGGCTGCTCAAGCTGCCGTTGCAGGCTCCACAAAAATAGGCGAATGGTGTGTAATGGGCGGCCAGGCCGGAATCTCGGGACACTGCACCATAGGCGACCGCACAATGGTGGGCCCGCAGTGCGGTACAATAGGCAGCCGCAAGGGTGGCGAGCAGTTGCTTGGCTCGCCCGCAATGGAGGCAAAAGAGTATATGCGAATTTCGGCATATATGCGCCGCTTGCCCGAGCTCGACAAGAAGGTAAAAGAGCTCATGAAAGAGATTGAATCATTGAAAAAACAATAAAAAAAATATTTGCCATGAACAAGCAAAAAACATTGAACGGAAGTTTCTCGCTATTCGGTAAAGGACTTCACACGGGATTGAGCCTCACTGTAACATTCAACCCCGCCCCCGAGAACTACGGATACAAAATACAGCGTATCGACCTCCCGGGAGAGCCCATCATTGATGCAGTAGCAGAGAACGTAACAGAAACCACACGCGGCACCGTGCTCACAAGAGGTGAGGCACGAGTAAGCACGGTGGAGCATGCTATGGCAGCCCTTTTTGCATTGGGTATAGACAACTGCTTGATGCAGGTGAACGGCCCCGAGTTCCCCATACTCGACGGTAGCGCAAAATTCTATGTAGAGAACATTGAGCGCGTGGGAGTAAAGGAGCAGAATGCCGAAAAGGATGTATTTGTCATAAAGTCAAAGATTGAGATAAAAGACGAGAAAACAGGCAACTCCATAATAATTCTTCCCGACGAGAATTTCAGCCTTAACGTACTTGTGCACTACGACTCGGGCATCCTCTACAACCAATATGCCACACTAGAAAACATGGAGGATTTCAAAGAGGAGATTGCATCGAGCCGCACTTTTGTATTTGTACGCGAGCTTGAACCCCTGCTCAACGTGGGACTTATCAAGGGTGGCGACCTCGACAATGCCATTGTGATTTACGAAAAGGAGATGCCACAGGACAAATACGACCAGCTTGCCGATGTACTTGGTGTACCCCACATGGATGCAAAGAAGCTTGGTTACCTCAACCACAAGCCCCTTGTGTGGAACAACGAGCCCGCACGCCACAAGTTGCTCGACATAATAGGCGACCTTGCCCTCATAGGCAAGCCCTTGCAGGGACGCATCATCGCAACCTGCCCGGGCCACACCATTAATAATAAGTTCGCGCGCGCGATGCGTAAGGTTATTCGCGAGCACCAGATACAGGCTCCCATCTACGACCCCAACCGCGAGCCCGTTATGGACACAATGCGCATACGCGAGTTACTGCCCCACCGCAGCCCCATGCTCCTTATCGACAAAATCATAGAGATAGGTTCAAACTATGCTGTGGGAGTGAAAAACGTAACCAGCAACGAGGCCTATTTCAACGGGCACTTCCCCAACAACCCGGTGATGCCCGGCGTACTCATTGTAGAGGCAATGTCGCAGTGCGGTGCCACATTTATAATGAATATGCTCGACGAGCCCGAACTCTACTCCACTTATTTCGTTAAGATAGAGAAGATATCGTTCCACAAACTTGTGGTTCCCGGCGATACTCTTGTGTTCAAGGTAGAGCAATCCACTCCCCTGCGCCACGGCCTTGCCATGATGCATGGATATGCTTTTGTGGGCGAGAAACTTGTTGCCGAGGCACAATTCACCGGGCAGATAAGCAAGAAATAAAGAATTAGAAACAAATAAAACTTTAACTACTATGATCAGTCCATTAGCTTATGTCGATCCCGAAGCAAAATTGGGAGCCAACTGCGAGGTTGGAGCATTTGCCTTCATCGATAAAAATGTAGTAATTGGCGATAACTGCGTAATTATGCCCCACGCATGTATCATCAGCGGTACACGTATGGGAAACAATAACAAGATATACCATGGTGCCATCATAGGCGGCGACCCCCAGGACCTTAAGTTCAAAGGTGAGGAGACTACCGTGGAGATTGGCGACAACAACATGATTCGCGAGAACGCAACCATACACCGCGGCACAGCCTCCAAAGGCAAAACCGTGGTAGGCAGCAACAATCTGCTCATGGAGAATGTTCACATAGCACACGACTGCGAGATTGGCAGCGGTTGCATCATAGGCAACTCCACCAAGATTGCCGGCGAGGTGGTTGTTGACGATTGCGCAATCATCAGCGCATGTGTGCTTATACACCAATTCTGCCACATCGGCGGTTATGGCATGATACAGGGCGGCAGCCGTTTCAGTAAAGATGTGCCCCCCTACATCATCGTTGGACGCGAGCCTGCAAAGTACTGCGGCCTTAACATTGTGGGATTGCGCCGCCGCGGTTTCTCCAACGAAACCATCGGCCACATACACAACGCATATCGCTTGCTTTACAACGATGGCAACAACGTATCAAACGCCGTAGCGAAGATTAAAGAGACAATACCTATGATTCCCGAGGTGGAGCACATTGTAAACTTCATTGAGAAAGAGGCTTCACGCGGTATTATCGGATAATATTAAGAAAAAAAGAACTATGATATATAAATTCAGGCTATTATCAGACGAGGTCGAAGATTTCAGAAGAGATATCGAGATTGATTCCGATGCTACCTTCTTTGACCTTCACAAAGCCATTCTGGAATCTGTGGGCTACCCCGACGACCAGATGACATCGTTCTTCATTTGCAACGACAAATGGATAAAAGAGATTGAAATAACCCGCGAGGAGATGGATAGCATGTCCGAGGAGGATACATATGTAATGGCCGATTGTGTGCTTGGCGACCTTGTAGAAGAGGAGAAACAAAAACTCATGTATGTGTTCGACCCCCTTGCCGACCGTGTATTCTACATGGAGCTCAGCAAAATAGAGTTCGGCAAGAACTGCGATGCCGCTACATGCGTAAAATCCACAGGAGAGGCTCCCAAGCAGACACTCAACTTCGATGAGCTAATGAAGAAAGAGGTTCCCGGAGCGAATGCAGGCAGCGAGTTCGACGAGGATTTCTATGGCAGCGACAGCTACAACGACGAGGATATCGACGAGGAGAGTTTCGGAATAGGCGGTATCGAGGATATCAGCTCCATAGACGACCTATACTAAAACCACACCCTCACCACAATGGAGAGATGAATAATTTAGTCGTGCTCATCGGCCCCACAGCTGTAGGAAAAACCGAAACAAGCTTTGCAATAGCAAGCCACTTTGGCTGCCCAATAATATCGGCCGATTCAAGGCAGATGTATAAGGGAATGGAGATTGGCACGGCAATGCCAACACAAGAGGAGCTTGCCCGACATAAACACTATTTTGTCGGGCAGCTCACTCCGGGCGACTATTACAGCGCAGCACGCTACGAGGAGGAGGTGCTTGCGCTGCTCGAAAAAGAGTTCCCACACCACCCCACAATGCTACTTTCGGGCGGCTCTATGATGTATATAGATGCCGTGTGCAAAGGGATAGATGATATCCCCACAGTAGATGCCGATACAAGGCAGATGATACTCGACAAATACGAACAGCAGGGCTTGGAGCAGTTGAGCAACGAACTGCGCCTGCTCGACCCCGAATATTACAACCAAGCGGATATAAAAAACCCCAAGCGGGTGATGCATGCGCTTGAAATATGTTACATGACAGGCAAGCCATACAGTTCGTTCCGCAAACAGGAGAAAAAGCAACGCCCATTCAACATTATAAAAATAGGATTGCGCCGCGACCGCGATGAACTGTACGAACGCATAAACCGTCGAGTGGAGACGATGATGGAGCAAGGCCTGCTTGAAGAGGTAAAGCGTTTCCATCACCTTAAAGAGCACAACTCGCTGAATACCGTAGGCTACAAAGAGTTGTTCAAATACATCGACGGCGAGTGGCCGTTGGACTTTGCCATTGAGAAAATAAAGCAAAACACCCGTATATACTCGCGCAAGCAAGTAACCTGGTACCGCAAAGACGAGGAGATTACCTGGTTCCACCCAAGTGAAACAGAGAAGATAATAGCACACATTGAAGAATGCATCGGTGCGCATTAGACAATATCCACACGGCACATTCATAAAAAAAATCACAAATGAAAAAGATATTACTATCACTGCTGCTTATCGCATGCGCCCTGCCAATGAGCGCGCAACGCATAGAGAGCGGCTACATATTATCGAACGACCTTAAAGACTCCCACGGCAACAAAGTGGGCAGAGGTGCAGTGCAATATATGGCAGGCAGCTACACAATGCCTCTTGCAACCACAAAGGTGGAACAGATAAAAAACATATATCGCAGCACCACCACTCCCGATGGGAAAACCATGATAAGAGAAACCCGCGACACGGTTACTACCGCACGAATGTGGCAACTTACACTCACAGGCAAGTATGCAGCCTTCGACAACGAGGGAACAGCCATACAAAATCACCCCGACGATGCCATAACCGCCGGTGCCATGATTACTCATGTGTGCCCCATAGCACACCGTTGGAATCTCATTGCAACGGTAGGTGCAACGCTCAACGCCCCCTCATCGTACATTCGCATGCAAAGCATTGCCATCACTGCGGGGATGATATTCCAATACAGAGTAAACAAAAACCTATCGTTGGGCATAGGAGCTGTGAGCACAACAGCCTATGGCGAGCCGGTGATACTCCCCGTGCCCATGATAAATTGGAAGAGAGACGGCCGGTACAGCATTGAGCTGAACATGCACGGCAAACCACAACTTACCATTGCTACACAACTAAATGAGAAGACAAGGCTCACACTCGCTCCATTCGATACAGAACGCTTCTCGGCAATGGTTGATATAGACGGGGAGCACAAAGTATTTGCACAGAATATCATCCAATCGACCATAGGAGTTTCGTACCGCTTTACAAACCATTGGTCGCTCACCGGTGAAGCAGGCTACATATACCACAACAGCATACGCATACAGGAGCGCAGCATGAAGGCATTTTGGGAGGACCTCTTCAGCGACGACAATCGCATGAAATACTCGCCCTCCTGCACATTCTCCGTAGGACTTCACTACCATTTCAGATAAATAAAAGACTATTTCATAATATTCAGGGTATAGGCAATATGATGCTTATACCCTATTTTTACGCATAACTGTTAAATATTACAAAATTATAGTACTATGTATTGCAAGGTACTATATAATATCATACATTTGCACAAGAAACAAAAAACCAAAAGGAATGTATATAGAAAATGTAAAATCGCAAATGCGCAAAGGGATGCTCGAATACAGCATAATGCTACTGTTGCGCGACAGGCCCTTTTACACATCGGACATTATAGACGCATTGGAGAAGGCAAACCTTATAGTTGTAGAAGGCACGCTCTATCCCTTGCTGTCGAGGTTGCGAAAAGAGGGCATACTTGACTATGAGTGGCAAGAGAGCTCGCAAGGACCGCCACGCAAGTACTACAAACTCACTCAAGCAGGCTGCGAGGCACTTGCCATACTTGATGCCAACTGGAACAACCTCACCGAAACTATTGCACAAATAAAAAACATTACGGAATAAAAAGAATATAACTATATGAAAAGAACCATTAACGTAAACCTCGGAGGCCGTCCCTTCCAAATAACGGAAGATGCTTACACGCGCCTCGACGATTATATGAAAAGCATCAGCGCCTGCCTTAAACACAACGAGTATGGCGATGAGATTGTGGCCGACATAGAAGCACGCATTGGCGAACTTTGTGACGAACGCTTGCAACAGAGCCGTGCGGGATTTATCGACATAGAGCTTGTTAATGAGATGATAAACCGCATGGGTAATCCCGAAACCATGATAGACGAGGAGGGGGAATCCCAAGCGACCGATGCCAACGAGAAGGCAAAAAGCGACGAAGAGAAGAAAGAGAACGAATACAGGGAGTTCTTCAAGAACATAAAATTGGAGAAGAAATTCTACCTCGATAAAGAGAAGCGCATGGTGGGCGGTGTGATAGCCGGCATTGCTGCATACCTGAATGTGGATGTAACCATAATGCGCATAATAATGGTGGTGCTAATCGCAATAATCGGGCCCATTGCCCTGCTTGCCTACCTCATTGTATGGGCCATTGCCCCCACTGCCGAAACCACCACCGACAAACTGCGCATGCAAGGCATTGAACCCACGCCCGAAAACATTGCAGACAAACTCACCGGCGAGGAGCCTAAGACAAACAGTGGCGACAGCAATACGGAGGTTGCAAAGAATGAACGATTGAAAACCATTCTCCTTGCAGTAACTATTGTGGTGGCAGCACTCTTCTTTCGCCCCACGATAACAATCACAGGCAATAACCCCATTTTATACATTACGGGGTTCTGCGCCACCCTCACATTTGCCCTTCTTATAATATATGCAGCATTCGGGCTCACAAACCTGCTGAGTGAAAAATATAAAAAGATTGTTTTTATATCGTTTATAACAGCACTTGTTGTTACAATAGTATTTATTTACCTTTCAACCAACATAATCATATGAAAAAGATAAACAACATACACATTGACGGCCGTGCCTTTTTCTTCGAGGAAGATGCAAGCAACATAATGGAGCAGTACCTTGCTCGCATAAAGGAACTTTACCGCGACAATGGCGAGGACCTTAAAGTAGCCGATGTTGAATACCGCATTGCCGAGTTCTGCACAGCACGTGTGGGAGAGGGCGGCATTGTAAATGCAGCACTCATAGAGGAGGCTATAAAGAGCATAGGCTTGCAGATAGAGACACCCACTGCACAACCTGCCGAAACAACCGAGCAGCCCACCGACGAGGCCAAAGCCGAGGAGCCCCAGGACCACAGCAACGAGCCGTGGTACCGCGCAATGCTCATGGGCAGCAAGATATTCCGCAACCCACACGAAAGTTACATTGGCGGCGTGCTTGCCGGCCTTGCCGCCTACTTTGGAATCAGTGCAGCCCTGCTACGCATCATCACGGTCATTCTGTTCATTGTGGAGCCCACAGGAATTGTTTACTTGATATACATTGCTTTGTGGATAATATTCCCAAAAGCCAAAAGCATTATGGACTACACCCGTATGCGCCGTGTTGGTGCCAAAAGCGATAAGAAGAGCGTGGAGGCAGCATGGAAGAACAATTATGAGCAAAGCATGATGGAACTTGCCGAACCGCCTGCAAGCGGTTGCCTGCCGACTTTAGTTAAGGTTCTCTTCTTCCTTCCCCTCATTCCGCTTGCCATTGTGTTGTGCATATTTGCCATATTCGTAATAGTTCTGCCCATTGGTTTTATATACATATTTGCAATTGGTGGCACAGCGACACTCTTTACCGTGCCTCTTGCAGTTATGGCAATATCACTTGTAACAGCCATAGCAGTAATGGCATTTGCACTCATATATTGGATATTGGGCAAAATGAGCGTGTGCAAGCCTATGAACAAATGGCCCAAGATAATACTTGCCACACTATTGATAGTTTCTCTGCTATTCGCAGGCATTGGCGCTTACCGCGTTTCAAAGAGCTACGATGGCTATGTAAATCTGTGGGAAAAGATTGAAAACGAGTTCGCAGAGTTCATAAACGGTGGTTTCCTCAAACACCTTGACATGGGAATAGTAACTATGAGAAGCGGAGAATATTATTGCGAATTTCCACTTAACGAAAATGGCAAAAAAGCTTTTGCTGCCGTTTGGGACAAGGAACTGCAAAACTGCAAAATTCCTTTTGTAGTGGAAACGACACACAACGACCGTGGCGAGTACAACATATATTTCTATCGACACGAAGGCAGTGTAATGGACATCAAACACAGAGTGGCAAACAAGGATTATGATGCCCGCTACACGGTGAACACCGAGGAACTGAACGGATACATCTATTTCATTTGGGATGGAGAAAAGAACACACTATACAGCGACGAGGTATATGAAACACCTACCGATTCAAGGAGCACCACTTTCGAGAAACGCACCGACGCTGTAAAAATAGATGCCACAAGCCACGACGGTGCACTCAACTTTGGCAACGCAGCCGAAAAGGGGCTCACCCCCTTCTCCTTCTTCTTCTATGGCAGCCAAAGAGTACCAAGCCTGCTTGTGGGTGGCGATGGAAACGAAGGCTTGGAGATTGCGCCTTCATCCACATTCAAGCATTTGAAGGATGCTATGCTCAACAGCAACGAGGAAGAGGGAACAGGCTCCCCCGCAGCAAAAAGCAATATAAACATAGACGAGGAGAAGCTGAACAAGGCCATAGATGACGTAATGAAACTTGCCGATAGCTTAATTAAGGATGCCAACAACATTGTGGATATAACACAAGAGTAATAATAGATTTTTCATAACGATGCTTTTCGGGCGTGCCACTGAATAATGGCACGCCCGAAAACTTATCACACGAAAAGAATTTTACTCAACATATAAACGCCCCTGCCAGGTATCGCGCTCGCGCATACGCTTTTTTACCTTATCGACAAGTTCATGGTTTTTTATTCCCCAATCGGGAGCCACCAAAAGTTCTTTTGGCGACTGCGATGCAAAGCGTTCCAAAACAAGCGTGGGGCGCAGGCGCTCAACATAATCGACAACGGTTTCCACATAATCGTCAAGGGCAAAAAGATGGAAATCATTGGGGCAGGCAACATACTCCTCGGCCATACGGGTGCCGCGTATCAGTTGCAGTTGATGCATTTTGAGCGTGGTCAGCGGCAGTTTCGATAGTTCGGCCGCCTGCCTCATAAGTTCGGTTTTATCCTCGCCCGGCAATCCCAAGATTATATGCCCGCCCACCGGTATTCCGCAAGCAGCGGTGCGCTCCACAGCATCTACCACGGTGGCATAGTCGTGCCCGCGGTTTATACGCCGCAGGGTGGCATCGTTGCAGCTTTCAATGCCATACTCCACAAGAACAAATGTGCGCTGTGCAAGCTCCTGCAGATAGGCAAGCAGAGAGGGCGGCATGCAATCGGGGCGGGTACCAATGACAATGCCCACACATCCCTCAACCGCGAGAGCCTCGCGATAGCGTTGCTGCAACACATCGAGCGATTCGTATGTATTTGTATAGGCTTGAAAATAGGCAAGATAACGCATATATGGATATTTGCGGGCAAAAAAGGCAATGCCCTCGCGCATCTGCTCGGCAACAGGCTTGTTACGGTGGCAATAGGCAGGGTTGAACGTGCGGTTATTGCAATAGGTGCAACCGCCCCACCCCTTTGTGCCGTCACGGTTGGGACAGGTAAAACCGCCATCAAGGGTTATCTTCTGCACCTTGAAGGGAAACTGCTGTTGCAGATAACTGCCAAAGTCATTATAGTAAAAACGCTCTATCACACTCATAGCAACGCAAAATTACAAAAACCCTACGATTTTATACCCTTATTGAATGAGTAATAATCTTCCGTATGTGAAAAAGATTAACTATCTTCGTAACCAAGAAGAAACAATCAATAAAAATATACAATGAAAAAACTTTTCACACTCATCATCACACTTGTTGTTGCCACTGCCATACAGGCCGGCGACAAATTCAAACTTACCGATGCCATGTATGGCGGATATTGGCCACAAACCTATGCAGCCATACAGCCCATGGCCGATGGCGTACACTTTGCCCGCATGAGCGGCGACCGCACCATGATTCTCATGGGCTCGTTCAAAGATGGCAACATAGTAGATACACTCTTCAATGCAGCCACCGCACGCGGGTTCGACAAGAAACGCATCGATGGCTACCAATTCTCGCCCGACGAGAGCCGCATACTCTTGCAGACAAGCACCGTGGGCATTTATCGTAACTCCTACACTGCCGAGCACTACATATTCTCGCGCAAGAACAACAAGGTGGCCCCCTTGTCGCAGAACGGAGCACAGCAGGTACCCAAATTCTCGCCCGACGGCACCATGATTGCCTTTGTGCGCAACAACGACATATTCCTTGTGAAACTGCTCTTCGAGAACAGCGAATCGCAGGTAACCACCGATGGCGCAGCCGGCAAGATAATAAACGGAATACCCGATTGGGTAAATGAGGAGGAGTTCATGACAAACTGCTCATACGATTTCAGCGCCGACAGCAAAGTTATTGCATATGTTAAGTACGATGAGAGCGAGGTTATGATGTACGATATGCCCATGTATCTGCCCACAGGCAAGGAGAATGTGGCAATGGAGCCCTTCTGCGCACCATACAGTTTCAAATATCCCGTGGCAGGTGCTGCAAACTCCAAGATATCGGTACACTCGTTTGACATAAAGAGCCGCAAGACACGCCAATTGGATGTACCCATCCCCGAAGAGGGCTACATACCCCGCATCAAATTTACCGACGATGCCAACACCCTTGCGGTGCTCACTCTCAACCGCCACCAGAACATTATGGATATATTCGCAGTGAATCCTCTTTCGGGCATAAGCAAACGTATTGTGCGCGAGGAGAGCGATACCTATCTGAACGAGCAAGTATATGCAAACATCGAGTTTATTGGCAACCACTTCATTCTCCACAGCGAGCGCAGCGGCTACAACCACCTATACCTCTACACCACAGGTGGTGAGCTTGTGCGCCCCATCACCGAGGGCAATTTCGAGGTTAAGGAATTCTTCGGCTGGGACAAGAAGAAAAACGAGTTCTACTATCGCAGTAACGAGGGCAGCCCTATGCGCGACAATATATATAAGGTAAATGCCAAAGGCAAGAAGACACAGCTCACCAAAGGCGAGGGAAGCAACAGCGCGGTATTCAGCAAGGGGTTGAAATACTTTATAAATACATTCTCAAACATCAACACCCCGCACATTGTAACCACCAACGACAACAACGGCAAAACAATAAAGACTCTGATAGACAACAAAGACCTTGTAGAGAAACTTGCCAAGTTCGATATGCCCACCAAGGAGTTCTTCACATTCAACACCACCGACGGCACACAGCTAAACGGCTGGATGGTGAAACCCGCAAACTTTGATGCAAACAAGCAATACCCTGTGGTGATGTTCCAATACAGCGGCCCCTACTCGCAACAGGTAAACGACAGTTGGTACATCGGCAACTACGGCAATGCTATGTTCGAGAGCTATATGGCAAGCGAGGGGTTCATTATGGTGTGTGTCGATGGTCGCGGAACAGGTGGTCGCGGAACAAAGTTCGGCAAATGCACATATTTGAATATAGGTAAATACGAGCCTGCCGACCAAGTTGAGGCGGCCAAATACCTTGGTACACTACCCTATGTAGATAAAAACAACATAGGTATTTGGGGATGGAGCTTTGGCGGTTACAATACCATTATGTCAATGAGCCAAGATGATGCAGTGTTCAAAGCCGGCGTTGCTGTGGCAGCACCCACCGATTGGCGTTTCTACGACACTGTATATACCGAGCGTTACATGCGCACACCCAAAGAGAACAAAGAGGGTTACGACAACGGCTCGGCTATTGTAAATGCCGACAAACTGCATGGCAAGCTGTTGCTTGTCCATGGCACTGCCGACGACAACGTGCATCTGCGCAACATGATACGCTACACCCACGCGCTTAACCAAGCCAACAAGGAGTTTGAAATGGCACTCTACCCCGATAGCAACCACAGCATCTATCACGGTAGCAACACCCGTTTCCACCTATTTACACGCATTGCAAAATTCTTTATCGAGAATTTGAAGTAACATTTATATGACACACAAAAATCCGTTGCAGTTGCCTGCAACGGATTTTTGTGTGTATACCGAACTGCTGTTATTTACACCGCCTTTGGAGTGGCGGCAAAAGCAAATATCAACATTGCAGCAAGTGCCACAATAAGTACAATAACAGCAATCTGCTTCAACAACTGTTTGCGTTTCTTTTCAGCCTTGCGCTTGCGCTCCTTGGCAATACGCGCATCGCTTTTCTTCTTTACTGCCATTACTTATCCTCCTTCAAATCAAGTGCAATGTTAAGTTCGTCGAGCTGTGCAGGGTCGAGCACCGAAGGAGCGTCAATCATTGTATCGCGGCCCGAATTATTCTTGGGGAAGGCAATGCAATCGCGTATAGAATCCAAGCCGGCAAAGAGGCTAACCCAACGGTCGAGACCATAGGCCAAGCCACCGTGAGGAGGTGCACCATACTTAAAGGCATCGAGCAACCAACCAAACTGCTGCTGCGCACGCTCGGGAGTGAAGCCAAGCAGAGCAAACATCTTGTTCTGCAATTCGCTGTCATATATACGAATTGAACCACCACCTACTTCAACACCGTTTATTACCATATCGTATGCATTGGCACGCACTGCGCCCATGTCGGTGTCGAGCAAGGGAATATCCTCGGGCTTGGGCGATGTGAATGGGTGGTGCATAGCCATGTAACGGCCCTCCTCCTCGCTGTACTCGAACAAGGGGAAATCTACCACCCACAGGCAAGAGAATTTGTTTTTGTCGCGCAATCCAAGCTGCTGGGCAACCTCCAAACGAAGCTCGCAGAGTTGCTTGCGGGTTTTCATGGCATCGTCGCCGCTGAGTATGAGAATGAGGTCGCCGGGCTCGGCAGCAAAGGCTGCCTTCATCTGCTGCAACACCTCTTGCGAATAGAACTTATCGACACTCGATTTTACTGTGCCATCGGCCTCTACACGGGCATAAACCATACCCTTTGCACCTATCTGCGGGCGGCGTACAAAGTCGGTGAGAGCATCGAGCTGCTTGCGGGTGTATGTAGCCGCGCCCTTTGCACAAATACCGCCAATGTACTCTGCGCTGTCAAAGACGCCAAAGCCATGCCCCTTCATAATATCCATGAGTTCCACGAATTTCATTTCAAAGCGTGTATCGGGCTTGTCGCTGCCATAATATTTCATTGCATCGTGCCATGTGATACGGGGGAATGCTTCTGTGAGTTCCACACCACGGATGGTTTTGAACAGGTGTTTTGCCATGCCCTCAAAGAGTGTGATTACATCCTCCTGCTCCACAAAACTCATCTCGCAGTCTATCTGTGTAAACTCGGGCTGACGGTCGGCACGGAGATCCTCATCGCGGAAACATTTCACAATCTGGAAATAGCGGTCGAAGCCCGATACCATGAGCAACTGCTTGAACAGCTGGGGACTCTGGGGCAAAGCGTAGAACTGCCCGGGATTCATGCGCGAAGGTACCACAAAGTCGCGAGCACCCTCGGGTGTGGAGCCAATGAGCATAGGTGTTTCCACCTCGATAAAGTTCATCGAGTCGAGGTAGCGGCGCACCTCCATGGTCATTTGGTGGCGTATCTCAAGATTCTTGCGCACAGCCTCGCGACGAAGGTCGAGGTAACGATATTTCATGCGTATATCGTCGCCACCATCGGTGTTGTTCTCTATTGTGAAGGGGGGCGTTGCAGCCTCGTTCAATATATTCAACTCATTTACAATAATCTCGATATCACCGGTGGGGATATTGGCATTCTTGCTCTGGCGCTCACTCACCACACCTGTTGCCTGAATAACATATTCGCGACCCAGGTGCGATGCTTTCTCGCATAGCTCGGCATTGCTATCCTCACTGAAAACCAATTGTGTAATACCATAGCGGTCGCGCAAATCCACAAATGTCATACCACCCATTTTGCGGGCACGTTGTACCCAACCGCTCAAAGTAACTGTTTTATTTACATCGGACAAACGAAGTTCGCCACAAGTATTTGTACGAAACATTTTATACTATATTTTTTGATTAGACGTTTTAACTCGCGAAATTAAGCAAAAAAAACGGGATTCGGCCTAAAAAGCGCGAATATTATTGAGAATTGTATCTTATACCATATATAGAGTGTTAATATTAACCAAAACAGGTGAAATTAATTTGATTTTGTTACGGATATTTAAGACTTTGGCACGGTTTTTGTAAGAAATCTTATGTAAAAATATTGTTCCCGCACAGGAATTTGGTTATATCTTCGCATCGGAAAAAGAGAGACCACATTGCTGCAAAGGGAAACAGCAAGAAAGAACTATTATCTATTTTTTTTTGATTGAGGAGAAGAAGATATGAACGATTTTTCACAAAGAATGTCAGAAATACTATCGTTGAGCAAAGAGGAGGCGCATCGCTTGCACTGCAAATGCATTAAGCCCGAACATCTGTTGCTTGGCATCATACGCAAAGGAAAAAATGCGGCAATAGATATTTTGAACAAGTTCAACGTAGATATAGCGAACATTAAAGAGAGAATAGAAAAGGAGTGTACCGAGGAGCAGACCGAGGCCGCACAGGATATAAGCAAGATTGAGCTGGGGCTTAAAACGGCAAAAATTCTGCGTTTGAGTACTTTGGAGGCACGTAATCTGAAAGAGGTTACCGATGTGGAGCACATTCTGCTCGGCATATTGAAAGAGAAGGATAATATTGCGGCAAACATCTTGGAGAACTACGATGTAACCCATTCGCGCGTATTGGAAACCATAAAGAACATGAAGCCCGACATCACTAACGGATTCGGGTTCACCGACCCCGAGGATGAGGAGGACAGCGCGCCCGAAGGTTCATTCAACATGGGGAGCAAGCAACCTGCAAGCAACACAGGCACACGCACCGAAAGACGCAAGAACGACACTCCTGTACTTGATAACTTTGGCACAGATATAACACGCGCTGCCGCCGAGGGAAAGCTAGACCCCGTAGTGGGGCGCGAGAAGGAGATAGAGCGCATATCGCAGATATTGAGCCGTCGCAAGAAGAACAACCCCATACTCATAGGCGAGCCCGGCGTGGGCAAATCGGCCATTGTAGAGGGGCTTGCACAACGCATTATAGAGCGCAAAACATCGCGCACCCTGTTCGACAAGCGCCTTGTGGCACTCGATATGACAGCTGTGGTTGCCGGTACAAAGTACCGCGGACAGTTCGAGGAGCGCCTGCAATCCATAATGAATGAGCTCGAAAAGAATCCCAATATAATTCTTTTCATTGATGAGATACACACCATTGTGGGAGCGGGCTCGGCACCCGGTACCATGGATGCGGCAAACATTCTTAAACCGGCACTCGCGCGTGGCGAGATTCAGTGCATTGGAGCCACCACCATCGATGAGTATCGCAAAAGCATAGAGAAAGATGGAGCATTGGAGCGCCGTTTCCAAAAGGTGTTGGTAGAGCCCACAACTGCCGAGGATACATATACTATCCTCAAAAACATAAAGGAGCGTTACGAAAATCATCATAACGTAACATATACCGACGAGGCATTGCAGGCTTGCGTGAAGCTCACCGACCGATACATCACCGACCGCTGTTTCCCCGACAAGGCAATAGATGCCATGGACGAGGTGGGTGCACGCATGCACATAAGCAATATAAGCGTTCCCAAGGAGATTGAGGAGCAGGAGGCAAAATTGGACAACGTGAGCCGCGAGAAAAACAATGCCGTAAAAAGGCAGGATTTTGAGTGTGCCGCAAACTACCGCGACCAGGAGAAACAGCTCCAGGCAGAGCTTGCAGCCATGAAAGCCGAGTGGGAAAAGAGCAGCAGCAACAACCGCCAGACGGTAACCGAGGAGGAGGTTGCAAATGTGGTATCGCTCATTTCGGGAGTACCCATGCAACGCATGCAGCAAGACGAATGGACACGCCTGCGCGGCATGAAGGAGGAGTTGCGCAGCAAAGTGGTTGCCCAGGATAACGCAATAGAAAAACTCACCAAGGCAATACAACGCAGCCGTGTAGGATTGCAAAATCCCAACAAGCCCATTGGTACATTTATGTTCCTGGGCCCCACAGGTGTGGGAAAGACACTGCTTGCCAAGGAACTTGCAAAATTCATGTTCGGCTCGGCCGACGCTCTTATACGCGTGGATATGAGCGAGTACATGGAAAAATTCACGGTTTCGCGCTTGGTAGGCGCCCCTCCGGGATATGTAGGTTATGAAGAGGGTGGCCAGCTCACCGAGCGAGTGCGCCGCCGCCCCTACTCCATCGTACTGCTCGACGAGATTGAGAAGGCACATACCGATGTGTTCAACCTATTGCTGCAAGTGATGGATGAAGGCCGCCTCACCGACAGCTACGGCCGCACGGTGGATTTCCGCAACACGGTGCTCATAATGACATCGAACGTGGGAACACGCGAACTTAAAGATTTTGGCACAGGCGTGGGCTTTACAAAGGACCAGCGTGCTGGCGACAAGGAGTATTCGCGCAGTGTTATACAGAAGGCTTTGAACAAGCGTTTTGCACCCGAATTCATCAACCGCATCGATGAGATTATAAACTTCGACCAGCTTGGACTCGATGCCATTGTGAATATTGTGGATTTGGAGCTCACACAGATTGTAAAGCGCGTTCAGGAGCTTGGATACAGCATAAATGTAACCCCCGAAGCAAAGCAGTACCTTGCCGGCAAGGGGTACGATATACAGTATGGTGCCCGCCCGCTTAAACGCGCCCTGCAAACATACGTGGAGGATGAAATTTCCGAGTTGTTGCTGTGCGGTTCTCTGAAAGAGGGCGACAACATTGTGGTTACGGTAGAGGAAGAGAAATTAAAATTCAACATCGAACAACCACAGGCATAAGCCACAAGTAATAGATCAGAGGCTCCCGGACTGACATATTGCCCGGGAGCCTCTGCCATTTTGACATGACAACCCCTTTGGCACTCTATTTGTTTATAGTATAAATGAAGCGTCGTGCGTGGAATAATTGCAATATTCCCCACATACGTACAAAAGCCGATAAAAAGAATTAACTAAAACAGATAAAAGATATGCAAAAAGGTAACATTGGGGTAACAACAGAAAACATTTTCCCCGTAATCAAAAAGTTTCTTTACAGCGACCACGAGATTTTCTTGCGCGAGATTGTATCAAACGCCATAGATGCCACACAAAAGCTTAAAACCCTCTACGAGAAGGGCGAGTACAAAGGCGAGCTTGGCAACATGAAGGTAACCGTTACACTCAGCAGCGATGCTATCACAGTGAGCGACAACGGTATAGGCCTCACTGCCGAGGAGATTGAGAAGTACATTAACCAGATTGCGCTATCGGGTGCAACAGACTTCCTGGAAAAATACAAGGACACAGCCAACTCCATCATCGGGCACTTCGGTCTTGGATTCTACTCGGCCTTCATGGTATCAAAGAAGGTAGAGATTGTTACAAAATCGTACAAAGAGGGTGCGCAGGCTGTTAAGTGGAGCTGCGACGGCAGCCCCGAATATACACTCGAAGAGTGCGACAAGGCCACTCGCGGAACAGATATCATCATGTATATCGACGAGGAGAGCAAGGAGTTCTTGGAGGAGAGCCGCATAAGCAACATACTGAACAAATATTGCCGTTTCCTCCCCGTTGAGATTGCCTTTGGCAAGAAGAAAGAGTGGAAAGATGGCAAACAGGTGGAGACAAGCGAGGATAACATAATAAACGACACCACCCCGCTGTGGACACGCAAGCCCGCCGAACTCAAAGACGAGGATTACAAAGAGTTTTATCGCAAGCTCTACCCCATGAGCGACGAGCCCCTCTTTTGGATTCACCTGAACGTGGATTTCCCATTCCACCTCACCGGTATTCTCTACTTCCCCAAAGTAAAGAGCAACCTTGACCTTCAAAAGAACAAGATACAGTTATTCTGCAACCAGGTGTATGTAACCGACGAGGTTGAGGGCATTGTACCCGATTTCCTCACACTCATGCATGGTGTGATTGACTCGCCCGATATTCCTTTGAACGTATCGCGCTCATACTTGCAGAGCGATTCAAACGTAAAGAAGATTTCTTCATACATATCAAAGAAAGTATCGGACCGTTTGCAATCAATCTTTAAGACCGACCGCGCACAGTTTGAGGACAAATGGAACGACTTGAAGATTTTCATCCATTACGGAATGCTCACCGAGGAGGATTTCTACGACAAAGCAAACAAATTTGCATTGTTGCAGGACACCGATGGCAAGAAATACACCTATGAGGAGTACAAGAACCTTATCGGTGCCGAACAGACCGACAAAGAGGGCAACCTCATATACCTATACTCAAACGACAAGGATAAGGAGTATAGCTTTATTGAGAATGCGAAAAACAAGGGTTACAACGTATTGAGCATGGATGGACAGCTCGACGTTGCCCTCATAAGCCTCTTGGAGCGCAAATTTGAAAAGTGCCGCTTTACACGAGTAGATAGCGATATTATAGAGAATCTCATTGTGAAAGAGGAGCAAAAGGTATCGACACTGGGCGAAAAAGAGCGCGAGGTACTCACCGGAGTATTCCAGAGCCAGTTGCCATCGATGGATAAAAAAGAGTTCTATGTGATGGCTCAGGCAATGGGCGAGAACGGTGCACCTGTGATGATTACACAGGCCGAGTATATGCGCCGCATGAAGGAGATGGCATCGATACAGGCAGGTATGTCGTTCTACGGCGATATGCCCGATATGTATAACATCCTCATAAACGAGGAGCACCCGCTCATTAAACGTGTTCTTGCCGACGCCGAGACAAGCTGTGCCGACAAACTTAGCCCCATAGACGAAAAGACAACTGCATGGGAAAGCCGTCGCAAAGAGCTATATGATGCACGCAAGGACAAGAAAGAGGAGGATGTGCCACAGAACGAGAAAGACGAACTTGCCGAGATTGAGAAGAACATAACAGCGGCAAAGAGCGAGAAAGAGGCTATCCTTGCAGCCTACGCAACCGGCAACAACACTGTGCGCCAGCTCATTGACATCACTCTGTTGCAAAACAATATGCTCACAGGCGAGGCGCTCAACAATTTTGTAAAGCGCAGCATCGATATGATGAAATAAGCATAAATATATCTCAAAAAAGCCGATGGGATTTTTATCTCCATCGGCTTTTTTGTATCTTCGTACCTGATATGATAACACTCACAAGAATTACCGACCCGGCAAGCAGCGAATATCGTTTTACCGAAGAGCTGCTCACAGCCACATTCCCCCGCGAGGAGTACCGCGAGTTGCACGAACAACGCAACAATGTGGCAAGCAAGAAGGCCTTTCACCTGATGCTTGCAAAGGATGGGGATAAAACCGTTGGTTTCATAAGTTATTGGGAACTTGGCGGTTATTGCTACGTGGAGCACCTTGCCACCCTGCCGACCGTGCGAGGTGGCGGATATGGCAGTGCTATCTTGGAGGAGTTAAAAAAGCGCGCGCAAAGAATTGTATTGGAGGTAGAAGAGCCCACTGACGAAATAACCACACGCCGCATAAATTTTTACCGCCGAGCGGGCTTTGAAATTTGCCCACTGCAATATATGCAACCACCCTACCGCAAAGGCGATGGCACACTCCCCATGCGGTTGATGTTCCACGGCTGCAATGCCGACAGCGAAAATTTCAACCGTGCAAAAGAGATTATATACAACAACATTTACAACTACAAGGAATAAAAGACAACAGAAATATGGCAATAATAAAAGAGGTCAGAGGGTTTACACCCAGGATTGGAGAAAACTGCTATCTTGCCGAAACGGCTGCAATCATTGGCGATGTAACAATGGGCGACAACTGCTCCATCTGGTTTGGCACGGTGTTGCGCGGCGATGTAAACACCATAACCATAGGTAATAATGTAAATATACAAGATGGTGCTGTTGTGCATACCCTTTACCAACGCTCAAAGAGCGTAATAGGCAACAATGTATCCATTGGGCACAACGCCACTATCCATGGGGCTACTATAGAGGATAACTGCCTCATTGGTATGGGAGCCACGGTGCTGGACAATGCTGTTGTTGAGAGCGGTGCCATTGTAGCTGCCAACGCATTGGTAACATCGGGCATGAGAGTGGAAGGCGGCTGGATTTATGCCGGTGTGCCTGCAAAGAAAATCAAGGAGGTGAGCCGCGAACAACAAAAGGATATAGTGGAGCGCATAGCCAACGATTATATCATGTACGCATCGTGGTATAAATAATTAGAAATAGAAACAAATCAAGCCCCAAAGTATTTCACAACTTTGGGGCTTGATGTATAATCGGCATATACTATTTTTTCTCCTGCCTGTTCTTGCGAAAATCGGTGGGCGACACGCCGGTCATGCGCTTGTAGTAGCGGCTGAAGTATGATTGACTTGGGAAATTATATTCATCGGCAAGTTCCTGAATGGATTTATCGGTATATGCAAGCTCGCTTTTCAGGCGCGACGACACCGCTTGGTCTATAATATCCTTTGCCGAGTAGTTTGAAATCTCGTTGCACACCTCGTTCAGATAACCCGCACTCACGCCAAGCTCGTTGGCATAATAGAGAACTTCGCGCGACTTGTTGTAGGAATTAACGAGTTCCTTTACAAACTTTTTGAACAATGTGTTTTTGCGAGACTCGTAAACCTTGCGGGTAGTATTGAAATTCTTTTTCAGATAATGGCGATACAGCTGGAAAAGTATTGCCACACTGTTAATGGCCGATTGCTCGAAGTTCTCATAATCGAATGTATCGCGTATGAGCCTCAGTGTCTCAAACAGTTTGTCCACAATTTCGAGTTCGCTATCGGCAAAATTTGTTACGGGGTGTACTTTTACCTTCTCATAAAAATCTATATCGAGTGCAAAAAAACGCTTGTCGAAGAGCGAGGTAGGGATAACAAGTTTCCAATCCTTATAATCGTCGCTCGCCTCTTTAATCGTTACAATATCGAGTGGCGACAACAACACAAGGGAGTTTGCTGCGACATTGTGTATAGAATAATTTACCTCCATTTTCATACTTCCGTGTGTTGCATACATTATTATAAGATGGTTGCAACGCACGGGCGTACCTATGTTAATCTTGGTCGGGGGTGTATCGGTTAAAAATACATGTTTATTGTCGTAGTCGGTAGTTGTTATCATATCTTATTAGATTTTGAAACAAATATAAATACTTTTTGTACTATTTAACGAATATCCCCACGAAAAAGGAAAACATTACGTTCTATATGTAAATATCGGTTGCTGATAGCAAAGAGATTGATTGCAGGTGGGCCATAAGAAACAACTATCAAAGATTCTCGCATAAACAAAAAACGGGGCCGCTTATACAGCAGCCCCTACCACATAAGAATATGAAAAACCTTAATAAAAACCTTTTCGGCTTCCTGTTGCAAAGATAATGCAGATATAGAGAAGTATAGTTTCTTATTCTTCATCTATATAGTCCTTTTTCAACACAAAAGCACAGCGAGAATGAAGTGAACCCCAAAGTTTGGACAAAAAACTTTGGGGTTTATTTTATGCGTAAGAAACACGATCACCAAGCATTGCTCAAATACATGCATATGCTTGAAGATGGATATTCCATCAAACATATCGAAGACAATTATGGTAT
>JAFTNW010000015.1 GCA_017451695.1 Bacteroidaceae bacterium
GAAAAAGATAATTGCATACAAACGGTATTATGCCGACTTTATGGCAAAATTGTCCCAACCTGAACGAATAAAAATAATGCGTGCATTGTTGTTATTTGAAACGGAAGATAAAATACCGCACCATTACATAAAGTATATTCGCGACGGGATATATGAGTTCCGAGTGAATTATGGAAATAATGAATTCCGTATCTTTTTCATATACGATGGTGATACTGTTGTGGTTTTATTCAACTGTTTTAAAAAGAAAACCCAAAAGACGCCTGATAGTGAAATAAAAAAAGCAGTACAACTAAAGAAAGAGTATTATGAGCAAAAAGAATGAAATTTATGATGTAAGTGCCGAACTTGCAAGGGAATTTGGCGAGGTTGGTACTAAAAGTCGTGCAGAGGCTACCGCTAAGGCTTGGGAAGAGTACAATGCACAGATATTACTCGATGCTCGTAAGAACGCACGTTTGACACAGGCGGAGCTTGCCAAGCGTATCGGTGCTGATAAGAGTTATATATCGCGCATTGAGCGAGGAATAACAGTTCCTACAGTTGCAACCCTTTACAGGATTGCAGCCGCAATGGGGCTGACTGTTGAGTTGAAACCTATTTGACGAGCATTTTTCAGAGGTCATCTTCAATATCGCACGCATAAAACAATGCCTTCCAAAGCCGCGGCTTTGGAAGGCATTGATTTTAGATTATACTGCTTACTACAATCACACTATTTCTTCTCCCATAAGTTGCCCCATGAGCCTTGATTCTTGTTGCCAAGATGCTCGCTGCCACCTTCATTGTCAATCTCAATCTTTTCACTTGCAGCTATTATGGTATTGCACTCTACTACGATATACATCGCAAAGGGCGAAATATAATTCTTTTTCATATTAGTCATAATTTTAATAGATTACTTTATTTCCGTTTACAATGTATATACCTTTTACAGGGTTGGCAACGGGGCGACCAAAGAGGTCGTATATGCGACCATCACCTGCACCCTCGGCCTCCACTGTTTCTATGCCTGTTGTTCCGGGGAAGCGGAAACTGAATGCCGCAGCCTGTGCATCGCTTATGCTCATATACATTTTGAAACCTTTGATATCGGTACCTGTATATTTGCGCATAACAACACCAACCACGTTATCGTTCTCGTCCTTCTTTGTCTGCAAGGTATATGGGTTTTCCACACCGCTTGCAACTATCGCATTTATGGTACCAAGCAAGTGATTTTCACCTGTAAACTCCACATTATCGGTAATGACGAAATCGTATGTACCCTCGGCTCCTTTTAGTATCACAGCCTGATTTGCAGGGATTACACCGTCGAACGAATAGAGGTCGATGTACTCGCCATTGATAACTGCGCGGTATGCAGAAACACCTTGAGGGATTTCTACCGCCACAGGGGAGTGGAATGTTGAATAACCCGCAGCACTTATTGTTACGGGGAGGGCTTCCACCTCCTCTATGCTGTGGTCGTGTGCCGCGCATGTATTATTCTTACAGTGGTCGGAGAAGTAGTTCGTGCCACTAATGTTGGCGTGCAAGAACGATGTAAGTGCGATTGTGTATTTACCATTGACACGGGGACTCTCGGCAAAAGTAACCGTTCCGCCTGCAACACCGACACCTTGCAATCCTCTTGAATAATCATCCTCTTTGAGATATTTTCCCGCGGTATAAGAGAGTAGCTGGCCGTCGGCATAGTAGAATATTGATTCTGCGCCCTTGTCTGCAGTGTAAGCCACACCTTTAACAGTTGATGCCACACCTTGCAAATATTTTACACCGGCATCACCACCATAATCGTATGATATTCTATAGAAATTACCGGGTTTAGGCTTATTAAGCACCATTCCCTCGCCAAGCGCAGCATATGCAATCAACTTGTTGAGTTTTACATTGCCGGCATCGTTCATTGCAACTTTTGCCTCGGCCAAAAGTTCCTGATTTGCTTCGGCAGCATTGTACTCTCCCAATTTATCGCCAAGCGAAGAGACCACCGTGGTTGCCTCGGAAATAAGAGCATCATAATCGGGAGCCTCAACAATCTTCACCCACGCGCCTTGGTGTCCGTTAGCATTATAGTTTGTCGCAAAGCCATAGCTTGCCGATGTAGAGCATACATATCCCTTGGCACCATCTATTTCCGATGCCAATGCATAGTCGCCATGGTAGCTTGCAGCATCGGGCACAAGGGTAAATGCGGTGGCGTAAGCCTCGTCGGCATACGATACGTTCTTTGCATTGCCGTTGGCAACATTATCCACCTTTATAAACTTGCCTGTGAGCTTGTTCTTGAAGGTGAACGCGAAGCTGTTGTCCACATTGTATATTGCCCAGCTTATTTTGTCGGCATAGTTTTGGGTGTTATATTGGCTGTTGCCATAAGGCACTGCCTCGGTAACCTTGGGAACATAAGCATCATTTTCACTGCTTGCCGAAAGGTATATGGGGTGCCCTGTATTTGTATTAGAGGGGAAATAGATATTATACCATGCGGTATTATCGGCGTTACTTACCTCGAACGAGAATTCCAAGGTGTTGGTGTAGTCGTATGATACACCATCACTTGCCAATCGGTAGCGGGCTCTGTCGCCTATTGATGCAATAAAGGGATATTTTGCTTTCAACACATCGTTAACCTCGCTCAATACGCAATTTTCAAGTACATCATTATATGTATTGCCGTTTGCATCGGTGAGAGTAACATTTATGGTACCCTCTACCGTGAGGTCGGTTATTGCTGTCGATTTAATAGGTTTGAATGTAACATCGTCGGTGAACTTATAGGCGCCGTCGCTTGCCCAATCGAGTGAGAAACGTACAAAACGCATGGTGTAACCACCGAACACGCCATTCTCCTCGTAATATACACCAAGCGTACCATCGGGGAGAACAACTGCCGCACTGTATGCCGAGCCTCTGGGACAGATTGTTTTGGCATTGCCGAATGTGGCACCCTCGTCGGTCGATAGTGCTATGCTCACATTCTGGCGGCTACCGCTGTTGGGCAATGTCTGGAATGCTATATTCCATGGGTTACCCTCCAATGTGGAGCACCATACCATATACTCGCCATCACAAGCATTACCGCTGATACCGCTGGTGAAACGTGTCTGTGAGGGGTTGTGCCATGTAGCGCCCTCGTCCGAGGTATAGTTGTAGTAGTTGTAACCGCTCGCACGAACACTGATGGCAAGGTCGCCGTTGTTGCGCTCAAGTGTCTTGGGTTCATCGGCACTCTTTGTACCGCTTGTACCGCTTACATACCAATTCTTGCCCCCATCGTCGCTCATAAAGAAGTAGAAATTCTGGCTGTTATCGGCCTCGCGATTCACAAAGCTCGATACGAGCGTTCCGTTACGTCTTTGCAAAGCAGCTCCCGAACCCGAGAAGCCACTCTTCCAAGTATTGGTGTTGGGGTTTGAGCAGTTTGCGCCAAAGAGGTCGTCGGTGTGATCGACGGGGGCCTCCCATGTGATACCGCCGTCGCGGCTGGTAATGGTCTTCCAACGGGGAGGCTCTGCGGCCGTACCGGCAAAGAAACCATGGCCGTATGTACCGGCGCTGGTCATTATACCTACAATCTCGCCATTGTCGCGATTGGTAACTATTGAAGCATCGCCGTGGCCATAATTGCCACCGGTCTCTGCCGTACCGGCTACCGTTACGGGGTCGCTCCATGTTTTTCCATTATCCTCGGAGTACTGTGCAACGAGGTAGCAGTGCGAAGGAAGGTCGCTGTTGTGAGCCTTGCGGTCATCGGTCAATGTTACAAGGCGTGCGCCATCTTTCGATACTGTTATCGCGGGGATGCGATAATAGAGTGAGCCTTTATCCATAGGCATGAGCACGGCACCCTCGGAGAGGAATATAGTAACCGCATATGCAGGGTTTCCGTTCACCTCGGCAATCTCCTTGCCATCGACCATGTAGCTCAAAATCTCGGTATCCACGGTATTACCCTCTGTTGCTGTTGTGGCAATGTCGTATGTTATCCACAGATAGTGGTCGCCCACGGCAAGTTCCTTGCTGCCTGTTATGGTAAATGTGCCGTCATCGGCAAGTGTTACGGCTTCACCAAACTGCTCGCCATTTTGTTCGCGCCAGCTCATTTTGTTTTCGGGGTCTATGAACAACTCTCGCGAATTGGTGGCAAAGTATGCCTTAACATTGGTAATATCGGCACTGTTTGTACCAGCAAATCGGCCTGTTACACCTTGGAAGGCACAAGTACCTGTGAGACCTGTTACACGAATGGTGGAGCGCACGATGGGCTGGTCGGTATTGCCTATACCGGTGCTCACCTTGCCCTGCACCACGGTGGTATTTGCAACCACGGCTTCGGGATTGCTTACATCTACCTCGTCGAATTTCCAAAGCGACGCATTACCGCTTTCCGCAGCCCAACGCACAATGAGCGCACCCGACTGCTGTGCATGCAATTCGGTACCTGTATCCTTTATAATAAAATAGTCGTGAGCCTCTTCTATTGTATATATGTGGTTGGCAGCATCGGCCTTGCCGAATGCAGTACCACCGCCTGTTCCATTGCCGGCAGTTCCAATATACTCACCTCTGTAATTCTTGATGGCGAGCTTTCCATCCTGCTCCCAGAAACTCCAAATGCGGTCGGCGCTGAAAGATTTATCACCAAAACGCATGCGGTCGGCCTCGCTATCGTAGTACATAACCTTGTTTTTGCAATACTCTTTTGTTGCAGCACTTGTTATGTAGTACCAATACTGCTCCTCGGCTGTGCTCACTTGGGGTTTCTCTTGCTTGTCCTCTTTTATCTTTACCGTAAAATCGGTGAGCAACACACCTTTTCCATTTGTACCTGCCAATACAAACGACACACTCGACAGTTTTTGTTTTGTAGCACTCAAAGTTCTTGCTGTGGTGCTTGTCGTATAGGCTGTACCGTCGCTCATGGTGAGCGAGAGAGCTGTATCGTGATTATTATTGGCAAACGTAAAACTATACTCTTCTATCACATAGCCTGCGGGAGGTGCAAGCGTGTAGGTTGATGTCGCGGCAGAACCCGTCATCATCTGTATGTTATCACCAACCCAATTCATGTTATTCGCACCGCAAGAGAATTGCAACTGCGGTTCGGCAGTGCTCTTCCATGCGCTGTTCAATGCTTGGTTTACCGATTCACCACGATAGAGGTTGCCTGTGGTTTTGTCCACGGTATATTCTACCGTTGTAATTTCCGTGGCCCACACGCACATGGTGCATATAAGAGCCAACAAGGTAAGTAGTTTACTTTTCATAGATTAAATTTTAACGATTTGTTTTAAGTTTTTTCATTTATAATATCACTATTTTTGGAACAATTGCCACACCGCTCCATTTTACAAATATATGATAAAATTTACAAATTACAAACTACTAAGCCAAAAACCACATAACACACAGACTAATAACACGCAAAGCGAGGGGCCCGTGCCCCTCGCTTTGCGTGTTATTTATATTTACAGTTCTTACAACAATTTCACAAACATCTCTATTGCCTGATATTCGGGCAAGCCAATCTTGTCGAACAATTGCGCAGTTCCTTGTGTGCGCTCCTCGGCACGCTGCCAGAACTCGCGAGCATCCTCGCCCGGGAAGGGAACGATATCCTTCTGTGAAAGGTGGCGGAAAATTGCGTGACGTTTGCGGATGAGTTCCTCGGGGCTGAGGGGTACAGCCATATCGGCCACGGCCAAATCCCACTCCTGCCATGCACCGCGATAGAGCCATATATGGCACTCCTTGGCCCAAGACTCATCCTTAACCTCTTCCCACGCACGCAATACGGCCTCGATACAAACACGGTGCGTGCCATGCGGGTCGGTAAGGTCGCCTGCGGCGTAAATTTGGTGAGGTTTCACCTGGCGCATAAGTGCCTTTACAATCTCAATATCGTCATCGCCCAACAGCCCTTTCTTTATGCCACCTGTTTCGTAGAATGGAAGGTTGAGGAAATGGGCATTCGTGCGGTCGTTAAGACCAATGGAACGACAAGCTGCGCGTGCCTCTGCACGACGTATTGCTCCTTTGAGGTCGAGCAAAGCGCGGGGCTCGGGCTCACCTGGCTTTTTATTGGCTATAATATCGCGTATTTCGTTGAACCTGTCGCCAAAGCCCATTTCACGGGCAGTATCGATATTCTGCAACACCACATCGTCATACACAGCCACGTTGCCCGATGTCTGATATGCCACATGCACGTCGTGCCCCTGCTCGATAAGGCGGTTGAATGTTCCTCCCATGGAGATAACATCATCGTCGGGGTGAGGCGAGAATATTATCACACGCTTGGGGAAGGGTGTAGAGGATACAGGACGGGTAGAATCGTCGGCATTGGGCTTGCCACCGGGCCAACCCGATATTATGTGCTGTATTTCGTTAAATACTCTAATATTTATCTGGTCATAAGTATTGACACGCTCCAATAGGTCTGACAAAGAATTCTTTATATAATCCTGATGTGTCAATTTCAATATAGGCTTGTCAACCACCTGGCAAAGCCAGATAACCGCCTTGCGAATGAGTTTGGGAGTCCACTCCGTGGGAGGTGCGATGAGCCAAGGCTCCTTCACGCGTGTGAGCTCCTGCGCCGCAGCCTCATCAATAATCACCTGGATGTTACGATGCTCTTGCAGATATGTTGCGGGATAGTTCTCAGAAACGCCACCCTCGATAAGCTCTTTTGCAATAACGGTCTTCTCCTCGCCCCACATCATAAGCACCACCTTTTTGGCACTCATAATTGTGTCCATACCCATGGTTATCGCAGTCTTGGGTACCTCATTGGGATTTGAGAAAAACTTATTCTGTGTTCTGCGCGAATTGTAGCTGAGCTGCACAAGGCGTGTAGTTGATTTGGAGTATGTACCGGGCTCATTGAAACCAACCTGGCCTATCTCGCCCACACCCATAATCATCAAATCCACCTGCCCGCGAACCTTCTGCTCATAGCTTTTACAATATTCGTTCACTTGGTCTCGTGGCACAGTGCCATCGGGGAAATGCACGTTCTTGGGGTCGATATCCACATACTTTAAGAAATCCTCATAAACACGATGGTTGCGGCTTTGGGGATTTTCGGGTTGCATGGGATAGAACTCGTCAAGGCTGTAAACCTCCACGTTCTTAAAGCTAACCTCGCCGGCCTTATAGCGGTTCACAAGTTCCGAATATAGGCCAAGTGGTGTGCGACCGGTTGAAAGACCAAGCACAAACAGGCCATCCACTCTGTGGTTATTTATAGCTTTTACCACAACATCGGCTGCACGTTTGGCGCCCTCTGCCGCTGTGGCACATATAAGTGTGGGCACTTTTTCAAACTTGCAAATACTATCAAGCGATGCCGAAACAGGCAACTCGCCAATCTTGGGAAGTACAAATTTTGGATTCATATTATCAATTTTTAGTTAGTTATACTTATAGTTTTTATCTTTTATCTATCTCTATCCATTACAAGTGCCGGCGACTCGCCCTTGTCGAGCATTGTTTTCATGTACCGCATTGCCGAATCGCTGTGCCTGAAAAACATCTTATATCCCTCGCATAGCACATTCATATATGGTTCGCCGTTCTTTGCATAACCAAAACGATGTTTGGGACACTCGCCTTTGCAAAGGAAATAGTAGTTGCAACGCTTGCATTCCATGGGCAACGCTTCGCGTTTGTCGCGGCCAAAGGCCTGCTGCTCCTCGCTTTTATACATATCCACAAGCTCTTTTTCGGCAATGTTGCCCAAGCGATATTCGGGATACACAAAATGGTCGCACGAATAGACATCGCCGTTATGCTCCACTACAAGCCCGTCGCCACACACATCGCAAAATGCACATAGCGAAGGCGGCACACCATACCAATTTGAAAGCGTTATATCGAACAGTTGCACAAAATAACTGCCCACATCGCGCTTTATCCACTCGTCGAACACATCGCACATAAACTGCCCGTAACCGCGTGCCGAAACCGACCACGGTGCCTCTACGGCATCCTCTTCGTCGGGCGAAACTATTAACGGCCTGCGCCCCTCGCGCATTTTCACATACTCCACCACAGGCAGAAACTGCATATAGTGGTTGATGGAGCGCAGAAACTTGTAAACCTCGGCACCACGCCCCTCGCTGCGCTTGTTCACTGTGGAGAGGAGATTGAACTCCACCCCTTTTTGAACAAAAAGCTCGGCAGCCTTCATCACGCGAGAGAAGGTGGGCGCACCGCCGCAATCGCGACGGAAGGCATCGTGTATATCCTCGGGGCCATCGAGTGAGAGGCCCACGAGGAAACCATTATCGGCAAAGAAACGACACCACGCCTCATTTACAAGAATTCCGTTTGTCTGTATTGTGTTCTCTATGGTTTTGTCGCCTGCATACTTTTTTTGCAGTTCCATAGCCTTCTCAAAGAAGGGAAGGCCGGCCATCAGTGGCTCGCCACCATGCCAACAAAAGGAGATATTTTGCTGCGATGCCCCTTCGATATACTGCCTTATGTATGTTTCAAGGAGTTCGTCGCTCATCCTTGGCATGGAGCCATTGTATATATCGGCCTTGTCGCGGTAGTAACAATAGTTACAATCGAGATTGCATGCCGAGCCTATCGGTTTCACCATGGTGCCGAAAGCCGGTGCCCTCCTCATCTTTGCAACATCGACGAGGTTCAAATTGTTTCTCTTGTTACTCTTCATTGCCGCTTATTCCATTATAAACTGTTGCTCGCCATACATCTCCTGCAACCTGCGAAGCATTGCCTTCAAGCTATCGGTAAGTTGCTCTGTACCGGCTGTGCCATAGATATTGTTAAGTTCATGCTTGTCGGAGGCAAGATCAAAGAGCTCCCACTCACTATAATCGTCGCCATAGAAGTGAATGAGCTTATATCGCTCGGTGCGCACGCCATAATGGGGGCGCACAGCATGCTCGTCGGGGAACTCGTAATAGTGGTAGTAGAGACCTTCGCGTTTGGGAGTCCACTCCTCGCCCTTGAGCAACGGCAATAACGACTCACCTTGTATATCGGCCGGAACAGACACACCTGCAGCCTCCAAAATTGTGGGTGCGTAGTCTATATTCTGCACAAGCTGTGTTACATCGCCCTTTACACCGCCCGGCAGACGCATGAGCAGAGGTGTGCGGAATGACTCCTCGTACATGAAGCGTTTGTCGAACCATCCATGCTCACCCATATAAAAACCTTGGTCGGAGGTATAGACGATGAGGGTATTGTCCATGAGGCCGTTCTCTTGCAAATAGTCGAGCACCACGCCCACGTTTCTATCTACCGATGTAATGACACGCAGATAGTCGCGCATATATTGCTGGAACTTCCATGCATCGAGTTCCTTGCCCTGTAAACCGGCAGCCTTGAAATCGGCTATAACTTTGTCGTAATGGGCATCCCATACAGCCTTTTGCTCGGGCGACATTGTACGATAGATTCTGCGGCCCCACTCTTCGAGGTCGGCGCGAGAATGTATTGCGCTGTCTTTATCGGCCATTTTAAGGTCATAGATAATATCCATATCCTTTGATATAGACATTTTCTGCTCGCCTGCCGCGCGACGGCCTTTGTAATCGTCGTAGAAGGTTTCGGGCAATGGGAATTTGCTATCGGCAAAGAGTGATAGGTCGCAGGTATCGGGCATCCATGTACGATGCGGTGCTTTGTGGTGCAACAGCAAGCAGAAGGGTTTGCTCTTATCGCGTAAAGAGTCGAGCCACTCGATTGCAAGGTCTGTGGTAACATTGGTAGCGTAGCCCTCGCGCTGCACCTTCTCGCCGTTTCTTATAAATGTGGGGTTATAGTAATCGCCCTGCCCTATGAGGATATCCCAATGATTAAAGCCTGTGGGGTCCGATGTCAGGTGCCATTTTCCTATAACTGCGGTTTCATAGCCCTGTTGCTGCAACAATTTGGGGAATGTCTGCTGGCTGCCGTCAAACGACGAGCTATTATCGGTAAAACCGTTTGTAAAGCTATGCTTACCTGTGAGCATACACGCACGCGAGGGGCCGCTGATAGAGTTCGCCACAAAACTGTTGGCAAAACGCACTCCATCGGCCGCTATGCGGTCGATGTTAGGTGTTTGAATATAGGTTGTATCATACGCGCTGATTGTCTGATAAGAGTGGTCGTCGCACATGATATACAGAATATTCAGCGGTTTTTGCTCCTGTTTCTTCTCGTTGCACGACACAAAGGGAAGGGTGGCCACGCCTGCAGCCGAAAGAACAATAAATTGTTTTGTTTTGTCGAAAATCTTGCTCATAGTACTTTATTTTTGTTTTTATATTGACGTAGCATATTCATCAAAGGCAAATATAGAATATTTTAATAAAGATTGAGCACTTTTTAATGAAAAATAATAATATATAAAGACTTTTTATGATATAGCGTGTAACAACTTGCCTTTTTCGGAACTTTTAGCGCATAAAAAATGCGAGCCGAAACTCGCATTTTTTATGGTTTGCATCGAAATCAATCCTTCCAGCCAAGGGCCGAGGCGCCAAGCACAGCGGCATCGGCACCGGGAAGAGAAGATTTGAGGACCTTAACCTTGTCTTTCCACAAGAATACCACATTCTCGTTCATGCGCTTGCGTATGGGATTCAAGAGAAGGTCGCCTGCATTGGCAAGACCGCCGAAGAGCACGATGGCCTCGGGAGCCGAGAAGGCAATGAAATTACAGAAAGCATCGCCAAGCACATTGCCCGTAAACTCAAAAATCTCTTTTGCAAGAGCATCGCCCTCCATGGCAGCATCAAAGAGCATCTTTGATGTGAGTTCGTTTATGCAGATATTGCGCAGAATGCTGGGCTGGTCGCGCTCTACAAGCCATTTTTTGGCAGTGCGCACGATACCTGTTGCCGAAGCATAGGTCTCCAAACAGTCGGTGCGGCCGCAACCACACTGGCGACCCTCCAACACGGGGGCTGTAACATGGCCAAGCTCGCCGGCAAAGCCGTCGTGGCCATATATAAGCTGGCCATTGGCAACAATACCGCTACCCACACCCGTACCAAGTGTGATATATACAAAATCCTTCATACCTTGCGCAACGCCATACTTCATTTCACCGATGGCAGCTGCATTGGCATCATTTGTTACTTTTGTGGGGATGCCTGTTTTAGACTCTATGAGCCAACCCAGGGGCACGATACCCTTCCAAGGCAGATTGGCTGCATTTACAATCTCGCCGGTGTAGTAGTTTGCCATAGGCGCGCCAATACCGATACCTTCAATTTTACCCTCCACGCCACACTCTTTGGCAAGTTTCTCCACCACGCGTGCAATAGTGTCGGTGTATTCTTCTATCTCAGGGTGTGCCTGAGTTTTGGTTGTATCATCCTTTGCAAGGATATGACCTTTTGCATCTACCAGACCTATCACGGTGTTTGTTCCGCCAAGGTCTATTCCAATTACATACTTTTCGCTGAGCATTTGTTATAAATTTTTAGTTATAAGTAATTTCGTAAGGTTTAACTCTGCGAATATATAGAAAAAATGGATAAGTGGCACATAATCGTTGTAAAAAAACACAAAAACAGAATTTATTTTACATTCTTTTTATTCTTTACTATTATCTTTGCAAACAGTTAATAATATTAAAACAGCACCACGACTATGAACAAAATCATCTTCGCACTTGCAGCGTTGCTATTCTCGGCAACAACAATGGCGCAACAGAGCAACGAACCAAGTATTCTGCCCAAGCCAAGCAAAGTAACAATGGGCTTGCAGGAGTGTTTCTTCGTGCTCAACCCGCAAACAAAAATCATAAACAAATTGGAGGATAAGGATGCAAAGGTTGTAACAAAAGAGATTAACAGCCTTGCACAGGAGTTGCTTGGCAGGAATCTGAAAACCGCATCAAGCATAAAAGAGGATAATAACATTATAATAAAAAAGAACGGCAGCCTTGCCACCGAAGGGTACATCTTGGAAATAACACCCGAGAACATAATCATTCAGGCAAAAAGCACGGCAGGGGCATTCTACGCTTTGCAGACACTGAAACAGATTGTTCCCATTCAGGCCTACGAAACGCCATTGGACCTTGAAACCGTAAAACTGCCCACAATGAAGGTTGAGGATGCACCGCACTTTGCCTACCGCGGGTTCATGCTCGACTGCTCACGCCACTTTTGGGACGTAGAAACCGTTAAAGAGGTAATAGACATAATGGCCCTACACAAGATGAACCGCTTTCATTGGCACCTCACCGAGGACCAGGGCTGGCGCATAGAGATTAAGAAATACCCCCTGCTCACCGAAAAAGGCAGCCTGCGCGAACAGACAACCACCGGGCACAACGAGGGATTCGACGGGATACCCTATGGCGGCTACTACACACAGAAGGACATTAAGGAGATTGTAAAATATGCCGAAGAGCGTTTCATAACAATAATCCCTGAGATTGAGATTCCCGGCCACTCGCTTGGCGCACTATGCGCATACCCATGGCTTGGCTGCCGTGGCGAGGAGGGCAACTACAAAACATGGTCGCTTTGGGGAGTGTCGCCTCAGATAGTATGCGCCGGCAAAGAGAGTTCCTTCAAATTCTGGGAGGATGTTTTGGGCGAGGTTATAAAGTTGTTCCCCGGCGAATATATACACATAGGTGGCGACGAAGCACCCCGCGACGAGTGGAAGGTGTGCCCGCTATGCCAGAAACGCATACAGGAGAATGGATTGAAAAACGAGGCCGAGCTGCAATCCTATGTAACACACCGTATAGAGGAGTACCTTAACAAGCATGGTCGCAAGCTCATCGGCTGGGACGAGATTCTGGAAGGCGGTGTGAGCCAGAGCGCAACCATCATGTCGTGGCGAGGAGCATCGGGGGGTATAAAGGCGGCTCAAAAGGGCAACTATGCCATAATGACACCCAACGATTTCTGTTACCTCGACTATTTCCAGACAAAAGACCGCAAAGACGAGCCCGATGCCATAGGCGGCTACGTGCCTTTGAGCAAGACCTACTCGCTCAACCCCTATGACAAGCTCACTGCCGAACAGCAGAAATACATAATGGGCGTGCAAGGCAATCTGTGGTGCGAGTACATCCCCACCCCCATGCAACTGCAATACATGGCACTGCCCCGACTTGGTGCAATAGCAGAGGTTGGCTGGAGCAATCCCGCACCCGAGAGCAAGGATGTAAATAAATTCATTGAACGTGCAAAGCACCTATCGCGCTACTACGCCGTATTTGGGTGGAACTTTGCAAAACACTTCTACGATGGAGTCGAGCAATAAGCAACAACAAGAACGGGAGCCCCGAGGCTCCCGTTCTTGTTGTTTATATCACACTTTTTTATTTCTTGCTATTATCGAGTAATTCGCGACGCTTGACAGAGGCTTTTGCATTAACCTCATTTACGGCTCTTATACGACGGCTGAACATTTTATAAGCAGCCTCGTCGCTCTCATCGGGGGTACGATATTTTTCGGCCTCCTCGGGATAATCCTCGTTCAATTCTTTTATTTCGTTTCTCATCTGTTTAAGAATGGCTGTTATCTCCTTTGCCGAAGAGGCTGCCTCTACCTGCTCCTTGGCATCGCTGCAAATTTCCTCATAACTCTCAATATAGGAGTTGCCGCAGGAACAGAAGAAACAAGCGACAACCACCATCATAAAAATCTTTTTCATATATTTAATTTAATCGGTTTGTTATAAAAATAAATAATATCGCAACAAATATATTCATTTTTTCATTCACACATCACTTTTTGCACCACAAATAGATTTTTTCACTTAAAAAATATTAAATTATATAATTGAAAGAATTATTATATATATTTGCAAAAATTTGAATCGTAAATTGGGGTAGTTTGCTTTTATGGGCAATATATACAACAAACAATATGGTTCAATAATGTAAACGAATATAACTAACCTTATTTTTAACTTTACACAATGAAAAAAATTTTTACTCTGTTAACCTGTTCATTGTTAATGGCAATGACTGCTTTTGCAGACGGTCCTTTCCGCAATCACAGGTACGACGCATTCAAAGTTCTGCCCGTAAACTCGGAGCAGATAGTGTTTATTGGTAATAGTATTACCAACATGCACGAATGGTGGGAGGCTTTTGGCAGCAACCACAATATAATTAACCGCGGAGTTTCGGGTGCAATAAGCGACGAAGCCCTTGCCAACATCGAAGCAATCGCGGCGGGAAAGCCCAAAAAGGTGTTTGTAATGCTCGGTACCAACGACCTTGGCACAGCTGGTATAAACACCACCGAACATGTAGTGAGCCGCATCGGGCTGCTGATAGACCGATTCAAAAAATGCTCACCCGCAACCGAGGTTTACATTCAAAGCATACTACCCAGCAAGAACGGTATACGCACACTCGAGATTGAGCAGGCAACAAACAGCGCATTACAAGCACTGTGCGCCGAAAAAGGGGTAACCTACATCGACCTTTGGGACGACCTTTACAGTGTGTGCCAAAATAACACCCACACTCTTGACGGCCTGCACCTGAAAGCTTCGGGCTATGCCGTGTGGTGTAAAAAGATTGCCTCATACGTGGGCAGCGATTGCATCTACCCCGACGACTGCGCAACCGCACAGAATGCCGGCGGGCAGGGAGGCTCATACGGCATGCGCAACACAGTGTTCAGCATGTTGCCCGTGAACGAGGGGGATATCCTCATGATAGGCGACGAGATGATTCATGGCGGTGAGTGGCACGAGCTGCTTAAAAGCAACAAGGTAAAGAGCCGCGGAACAGCATGGGGCTACCCCGGTCCCTCCATAGACCAGACACTTGCCGAGATTCCTTTGATTCTCAACAGCAGAAGCGGCAGCTGCAAACCCGCTCACATATTCCTATATACAGGCGTAGGCGAGGTAAACGGCTCAACAGAACTTGCCACACTCACAGCAAAATATCAAAGCGTAGTAAACAAAATTACCGAGCTTGCTCCCGATGCAAAATTGCATATAATGAGTTTGCAGCCCATTAACACAGCGGCAACAAACACAGGGCGCGTTGTTCCGTTCAACGAGAGCATAAAGGCCATTGCCGATGCCGCCGACAGCGACAATATCGAATATCTTGATATATACACCGACTTTGCAACCAACAATGTGGCAAACACAGCCTATTTCAATGGCAACTACCTCTATGGCAAGGGCTATGTAAAGGTGGCACAAAAGGTTGCAGCAGCCATTAACGACGCTGCAATCACCGCCCTCACCGATGCAGAGGCCGATGCGGCATACACCACATTTACACAGCGCACCGCTCTTGGCAATGCCATTGTGGATGCGGCACTCCTTCCCGAGGGCGATGGCACAGGCGAATACTCTGCAACAGCATTGGCAACAGTGAAAAGCAAGATCGATGCTGCATACACCTTGCTTGCAAGCAACAGCAGCAGCGCCGACGCAATGACAACAGCCGCAAACGAAATAAGCACTGCCACAGCTGCAATCAAGGCAAACATTAATATGCCGCAATTGAGCACCGCCGACAACGAAGTGTGGTATCAGCTATACACTCCCAACCGTGGCAGCCGTTACCTCACATCGCAGGGCGTGGGCAGCAACACTATAGGTAAAGAGGCCAACAACTATGCCCGCAGCATGTGGAAATTCACCGAACGCGCCGATGGCAAATGGAATATCATTAACCGCCAGGACAATTCGTACCTGAACCCTGCGGCTGCATTTGACACAGCTATCTCCACAAGCGAAACAGAGCCCGCCGCAGGCTGGCAGTTGAGCTATGCAAACACCACCGGACTATATATAATAAGTAGCGGTACCGTGCAGCTGAACCAGACACAGGAGGCACTTGGCTGGAAGATATATAACTGGAGTTCAGGCAACAGCGGACAGGACCGCGGCGATGCAGGTTGCCAATATAAGATAGACATTGTAACAGGCGAACCCGACGTTGAGACCATCGTACCCAACCAACTCGAAACAACAAGCGAGATTGTAAACGGCTGGTACAAGATTGTTGCCATTGAGGGCAGCACCGGCGACATGAACAATGCCATCACCGCAGGTAAGAACTACATAAGCAACGCCACTGCCGAATACAAGCAGAACGCAAGCAACTACTACCCTCTTAAATATGCAGCCTACAACGAGAGCAACCCCGTTGTATCATACATACACATCACAAAGAGTGGTAACAGTTTTTATCTGACATCGCTTAACGGCCACAAGGTAAACGAAAACTTTACAGCATCGCGCACCGAGCCCGGAACAAAAACCGCCATCAGCGGTAGCAATGGTGTATTCACGGTGGGTAAATCATCGGCATACAACAGCGGTGGAGCCGAGCAACCCTACGTTGGTAAATACAGCAATTCAACCACCAAGTACAACATATTCAAGCTATCCGACGAGGAGAAGAGCAGATATACAGTTTACAGCGTAACCATCAGTGGCGCAGAGAACGCAAGCGAGATTGGCAACGATGTAAAAGTTACATGCAATAACGCAGCCGTAAAAGGCCTTGCAAGCGTATATAACGGTGGTTATTACTTTGTGCCCACCGGTACAACAATATCGGCAAGCGACTTCACCGCCACCGAGGTTGAGGGCAAAACCGCATACTTTGAGATTGGCAACGGCACAATAGCACTCACCTACATGACAGGTACATACGCCGAGGTAAGTGCTAAAATAGACGAGGTAAAAGCCGTATTGGAGAATACCACAGCCGGTACCGACCCCGCATGCTTCACCACAGAGGCTCGTGCAACCCTGCAAACTGCCATAGATGCTGCCGAGGCATTCAACGCCACAAGCAACAAGAACAGCGAGGAGATTGCAGCCGCAGTGAACGCACTTACCACCGCAGTGAACACATACTATGCAACACGCAACGACGTGAAGTACTCAACCGAGGGTAACGAAACATGGTATTACATAGTATCGGCATCGAACCTTGCATACTGCCAAGGACTTGCCATCAAGAGCCGTGCAAACGAACCACTCACCTACGCAGCAAAGAAACTTGACCCCACAATGGTTTGGTGTTTCGAAAAAGACAGCAACGGCAAAGTGGCCATACGCAACTATGCAGGTGGCTACATGTCGAAGATTCAAGACAAGAACAACAGCGCGGCCGGCATGGTGGATAATGCTCAGCACAATTTCACCATCACACGCTGGACAGGCAGCTCTGTGGGAGACCGCGGATACACCATTAAATCAGATGCAAGCGGCAATCCCATACATGCACAGCAGGATAACACCGTTATCGTAACATGGGCTGCAGCCAACAACAACGCATCGCTCTGGGGCTTGCATGAGCTAACCCCTGCCGAGATTGAGTCGCAGATAACCATCACCGGCAGCACCGTGGAACAGGCCCTTGTAAATACCGGTATAGGCAACACCGATGTAGCCTTGCTGCGCGCACGTTTCACAGCCGAAGGCCTTAACGGCAGCAAGAATGCCGAGGGCGTAAAGGGTAGCTTTAATTCACCTTATGTAAAAAGCGTAAAAATATATAGCGTAGCCGACCAATTTGAGTACAGGGCAGGCAAGGAGAACGCCACCTTGCTTGGCACAGCTACACCCGCTGAGGATGGCAGTTTCAACGTGCAATTCACCAGCCCCATTGCACTCACAACGGGCACAAGCAACTACTTGTGGGTTGTTGCCGACATCAGCGAAAACGCTGTGGAGGGCAGTATTATAGATGCCGAAATAACATCATACATTGTGGGTGGCGAGGAGATTGCCGAAAAGAACGGCAACCCCGAGCACTCAACCACCATTTTCCTATCGGCAAGCACTGTAGAATATCTCAATACACACGGCTCGCGCTACTACCGCATACCCGCACTTACAACAGCAGTAAATGGTTGGTTGGTAGCGGTAACAGACAAACGATTCGGCTCAAACGGCGACCTCCCCAACAACATCGACGTTGTGGCACGCGTGAGCAAGGATAATGGAAAAACATGGAGCGACCCTGTAACGATTGCGGGAACTGCGGAGCTTGGCGGCAACTACGGCCATGGCGACCCCGCGATTGTAACCGATGTTGAAACAGGCGATATCTTTGTACTTGTATGTTCAAAAGAGGGATTCTTCTATGGCACTCCCACAAGCCCGCAGCTCATCAAGGTTATTGCCAGCCGCGACAATGGAGAGACATGGGAAGCACCCGTGGATATCACTAACCAACTTTATGGTGCAGGGTGCAGCGACAGCGAGCGCAGTACAATACACTCACTCTTCCCAAGTTCGGGTTCGTTCATGCAGACCAAAAACGGAACACTCATGTGCGTGGCACCCACACGCCCCACATCAAACACATCGCATGGTACATTCCAAGCTCGCATAATCAGTTCTACCGACCATGGAGCAACATGGACTTTGAGCAACAATTATGCAATGCTAGATGCCGACGAGTCGAAGATTGTGGAGCTCGACAACGGTAACCTGCTTGTATCGTCGCGCCACGCCTGGAACCGCTACTACGCAGTATCAGACGATAACGGAGAGAGCTGGAGCAGCCGTTCTACATGGAGCGACCTCTACGAGCCCGGTTGCAACGGCGATATGATACGCCTTACATCTATGAGCGCAGGCAGCGACAAAAACCGCTTGTTGCACTCTATCCCCAACGCAAGTTCTCGCAAGAATGTAACGGTATTCCTAAGCACCGACGAGGGAGAGAGCTGGCCCACAAAGAAGAGCATTTGCCCCAAGGGCTCGGCATACTCATCGCTCACCGTACTGCCCGACGGAACTATCGGTTGCTACTATGAGGAAGATGGTTTGGAGGGTGGCTATCAGATGCGTTACATACGTTTCTCACTCTCTTGGCTCACCGATGGTGCCGACAGCATCACTGCCGAGGATGTTACAACAGGCATAGACAACATACAGGAGAGCATCGTTCCGCAAATAAACGATAACAATATATACGACCTGCAAGGACGCAAGGTTAATAACCCGCTCAAAGGTTGCATATACATACAGAACGGACATAAATTTATCATAAGATAAGAAGTTCATCAACAAATTAAGTGCCGAGGATTGCAAAAACACATCCCCGGCACTTTTTTTCTTTATGCAATAATATTATCTTCGCAAAAACAATACAACAAAACAATGAAACGTACACTGCTACTTACGCTGCTGCTTGTAACCATGTTTGCAGGCAGCGCACAAGAGAAGATAAAGGTTGCCTGCATTGGAAACAGCGTAACATACGGCTATGGGCACAGCAACCCCGCAGAGACGTCGTACCCCACACAGCTGGGCAGACTGCTGGGCGAGAGATACTTGGTGGGCAACTTCGGTAAATCGGGTGCCACACTGCTCAACAAGGGACATCGCCCCTACACCAAACAGCCCGAGTACAAGGCAGCGCTCGATTTTGCCCCCGACCTTGCGATAATACACCTGGGGCTAAACGACACCGACCCGCGCAATTGGCCCAACTACCGCGACGAGTTTATCCCCGACTATTTGACACTCATCGACACCCTGCGCAGCATAAATCCCGATGTAAAAATATGGGTATGCCGCATGACACCCATATTCCATTGGCACAAACGATTCAAAAGCGGTACACGCGATTGGTATGCACAGATACAGGAGGCCATAGAGGATGTTGCCGACCTTGCCGATGTACCCCTTATCGACCTGCAAGAACAGCTGTACCACCGCCCCGACCTCATGCCCGATGCCCTGCACCCCGACGAGCATGGTGCCTCATTCATTGCCAAAAGGGTTTATTCGGCAATAACAGGAGATTTCGGAGGGCTGGGGTTGCCCGCAATATACAGCGACAACATGGTTATTCAACGCGGCGCACCCTTTGTACTTAAAGGAACTGCCGATGCGGGGAAGAAAGTTACCGCACGCATAGGCCGACAAAAAATAAGAACTACCGTGCCCGACAATGGCAAATGGGAGATACGATTCAAACCCATGAGCGCCGATGGCAAGACACACACCCTTACCGTGGAGTGCGAGAAGGAGAAGATTGAGCTTAAAAACATAGTTGTGGGCGAGGTATGGCTCTGCTCGGGGCAATCGAACATGGCGTTCATGATAAAAGAGAGTTCGCATGCCGAGGCAAGCCTCAAAGAGTGCGATAACAAGAATGTGCGTCTCTACAACATGAAACCACGTGTAATAACCGACAATGTGGAATGGCCGGTTGAGGAACTTGAACAGCTGAACGAGCACAACTATTACCTGCCCACCAAATGGCAAGAAAGCAGCAAAGAGAGTGTTAAAGAATTCTCGGCTGTGGCATACCACTTCGGCGCCATGCTTGCCGATTCGTTGGGAGTGCCCGTGGGACTTATATGCAACGCCATTGGCGGCGCACCTGCCGAGGCATTCATAGCCCGCAACTCCCTTGAATGGCATCCCCAACTGTTGGATATTCTCTACAATTGGAGAAATAACGACATGATACAGGATTGGTGTCGCGGGCGGGCATCGCAAAACATCAAAAAGAGTGGCAACCACCTGCAACGCCACCCCTACGAACCGGCCTATCTATACGAAACAGGAATCGCACCCATAGCATCGTACCCCATAAAGGGAGCTATCTGGTATCAGGGAGAATCCAACGCGCACAATGTGGAACTGCACGAGGCAATATTCCCCACCCTCGTCGATTGCTGGCGCAAAACATGGGGAAACGATAGCATGCCGTTCTACTTTGTGCAGCTATCGAGCATAGAACGCCCCACATGGCCGCACTTCCGCGACTCGCAACGCCGCCTGGCAGGCAGTATAGCCTTTTGTGATTTTGCAGTGTCGAGCGACAAGGGCGACCGTTACGATGTTCATCCCAAGAACAAACAGCCTGTGGGCGAACGCTTGGCAAGGCAGGCCCTGAATAACACATACGGCATGAAACATATTACCCCCTCCGGCCCCGCAATTGAGAAGGCCGAGAGAAAAGGTAACAGCATAATACTCACCTTCTCCAATGCCTGTGGGCTTGCAAGCAGCGATGGCAAGCCACTGCGCACATTCGAGATTGCCGGCGACAAAGGAGCATTTGTCCCTGCCGAGAAGGTGGAGATAATGGGCAACAAAATACGCATAAGGAACTGCGATATTGCCGTACCTTACCGCGCCCGTTACGGATGGCAACCATTCACAACTGCCAACCTTGTAAACAGCGAGGGGTTGCCCGCAAGCACATTCGAGATATGCGTGGAATAAAAGATATTATTACATACATAAAAACAGAGACTGCGATTTTAATTCGCAGTCTCTGTTTTTATGTATAAAGCGGTAATTTACTTTATCACACCAAGTTCCTTACCCACCTTGATGAAGGCAGCAATAGCTTTGTCCAAGTGCTCGGGCTCGTGAGCCGCCGACAGCTGAACACGAATACGCGCCTGGCCCTTGGGAACCACGGGATAATAGAAACCGGTAACGAAGATACCCTCCTCGGCCATCTTTTGTGCGAACACCTGCGACAGAGGGGCATCGTAGAGCATCACAGCGCAGATTGCAGATTGTGTAGGCTTGATATCAAAGCCCGCAGCAAGCATCTTGTCGCGGAAGTAATTCACATTGTTCTGCAATTTAGTGTGTAGCGCATCGCTCTCGGCAAGCATCTTGAACATCTCAATAGATGCACCAACTACCGAGGGAGGCAATGAATTAGAGAATAGATAGGGACGCGAACGCTGACGCAACATATCTATAATCTCCTTGCGGCCTGTGGTGAAACCACCTACAGCTCCACCAAATGCTTTACCCAAGGTGCCTGTAAAGATATCGATGCGGCCATAGCAATCGAACTGCTCGGCAACACCATGGCCTGTTGCACCCACAACACCCGCAGAGTGGCTCTCGTCAACCATTACAAGGGCATCGTATTTTTCGGCAAGGTCGCAAATCTTGTCCATGGGAGCTACATTGCCGTCCATTGAGAATACACCATCGGTAACAATTATGCGGTAACGCTGTGCCTGTGCCTCCTGCAAGCAACGCTCAAGGTCGGCCATGTCGGCATTTGCATAACGATAACGCTGCGCCTTGCACAAACGCACGCCGTCGATGATTGAGGCATGGTTCAAAGAGTCGGAGATAATGGCATCCTCGGCAGTGAAGAGAGGCTCGAAAAGACCACCGTTTGCATCGAAACATGCTGCATAAAGGATTGTATCCTCTGTTTTGAAGTAATCCGATACCGCCTTTTCAAGTTCTGTGTGATAATCCTGTGTACCGCAGATGAAACGCACCGACGACATTCCGAAGCCACGCTCCTCCATTGCCTGCTCGGCAGCCTTTATAAGGCGGGGATTGTTTGAAAGACCCAGGTAATTGTTGGCACAGAAGTTCAATGCTTTTGAACCATCTTCGAGAGTAATCTCGGCAAACTGCTGAGAAGCAATATTGCGCTCTCTCTTATACAAGCCGGCAGCATCTATTGCAGCCAACTCGTCTTTAAGGTGTTGTTGAAATTTACCGTACATTTTATATCTTGCTTTAGAAATTTATAAATACTTTTTTTTCAAGCACACAAATGTACCTCTTTTATTAGAAATTTCACAAATTTCACAAACAAATATTTGTACTGCGATGAATATAATTAAAAGCATTCTGACAGAAAAAGAGAGTGTAGACGATAACAGAAAGCTAGTTTTACATAAAGCACGTATAAAATTCCAGAACTGCTACAAATATGTAAAAATAATATAAATTATAACATCTTTTCTCCTAAAAAAGCCAGCAAAGAGGGGTGTATAATAAAATTTAGCTGTATATTCGCGATATAAAAATCTATGGATATATAAAATCAAAAACATATTATAGCATTATGAAAAACGTTCTTGTTATCGGTTCCACAGGACAGATAGGTTCCGAACTTACAATGACACTGCGTAAGCAGATTCCCAACGGTAATATTGTTGCCGGCTATATTCCCGGTGCAGAGCCCAAAGGTGAACTCATGGAGAGCGGCCCAGCCGCTATTGCCAACGTGTGCGATGCCAAGCAACTTGCCGAGGTTGTTGAGAAATATGAGATTGATACCATTTACAACCTTGCAGCCTTGCTGTCGGCTGTTGCCGAGTCCAAGCCCCTGCTTGCATGGGATATTCAGATGAACGGCCTCATAAATATTCTGGAGATTGCCCGCGAAAAGAAATGCGCGGTATTTACACCAAGCTCCATCGGTTCGTTCGGCCCCAACACCCCGCGCGACAACACCCCGCAGGATACCATACAACGCCCCAAAACCATGTATGGCGTAACCAAGGTGGCAACCGAGCTTTTGAGCGACTATTACTTTAATAAATATGGTGTTGATACACGTGCAGTGCGTTTCCCCGGTCTTATATCAAACGTAACACTCCCCGGCGGCGGTACCACCGACTATGCCGTGGAGATATACTATGCAGCTGTTAAGGGCGAGGATTTTGCCTGCCCCATTCAGGCCGGCACATTCATGGATATGATGTATATGCCCGATGCCTTGAAGGCCGCAATCGACATTATGAATGCCGACCCCTCGCGTCTCATTCACCGCAATGCATTCAATGTGGCATCAATGAGTTTCGACCCTGAAATCATCAAAGCCGCCATTCAGAAATATATCCCCGACTTCAAGATGCACTACGAGTTCGACCCCGTGCGCCAGGCTATTGCCGATTCTTGGCCCAACAAGATGGACGACTCATGCGCTCGCAACGAGTGGGATTGGAAACCCAGCTACGACCTCGATTCCATGACCGTGGATATGATTCAGACACTACGCAAGCGTTTCGGGAAATAACAATTTCCGATACATATAAAAAATATTGGGCAACGCAGTGTGCATTGCCCAATATTTTTATAGTCTTTATTGTCTGCTATTTCAAATTCTTTGACAATTCAAGCATGCGCACTATGGGGCGCAGAGCATCCTCGCGCACAGCCTCATCGAGCTCCACAAAGGGCCACTCATATTTAAGACAGTTATACAGCTTGGGAAGGGTGTTCAAGCGCATGAAATTACACTCGTTGCAAGCGCATGGACCTGTGGTGGGAGGCACGGGAATAAAACTCTTTTGTGGGCAGCACTTTACCATTTCGTGCAGGATACCGCTCTCGGTGGCCACTATAAACTCCTGCGCATCGCTCTCCTGCGCATATTTAAGGATGTTTGCCGTGGAGCCTATGTAGTCGGCAAGAGCAAGCACACCGCTTTTACACTCGGGGTGAGCAAGCACTTTTGCATCGGGGTGCGTGCTTTTCAGTTCCACAATCTTTTCAATGGAGAATTGTTCGTGAACATGGCAACCACCATTCCATAGCATCATGTTGCGACCTGTTACGGCATTAAGATAGCCTCCAAGATTCTTGTCGGGCGCAAAGAGAATCTTCTCGTCCTTATCAAATGAATCGACCACCGCGCGAGCGTTTGATGATGTTACCACGATGTCGGTATGCGCTTTCACTGCTGCCGATGTATTTACATAAGCAACCACTTTGTAATCGGGGTGTTCGCGTTTGAAAGCGGCCAACTCCTCGGCGGGGCAACTGTCGGCAAGCGAGCAACCTGCGTTGAGGTCGGGCAAGAGCACCAATTTGTCGGGACAGAGTATTTTATTTGTTTCGGCCATAAAATGAACGCCGCACATCACTATTATATCGGCCGATGTCTTTTCGGCCTGCTGTGCCAGCGCAAGACTGTCGCCCACGAAGTCGGCAACATCCTGTATCTCGCCTTCGGTATAATAGTGTGCAAGAATTACAGCATTCTTCTCCTTGCATAACTTACGTATTTCGTCTTTGAGGTTTATACCCTCGGGAAGAGGCTCGTTTACATAGCCCTTTTCTTTCCACTCTTGTTTAATCATATTGCAAATATTTTTATTGCCTGTCTTCGTATTACAACGCAATACAAAGGTAATAAATTCATCTATAAAAAACATTAAACAACTCTTAAACTTTCATCAAAAGTTCATTGAGAAATATATGGCAGGGCCACCGTCGGGAGTAACAGAGGGGCCTATGACCACATTGTGCTGCTTGGCAAACGGGCGGGTGTAAATATATGCGCTTCCTACACCTATTGCCGTACCGGCAAGCACATCCCAAATGTCGTGTCGCTTGGAATATACACGCCCCCAAGCAACATAAGCACCCACAGCATAGGCCGGAACACCATACCCCCAGCCGTAACGGCGTTGCAGATAGGCCGCTCCCGCAAAGGCTACCGCTGTGTGGTTCGAAGGGAAAGAGTGTTTATCGCTGCCATCGGGGCGTTCCTTCCTTATTGTGTATTTCAACAGATACGATGCCGCCACAGCTGTGGCACCACTGCCCGCAAGTTGCCAAAAGCCCTCCTTATCGCCCTTCAACAGCGACACACCGGCACCCACGGCACCCGGCACAAACATAAGAACATCGGTTGTGGTTTCCACCGTTTTGCGATTTTGCGCATACCCTTGCATGGCAAGTACAAGAATCAGTGCTATTGCAAGAATTATTCTATTCATCATTTTTATTATTTTTGCGCAAGATAGTTATTTAATCATTTAATTACAATATTTCAAGACGGGGTTTTGCGGCACACTATCGGCAGATACCGCTAAAGATTGTTAAAATTATTATAATTAAGCTATTATTCAATGCTAATTGCTATCTTCGCATAATTATTAGAAAAAAATAACATCAAAAAAAAATAAATCTATGAAACATTTCTACAAAATTCTATTTTGGGGTGCAATCTTTTCGTTAGGAGTTTCCTGCTCTGACAACAAGATGGGATTGGAAGATTTTGAGGTGCCCGAAGTTCAAATTCAGACAAAATCATTTGCCCAGAATGATGGTTCTACCGACCTGTCGAAAAGAAGCAATGGATACAAATCGTACAAGCTATTGAATGCGGCCGGCCCCGCAGTTGGTATGCCCTTGGGTAACATAAACATAACCGACGAGCAGTATGCCGAAATAAAGTCTTTCACCGACGAGCTTGTAGCCAATTGCACAACAGATGAGCAGATACACAATACAGTACATAGTTGGTTGGTTAATAATATTAAATATGAATACACCGACAACGACCCTTACCCTGTATTCAAAAATAAAAAAGCCATATGCCAAGGATATGCTAATCTTATGAAGGTTATGTTGCACTCACAGGGCGTTCCTTGCGTATTGACCAACGGATATATTCCGGCCGGTGGTCATGCATGGTGTAATGTATATTTCAACAACACATGGTATGCAAGCGACCCTACAAACAACCACTATTTCAAAAGTTCGGCATACAGTAGCAACAAGCAATACGAACCAATATCAATAGATGCTGTGCTGTTTGAGGATGAATTCTGCACATACGGCTACTCGGAAGCTGCGCTCAACGTACAGAGCATTAAAGAGGGATACGAAACCATATCTATTCCTTACAGCGCAGGTGGCTTTATTGTAAGCATGCTATCACCTATCACAAATGTACCTACAAGCGTTAAGGAGGTTTATATAGGAGCAAACATAACATCGTTGGGCGAAAACATAATGGGATTGTCGGCAAAATCAACAACGATAGAACAAATTCACATAGATCCCGATAACACTGTTTTTGAATCGTTCTCGGCAGGAGTTTATTACAAGAACAATACCGGCGACAACCTGGCAATGGTTGCACCTGCAGCAAAGCACATTGAGCTAAAACCTATTGCGGTATTCGACAAAGAGTGTAAAATAAAAGACCTGCCCAAACTGGAGACCATTACTTTTGTTCCCGGCACAATGAAGATAGATTCATGGGCTGTGGAGCGTTGCCCCAGATTGCACACCGTATACATGCCTGTGGCAACCATCACAACCAGCAGTTCATTCATAGGTGTTTCCGGTGCTTTCCGTATTATCCGAGGTAACTATACCAATATACCCCAGATAAAATTATAAGGATTTGCCACTATAGAATAGAGCAAGGCCGGGCCAAAAAACACTTTTGACCCGGCCCTCTTTTTTTACATGATATAGACAACGAGCTTGTAAAAAAAACGCTATTTTTAATGCCGCATATTTTTTTTATCTTTATCTTCGCGGCGCAAAAAAGAAAAAGACAAATGGATTATTCATTTATTACCGCAATAATAGACTATTTCTCGGCACTTAAAATGCCTACGATATTTGAGTTCGTAGGAACATTTGCATTTGCCATCAGTGGTATTCGTTTGGCATCGGCAAAGCACTTTGATTGGTTTGGAGCCTATGTAGTGGGTGTGGCTACAGCCATTGGTGGCGGTACATTCCGCGATATGATGTTGGGGGTAACCCCCTTTTGGATGACCGACCCTATCTACCTATGCTGGTCGGGGCTTGCACTATTGTGGGTTATATTGTTCGGCAAGTGGCTCATACACATGCATAATACAATCTTTATATTCGATGCGGTGGGGCTTGCACTATTTACCGTAGTGGGTATTCAAAAAAGCATAGATTGCGGGTTCCCGCTTTGGGTGGGTATTGTAATGGGCACCATGACCGGCGCGGCCGGTGGTGTAATACGCGATGTATTCATCAACGAGATACCTCTTATATTCCGCAAGGAGATATATGCCATGGCATGTGTAATTGGCGGTATTGCGTTCGGTATATGCATGTGGGCGGGTGCCGATATGCTTGTAACCCATGCCGTTTGCGGCATAGCCGTGTTCCTGACACGTCTGCTTGCTGTTAAATATCATATTTGCCTCCCCACCCTTAAAGGGAGCCATGTAAAAGAGGATTAATTACATTTTATACAAAGCCAAAGGAGCCGGTTGCTTTTTCAAGCAACCGGCTCCTTTGGCTTACGGGGCATGCTTACCACACAACTGCTTTCACCATATAGAAGAGCAATACCACGCCATACAGGAGTTTCACAGCTGTAGTAACAATGAATGCTATAAATGAAACAGAAGCAACCTTAAAGGCTTGCCCGCTACGTTTCTTTGCCACATACTCTCCTATGAACGCGCCTATAAACGGCCCCAGAAGGATTCCCCAAGGCAGAAAGAAGAGCCCTATGACCATACCCACCAACGAGCCTCGCACACTCTCTTTGGAACCACCGCTAAGTTGTGTGAACCACACGGGCAGAAGATAGTCGATAACGGTGATTACAACCATTATCACACCTGCAACCACATAAAAAGTGGAGGAGATTTCGGCTCCATCGCACAGCAACAGGAAAAGCAATCCCAAGTAACTCACAGGCGGGCCGGGCAGTGCCGGGAGCACAGCTCCCAGCAGGCCTATGGCACCACATACGAGTGCAAGAGAAATAAAGAAAATCTCCATTGCAAATATATTACTTAATCATACGTTGGGGATAAATATCGTTCCACCAACGTGCATCGTTCTTTAACCAACGCTCAAACCACGCCATTATACTGTTGTGCCACAGGATGCGTTTGGGCACATCGGCAATAAAGTGATCCTCGCCATCTACGCGAATGAACTCCACCGTTTTCCCAAGTACACGCAAAGCATTATACAATTGAATACTTTCTCCCACGGGCACATTGGTATCGGCTGTGCCATGCAACAGCAACAGAGGGGTATTTATCTTGTCGGCATTAAAGAGCGACCCTTGCTTTGTAAACAAATCGGGATTGTTCCAAGGATAGTTCTGAGCTGCAGCAACCGCGTTGTAACCGACGCCCCAATAACCCTCGCCCCAATAGCTTGTAACATCACTGATTCCGGCATGAGAAGCCGCTGCGGCAAAGATATCGGTTTGTGTTTGCAGATACTGTGTCATGAAACCGCCATACGATGCTCCCAAGCAACCTATATGCTCTGCATCGACAAAGGGGTTGGCTGCACAGAAGGCCTTTGTACCCTCTATAATATCATCGGCAGTGCGCTTGCCCCACGCATTTACGTGGCGCGCCGAGAACTCCTGACCATAACCGATTGTTCCGCTGGGATTCACTACCAATGTTACATAGTCGCGCGACGAGAACAACTGCGCCGCATAGGGATTGTCCATCCCGCGTGTAGTGGGGGTGGTTCCACCATAGTAATATACAATGAGAGGGTACTTTTTGTTTGCATCAAAAGCAGGAGGCAGGCAGTAATAGCAGTCGATTGTTGTGCCGTCGGAGGCGGTAAATTCCCAATCGTGTATTGTACCGAGCTCAATACCCTCGAGTTCCTTTGCATAAGGGTCGGCAATGAGAGTGGATTTTCCCTTGCGCACATCGCACATATAGGCCGCCTGACTACTTGATGCCGTAATGCTTATATATGCGGCAACGCTTGCATTGCGGGCAAGCGAGAAGGTGCGCACGCAATCTCCGTTCAATGGAAGTTTATCAAAGCTCTTCTTTGCCGGATTGTAACGATATATAGGCTCTGCATCGCAATCATTAGTTTTGAAATAGATGCAGCCATCGTTTTTGTTCCATTGCACCAACTGCAAGGCAGGATTAAAATCCTTTGATATAGCCTCAACAGAGCCATCGGCACGGTTTATAACATACGCCTGTGTATCGTAGTTATTTGCAATGGGATGCTGACCGCAATTCTTGCCAATACCGCCAAAGGCTTCGGGGCCGCCGGTTACAACAACCTGCGATGCATCGGGCGAGAAACGCGCCGTGGTGGAGATAAAGCCATCGCCTGCTACAAGGGTATCTACCTCCAATGTATTCACATTTAGGCAATAGAGCGAGGTTTTTGTAAAGGGCCACTCATTATCCACAGCCTCGTTGCTTGCATAGAGCAGCATGGTACCATCGTTGCTTATATCGCACAAGGAGGTTGAGCGCAAACCCCATGTAAGGCGTTCGCGTACACCGCTCTCGATATCGTAACGCCATATAAAACCGCGGTTGCGACTGTTAGGTACGCGGTCGCTACGGCTCAGCAGACGATGAACGGGGCCGTTGTCGGCATCAAGTTGCTCGGTTATTGTGAAATAGAGCGATTTTTCGTCGGGCGACCAACGGCAATTACCGCTTGGCAGATTATCGGTTATCACAGTCTCTTGCAATGTGGCAGGATTGATGGTTATGAGTGATTCGCTCTCGGCCGATGTCGCCTTATAGAATAACTGCGAAGTGAGGGGTGTCCAGCCAAGTATTTTATATCCGGCGGGAAAGGTTACAATGGTTCTACCGCTTTTGACCTCGGAAAGCACTGTATAGCGGTTGTGGCGTTGTTGGTTGTAATAGTGCAGATATGTGGTGAGCAGATAGCGACCATCGGGCGAAATGCTTACACCCTCAACACGACTGCCATAGATAGTATTGGGCAACAGATAGCGCTCTTTGAGTGCGGGCTCGCAAGCTATTTGGGTTATGGTGTCGCTACCTGTGGAGAGAGCAGCCATTACTGCAGGGGGGAAGGAGTCTGTTTCTGTAACCAACACCTTCACCGCCACCTTATACATTCTTTGAGGCTCCATGCGCAACTGCACCTCGGCACCCTCGGCACGATGCAACGAATCCTGCGCACGCATTTTGTCGCGCCTCATCTGCCCATCGACATATATCTCGAAACGGGCAGGAGATTTCACCCTTAAATAGGCGGTTGTAAAGCGGTCGGCACGCAGACGTGTTGTGAGCAGATAGATATTATCACCCTCACCGGCGGGCAGATTAATGTAACCGGCGGTATCAGCAACAAGCTCCACAGCCCCCTCGCGTTCGTCGCTCATGGGGATATTTGTTTGCATGAGCAGTTTCTCAAAATTGGGCTTTTGCCCTTTGGTGCTTACACTGTCGGTTGTCAATGGGCGACGCACCTTCACAGGCGACATCAGCCTCATCTGTTTAAGTGTGTCGGTAGCGGCTATGCCCAACAAAGGCAGGCAGGCCATAATTGCAAATAGTAATTTTTTCATTATATTATTGTTTATGTTATATGCTACAAAGAAATAATACCTTGCGAAGATAGTTAAAAATAGACTATATGGCATAACGCTTATGTAATTTTTTAACAACCGACGCACTATATTTTCCGCATCTTTATCTATCTTTGCGGTAACCGCGAAGATAGCCGGCAGTCGCAATGTAAAATATTCAAACAAACTTGATATTTCCGTTCGCTTGTTTCTATCTTTTAGGCTGGAATAAGAAATAAACCACACAGCTATGGCAAAAATAATATACAAGACAAGGGGTACATGCTCGCAATTCATTGAATTGGAGGGCAACGGAGGCAAAATTGTAAATGTTACATTCTATGGCGGTTGCGATGGCAACCTGCAAGGCATCTCCAAATTGGTAAAGGGAATGGAATATGCCGATGTTATAGAACGCCTCAACGGCATCAGTTGCAACGGCAAGCCCACATCGTGCCCCGACCAATTATGCCGTGCCATAGAAGAACTTATGAACGAGGACAAATAACCCATTATGGCAAGGCAGAAAGGCAATAACGAATACAAGATGCGCAACGAGGCCTTTATGGAGGCTTTGCGCAAAGGCGAGGAGGAGCTGTACGAGATATCGCAGGGAGTGCTCTGCAAGATTATCAAGCATGGCGAGGGCGACAGGTGCCCGCGCAGCGGCAACGTAGTTACCGTGCACTACAAAGGCACATTAATCAACGGTAAGGTGTTCGACAGTAGCTATGAGCGCGGCTACCCCGAGGCCTTCCGTGTGAACGAGCTGATAACAGGCTGGCAGATAGCGCTGACACAGATGCATGTGGGCGACCATTGGATGGTATATATCCCTTGGGAGATGGGCTACGGCAAAAAAGGGTGTGGCAACATTCCCGGCTACTCCACCCTTGTTTTCGAAATGGAACTTGTGGCCATCATGTAACCCCAATAAGAGAAAAAGATATGCAATTACCCGAAGACCCGATGATGCTTTACAGCGCACTGAACATGAAACTGCGCGACTTTTACAGCTCGCTCGACGAGTTGTGCGACGACCTCGGCATAGACCGTAAGGAGGTTGAGGACAAACTGCGCCAAGTGGGGTTTGAGTACGATGCCAAGATGAATAAATTCTGGTAGCAACTATCTTGCCACCGATGTCATTTCAACAAACAGGCGCAACCCATCTATGGTGGATGGGAAACAGACACTACCGCCCGATGCACGAAAAATCTTATCATTGTCCATTGACAGATTGCGTTCATGAACAGGATAACGTTCATAGTCGGGCAATATAATGCGCGAGGCATCACCGCCATAAAGCATTTCGTAGAAGCAGCAGGCTGTTTCGTAGCTGTTCACGCTGTTCCCCGAACCGAAATTATATACACCACCCTGCAAAGAGAATGTGTGCGGCAGATTCTCTACCACATCGCGCAACCATGTTATCCCCCTGTATTCGCGCACAGGCATGGATAGCGGCCGCTCCTCTTCAACTGCTCGCAAAATATTATTCACAAAATCGGCATGCATGGCAGTGCCCTGTTGCGGGGCATCGTACATCCAGCTTGCGCGCAAAATTACCGCATTGGGCGAGACGGCAGCAATACGCTGCTCTGCCTCTAATTTATGGCAACCATAATGGTTTACTGGGTACACGGGCACATCCTCGCTCAACGGTCCGCACTCTTTGTTGCCATTATACACTTGGTCGGAAGAGAAGAATATGAATTTTGCCCCATAACGCGCTGCCGCCCGTGCAACATTCTCACTACCGACAACATTTACAAGAAAGCTCTCATCGGGGTGCTGTTGGCAATACCAGGTATTCGACAGCGCCGCAAGGTGCAGCACCACATCGGGGGTGTGGGCCATCATATAGCCATCGACCGAGTATTCATCGGTTATATCCAGCTCGCCATGTGTGGGAATGAGCAATGTGCAGTCGTACAACCATCGGGCAACAAAGGCGCGCCCCACAAAGCCGCTTGCACCGGTAATAAGGATTTTCTTCATAAAACTATTATTTGTTGCGAAGATAACAAATAGCCATAACAAACCATGCCACCGCTTAAATTTTATTATGGCTTGTTAGAAATATTATTCACTTTTTATTTGCCTGTTTTCGGGAATAAATACTATTTTCGCAAATAGAAAAACAAAATAACAACCATATGAAATCACTCCGTGAACTTTTCAGAATAGGGCTCGGCCCTTCGAGCAGCCACACGATGGGCCCCAACAGAGCGGCAAAGACCTTTGCCGAGCGTTGCCCTAATGTGGATAATTACCGAGTAACTCTTTACGGCAGCCTCGCAGCCACAGGTGAGGGGCACATGACCGATAAGGCTATAATAGAGGTACTTGAACCCATTGCACCGCTTGAATTAGTGTGGCAGCCCACCACCTTCCTCCCCTTCCACCCCAACGGAATGAAATTCGAGGGCATAAAAGGTGGTAAAACCATTGACGAGTGGATTATATACAGCGTGGGCGGCGGCGAGCTTGCCAACGAAGAGACAAAGAAGAGCGAGGCCGACATTTACCCCCTGACCACTGCGCATGAGATTATGGATTGGTGCGACGAAACAGGTTGCACATTTTGGGAGTATGTGGAACGCTACGAAGGCCCCGAGATATGGGATTATCTTGCCGAGGTGTGGAACACCATGCAAAGCACCATAAGACGAGGCCTTGAACACGAAGGAGTGCTCCCCGGCGGGCTTGGCATACAGCGCAAGGCCGGACTTTACTTGCTTAAATCGCGCTCATACAGCGCATCGGTTGCAAGCAAAGCCAAGATATATGCATACGCCCTTGCCACATCGGAGGAGAACGCCAGCGGTACAACCATTGTAACAGCACCCACATGCGGGTCATGTGGAGTATTGCCCGCGGTGCTCTACCACCTGTCGCAGTCGCACGAAAACAGTGAGGCCCGTATTCTGCGCGCTCTTGCAACTGCAGGCCTTTTTGGAAATATTGCCAAGGAGCACGCATCAATTTCGGGAGCCGATGTGGGATGCCAGGGCGAGGTGGGCGTAGCCTGTGCCATGGCGGCAGCTGCAGCCTGCCAGCTGTTCGGTGGAACAATAAACCAAATAGAGTATGCAGCAGAAATGGGCCTGGAACACCACCTGGGCCTCACATGCGACCCACTCTGCGGCCTTGTGCAAGTGCCCTGCATAGAGCGTAACGCCATTGCCGCCTCGCGCGCTTTGGATGCCTGCACCTACGCAGCCCTCTCCGACGGCAAGCACAAAATTGATTTCGACCGCATAGTGGAGGTAATGAAAGAGACCGGGCACGACATTCCCAGCCTATACAAAGAGACTTCAACAGGCGGCATTGCAAAGATAGATGTAACCAAGCGTCGCAAAGGATAAACCCATAAACCTAATAGATAACAATATGAAAAAGGGATTTTTTATTTTAACATTATTGCTTGTATGCGCTGTGCTTTCATTTGCATGCAACAATAACAACAAGGAAACCGAAGGAAACACCATATATTTGACAAAGGCCGAATTTCTGAAAAAGGTTGTTAATTACGAGAACAACGTAAACGAGTGGAAATATTTGGGCGAGAAACCCGCCATCATAGATTTTTATGCCGATTGGTGCGGCCCCTGCCGCAAATTGTCGCCGCTATTGGAGGAGATAGCGGCAGAGCACAAGGACGATATAATTATATATAAGGTAAACGTGGACAAAGAACCCGACTTGGCTACTGCTTTTGGAATACGTTCGCTCCCCACCCTGTTCTTTGTGCCCATGCAAGGCAACCCAAGCGTTGTTGAGGGATTCCTGCCCAAAGAGGAGCTATACAAGGCAATAAACGCAACAATATTAAAAAAAGAGCAACAAGCAAAACAGCAATAAAAAACGATGAACGACTATACAAAAGTTACATTCAAGGTAACGCCCGCCGACGAGGTGGCAACCGACATTCTCGCAGCCCTGCTTGCCGACGATGGTTTTGAGAGTTTTGTACCCGAAGAGAACGGAATGACCGCTTATGCCCCACAAGGTATGTTCGATGCCGACAAACTCAAAAGCACGGTGGACAACTTTCCATTGGAGGGGTACGAGATAACCTACTCCACAGAGTTGATTGAGGGCGAGGATTGGAATGCCGAGTGGGAGAAGAACTATTTTCAACCTATAATTGTAGATGACCGCTGCGTTATACACAGTACGTTCCACACCGATGTCCCAAAGGCCGAATATGAGATTCTCATTGATCCCAAGATGGCGTTTGGCACAGGGTACCACCAAACAACATGCCACATGATACGCGCCATTCTTGCGAGCGACATGCAGGGCAAAAAGGTGCTCGACATGGGCTGCGGTACTGCTATTCTTGCCATACTTGCCAAGAAACATGGAGCAGGGCATGTGGTGGCCATTGATATCGATGAATTTGCCTACGAGAACGCCCTTGAAAATATTGTTATCAACAACACACCCGATATTGAGGTGCGCTTGGGCGGAGCCGATGCCATAAAAACAGAGGATTCCTTTGACTTTGTTATAGCTAACATAAACCGCAACATACTGCTGGCCGATATGAAATACTACGCCGCAGCGATGCACAAAGGCTCGGAAATCTTTATGAGCGGGTTTTACAGCGAGGATATGGATGTTCTGAGAGAAGAGGCCGCCAGGCATGGCTTGCGGTTCCGCGGTTTCGCCGAAAACAATAATTGGACAATGATGAAATTTGTAAAAGAATAATATTTAATGGGTGGTTGCATACAAAGACCACCCATTTTTGTTATTCTTTACAAGAAGATAAATTATAATCTATGGAACAGAACGGAATATATGAGATTTGTGCATACGTAGGCAGCATTGCCATGATATTGGGATATCTGCCGCAGGCTATTCAAACCATACGCACACGCAACACCGACGGCATATCACTGCCGGCCTTTTTGATGATGGCTGTGGGTGCATTCTGCTTTATGTTACAGGGCTTTATACACAAGCCCGATGTTATTTGGTCCATTGCCATAACAAACCTCGTAACATCGGTATGCAGCGCAATAGTATTTGCAATAAAAATGTATAACGACTATTTCAAGAAGAGATAGTTACTTTCCCTCAATGCGCGAACTATATATACGCGCCACTATCGCACCGCTTATATTGTGCCACACACTGAAAATAGCCCCGGGAATGGCTGCCAATGGGAAGGCTGCAAAGTGCATGGTTGCCAACGACGAGGCGAGGCCGCTGTTCTGCATTCCCACCTCAATGGATATTGCAGCACGTTTATGCATGGGAAGGCGGCACAACAAACCGGCCATGTAACCAAGCATCAGACCACCGATATTGTGCAAGGCCACCACAAGAATAATGAGCACACCACTGCCAAGCAGCCTTTCGGCAGTGTGAGAAACGATTATTGCCACTACCACAGCTATAACAAGCGAAGAGAATGCCGGCAGATATGGCAACACCCTTTCGGTGAAACGCGGCATGAGTTTCTGCACAAGGAAACCGCCTAAAATGGGAGCTATCACAACATAAACAATAGAGAGCAACATACCTGCCGCATCGACATCCACAAATGTACCGGCAAGCAACAGAGTGAGCAATGGTGTGAGGAGCGGAGCAAGCAGGGTGGATACGGCGGTCATCCCGACGGAGAGGGCCAAATCGCCCTTGGCCAGATAGGTTATTACGTTCGATGCGGTACCACCCGGGCAACAGCCCACAAGAATAACGCCAAGAGCGAGGTCGGCAGGCAGAGCGAACAGTTTTACCAACAACAACGCCAGCAAGGGCATGGCTGCAAACTGCGCTATGCAACCAATGAGTATATCCAACGGACGGCTCAACACCACACGGAAATCATCGAGGCTCAGTGTGAGCCCCATGCCGAACATTATGACACCAAGCATGGGATTTATGGCTCGCATCTCTATGTGGTTGCACACTCCCGGGAAGGCAAGCGAGAAGAGCGCGGCAAGCAACACCACAAGCCCTATCCAACGGGCGATAAAATCACTGATTCTCTTAATCGTTGTCATCGGTTTTCAAAGAATGGATTATGCATTATCGGCAGGCTGCTGCAACGCGCGTGCATCATCGAATTTCTGCTTCATTGTGGGATTGTTACGCGTGAGTCTCTTTATAGTAAGATCCTGGGCCTTATCATTGGCAAGACGCAGATTGTTTTCGGAACCTATAAGAGCATCCTTTATCTTCTGAAGATGGGCAATGGACTTGTCTATCTCCTCTATGGCAGTGCGGAACTTATCGCTCGCAATGCGATAATTCCTGCCAAACTTATCCTGGAAATCAAGCAAAGCATTCTCGAAATTCGTTACATCCACCTCTTTATTCTGCGCCAATATAAGCTGTTTTTTATATTCGAGGCTCTTTTTGGATGTCTGCACCAATAGTGTTATCAACGGAATGAAGAATTGCGGGCGAATGACATACATCTTGGGATACTTGTACGAAACATCCACAATGCCGCCATTGTATAGCTCGTTGTCGGGTTCCAAAAGAGATACCAGCACAGCAAACTCGCACCCCTTCTTGCGACGGTCGTCGTCGAGTTTCTTAAAGAAATCCTCGTTTCTGTGCTTGGTGGCTGTGGTATCCATCTCGTTCTTCATTTCAAACATTATGGATACATACTCTATTCCGTCTTCGTAATCGCGAAAGATAAAATCACCCTTCGTGCCATCGGCTGCATCGTTATCCTTCTCAAAATAGGCGTTTGGCATCATGGGGCGGAGCATTTGATTGAATTGTGTGGAGCAGTGGATTTCCAAAGTCTCGCCCACCATCTTGGTACTCATGCGGGTTTTAAGATCCTTGTAATAATCCACAAGTTCCTGCTTGTTGCGCAGCTCTATTTGATGTTGTTTTATCAGGTCGGCCTCATGAATCTGTGCGCGACTCTTTTCAAGCTCGGCATCGGATTTCAAACGGGCAATCTCGGCCTCCTTTGCCTGCATGGCTTGCTGTGCCTTGCCACGCTCCTCCATCAAGGCCATCTGCAATTTAGACTCATATTGCTGAACAGAGAATTTCAATTCTGTAATGCGTTTTTCAAGTTCGGCCATCGCCACATTTTTCTCCGACTCCTTCTGCGACTCTATGCTTTGCAGGCGGTTTTTAAGGAGAACAATCTCATTATCCTTCTCGCCCTTTATACGCCCTATTTCGGCAACCTTCTCGCCAATCTCCAAATCCTTTTGCGACAACTGTTGCTGGAATTTTTGCGCAGCCTTGGTGGCAGCCAACTCCTGCTCGGCTTTGTGGCGGGAGTCCAATTCGTTCATTCGGCGTTCCACCTCGGCATCGAATTCCGCATTTTTCACCTGGCTGACAATAGAGGCATAATCGGCCTCGTCTATTGTAAACAAATTACCACATTTGGGACACTTGAGTTCTTTCATATAAGTACCTGAATTATCACTTTTTACTTTGCACACAACGCCAATGACTTTGTGAAAAAAGAAAAACGATGAAGATTGCAACCTTCATCGTTCAAGTGATTCGCCTGGGGCTCGAACCCAGGACCCCATCCTTAAAAGGGATGTGCTCTACCTGCTGAGCTAGCGAATCTACCTAATTGCCGTTAAGCGAGTGCAAAGGTATGCATTTTTTTCTGTTCCGCAAACAAATCTGGCGTTTTTTTTACATTTATGGTGTTTTTTCTTCATTATCGGGCTCGCGAGGGTCATCTTTTTCATTTGACACAGCAAATGAGGTTGCATCTACAGCCTTTTCTATCGGGTTTTCATAATCGGGCGATGGTTCCCCGTTCAATTCATGATAGCGCTTCAAATAGCCAAGCAACAGCGTTGTAAGTGGCAGAGCAACTATCATGCCCAACATACCCAACAATTTACCCCACACCGACAGGGAGAGGAGTATGAGCGCAGGGTGGAGATTCATGCGCCGCCCCATTATACAGGGCACCAGCAGCAGGTCTTGTATTGCTTGAACGATGCACAGGACCGCAAGTGCAGCTATGAGCACCAACCAAAAATTATCGCCCGTGTTGGCTGCTTTGAGCATTGCCAAAAGTACCATAGGAAAGAGGGATACTATCTGCAAATATGGTACAAGATTGAGCACTCCTATAAACATACCGAAACCTATGGCTATGGGGAAATCTATTATTACAAAGCCAATAGAGAAAAGCACGCCCACACACAGCGCAACAAGTGCCTGACCACGGAAATATTGGTTCATGCCATATACAAGGTCGCTCGACAACTTGCCCGCGGTTGCACGCCAACGCACGGGGAGATACAGGGGCCATTCGTCGGACAGGCGTTCGTAATCAAGCAATATAAAGAACATATATAGCAGTGTGATGAAAGCACCAAAGAGCTGTGCCACAACATTTACCGTACCCACCAACAACGTCTGTGCACGGTGCGCAAGTTCACCGATGACATCCTGCACTCCCGCACTGCTCAAGAGATTCAGCAAGCCCTCGTCGCGAGCGAAATTGCGTAAATATTCGGCAGCAACAGGCGGAATTGTGGGATTCTTTATATTATTGCCAAGAAAAGCCACGGCAATCTCCTTAAATTGCGCAAACTCGTCAAGTAGCGATGGAATAACCAGCATTATTGCCGCTGTTATGATTAACAGCACAAAGAGCATCACCGCCACAATGGAGAGCATGCGATACTTGAAACGCATTTTATACTGCACAAAGCATACCATGGGATAGAGCAGATAGGCAAACAACCATGCCACGGCAAACGGAAGCAGCACACTGCTCAAACTGTTCAATACAAAATAGGATATTGCCATAACCAGCATTATCAGCACTATACGCAGGAAACGGCCAAGTGTAACCTCTTGATATTTCATTATTATTATTTTATTTTTGCGAAGATAATGATTGTTTTCACAAAAAGATGTGTTGAGACAAGAGTTTTACACCTGCTTATCTGTTTTTTACAATTATTGGGGATTTTTATTGTAAAAAAGGAGCAACACTATACTATAAAAGGCAGGGTGCTGCGGCACCCTGCCTTTTATAGTGTGTTTTCTCTATTTTATTCGTTGGCAGAACCTTCCATCTCGGCAAGAGCAGCATAATAGCACTCGCGACACAGTGGCTCATACTCGGTCATTTCACCAAGCAGCACCTGCTTGTCGCCCGCCACCTTGCGGTGCGACACATAGGCAAGGTTGCCGCACTTAACACAAATGGCATGTACCTTTGTAACCTCGTCGGCTATGGACATAAGGGCAGGCATGGGACCGAAGGGGGTGCAACGGAAATCCATATCGAGGCCGGCAATGATTACGCGCGTGCCACGGCGGGCAAGTTCGTTACACACATCTACCAAACCATTATCAAAGAATTGTGCCTCGTCGATACCCACCACATCAACATCGGTAGCAAGCAGCAGAATGCTTGCCGATGATTCAATGGGAGTGGACAATATGTGATTACTATCGTGCGACACAACCTCTTCCTCGGAGTAGCGTGTGTCTATGACGGGCTTGAAAATTTCCACCTTTTGATGCGCGAAATTGGCGCGTTTCAAGCGGCGGATAAGTTCCTCGGTCTTTCCCGAAAACATTGAGCCGCAAATAACCTCTATACGTCCGCGGCGCGACATCTCCATTTGATTGAATTCTGAGAATCGGTTCATTATCGTGTATTTCTGTTTATTGTTACTGTTGCTTTGCGAAGATAGCTAAAGAGCCAACAAAAACAAAAGCCGCGCACAACAAGTTATCAACAGGTGAAATATTATTTAACATCGGTATCACCGATTATTAATAAACAAATAAATTGTTAAAATTAAGATAAAGTACATTGCAATATGCTTATTTATATCTATTTTCGCATAAGGAAACAGAAAAATCAAGCTATGGGCATATTGTATGTGGTTCCTACCCCCGTAGGGAACCTTGAAGATATTACACTGCGAGCCATAAGAATACTTAAAGAGGCCGATTTTGTGCTTGCCGAGGATACGCGTACATCGGGCAAACTGCTTAAACATCTGGAAATTCAGGTGCCGATGTATTCGCACCACAAGTTCAATGAGCACCAGACGGTAAAGCCTCTTGTGGAGCGCATACAGAACAGCGAACATCATGTTGCACTTATCTCGGATGCGGGAACACCGGCCATTTCGGACCCGGGTTTTCTATTGGTGCGCGAGTGTGTAAAGAACGGTGTGGAGGTGCAGTGTCTCCCTGGTGCCACAGCCTTTGTACCGGCGCTTGTGAGTTCGGCCCTGCCATCAGAGAAATTTGTATTCGAAGGGTTCCTCCCACAAAAAAAAGGAAGACAGACACGCCTCAATTTCTTGAAGGACGAGCAACGCACGATAATATTCTACGAGTCGCCCTATCGCGTGCTGAAAACACTTACCCAGCTTGCCGAATTGTTTGGCGGCGACAGGCAGGCGGCTGCTGTGCGCGAAATCTCGAAAATACACGAGGAGTGCGTGCGCGGCACGTTAAACGACCTTGTGGAACACTTTACAAAGAATGAGCCACGTGGCGAATTTGTGTTGCTTGTAGGCGGTGCCGATGAAAAAGAGAACAAGGAACGAGATTAACCACCTACACAGCAATATTGTTATATATCTGAACATATTGAATTAAATAAATTCTACCATCATGAAAAAGTTGTTTATTACATTATTGGCAGCAACAGCCCTGTTTACAAGTTGTAACAACGGAGGACGTACAAAGTTGCAAGAGAGCAACGACTCGCTGAGAACCGTGCTTGCAGAAAAGGATGCTACGATAACAGACCTTATGGGTACGATGAACATTATTGAAGAGGGGTTCAAGAAAATAAACGAGATGCAAGGACGCATAAACCTTGCCGGTGCTACAAGCGAAGTTGCATATGCCGATGTACTTAAAAGCGACATAGAAGCCATAACAAATACTCTGGCAAAGAACAAAGAGGAGATTGCAAAGCTTAAAAAGCAGATAATGAGCAGCAAAACAGCATCGAAAGAACTAAAAACAAAGGTTGCCACCCTCGAGGCACAACTTATCGACAAGAGCAAGGAGCTTGCGTCAATGGTGCAGATACTTGCCGACAAGAATATATACATAAACAAACTCGACAGCATAATCACCGACCTTACCCGCGCAAATACCGGGCAGGAGCTGCGCCTCATAGAACAAGAGAGAGAGATAAACACTGTGTGGTATGCCATTGGCACAAAAGGAGAACTGAAGGAGCAGAACATATTGAGCAGCGGCGAGGTGATGCGCGAAAACGATATCAATTTCAACTACTTTACAAAAGCCGACAAACGAGAACTCACAACCATAAACACATTTGCCAAAAGAGCCAAGTTACTAACCAACCACCCCGAAGGCAGCTACACGCTTGAACGCAATGCCGAGAAGCAGTACGTTCTCACCATTACCGCACCCGATGATTTTTGGAGTGCAACAAAGTACCTTATCATTCAGGTGAGATAGCAAGGTATGCAAAAGAGATATAAAAACATCTTCATTGACCTCGACGACACAATTTACGATTTTGCAGCAGCATCGCGCGAGTCGTTTGAGGAGGCATACAATTTGCTTGGATATGAGCGATATTTCAATTCGTTCAACCACTTCATGTCGCTGTATGAGCCGCATAACCTTGAATTGTGGGGATTGTATGGTGAGGGAAAAATCACAAAGGCCGAACTGAACAGCGACCGTTACAGCTACCCGTTGCGCATGGTGGGCATAGAAAACCAGGAACTTGCCGACACCTTCTGCCGCGAGGTACTCGGCCGCATACCCACCAAGAACAAGGTGATACCGGGTGCAGTTGAGTTGCTTGAATACCTCTATCCCAAATACAATTTATACATACTGTCTAACGGATTCAAGGAGTTACAGGAGCACAAGATGCAAACGGCGGGGTTAAGGAAATATTTCAAAAAGATAGTGCTATCCGATGATATAGGCATAAACAAGCCCAACCCCGAGCTGTTTATCCACGCACTGCAAGTGGCAAATTCCATCACCGAGGAGAGCATCATGATAGGCGACATGTTCGACACCGACATTACAGGTGCAGCAGGCGTAGGCATGGACCAGATATTCTACAATCGCAAAGGATTGGAGTTGTTGCCATTTGAGCCCACATATACAGTTCGCAACCTATTGCAAATAAAAGAAATTCTTTGAAAAAGAAAAACATGAAAAAAAGTTCGGTACTGCTCATATACACAGGAGGCACCATAGGCATGGTACAAAATGCCAGAACCGGCGCTTTGGAAAGTTTCAACTTCGAGCATCTGATGCAACAGATACCCGAGATTGAACTGTTCAACCTAAACATATCGGCTGTGAGTTTCAACCCTCCGATAGACTCATCGGATATGAGCCCCGCGCATTGGCAGGAACTCGTGCAAATAATATCGGACAACTACAACGTATACGATGGTTTTGTAGTGCTCCACGGCACCGACACCATGGCATTTACAGCATCGGCAATGAGCTTTATGCTGGAAAACATAATGAAGCCTGTTATCTTCACCGGCAGCCAACTGCCGGTGGGGGCACTGCGCACCGACGGCAAGGAGAACCTTATAACGGCAATAGAGATAGCCGCAGCCAAGAACGCCGATGGAACACCGGCAGTGCCCGAGGTGTGTATATACTTTGCCAACAAACTGCTACGCGGTAATCGTTGCACCAAGCGCGATGCAGGCAGTTTCGATGCATTTGTATCGAACAACTACCCTCCCCTTGCAACGGCAGGCACCACAATAACATACAACCACTGCTACATAAGACCATACAATGAAAAGGCCACACTCACTCCACAATACCATATGGAGCAAGGAATAATCATATTCTCACTCTTCCCGGGCATTAAAGAGGATGTTGTAAAGGCCGTTCTGCGCAGCAATGAGATAAAAGGTGTTATATTCCGCACATTTGGTGCCGGTAATGCTCCACAAGCAAAGTGGCTCATTGAGGAACTTGCACGAGCAAGCAGCGAAGGCAAAATAATCATAAACATTACCCAATGCGCCGGCGGCAGCGTTGAGATGGAGCGCTACGAAACAGGGCGCCAATTAATAGAGGCAGGAGTGGTTAGCGGGAACGACAGCACCGTAGAAGCAGCGCTCACCAAACTGATGTATCTGCTTGGCAAGGGACTGCCAACCGATACAATACGCAGACTAATGGGATGCAATATTTCAGGAGAGATATCAGCACCGGAAAAACCATAAAGGCAGGATTGCCACCACAGAAAACAGACAAAAAATCAAAGGCATTGTTTCCGGAAACAATGCCTTTGATTTTTACAAGTTATATACAAACTACATATTACCAATAAAGAACATAGTTGCGCAAGTAGTTGATAAGAGCCCATACAAACAAAAAGAAGCCAATCAACACAAGAACAATTAATCCCAAAGCCAAATGCATCCAATGCTGGCTATGGTCATCATCCACGGTTGTTGTACCATCGTTCCATTTTGTAACGGTGCGTACAGTCTGCGCACTTGCAATAAATCCAAAAATAGCAGCCAAACAACCGCTTGAGAATGTACCACCCTTTTTGAAAGCATCTTTATTATGCATAAAAGTGGGCTTAAAGCAAGACATTATATACAAGGCCAAACTAAAGATAAAGAAAGGGGCAGCCTGCCAGCCCGCAGCAAAAATCATAAGTACCAATAAAACAACGGCAATACCAATAAGCATTTTATTGCCCGAGAACTTGCGTTGCCACTGACCATTCAAATTCTCACCAACAGCATTCAAATACTCAACAACTTCGGGGTCGGTGGGCATAGCAGAAATAGCTGTATTAATGGCAAGCTCGGTAGCATCAACCATCTTCTTGCTTGTGGGGCAAGCATCATCCTCACCCTGCTCATTAACAAAGGGAGTCCAAGTCTCAAAACTGCATTCCAAAGCCTCGGCAGCAAGGGCATTCTCCTCCTCTGTAGCCTCGGTATTCTTTCTGGCAGCTCTACGCATCTCCTTAAAGTCATCAACCGTGTAGGGACGAGGGAACCGTTTGGGACGTGTGAGAATATAAATCATGTGTCCCATAGAGCCCAATAAAGCTACAAGGAACAATAACCCCAAGAAGAAATTCTTTATATCCTCACCGGTAATACCACCGCCTGAAATAGTCTCACCAACATAAGGCTCCACAATATTCAGCTGAGTAGCATAGAAATTCTCCTCACTGCTCAACACCAACTTTCCATCTACAAGAGAAGCGGTCAAAGTACCCTCGGAAACTTTATTACCATCAACATCCTGTTTAGTAAACACAACCTCCACTTTATCATCCTCACCATCAACATTGGTGAATATATAATAATTTACATATTCAAAATATTCGTTTGCAACGGCAATACCACCATAACACTCCTCCTCGGCCATGTGGACAAAGTTATCGGGTTTCTCATCGGCGTGCAGATAAACCTGCACAGCAGCACCTAGTGAGTTTTCACCATACCAATTACCAAATACAGATGTTACATCTTGTGCCATCAAAGGGAGGGATGTGAACAAAAACATAACGAGCAATACCAAAGAATGCATCTTCACAAAAAAGTTTTTCATAATAAAATAGATTAAAAGAATGTTCTATAAATTCACTTAAACATCGGCGAATGGTTGGAAACTCATCAAAAGGCACCGATGTTGTTATTTAGTTTTACAAATTAATTAAACTTTTTGTAATATTCCAAGATGTTGTTATCAGATTTTAGGCTACGTGGACAAAAAGTAGGATAGATGACCTACTCTCCCACAAAGCAGCCGAAGGCTGGTTCGTTAATGCGAGCAGCAGGTAGTCGCGCGTAGCTACGGCGAAGATGTAGCCGCGCGGGGTGCGATAGGCGAGCATTACCGGGAGAGTAGGTGATTGCTGCATATACAAAAAAAGGACATCCACTTGGATGTCCTTTTGTAAAAGCGGCGATGACCTACTCTCCCACAAATCTTTGCAGTACCATCGGCGCTGTTGGGCTTAACTTCTCTGTTCGGAATGGGAAGAGGTGGAACCCCAACGCTATCAATCGCCTGAATATCGGTGTTCGTCTTTGAACAAGTGTAC
>JAFTNW010000005.1 GCA_017451695.1 Bacteroidaceae bacterium
CAGGAACTGAAGAGGTATATACACTACTACAACAATGATAGAATCAAACTGAGACTAAAAGGAAAGAGTCCGGTGCAATACCGAACTCTTTACCAATAAAACTTTTTATTAATCCGTCCAATTTCTTGGGGTCAGATCACATGGCTCTGTTTTTTTATTGTTACTATATGGAGTTGTTGTTTACGCAAACACTCATTTGCATCACCGCAACGCATAATCTATGGTTGTTACCACGCGCACCTTCTTTATCTGTGGGGTAACATCGTCGCTTGTGATGCTGAACTGCCCCTGGTTGGCATTGCGTATGTCGCCCAAGCGGCTTTGCGAGTCTTCGGCGAATTTCTGCGCCACGGCACGCGCGTTGCGTGTGGCCTCTTCAATCATCAGGGGTTTCAGCTCGTTGAGCTTGGTGAATTCAAAGCGTGTCTGGTATTGGTAGTCGGTGGTTATGGCTATGTTCATCTTCATAAGCTCCACCTGTTTTTGCATGAGGGATAAAATGTTCTCCACTTGCGACGATATCACTGTGATGACAGCCTCGGCCTGATAGCGGTATTTTATTTCGTTGCTGCTGTAATAGTCGGCCTCGCGGTCGCGCACTTGCGGTGCCGATGTTATTATTTCGCTGTCGCTAATGCCGTTGCTTTTGAGGAAGGCGGTTATTGCCTTGCTGTTTTTCTCCACCTCGCCGTATAGCTGTTGCAGGTCGTTACTCACGCATTTGTATGGCAGGTTCCACACCACGCGGTCGGCCATCACCTCGCGCTCGGCAAGCCCTTTCACGGTTACATAGCGGTCGCGCGCCGCAAAATTATCTATTCCGCCTTTAATGAACCAGCCTGCTGCTGCCAGGCCTATGGCAATGAGTGCCGCACCAATGGTTTTGCTTTTTTCCATATATCGTTTGGGTTTTTAGGTTTTAGGGTTTATGTTCTTTTGTTTGTTAATTTGGTTTTTAGTATTTGTCATCTCGAACGTATGTGAGAGATCTCACCACCGTCGTTGTTCATAGATACTTCACTACGTTCTGTATGACACAATAGCCTTTCCCGTTTATTCTTTAACGTGGCTAATGTATTCAAATATTACACGATGGGCAAATAATCCGGGCTTTTTATGATTTTTTTTAAGAAAAAGGGCGTTGTTTGTGTGAAAAAGATAATAAATCACTATCTTCGCATTTGGTTTATTGGGCATTGCCCTGTGAAACCGTTTGTTAAATAGGATAATATAAAACTGAGATAACAGATGAAAACACGTCTTGAACACGATTCGTTAGGCGAGATTCAGGTTCCTGCCGATGCGTATTATGGTGCCCAAACTTTGAGGGCTTTGGTTAATTTCAAAGATGTCAGTGGCTTGTCCATCGGCGAGCACCCTTATTATATCAAGTCTTTGGCTATGGTTAAGTGGGCTGCCGCTCATGCCAACGTGTCGCTTGGCACGCTCGACGAAACAATAGGTAGTGCCATTAAGAAGGCATGCGAGGAGATTATGGAGGGTGCGTTGCACGACCAATTTCCTATCGACCTTGTGCAGGGTGGTGCGGGTACCTCTACCAATATGAATATAAACGAGGTGGTTGCCAACCGTGCATTGGAGATTATGGGGCACCAAAAGGGCGAGTATCAGTATTGCAGCCCCACGGAACATGTGGATTTGTCGCAATCGACCAACGATGCTTATCCCACAGCCTTCAAGCTCTGCTTTATATTGCATAACGAGGACCTCATGCGCGAATTGCAGCGTTTGATAGCTGCCTTCCGTGCCAAGGGCAAGGAGTTTGACCACATTATAAAGATGGGCCGCACACAGTTGCAGGATGCCGTGCCCATGACACTCGGTCAGGAGTTCGAGGCTTTTGCCGTTACTCTTGACGAGGAGGTGAGCCGCCTCGATGAAATTGCACATCTGTTCTTGGAGGTGAACTTGGGTGCCACTGCCATAGGTACCGGTATCAATACCGTTCCCGGTTACTCGCACACGGCGGTAGATGCCTTGCGTGTTATCTCGGGCAAGAAGTTTGTGCTTGCAAACAACTTGGTTGAGGCTACATCCGATGCAGGTTCGTCGGTTATGTATTCATCGGCATTGAAGCGTCTTGCAGTGAAACTTTCAAAGATTTGTAACGACTTGCGATTGCTGTCGAGCGGTCCCCGTTGCGGTCTTAACGAGATTAACATACCGCCTGTTATGCCCGGTTCAAGCATTATGCCCGGCAAGGTGAACCCCGTTATTCCCGAACTTGTGAACCAGATATGTTACCGCGTTATAGGTAACGACCTCACTGTAACATTTGCTGCCGAGGCGGGTCAGTTGCAGCTCAACGCCATGGAGCCTGTGATTGTTCACTCGATGTTGTCGTCTATACGCATGTTGTTGAAAGGTCTTACCCGCTTGCGCGTTCTCTGTGTGGATGGCATCACAGCCAACGAGGGCCATTGCAAGGAACTTGTGCTTGGCAGTATTGGTATTGCCACTGCGCTTAACCCTGTGATTGGTTTTGAGACTACCGACCGCATTGCACGTCGCGCATTGAAGGAGAATCGCAGTATCTACGATTTGGTTTTGGAGGAGAAACTTATATCGCAAGAGGAACTTGACGAGTTGTTACGTCCCGAGAAGATGATTGCTCCACACTTGTTGAAGAGTAAAAGAAGATACTAAATATCAAAAAAGGCTCGCTCGTGCGAGCCTTTTTTATGCTCCTTTGTATTGCTTTGATTTAATAATCTTTTCAAAAAAAAGTACCCCCTTTCGTGCATTTTATGTAAAAATTCATAAATTCGCAAAATGAACCAAAACGAGCTTGTTATAGAAACAGGCAAGTTTGTGCAAAATATAGCGATGATGAAAAATTTATATCTCATAATAGTGGCAATAATGCTTGCAGCCTGCGCCCGCGAGGTGCCTGCCCCCATGAACATAATAGATAATATCCCCGCCACGGCTCCGCAGCTGCCGGTCGATGTGCAGCTTGATAAGGCTCTTTATACACATAGGGTTGAAATCTCATTCAATGGCGATGCGGTGCAGTTGTCGCAGTTGCCTGCGGGTGTTGCGGCAAGTACCAATGGGGCTTTTGTTACCCTGCGTTCATCGGCAGCGGGTGTTGAATATGTGGTAAGGGGTGGTACCGATAACGGGTCGCTTATCATCGTTAGTGAGAAATCTCCATTGGTTACATTCGATTCGCTCGATATCCACTCGGTGGGCTGTAATGCGGTTACAATTTCATCGAAAGAGAAAATATTCCTTTCGGGCTCGCAGTTGTTCCTGTCCGACGAGGCGGGCAGTGTATTAAAGGCCGACAAGCAGGCAGCAACATTGGCTCTGATGGGCGATGCAGTGCTGTGCCGCGGCTTGAATATCTGCTTGCAGGCTACCCGCCGCGATGCACTTTATGCAACGGGTATTCTTTATGATTGCGGTGCCACGCTTGCCGTGGAGTATGCAACAAACAGCGCAATAACAGCTACAAAAGGCTTTGTTGTGGCGGACGGCAATATCACCGCTACTGCATCGAAGGATGTTGTGAAGGTGAAGCAGGGCAATTTTGTAATGCTTGGCGGCAATGTGTCGCTTGGAGCGGTAAATGAAAAGGCCGATGCTCTTGCCGCGCGCAATATCTATCTGTTCGGCGGTGCCATAATGGCCGATGTGCATGGGGCTGCCGCAAAGGGGCTCACAGCCAAGGAGTCGGTGTTCCTTATTGGCGGCGAGGCGAAGGTGCATACATCGGGCGGTGCTCTCTTCTCCGAGAAAAAGAGCGATTACAGCTCCTCGTCGTGCATAAAGAGCAAGGCAAATGTATATATAAAAGATGCAAATGTGTCGCTTGCAAGCGATGGCGATGCAGGTAAAGGTATAAACTGCGATGGTCTTTTGCAGATTGACGGCGGTATAGTGGCAATAAAAACAACGGGTAACGATGTAAATCACCCCATTGACCTCAATGCCCATGCATCGCCCAAAGGAATAAAGTGCGACAGCACGCTCCTTATAAATGGTGGTAAAATAGAGGTTCTTGTATTGGGAAAAGGCACACGTTGCGAGGGTGTAGAGTCCAAGGGAAGTATAATAATAGATGGTGCCGATACCAAATTGTATGTATACGCATACGACGATGCCATAAACGCAGGAACGGATTTTACGGTAAACAACGGCACCGTGTATGCATACTCCGTGTCCAACGATGCAATAGACAGCAATGGCAATATACACATAAACGGCGGCATGCTACTTGCCAACGGCTCGCACTCTCCCGAGCAGGGCGTAGATACCGATGTGGAGCAGATGTTTACCGTAACAGGCGGCACAGTACTCTCCTTTGGCGGTTCAGTGGGCTCCGCCCCCTGCTTGCCCAAGAATAGCGCCACCAACGTGCCGGTTGCTGTGTGGAGTGGTGTGAACGTGGAACGCAATAGCTACATAAACGTGGCAGATGCCGATGGCGAATTACTGCTCTCTTATCGCTTGCCGCGCACCATGAACAACGCTGCTTTTATGGTGGTATCTCCTTTGATTGAGGTGGGCGATTCCTATTCGATGTTTTTGAGCGAAAACATCGGTGAGGGTGAGCGTTTGGGCTATGGTCTCTATGCTCATGCCGTGGCAGATGCTCCCGGTAAAGAGGTTAAGTGGAAACAGAAGGGTGTTTTGTCTATAATGGATGGTCGCGGTAATGTAGATAATATCAACCCCGATACTATAAAGCAGGTGCGGGGTGTTCCGCCTATGGCTCCTCCCCCTGCGGGCTTCCCGCCTCCACCTATGAACGGTGTTCCTCACATGGTTCCTCCGATGCCGCCCGCCGATAGTGTGTATGATGCCAATAACCTCCCCGGTTTGGGATGGTAAAATAATATTAATAATGTTTACTGATAAAAACAGAGCTTTCGTGGCTCTGTTTTTTTTATTTGTAATTTTGATTTTTGTATTTAACATTTATTGACATTTGCATTGCATCGCCTTTTATACATTTGTAATCATCTAATCTATTATAAATGAATAAAAAATGTTTTTTGGCTTTCCTCGGCTTTTGCTTTGGAACTGCTCTTGCGTCATTTTCGCAAGATGCAAAATGTTTGATTTTTGTCACGGAAGGAGATACCATTTCGCTTTCTGTAAAGGATGTAAACAGTATAAAATATTCGGCAGATAGGATGATAGTTACATCTTCCGATGGTTTTGAACAGAAATGGGATATTGCCAATATGGGCACTCTGTCGTTTGGAGTTGTGAAGTCCACTTCTGTTAAATCGGTACTGCCGGATAATGTATCGTTCGATGGCGATAATTTATCCATAACGGCGTGCAGCGGCTCTGAGTTGCGCGTGTATGATGCCTACGGCTGTTTGTTGTATTGTGAAAAACTTTCATCACATTCGCTGTCGCTTAATATAGCAGCTTGGCGTAGAGGTGTTTATATTGTTAATGTGGGTGGTAAAATATCTAAATTCTATAAAAAATGAGAAAATTTTACATTGCTGTTTCATTTGTTTATCTTTTTCTCTTCTCCGCTTGGGCAGAAAATGATGTAAAATTCTTTATGAACAGCGGCGAGGTGCGCACTGTTTCAATGGCGCGCATAGATAGTTTGTCGTTTGATGATGAAGAAAGATATCTTATAGTAACGCTTGCTGACAGAGTGGACTCGTTGCTCATAAGCAATATTGACAGTATCATACATGGCACGCTTGCAACAGCGGTGCAGGTGAAATATGCCGGTGAACATGCGGTAGTGGAGAATCCCTTTGCTTTTGATGGTGTAAATGTGGATATTGCGGGTGCGAAAGTTACCATACGCTCAACGCTTGATAGCGATGTGGATTATGTTCTATCAGGTGAGAGCGATGAGGGTTGTTTCAAAATATACGGCACCAAGAAATATACGCTTCGTCTCAATGGGCTTTCGCTTGCCAATAATACGGGCGCAGCTATAAACAGTCAGTGCAAGAAACGCGGTAAGATTATATTGGAAGAGGGTACCTTTAATAAATTATCCGATGCAACGGTATATGATACTCCGGCATCGGAAGATGAGAAAGCGACTCTTTTCAGCGAGGGGCAATTCGTGTTTGAAGGTGCTGGTTCTTTGCAGATAGATGGCAACTATAAGCATGCGATATGCAGCGACGATTACATTGCTTTCCGCGAAGGGAATATTTCCGTTACATCAGCAGTGAGCGATGCTGTTCATTGTAACGATTCGCTGATTGTGGCGGGTGGTGTGATTTCACTTGCCTCGTCGGGCGATGGCATTGATTGCGATGGTCATATAACCATTTCGGGCGGGGATTTATCTATCTCTTTGGCCGGTGAGGGCAAAGAGGGCATTAAGGCCGTGGGAGAAATTAATATTATCGACGGTAATCTGTCAATAGATACAAGCGGTGATATGATGAAAGGCATAAAAAGCTCTCGCGACATAAATGTATGCGGTGGTGTGATGGATGTAAAAATGGGGGGTAATTCCATAGTGGAACTTGGCGATGTCTCTTATTGTACTGCTATAAAAAGCGATTCCGTGTTTACCATGAGTGGTGGCGTGCTTAATATTGAAGCAACCGGGCTTGCCTCTTGTGGAATCTCTGCCGATTGTGATGTCGATATTATTGGTGGCGAATGTAATGTAACTTGCAGTGGGGATTATGGTATATATGACCCTGCTGTAACCGATGAGTCGGTAGATGACGAAACCATTGCTTCGTATGTGGTATATGTGAGCAAGCCCGCCTCATCATCCGCAGGCGGTAATCGCCCCGGTGCATCTTCAAATAGTTGGAATAATGTATATCTGTATGATAGTAACGATAACCTTGTTTCTACTTTAACATCAAACTTAACAATAAACGGAGTACAGTTCTATTATTATGATTTTGGAACTTCATCTTCAGATACCTATTATTTCAAAAGCGATAACTCGCGTGGTTACACGATAAAGAGTAATACATTTACAGGTGTGCAAAAGGATGTGTATTATACCATTTCATCTTCATACAGCACATCGGGTAATGTGAGGACATATTCTTTAATCGATGTTACAGAGTCTTACGAGAGTGCAGTATCTTCGTCGGGTAGCAGTACCGAGAAATCATACGCGGCTGCTTGTATAAAAAGCGATGCAAATATAAATATATTCGGTGGTGAACATGAATTGTCTGCATCGGGCGATGCTTCAAAGGGTATAAAGAGCGATGGTGATTGTTGTATTGCAGGTGGTACAATTGAAATAAATACAACAGGAGCGGCTGCAATAGTGGCGTTCGATCCCACCTATTGCTCTGCCATAAAAAGCGATGGTAATTTTAATATGAGCGCGGGCTCTGTGATTGTGAATGCGCAAGGGCAGGGCGGAATCGGAATATCTTCGGATAGTATTCTCACTATATCGGGTGGTAATGTGGATATAACAATATCCGGAGCCGGTAATTCATATACAGCAACATCGGGAACCGATTATTATTCGGTAAAGGCTCTTAAAAGTGATGGTGCAATGAATTTGTTAGGTGGCACAATTACATGTAATTCTACCGGCAACGGCGGTAAATGTATTGTGTCCGATGGCGTTCTGACTATTGGTGATACTGCTCGTAATGACGGCTATCCCATAATTTCGGCAAAAACAACAGGTGCAGCCCTTGGGACATCTTCAGACTCTATGGGTGGTTTTGGCGGCATGGGTGGCAATGAAGGATTTAACGCTGCTCCCAAGGCTATAAAGGGTGAGAGTGATGTTGTTATAAATGGTGGGACTGTATATGCCTCTACTGCGCAAGATGGTGGCGAGGGTATTGAAAGTAAAGCTACCCTGACAATAAATAGAGGTCTGTTGGAATGTGCTACATACGACGATGCAATAAATGCTGCAACATCTATTATTGTAAACGGAGGCTATATTTATGCCTGGGCTACCAATAACGATGCAATTGATTCCAATGGCACAATTGAGATTAATGATGGCGTGGTACTTGCATCGGGGAGTACGCAACCCGAAGGGGGTATCGATTGCGATAATAATTCCTTCTCTATCAATGGCGGAATTGTTTTGGCTACAGGTGGTGCCGCATCTTCTCCCACATCTGTTTCGCAATATTATGCCTCAATCTCTTCGGTGAACATGTCGCAAGGTAAATATCTTGTTTTTAAGGATAGTACAGGCGGTTTGCTATTCTCTTATAAATGTCCTAACAGTGTGAGTGGAGCATCGGTGCTTGTGAGCTCTCCAGCCTTTACATCCTCTTCGCATACAATGCTCTACGGAGTCTCTTCGGTCTCATCTGCCACCGCGAACTATTTCAATGGAGTGTTTCTTGTTGGCGGTGTAGCAACGGGTGGAACATCCAAAAGCTTTACTCCGAGTACAAAGTAAACTCTGTGATACAAAAAAACACAAGTGCGACCAAGGTCGCACTTGTGTTTTTTTGTATAATTCTGCTTGTAGTCTTATTTCTCCTCTGTATAGCGGTCGTTAAGCCCTTTGATAACCTCGTTGGTTATGTCGAGTGCCTCGTTCGCATAGAGCAGGTTGTCGCCTACACGGCTGATGATGAGGTCGTAGCCCTGTGTGGCATTGTAATCTTTGAGGAACGAGTTGATGGAGTCGTGCAGAATGATGTTGTTTTTCTGTGTCTCTGCTGCAAGCTCGCTTGCCAAGCGCTCCGATAATTTTTCGTAAGATTCACGTTTTTTTAGAATACGATTCTGCTCCTCCTCGGCACGCGCCTGAGTTGCAAATACGTTGTTCTCGATTTTGCGCTGGAAATCCTCGATGTCTTGTTGCAAGTCGCGTTCTTTCTCAATGAGGGTGAGGCGCATGTTCTCACTTTTACGCAACATCTCCTTGTTCATAGCTACCGAGAACTCGTAGTTTGCGATCAACGAGTCGATATCGACAAATGCAATTTTAATACCTTTTGCTCCTTCGCTACAAGCTTGTGCAGGCTGTACCTGCGGCTGTTCTTTGTTGCATTGTGTGAAGAGGAGCAGCGCTGCAATGGCTGCAAAGCCAAGTTTAACGATTCTTTTCATAGTCTTTTAATGTTATTTTCTTTTTCTTGTTTCTTCTACTGCCATGGGGTTTGCGCGACGGGCGGCCTTGTCTTGCGACTGTGCGCAACCTATGCCCCTTTTGCGCATATGTTTATTCCCGCCTACATGTGTATTGGGGAACTTACCGTTTTTCTTTATTATTATGGTAATGGCCAATAATGCAAAGCTGATTGCAATTATTAACAGAGTTAGTAGTAAAGTTTGCCACATTTCAATTATATTTGCATAAGGAGCGAATGATTAATCTCATCATTTGCAAAGCAGTTGCGAAGATAGTTTTTTTGTCTGTCTTTCCGTTTCTTTGTTTGCAAAAAAGTGGTAAATAATTCGTTTATTAAAGATATTTTAGAAAGTGAAAAAATAATTTAACAAAATTAAACAGTTTGAAGATATGGAAAATATGAATTTGGAACCTAAAAAGGTATTTGATTATTTCTTGCAGTTGTGCAAGATTCCGCATGGTTCAAAGAACGAAGCGCAGATTTCGCAGTTTTTGCAGGATTTTGGTAAGGGCCTTGGGTTAGAAACTCTTGCCGACGAGGTTGGTAATGTGCTGATTAAGAAACCTGCAACCCCCGGATACGAAAACCGCAAAACAATTATTTTGCAGGGGCACATGGATATGGTGTGCGATAAACGCCCCGACGTGGCGCACGACTTTACCAAGGATGCCATTGAGACCTATGTCGATGGCGAGTGGCTCAAAGCAAAGGGTACAACCCTTGGTGCCGATAACGGTATAGGTGTAGCCGCAGGCATGGCTGTTCTTGCCGACGATACAATGAAACATGGCCCCATTAACTGCCTCTTTACAATTGACGAGGAGACCGGCCTCACAGGTGCCGAAAAGCTCTCTCCCGACTTTTTGCAGGGTGATATACTCATTAACCTCGATTCCGAGGATGAGGGCGAGATATTTATCGGTTGTGCCGGCGGTGTGTGCAACTATGCCACATTCAAACACGCATGGGTGCCTGTTGCAGGGGATATGTTCTTTATGAAGGTGGATATTGCCGGACTCACCGGCGGCCACTCGGGCGATGATATCGACAAGGGCCGTGCCAATGCCAATAAACTGCTCAACCGTTTCTTGTGCCGTGTTGCCGATAAGTATGAGTTCTATCTCTGCGACATTTCGGGTGGCAGTTTGCACAATGCCATTCCTCGCGACGCGTCGGCTGTCATAGCTGTTCCATCGGCCGATAAGGAGTCGGTACGTGTGGATTTCAATATGTTTGCAGCCGAGGTTCAGGACGAGTATGCCGCCACAGAGCCCAACGCACGTTTTACATTGCAGAGCACCGACCCTGTGGCACGTTGCATAGACCCCGATGTAGCTCGCGGCCTGCTTAAATCTGTTCATGCGGTGTTCAATGGTGTGTTTGCCATGAGTCAGGACATGCCCGGCTTGGTAGAAACATCGAGCAACCTTGCATCTATAAAGCGTACAAGCGATAATGCTCTCACAATAACCGCAAGCCAGAGAAGTTCCATCCTGTCGGCGCGCGACAATGTGTCGGCAACGGTGCGTGCGGCATTTGAACTCGGCGGTGCCACCGTGGAGACAAGCGGCGGCTATCCCGGCTGGAAACCCAATGTGAAATCGGAGATTTTGAAGGTGGCTTGCGATACATACAAGGAGATATTCGGCGGCGAAGCCAAGATTCGCGCCATACATGCAGGCTTGGAGTGCGGTCTTTTCCTTGAGAAAGCTCCCCATTTGGATATGATATCCTTCGGCCCCACAATGCGTGGTGTTCACTCGCCCGACGAGCGTTTGAACATTCCATCGACTGAGCGCTGGTGGCGTCATCTTGTTGCAGTGCTCGAAAGTGCGCCTGTGAAACAATAAATATTGCTTTTCATCGTTTATAATTAGACTTGTGTTAAAATTATATAGCAGATGAAAATATTCAAGATACTACCTTTTCTCATGATAATGTCGGTTTTCATCGCTGCGTGCAGCGATGAAACCGACTTTTCTTCCGACCCCACCCATTGTCTTACCTTTGCTGCCGAGGAGATTACCTTCGATACGCTGTTTACCACGCTGCCCTCATCGCGCAGCGGCATGATGGTGTATAACCGCAACGATAAAGCGTTGCGAATAACAAGCGTGGAGCTGTTGAGCGGTGGCGATAGCGGTTTCCGTGTGCTTGTGGATGGGCAGTATGGCACATTTATCCGGGATATTGAGATATGGAGCAACGACAGCCTCTATGTTTTTGCCGAGCTCACCCCTCCCAAGAATGGTGCCGATAAACCTCTGAAAGTGGAGGATAAATTGCGTTTTACTCTCGAAAGCGGCGTGCAGCAGGAGATTGCATTGTCGGCATACGGGCGCGATGTCTCTTTTATGCGCGCCGTCAAGGTAAAGAGCGATTCTCTTATCACAGCCGGCCACTATGTGGTGTATGACAGCCTTGTGGTTGCCGAGGGTGTTACCCTCACAATTGCCGAGGGTGCAAACCTCTATTTCCACGACAAGGTGCCGATGGTTGTGAGGGGCACGTTGTCGGCAGTTGGTACAAAGGAGGAACCTATTATATTCCGTGGCGACCGCACCGATAATATGTTCAGCTATCTGCCCTACGACCGTATTCCCGGGCAGTGGGACGGTATAGTGCTTGCGCCCACCAGCAACGGCAATGTGTTTGAACATTGCGATATCCACAGTGCCAACTATGGAATAAAGGTGGAGCCGGGCGACGAGGCCGCGCAGCGCATTACCATGAATGCATCGCGCTTGGAGAATTTTTACGGAAATGCTCTTGAACTTGTGCAGGCTCATGCCGATGTTACCAACACGCTCCTTGCCAACGCGGGCGGGAATTGTGTGAAGGTGGTGGGTGGCAATGTGAATTTCATTCATTGCACAATAGCCAATTTCTTCGTTTACAAGGTGCGCGATGTGGCACTCACACTGCATAATTCGTACAGCACAACGCTTGCGCCTCTGCATGGTGCGAATTTCATAAACTGCTTGATAACAGGCAGTAAAAAGGACGAACTTATGGGTTATCTTACCGATTTGGGCGAGGAGATGCCTCCCGGCAAGAACTACCATTTTGAGAACTCGCTCATTAACACCGTGGTGGGCGACGATGAGAATTTTGTAAACGTAACCATTGACGAAAAGGATGTTTCGCCATTTGCCGCAGAGCATTTTGTAACCATCGACCACGATGTGTTCTTATACGATTTTCATTTGACCGACCAATCGACAGCGCGCTCAATGGGTAGCGAAGCCTTTTTGAACGACGAGAAGCTGCGCTACGACAAAGATGGCGTGTTGCGTGAGCCGGGTTTTGTGGATGTTGGCTGCTACCAATATGTGGATGTGCCCGATGATGATGAAACAGAGGAGTGACAGAGTGTTATGGGAAGAAAAAAGTTTTCGGAACGAGAGATAAAAATCATACGCAAGTTGCTTGGCAGCAAGTTGTCGGGCAGCCGCGGACAGCAGAAAATGGTGCGCCACACCCTGCGCACGGTATTTGAATTCAATATATCCGATTTCAATGTTCAGGGCAAGGCTTTCGGCCCCGCAGACCTTGATGAGTGTGTGCGCCGCGGGCGTATTCAGGTGCTCGATGAAGCCACGATAGAGGCCATGAAGGCACGCTATGCCGAGAAGAAACAGCGCGAGGAGGCGTTACGCCAGGCCGAGGCTGTTGCCAACGGCGAAGAGGTCGATTGGCAGCAGGTGCTCAAAGAGTGGAACGAATATTACGGTGTAAAAGAAGAATAAAGCAAACCGCCACAGCACGCTGTGGCGGTTTGCTTTATTCGTGATGATAGGGTAGGTGGTTTATAATTGTGTATGCCCGGTACAGCTGCTCAATGAAGAGCAGGCGTATCATCTGATGTGAGAATGTCATTTTTGAGAGCGATAGTTTTTCGTGCGCCGCATCGTAAACCTTTTGCGAGAAACCATAGGGGCCGCCCACCACAAAGACCAGCCTTTTTGTGGATATATTCTGCTTGTGCTCTATCCACGCGGCAAACTCGGTGGAGCGGTACTCCTTGCCACCCTCGTCGAGCAACACCACGCGGTCGCCTGCTTGCAGGGCTTTCAGTATGTATTCCCCCTCCTGTTCCTTTTGCTGTGCCTCGCTCAGTTTGCGGGCGTTTTTCAGTTCGGGTATTATCTCCATCTCAAACTGTGCAAAGTGGCTCACCCTTTGGGTGTAGTCTTTTATTCCGGCTATTATGTTCGAATCAACGGTGCGCCCCACCACAAGTAATGTAATCTTCATTTTGCTCTGCTTTTTTCTGCCGGCGAAGATAATTGTTTTTGCTCTAATTTTCTAATTTATTGCCCGTACGATGCAAAACTCTGCCCCTCTTTTTTGCAGTAATAATGGGAATTGCCTATCTTCGCAAAAAATATCATATACCATGAATATTAAAGACGAACTTATCGATAAACTTATCGATCTTGCTTTTGCCGAGGATATTGGCGATGGCGACCACACAACCCTCTCTTCAATCCCTGCCGATGCAATGGGAAAGAATATGTTGCTTATAAAGGAAGATGGCGTTCTTGCCGGCGTGGAAATGGCAAAAAGAATTTTTGCCCGTTTTGACGATACCTTGCAGGTGGAGGTGCTTATAGAGGATGGTGCCGAGGTAAAGAAGGGCGATATTGCCATGTATGTAACAGGCAGTGTGCGCTCGTTGTTGCAGACAGAGCGTCTTATGCTCAATGTAATGCAACGCATGAGCGGTATTGCCACAATGACACGCAAGTATGTGCGCCGTTTGGAGGGTACAAATACCCGCGTGCTCGATACACGCAAAACCACTCCCGGAATGCGTATCATGGAGAAGGAGGCTGTGCGCATTGGTGGTGGCGTGAATCACCGTATAGGTCTGTTCGATATGATATTGCTCAAAGACAATCATGTGGATTTTGCAGGTGGCATAACAGCTGCCATAACTCGCGCGCAAGAGTACTGCAAGGCCAATGGCAAGGATTTGAAAATAGAAATAGAGGTGCGCAACTTTGACGAATTGCAGGAGGTACTCGACCTTGGCGGTGTGCAGCGCATTATGTTCGATAACTTCGACACCGAAAAGACACGCAAGGCAGTGGAAATGGTTGCCGGCCGTTACGAAACAGAGTCGTCGGGTGGTATCACTTTCGATACACTGCGCGATTATGCTCTCTGTGGTGTGGATTATATCTCGGTAGGTGCCCTTACTCACTCTGTTAAGGGACTCGACATGAGTTTCAAAGCGGTGAAATAGCCTCTTTTCATTGGTACTTTTTGGCTTTTGGCCGAATTTTATCGTGATAGGGCGTTCTTTTAGATAAAAGTTTGTAAATTGCAAGGCAATTTTTATTGCCTTGCAATTATTTATTTTAATTAGGAGTATTTATTTACGGGGAATGTATAAGGGCAGGGTTGCTATAGAGTATATCATATATTTTCTTTTCTGGGGGGCGCTTTTCCTGTCTCCCTTTTGGGGATTTATACTTGCTGGCTCCACCTCGGCCGTGGAGTGGAAGCTTGTTTTCCGTTTCTGGGTTTATCTGCTGCCGGCTCTTATCTTGTTCTTTGTGAACAATAACCTGCTTATGCCTTTTCTTCTTTTGAACAAAAAGAGGGAGAGGCATTATTTGCTATACCTTATATGTATAATAGCGTTGGCCTATTTTGGTGCGCTCCTTGTAACATCGGCCAGAGACGATGTGAATGTGCCGCCGCACAGGCGCAGTGCCCGCATGATGGCTCATCCCAATGGCGGCATGCCCTCTCGCAAAGCCCCGCGAATGCAGGCATATGCAATATACACCGAGGCGCAGCCCACCATACACTCTTTTTTCTGTGAAAACGCGCCACACAATATCAAGATGTCGCCACCCGAGAGGAATCTGCCGTTTGCTTTTCTGCACCCCGACAGTGTGCAGATTCTGCTCATAGTGTTTGTGCTGGCATTTAATATTTGCGTGCGCCTCTTCTTCCTCACATTGCGCAACGACGACCATCTGCGCGAGGTGGAGAAAGAGAAACTGCGCACCGAACTCGACTATCTGAAATATCAGATAAATCCGCATTTCTTCATGAACACACTCAACAATATCCATGCTCTCATTGATATTGATGCGGGCAGGGCACAAGAGGCTGTCATAGGTCTTTCGAAGATGATGCGCCATGTGTTGTACGATGCTCATTCGCAATTGGTGTTGCTCCAAAAAGAGATTGAGTTCATTAACAGCTATGTGGAACTCATGCGATTGCGTTATACATCGGCACTTAAAATAAAAACCTCTTTCCCGCCTGTTGCCGAGGAGTATTATGTGCCGTCATTGCTCTTTGTGTCGTTCCTCGAGAATGCCTTTAAGCATGGTGTTTCCCATAATCAAGAATCATCGATAGATGTGGCAGTGTCTGTGGAGAATGAGAGAATATGTTTCTCCTGTTCCAATAGTAGTGCTGGGGAAGGCAACACGGCACCCAAGCGCTCGCACTCGGGTATAGGCATAGATAATGTGCGCAAGCGCCTTTCGCTCATTTATGGAGAGGATTATTCCCTTGAAATAGAGAAAAACAAAATAAAGTTCAGTGTAATATTAAAAATTCCCGCGCGATATGATAAGGTGTATATTGGTTGACGATGAGCCGCTGGCTCTTGTTCAGTTACAAAAGTATGTGGATAGAGTTCCATTCCTGCATTGTGTAAAGGCGTGCAGTTGTGCAACAGAGGCCATGGAGGTGCTGTCGGCCGAGGAGGTGGATGTTATGTTCGTGGATATAAACATGCCCGATGTGAACGGCTTGCAACTTGTGCGCTCATTGATAAACCCTCCATTGGTGGTATTTACAACGGCCTATTCCGAATATGCGATAGATGGCTTTAAGCTCGATGCCATAGATTATCTGCTCAAGCCATTCTCCTTTGAGCAGTTTGTGAAGGCTGCAAACAAGGTGAATGAAATATATACCCTGCGCCGCAAAGCATCGCAGGGGTATAGCGAGGATGGCTCCATTTCCGATGATTGCCTTTTTGTAAAATCGGATTACCGTATGTTGCGTATTCCTGTATCAAGCATAAGATACATTGAGAGCATGAGCGAGTATGTGCGCATATATGTAGAGGGGCATAACAGACCCATCGTTTCGCTCATGAGCATGAAGAAAATTGAGGATTTCCTTCCCTCGCACATGTTCATGCGTGTTCATCGCTCGTACCTTGTGAACCTTAATAAGATTGTGGAGGTGTCGCGCATGCGTATTGTCTATGATGGCGATGTGTATGTACCCATAGGCGATATGTATAAGGATAAATTCTTTGAGTATATCGATAAACATTTTGTGGGCAAGAATAGTTGATAAAGTGTGTGGCTCTGGGTTGCCATGTATTACAAAACAATTAGGAAATAATGATATGAGTAACGAAGAATTGATGCGCCGTGCAATAGAGCTGGCTGTGGAGAATGTGAAAAGTGGTGGTGGTCCCTTTGGTGCTGTCATAGCACGCGACGGGCATATAATATCCACAGGGGTAAACCGTGTAACGGCCAATAACGACCCCACGGCCCATGCCGAGGTGAGTGCTATACGCGCAGCCTGCACCAAGCTTGGTACATTTAACCTTGAAGGTTGTGTTATATATACATCGTGCGAGCCTTGCCCCATGTGCTTGGGTGCTATCTATTGGGCTCATATAGATAAAATATATTATGGCGCCAACCAGCACGATGCTGCTGCTATAAACTTTGACGATTCGTTTATTTACCGCGAGCTGGAACTTCCCATGAATAAAAGGCGTAAACCGGTGGAGAATCTGCTGCACAACGAGGCACTTGCCCCATTTAATCTGTGGCGCGAGAAGGAGGATAAGGTAGAGTATTGATAATGAATAAAGGATTGAGCCGCGGCTCAATCCTTTATTCATTTATTTTAGTGTCTTATAATGCAGTATATGAATGGTTATGCCTGTGGCAAGCAATAGAAAAAGTGAGCTCAACCACCACTCATGGGCAATACCATAGGCGCAGTATAGCAGGGTGCCCCACACAAGCGTTACCGATATAATCTTCACACGCAGCGGTATTGCTTTGTTTTCCCTGAAATTGCGAATATATGTACCAAGCCGCGGATGGTTCATGAGCCACGCGTACAGCCTTGGCGAGCTGCGAAAATAGAGTGCGGCCGTGAGCAGCAGAAAGGGGGTGGTGGGTAACATAGGTACAAAAATACCTATGATGCCAAGTGCCAGCGACACGCTGCCCAAAAATGCCAGAATATATCTCATACAGTTATTTTTTATTATCTCCTGAAACGGTTGCGAAATTACGAAATATATTCTTATTAACAGCTAAAACCCGCTTTTGGTGCTAAAAAAACATACTTTTTTTTTATTTCTTCAAAAAAAGTCGTACATTGCAAAAGAAAACTAATATTAACCATAAACAGATACTCATATGAAACGAATGATGTTGCTTTTTGCAGCCCTTCTGATAGGGGGTGCCGCTTATGTGAACGCACAGCAGGTTATTGATAAGGACCTTTGCGGCTTGTGGCAATATGTTGAGGAACGTGAGGCTCCCGATGGTTCAATCCAATACGTTGGCAAGCCCATATTTAAGAGTATAAACCAGGACAACTCCTACTTTGCAATGGTGTGTGTAACAATTGATGTTGCAGGCAGCGAAAAGGAGAAACCCTACTCGGTTACAGAGACCTATGTTACACAGCGTGGCGAGATTGAGGTAAAAGCCGTTGGCAATTATTTAGAGTATATTGCCGAGCACTATACAAACCCCGGCCTCACAAATACCATTACAAGTTTGAAGTATGAGTTCAAGGATGCCGATAAGAATATAATGTATATCGAATATCTCACAGCCAACAACAACGATACATGGTTTGGAGAGACTTGGAGAAAGGTCCAGCCATTTGGAAGTAAATGATAAAAACGATAACAATAAAAAAATCCGAGAGAAATCTCGGATTTTTTATTGTCAATTAAAGTCGGACATATCCACCAGCTTGTTCATTATGGCATATACTGTGAGGCCCGAAATACTGTTTATACCCAATTTCTGCGATATGTTGCGGCGGTGCGATATTACGGTATAAATGGATATATTGAACTCGTCGGCAATCTCCTTGTTGGTCTTTCCCTTTGCCACCGCGGTGAGTATGTCGCGCTCGCGTGTGGATAGCTCGTTGATGTCGTTTTTAGGAGCTTGCGTGGCATCCTCCACTGCGCTTTTCAGTTTCTGCACTATGCGTTGCGCACTGTCATAGATGCCTATGCAACCATTGTATTGGCGCAATACACTCTCTTCGTAGCTTGCCTGTGTGAGTGCCACAATGGTAAGGTTTTCCTTGCCAAAATATGAGCGTATGTCGAACCGTTCATTGTAGTCAATAACCACGGGGTTTATTATAATTATATCAATGTCGCTGTTCTGCGCATTGAAATAGCCCGGGTTGCTCAGTGTCTGAACAATAGTGAACTCGGGGCTGCGGGATATTATGGCCGATATGCCTGCCGATACAATCTCCGATGGCTCTATCAGCAATATTTTGTATTTGTTACTCTTCTCCATACTCTTTTTCCATAATTTCCACCAAGGGAATAAGCAGTTTGTTCTCTATGAGCGAGTGTTTGCGCAGGTCGTTTTCAACTGCGTAAATATCGTTTAGCAGGCTGAATCGCACCACCGATGAGTGCTCTTCGGGCAGGTATTTTATGATAATGTTTTTAAGGTCGTTGAGCTTTTCGCTTATGTTGCTGTGGTTGTCCTCGAATTTGCTTATGTGATAGGCTTCATCGTTTTTCTTGCCACCCGCTTGCAGGCTTTCGATGTAGGGGAATACAATATCCTCTTCGTATCTGAAGTGGTTGTTTACCTCGTTGTCGTAATCGTCGTAGAATTTGTCTATCAAGCGGCGGTTTACATCGTCAAGTTCCTTTACAAGGTTGTGTACGCTGTTGTGTATGGCAGGGAAACATACCTCGGTGTAGAATTTGTGCGATGCACGCAGGTAGGTTGTGATGTTTGCAATGTCGCTCTTGGCAAGCTCTTCGATGTGCGGACGGTAGTGGCGGAACGAGTATATATTGCATATCTCCAAGAACAGCGCGGTGGAAATGTTGTAGCGTGTGCATATATCCTGCACGGTTGCTTCGCCGAATCCTAAACGTATGTTCAGGCGTTGAAGGATTGATAGCAGGCTGTTGTCGGCAGCAATAAGCTCTGCCATCTTCATCTGTTTTTTGTATGTTGCCTCTATTGTCATATTTTTTTGTTTTTTTAGTTGTTATCAGAATAGTCCTCCTATGAGGTAAACCAAGTAGCCTGCCACCCATGCCACGGCTGTGTTATATACCACCGAGAAGAGTGCCCACATGCGGCTGCCTGTCTCAGTTGCAATGGTTGCAATGGTTGCAATGCATGGGAAGAAAAGCAGAATGAACACAAGGAAGGCGGCGGCGGAGCGCGGTGTGAAATCGCCCGACTTTACAAGGTCCTCTTCAATACCCTCCTCGGTGTCGCTGCTGTAAAGTACGCCAAACGTGCTCACTACAAGTTCCTTTGCCGGAATACTTGTTATAATGGCAACACTTGAACGCCAATTCTGCCCCAATGGTGCCATAATCGGCTCTATGGTGCGCCCAATCATTCCGATGAATGACGATTCGTAGCCTCCGCCGCTTGCAATCTGTTCTGTATTGGCGGGTGCGCCATGGTTGTTCTCCGCTGGGCGTGGGAAATAGCTGAGGAACCATATTATAATGGTTGCAACAAGTATGGTTGTGCCTATTTTTCTTATGTATTGTTCGCACTTTTCCCACATGTGGCGCAGCGTGGCACGCAATGTGGGTATGCGATAGGGTGGCAGCTCCATCACAAACGGCGTTTCGTCTTTCTTAAAGCGTGTGCAACGCAACAGTCGTGCGGTGAGCACTGCGACAATAATTCCCAAAAGGTATAGCGAAATGAGCACGGTGGGGGCATATCCGGGGAAGAATGCTCCCGCAAAAAGCACCAGCACGGGCAGGCGTGCACTGCACGACATGAATGGGGTAACCAATATCGTTATTATGCGGCTGCTGCGGCTCTCTATGGTGCGGGTTGCCATTATGGCGGGCACATTGCAACCAAATCCCATGAGCATGGGGATAAAGGATTTTCCGTGCAAGCCCATCTTGTGCATGAGTCTGTCCATGATGAATGCGGCGCGTGCCATGTAACCCGAATCTTCCATGAGCGAGATAAAGAGATACAATATCAGTATCTGCGGAATAAATACCGCCACACTGCCCACACCGCCTATTATACCATCTACCACAAGGTCCTGTATGGCTCCATCGGGTATAATATGTTTTGCCCAATCGCCAAAAAGTGAGAAGAGAGCATCAATCCAATCCTGCGGGTAGGCTCCAAGGAGGAACACCGTGTAGAACATTACCCACATTACTAGTATGAATATGGGGAAGCCGAGCCAGCGGTTTGCCACAAGGCGGTCTATGCGGTGTGTGTGTTTATGCGTGTCCTTGTTGCCGGGTGTGAATGTCTCTTGCAATGCTCCGTTTATGAAACCATATTTTGCATCGCTTATGGCTGTTTCCACATCTATGTTCAGGCTTGCCTGTATTCTCTTGGCGGCGCGGTCGGCCATCTGTTCCCATCTGCTCAAATTGATGCAGCCTTGCAGCTGTGCTATGGCCTCTTTGTCTTGTTCCAACAGTTTGAGTGCCCAATAGCGCACGGGGAATTGGTAGGGTAGGTCGCTTGCCTTGTGCATTTCTTCGGATAGGGGAGCAAGCTCGCCTTCGAGCGTGTTTCCATAGTTTATGTGTATGTGTCTTATGGTGCTGTTCTTTCCCTCGAACAGCTCAATCACAATGTCGAGCAGTTTGTCGAGCCCCTTTCCTGTCTTTGCAATCACAGGCACCATTGGGATACCCATCATGCCGCCAAGGTGTTCGTAGTCTATATTTGCTCCGCTTGCCAATAGCTCATCGTACATGTTCAGTGCAACCACCGTGCGTAGGTTCATGTCTATAAGCTCGGTGGTAAGGTACAGATTGCGCTCGATGTTCGATGCCACAACGGAATTTATTATAATGTCGGGCATCTGCTCGAAAAGGTGGCGGCGCACATAAATCTCCTCGGGAGAATATGCTGCAATGGAGTATGTGCCGGGCAGGTCGGTGATGTTTATGCGGTAGCCTTTGTAGTTGAAACTGCCTGTTTTTGCATCAATGGTAACACCGCTGTAATTGCCCACATGTTCGTTCTCGCCCGCAACGGCATTGAATATGGATGTTTTTCCGCTGTTGGGGTTGCCTACCAGGGCAACATTTATCACATTGTTCTTTTTTGTGGATACCTTGCGCTGTGTGCAGTTGCGGCATGCGCAGCCGTTGCACTCTTCGCATGCCGAGAAACAACTGAACGATGGTGCGGGAGTGAGCTCTTTTTTTGCCTCCTCCTCGGGCAGCACCTCAATCATGTCGGCCTCGCCACGGCGCAAGGATACATCGTAGCCCATTATGTGGTATTTTACGGGGTCGTGCATGGGGGAGTCGAGGACCGATTTTACCTTCTCTCCTCTGATGAAACCCATCTCCATTATTCGTTTGCGGAATCCTCCATGCCCCGACAAGCGCACAATGACCGCGGTTTCCCCGTTTTTAAGCTCCGAAAGTTTCATATATTGTTTTCTCTTTTTCTTCTTTTATTTATGATTCTTTTTTGCAATAGGGCGGCTCCGTCCTATTTTTGCTTTGCAAAAATAGCTCCCTTTTTGTACTCTCGCAATAGTTGTTTTTTGTAAAATAACCTGTTTAGTGGTTATTAATGACTATAAGTGTGTCGTTTTTTTCTATTTTTTTATCAAAATACCTATATGTTGTTACCGTTTTGTGTAAAAATCACATTTTTAGTGATTGTGGGCTTGCTTTTTACACTATACTTTTGCATCAAGAATAAACCAGACAATAAATTGTATTATCCCCAATCAGCAAGGTGGGTTCAGTCCTTTCCTGCCAAGCATAACAGAGGGCATCGCGCGTAAGCCGGCGATGCCCTCTGCTGTTTAAGTATGATTAGTTATCTTTTTTGTTTAGTTTAGTTTGCAAGTAGCGATATAAGGCCCACAACGCCTATTGCTACAGCTGCAGCACTTGCCACATCGTTGTCGCAATGATAATGCACGCGGGGTGCAGGGTGATGCACTACAACGGGGCGGGGAGCAGGGTGGTGTACCACTACGGGAGGAGGGCAGTTGTGTGTAACATGCACGGGAGCCGGTGCATGATGATGAACCACCTGTGGCCTGTGATGCACAACTTGCGGCTTGTGGTGTACCAGTGGTTTATGCTTGGCAATCACTTTGTGGTTGTTTACCGCGTGGCGTCTGTTGTCTTGTTTCTCCACTCTCATATCCTTGCGGTTGCTGCCCTTGTTGGGTGTGCGGCTCTCGATACGGGGGCGGTTGTTATCTCTGTTGTTCTGTCTGTTCTTCTGTGCCATCATCTGTGCAGGCATGAGCATTGCGCTCACGAGTACTGCAATCATCATAATCTTTTTCATAATCTTCACAATTTAATGGTTAAACATTTTCTGTTGTTTCTGTGGTAGCAAAGGTATGAATGTGAAAATCTCCCCGCAACGATAATTTCCTAATCGTTGCGGGGAGATTCCCTATTTGGTGCGGGATTTCTCTCTTGTCTCTTTTTTATTTACTGCTTTTGAAGTATGAACCTATCGACAGCAACCATGCCGCCACAATGCTCACCGCCATACCTATGGCACCGTAGAGCAGGAAGTTGGCATCGGTGTATTCGCTCATGAGGAATACCACAATCTCGCCTGCCACAAATCCGGCAAGTGCAGCGTAGCCCTTTACGCGTTTCATGAACACTGCTATGAAGAAGAGACCGCCCAAGCCGCTGGTTAGCAATCCAAGTACCTCGTTGAAGAAGTCGAGGAACGATTGTATGTTCCATGTTGCCATGAGCAAGGCAAGCAACAGGCCTATCATACCACTTACTATCGAGCCCCAACGTGCCACCACTACCAATTGCGAATCGGTGGTAGAGGGGCGGAACCGCTTCCAAAAGTCAATGGAGAATGCTGTGGCCACGCTGTTGATGTTGCTCGAAATTGTACTCATGGTGGCGGCGAATATTGCGGCAATCAATGCACCGGCAATGCCGGCAGGCATCTGGCTCATCATAAAGAAGGGGAAAATGGCGTCGGATTGTCCCATTGTTATGTCAAGCTCTGCGGGGTGTGTCTTATAGAATGTATAAAGGCCTGTACCTATCATATAGAAGGCCACCGATACAAACACGCTCATCACGCCGTTTACCAAAATACCGCGGCCGGCCGCCTTTTCGTCGGGGGTGGTGAGGTAACGCTGTATCACCGTCTGGTCCGATGTGTATGATATAAGGTTGTTTGCAAGGCCACCGAGCAGAATAACCCACCATGTGGCTTGCGACCATGTATTGTTAAGGTTGAACAGCTGGAACTTGTCATTGTCCAGGGCTATGTCGATGCAACCGCCAATGCCACCCTCGGTGCTCATTGCCAAATATACCACGGCAAATAATGCACCGAATACAAGTATAAGCCCCTGAACAACATCGCCCCAGATAACAGCCTCCACGCCACCCATGGTGCAGTAAATGATGGTTACCAATCCCATGAGAACAATGCACAGATAGATATCTATGCCTGTAACGGCTGTGAGTGCCAGCGAGGGCAGATATAACACAATGGCCATGCGCACAATCATGAATACCGAGAACAGTGTAGATGCCAGCAGGCGTGTAAAGAGGTTGAAACGCTGCTCAAGTATCTCATATGCGCTGGTAACATTCAGTTTGCGGAAGTATGGAAGATAGTACTTAATTACGGGGAAACTCACAAGCAGTATCATCCACAGCATGGGGTAATAGGTCCAATCTGTGGTATATGATTTTGCGGGGATGGTCATATAGGTGATGGCCGATAGCATGGTGGCATATATACTTATACCGGCAGCCCACCAAGGGATGCGGCCACCGCCCTTGAAGAAATCGTCGGAACTATTCTCTTTGCGCATAAAGTATATACCCATGCCCAACATGCCCATGAGGTAGAGTATTAATACCGCCCAATTGAGCCATCCGAAGCTCTTGTCGTTTGTAACCTCTACGTGAGTTACATCACTGCTGCGCACCCCGGGCATCAATTCGCCACCGCTGTAACTCCAACCCTTTCCACCTGTCTCGGCAGTGAGGCAGGCACCGGCGCGTGCCAGCAGGCTGTTGCCGGGCAACAGGCCCCATGAGTCGGTGATGGTGTGGTATATGAGTACATCCTCGCGGAAGCGGTACCACTCGGGCGAGTGGCGCAGATAGAGGCTGTCCTGCTCTCCTTTTATGGCGCTGAGAAATATGTCGTGATTGACACCGCCGAAGAAGAGTACATGGCTGTATCCCACTGCGCTGCATGTGCTGCCCACAACGGCTTGGCGCACCTGCTCGCGCTTGCCATCGGCAGTGTTGTCGTTCCACGCCATGGTGGCTGTGGTGCGTTTCCATTGTGAGGCATCAGCTACACCTTTCTTTAATTCGGCAACGGGTATATATATACCATCGGTATGTACCATGGCCTCATGTCCCTCGCTCTTTGGTTGGTATCCGCCAAATACAAAGAGTGCATAACCTGTGGCGGTGTTCTGCACGGCAACGCAGGGTTGCAGGCGGCAGGCATCGGGTAGGGTGGCTGCTACGCTCCAATCTTTGCCCTCGCAGGGGAACGGCAAGGCATAAACATCCTTGTTTGGTATGCCGTTGCTTTGTCCGCCGGCTACCCAAATGGTGCCGTCATGATAAGCTGCGGCAAAATTATCCAATCCTTTGGGCAATGCTGCAATGGTGGTTAGGGTGGCATCGGCGGCATTTATGAAGGTACACTCGCCAAGCGAGCATGTGGCATCCATTCCACCTATATACAACACGCCGTCGGGTACTTGCACTGCTGCTCCGTAAGCACAGGGGTAATAGACCTTTTCGCCACCATCGGCACAAGGCACGTTGGGGAAGTTGCATCCTCCGTATGTTGCCAATTTGCCCTTTATCCACCCTGCGTAGTGCCCAGAAACGGCTCTGTCCATGGGGGTGGAGGGCTGCACTATAACTCGGTTCTGCGCCAAGCCAATCATGCAGCAGAGGAGCAGTGATAGTAATAGATATTTTTTCATAAGGTAATTATTGTACGCGTTTTCAATGGTGATTTTATGGCTGTTTAGTCAATATATCGCACAATTCGTATGCCTTTATCATCATTCTCGGTATGTGGAATGGGCCTTTGAAGATATTGCCCTTGGCCGGCTGTGCTACAGTGCCGTCGCGATGCAAATAGCCGTACCACTCGCCACACTCATTGTCGGGGAAGTGAGCGTATGTCCACTCGCTTATCTGCTTGTGCCAAATGAGATACTTATCGTCGCCTGTTGCCTCATAGGCATAGAGCGTGGCGATGATTGCCTCGGTTTGCGGCCACCAGAATTTCATATCCTGTGAATAGTCCTGCGGTGGCAGGTTGCGGCAGTCGCGGAAGTTGATGATGCCGCCATACTGCTTGTCCCAGCCCCACTCCCAGGACCAATCGAGAATTTGCAGAGCTTGTGCGGTGAGCTCCTTCTCCCATCCGCGATGCTTTGCCTCCTCCAATAGGAACCACGCCGTTTCTATGCAGTGTCCGGGGTTTATAACACGGCCGTTGCAGGTGTCAATGAATTCACCGTTGGGGCCCACCATCTCAAGCAGTGCCTTGAACTCGGGTTTCATAAAATCCTTCAGCGATGCTATCGATTCGTCAATCTGCCTGTCGAGCACCGGGTCGCTTATTACATTGCGTATGCGCGATGCTGTGTTTATGAGTATCATCACCAGCGAGTGTCCTTTTGCTTGCAGGCTGTCGAGATATTTGGCAGGCATGTATCCGGGTGTAGCCACAAATTTGCGTATATCCTTAAAGAGGGCAAGTGCTTTTTCGGCATAGCTCTTGTCGCCCGATGCCTTTGAGTATTCGGCCATTGCTATTGCGGCAAAACTCTCCGAGAATACATAACGGCGCTTGCGCAAGGGGGTACCGTCGGCCATTACCTCAAAATACATGCGCCCGTCGCTGTCAAAGCAGTGTGCCTCAATAAAATCTATGGTGCTTTTTGCTGCTGCCAGCCAATCGGGGTTTTTCTCTATTGTGTTATAGGCGAAACTGCATACAAATGCAAAACGTCCCTGAAACCACACCGATTTTGTGCTGTCCATGAGCGAGCCGTCGCGGTCGAGGCAGGTGTAAACACCACCGTTTACACGATCAAGTCCGTTCTTCAGCCAAAAGGGCATGATGTTCTCGCACAAATCCTTTTTATAACTCTCTTGCCAAGCGGCAATATATTTTTTCCAATCCATAGCAGTGCGGTTAATTAAAATTTATTACAACGCTCAAAGAAATTAATGGCCTCAAGTTCCTTGCGCATGGCAGCCTCCTCCTCGTCTGTCATATTCTGGAACGGGGTGCGGTTTTTGCCCAGGTCGAGGCCTATGAGTTTCATTATTCTCTTTCCGCCCACAATGTTTCCACGATAGTGGCATATTACATTGATAACCTCTTGCGAAAAGTTCTGCAACTCGCGGGCCTTCTCCAAGTCTCCTGCGTTCCAAGCATCGATGATGCCGGCAAGGTTGCAACCATTGTAGTTGGTTGTGCCGCCTATGCCACCCTGTGCGCCACCCATTGCAAGGCAGGGGAGGATAGTCTCATCCTGTCCGTGCAACATATCGAATTTACCGTTTTTATACAAGCGGCATTGGTTATACTCGTAGAGGCTCTCAAATGTATATTTGATGCCGGCAAAATTGGGTATGCGGCCATCCACGGCCTCAAGGAATTTTACCATTGGCAGGAATGCACCGTTGAACGCGGGAATATGGTAGAAATAGAATGGTAGTTCGGGTGCAGCCGATGCTATCTCCTCGCAATATTTCACAAGCTCCTCAACGCGGCCCACTTTGGGGAACGGGGGTGCCATTGCTCCAATGCCGAACACTCCCAATTTCTGTGCATGCTCGGCCATGCGACGGCTCGATTTTACACAAGTGCTGCCCACGTGTACTATAATCTTGAAGTCTTTGGGCGCAGCAGCCACCCAAGCCTCGGCAAGTTTCATTCTCTCCTCCTCGGTGAGCATATATCCCTCGCCCGATGAACCGTTTATAAACACTCCTTTCATGCCATTCTTTGCAAGCATCTGTGCATATGCGGGAATGGGCTCGTAGTTTACTTCGCCATTCTCATAGAACGGGGTAAAGGGGGCATCGATAAGGCCAATGATTTTTTCCATAATATTTGATGTTTGATTAGTTATATTATACAAAAATATGTTGTCAGTTAAGCTCTGCTTCCTATGCCATGTCAAACGCACGTGAGGTATCTCGTCTGTTTTTTTTCAGATTCCTCCACTACGTGTTCGGAATGACAAAACTGCTTTTAGTCGTATGGTTGTGTGCTGTCAGCGAGTTTCTATTAAAAAGTACCTATTTAATATATCAATGCAAAAAAAGACAAAAAAAACAGAACGTACAAATTTTACCCTCTTTAATGGTCTATACCTTCAAAAATAGCTTTTGCTTATATAGCAGGCGCAATATAAAGAACAGTATTATGCTGTTTGCAGTGGTGAGCAACACCGCATACCAATCGCTGCCAATGTACTGCTCGGTGCCACGCAACAGCGATGCTGCCACGCTGCGGAAGTTAATGATCTCGCCAATGAGATAGGCTGTTATTGCGTTGCAACCATAATACAAAAGCCACTCCCACCCTTTGCGGTGTCCTTTAACATCTATCCACCAATAGAAAAGCGCAAGCAACAGGTAGCAAAGGCCCCCGCTGTAAATGGTCATGCTGCCATTCCATATACGCTTTACCATGGGTTGCCATATGTCCCATACAAGGCCCGCTGCAACAAGCGATGCACCCACAGCAAGTAGTGTGATGGCTGTGCGCTTGCGGTTATCTTCTCCGTTTTTTATGAGTGTGCCGGCAAGGCTGCCCATTGCCACCGTGCAGCAGAATGTGAGGCTGCTCCACACCCAAGTGTAGTCGTACCAAGGGGCAAATATGACACTGCCGTCGGCGGCCACATAGCTCTGGTCGCGGAAACGGCCGAGAATGAATTTATCAACCTCGCAAGCAAAATTGCCTTGCGGTGTGTTATCGCCCCAAAGCATCATGGGCACGGTATATGTTGCAAGCAATGCAATTAAAACCATTATCTGTGTGCGTGGTTTTAAGTATAGCACCAACGGCACAGTGAGCAGGTAGCCCACGGCTATTGCTTGCAGGGTGTTGCTATACAGGTAAACAGCATCGGGGTTTAGCGACAGTATGTTGCCTTGCACCAGAATACCAAGCGCGAATAGAATGAAAAAGCGTTTAAGCACTCTTTTCCACAACATTGCTGCGCTGTTCTGTTTAAGGTACTTTGGGAGCGAGAAAGGCATTGTAACCCCCGACATGAAAAGGAACAACGGCATCACAAGGTCCCACGCTCTGAACCCCTCCCACGGCGCATGGTCAAGCTGTGCAAGCAGTGTGTTGTTCAGTGTTTCGTTGTTTATGGTAAGCAGCGCAGCGCGCAACACCGGTTGCAGGCCCACGAGCATAAAGAGGTCGAGCCCGCGCAGTACATCGAGTGATAGTAATCTTTCATTCTTTTTCATATAGTGGCGTAATTTATATTCGCAGTTGCGAAGATAATCTTTTTTTTATAATTTTGAGCAATAAAAACAGACAGGCAGTACAACAGATGAATATAGAACCAATAGCATATTTTCGCTCCTCGCTTACCACAAAATTCGGGGTGCCGCGCCAGAGCGGGCTTGCCCCTGAACTTTGCGGTACCATTGTGTTTGTGCCCAAGTATCGCAACGCCACCGCATTGCGCGGGCTCGAGGGGTTCGATTTCCTTTGGCTCATATGGGGTTTCTCGGCCAATATAAGAGAGGGGGCAGGGTGGAGCCCCACAGTGCGCCCGCCCCTGCTTGGCGGTAACACGGCAATGGGAGTGTTTGCCACGCGCTCGCCTTTCCGCCCCAATAATTTAGGGCTATCTTCGGTAAAAATAGTGGCAATAGAGGATACTGCTGCCGATGGAGTGGTTATTCATGTGCAAGGTGCCGACCTTATGAACGGCACTCCCATTTACGATGTAAAACCATACGTGGCATATAGCGACGCTCATCCGCAGGCACGCAGTGGCTTTGTCGATGAAAATAAGTGGCAGTCTCTCTCGGTCAATATCCCGCAAGAGTATGAGCACTTTTTTACTCCACAGGATTTCAAAGCGTTGCGGCAGTTGCTCTCGTTGGACCCCCGCCCGCAGTATCAGGATAATCCCGAAAGGGTGTATGGCATGCCTTTTGCCGGCTACGATGTACGCTTTACAGTGCAAGGAAACCTATTGAATGTGGTGGATGTTATTTTGTTGTAAATGTTACCGATACGTTGATATTTATATTTTAGTATGCGTTGTACATTTGCTTGCCATTCGTTGTTTTTGTCTTGCCGAACACGCTAGTGGAGGAATCTCTGCATACGCACTTGAGATACTTCGCATACGTTATTCGCGTAGCTCATCAAAACATCTTTTGATTTTTTCATTAAGGTATAGTCGGCAGACAGAATCATGTTTTGCCAATGTCATCCCAATACGAAGTGAGGGATCTCAACAGCATAAGTTGGGGGCTTGCTCTAAACTCCTCGGTGTTATTTATCGGCTATTCTCTCAATCAAATTATATTTTTTATGTACTTTCTATGCCGATAGAAAGTACCAAAGAACTCTGCGCATATGGTCGCTTTTTTTACGGAAAACGTAGCTGATGTTTTTGTGGTGTCCGGAATTAAATGAAATTTAATCGGCAATACTTGTAGCAATAGGTCGCGTGCAACGCGGGTTGCGAATAACAAGTATTGCCAACTTGTAAATAAA
>JAFTNW010000016.1 GCA_017451695.1 Bacteroidaceae bacterium
GAGGAGTGAGCGACTCGAACGTCCCGTGTGCCGGGCCTTTTTGCTCCTTTTTGTGCGACAAAAAGGAGATAAAAGAAATAAAATTAAATAAAGAATAGCTCATGGGCCACCGAGGATTTTGTAGCAACTCCCCCAGCTTTTGCAGGTGAGCCCCTATGGCGGCAAAACTCACCGATAACAACAAAAAAAAGAAGCCTTGCCAAATGCAAGACTTCTCTGTTGGGCTACCCGGACTCGAACCAGGAAAGGCAGGACCAGAATCTGCAGTGTTACCATTACACCATAGCCCAATGCTCAAATGCGATGCAAAGATACAACAAATCTCGTTAAAAAAAACATTTTCGCCATTTTTTTACACAAATATTTCAAAAAAACATTCTACTATATGGTTTTTGGGTTAAAATCTACCTATATTTGCACATATACGTTGGTTTATTCAACTGCGCAAATCAAAAATGAGTAATATATGCCAAATTGGCAGAACAACTGCAAAATCAACATTGGCACACTATTTGCTCTACCTTATATAAATGACAGTTTTTTATACAATGCAAAAAGAATATAAAACAACAAAAGAGCTTATTGAAAAAATAACGGAAGCCATACAAGAGAAAAAAGGTAAAGGAATAACCATTGTAGATATGGAACAACTTGGGAACAGCATATGCGACTATTTTGTTATATGTCAGGGAAACTCCCCGGCCCAGGTAAGTGCCATAACAGACTCAATAGAGGATATGGTAAGAGTAGATTGCAAACGCAAGCCCTATGCAATAGACGGCTTGCGCAACGCGCAATGGGTAGCAATGGACTATGGCGATGTGCTTGTGCACATATTCCTGCCCGATGTGCGTACATTCTACGACATAGAACACCTGTGGGCCGACGCAAAAATTACGAACATCCCCGATTTAGACTGATTTATATGAGCGATAAGAAGATACAAAAACCACAATTCAATTTCACATGGTTCTACCTGATTGCCGGAGCCGTGCTGATATTCTTTTACCTATACGATGGCGGTACAAGCTCGCTTAAAAAGGAGGTTATATACTCGGAACTGAAAACGTATGTCGAGAAGGGATACGTTTCGGACATCACCGTATATGACAACAACGATGTAGAGGCCAAAATCTACCCCGACTCGGCTAAATATGTATTCCCGGGTAAGGTGGACAAGATAGGCGATGAGCCCATGGTGTTCCTGCAAATAGGTTCAAAAGAGAACTTTGAAAAGTTTATTGAAGAACAAGAGGCGCAGAACAACTACAAGGGCACGCTTAAATACGAGATTAAGCCCGACCTTTGGGGAGGCATCCTATGGAACATACTTCCCATTGTGGTATTTGTGGGTGTGTGGATATTCCTTATGCGCCGAATGGGCGGGGGCGGCTCGCAAGGCGGCGTGTTCAATGTGGGAAAATCACAAGCCAAACTTTTTGAGAAGAACGACAATAACCGCATAACATTCAAGGATGTTGCAGGGCAAGAGGGTGCCAAGCAGGAGGTAAAGGAGATTGTGGATTTCCTTAAAAACCCCGGCCGCTACACCGAGCTTGGCGGAAAAATCCCCAAAGGCGCACTCCTTGTAGGCCCTCCGGGCACAGGTAAAACATTGCTGGCAAAGGCAGTGGCAGGCGAAGCCAATGTCCCCTTCTTCTCGCTCTCGGGTTCCGATTTTGTGGAGATGTTCGTGGGCGTGGGTGCATCGCGTGTGCGCGACCTCTTCCGCCAGGCAAAGGAGAAAGCACCTTGTATCATATTCATCGACGAGATTGATGCCGTGGGCCGTGCGCGCGGCAAGAATCCCTCGATGGGTGGCAACGACGAGCGCGAAAGCACACTGAACCAATTGCTCACCGAGATGGACGGCTTTGGCACCAATAGCGGAATAATTGTTATGGCAGCCACAAACCGTGCCGACATTCTCGACAAAGCCCTGCTGCGTGCAGGCCGTTTTGACCGCCAGATTCATGTTGATTTGCCCGACCTCAACGAACGCAAAGCGATATTCGGTGTTCACTTGCGCCCATTGAAATTGGACCCCTCGGTAGATGTGGACACGCTTGCCCGCCAAACACCGGGATTCTCGGGTGCCGACATTGCCAACGTGTGCAACGAGGCTGCACTGATAGCTGCACGAAACAACAAGAGCGCAGTGGAAAAACAGGATTTCCTCGATGCTGTTGACCGCATCATAGGAGGCTTGGAGAAAAAGACCAAGGTGATGACGGAGAACGAAAAACGCACCATCGCAATACACGAGGCTGGCCACGCCACCCTGTCGTGGTTCCTCGAGCATGCCAACCCGCTCATTAAGGTAACCATTGTACCACGCGGGCGCGCGCTCGGTGCGGCATGGTATATGCCCGAGGAGCGACAGATAACCACCAAGGAGCAGATGCTCGACGAGATGTGCGCCATACTTGGCGGCCGTGCAGCCGAGGAGCTCTTCACCGGGCACATATCAACCGGTGCCATGAACGACTTGGAGCGTGTAACCAAGCAGGCATACGGTATGATTGCCTATGCCGGCATGAGCGACAAACTTGCCAATCTGTGCTACTACAACAATGAGCAGTACTCGTTCAACCGCCCATACAGCGAGAGGACAGCCGAGCTCATCGACAACGAAGTACAGGCCATGATAAACAGCCAATACGAACGCGCCAAGAGCCTTCTAACAGAGCACAAAGAGGGCCATGCCGAGCTTGCCAAGGTGCTCATGGAGCGCGAGGTTATTTTTGCCGAGGACGTGGAGAAGATTTTCGGCAAACGCCCATGGGCTTCGCGCAGCGAGGAGATTATAGAGAAAAACAGCACCGAAGGCACCACAGAGGAGGTTGAGGAGAGCACAGCCAACCATCCCGCTGCCGACGATGCCAACAATACAACCACAGAAGAAACCATAAACAGCAAAGAAAATGAATAAGTTACTTGTACGCATACTCACAGGTGCCGCATTTGGTATTGTCCTGTTGAGTGCAATCATTTACGGGCACACCTCTTTCGGTGCGCTGTTCACAATAGTTACCATGCTTGCGGTGAACGAGTTCTGCAACCTCATACACGAGCACAAGAAAACCACATTCAGCACGCTGATTGCCGTAATAGGTGGCGGCTACCTGTTCTTTGCCTTCTATGCCAAAGCTCACTTGGGAATAACCGACACCACCCTGCTCTATGCACCCTATGCGTTACTTTTGGTTTATATGTTTATACGCAGGCTGTTCAGCACAGAGGGTAGTTCGCTCGATAATTACGCATATTTTGCACTCTCACAGGTGTATGCAGCATTGCCCTTCGCCCTGCTCAACACGCTTTCTACGGTGGGAGCCATGGGCAACACATATAACTACGCACTGCCCCTTGCAATATTTGTATTCATATGGTGCAACGACACAGGAGCCTTCTTCGTAGGATGCTCCATAGGCCGCCACAAAATGTGGGAACGCGTATCGCCTAAAAAGACTTGGGAGGGCACCATCGGCGGTTTTGTTGTTGCCATGATTGCCGGATATGTGATGTCGCTCTTCTTCACCCAGCTCAATGCCTGGCAATGGATGGGCATGGCAGCCGTTGTGGCTGTTGCCGGCACATACGGCGACCTAATTGAATCGTGCATGAAACGCGAAATGGGCATAAAGGATTCGGGAAATATCCTACCCGGGCATGGCGGCATGCTCGACCGTTTCGACAGCACCCTGCTTGCGGCACCCTGCGCCATGATTTATTTGAGCCTTATAGGTGTTTTATAAAAACAACCGATGGACATAAACAGACAAAAAAAAATGATGAGCCGCGGCTCATCATTTTTTTTCTGTCAGCAACTGCACCATCTTTTCGGCGGCATGCTGCGATGCCCCCGGCTCGCCAAGAATATCTATCATGCGGTCATATTCGGCAAGCATTGTTTGTCGTGCAGCAGAATCGGCGGGCAACAACTTGCCAAGCTCCCCGATAATGTTCTTTACTGTCATATCGGCTGCCACAAGCTCGCGCACCACCTCGCTGCCGGCAATAAGATTCACAAGCGATATATATTTTACTTTCAAGAATATAGGCTTTAATTTTGATATGAGCCATGGAACAGGCGTGCTGTAACACACCACTTGCGGCACACGGAAAAGGGCCGTTTCAAGCGTTGCGGTACCCGATGTTACCAATGCCACATGAGAGTGTTGCAACAGGCGATAAGTGTCGCCAAAGACTATGGCTGCGCCCTGTTGCAGATATGGAGCATAAAGTTCCTTGTCTATACCCGGCGCACCTGCTATCACGGGCATGTAACCGGGATATTCGGCCATGGCCTGCAACATCTGCGGCAGATTATCCTTTATCTCGTGCTTGCGGCTGCCCGCCAACAGAGCAACAATAGGTTTATCGCCCAGATTATTGGCAGCACGGAAGGCAGCATCGTCGCGTTTGTTTCCACGCAAATAGGCATCGACGGCATCGACACATGGATTACCTATATAGTTTATATCGTAGCTGTGCTTCTTGAAATACTCAACCTCAAAGGGAAGAATGGAAAAGAGTTCATCCACATCGCGCTTTATATTCTTTATTCTGCCCTCGCGCGATGCCCATATCTTGGGAGCTATGTAGTAATAGACCGGGATGGATGTCGTTTTGTGAATATCGCGTGCTATGGATAGGTTAAAGCCCGGGTAATCCACCAATATCAGCGCATCGGGCTGCCACTCCTTTATATCCTTCTTGCACATTGCCATGTTGGCAAATATAGTACGCAAGTTCATGAGCACGGGAATAAACCCCATGAAGGCACAATCGCGGTAATGTTTCACACATGTACCGCCCACTTGCGACATAAGGTCGCCGCCAAAGAAACGAAACTCGGCCCCGCTATCGGCAGCTTTAAGAGCCTTCATAAGATTAGAGGCGTGCAGGTCGCCCGATGCCTCACCAACTATCAGATAGTATTTCATAAGCCTTCTTTTTCAAGCGGTTTGAAAATTGCGCTCCACCCCTGCATATCGGCAAGCAGAGCATAATCGGTAAAATCTATTCTTGTGGGGGTTATTGTTACAAAATTGTTATCGAGCGCAACCCTGTCGGCAGCCTCATCGGTATCATTTTTCTCAAACTCGCCGGTGAGCCACCACCACTTACCGCCACGCGGATGGTTGTGAGCCTCCCATTCGTTCACCCAGGTGCCCACTGCCTGACGGCACACCTTGACACCCGCATACGAAGGAGTGTCGGGGAAATTCACATTCAAGCAGCTGCCTGTGGGAAGCCCGCGCTGCAACACCTCGCTCACCACACGGCGTATATATGGGTATGTGGCTGTAAAATCGGCGTCTGCATCGTGCGAGCAGAGCGAAAAGGCCACGGAGGGGATACCCTTCATGCACCCCTCAATTACCGCACCCATGGTACCCGAATAGTGAGCATTCACAGCCGAATTATCGCCGTGGTTTATACCTGCCACTATGAGCGAAGGAGTACGGGGCACATAGGCATGGCAGGCGAGCTTAATGCAGTCGCAGGGGGTACCTGTGCAGGCATACACCACCAAACCCTCCTCGGCCTTTACCTCCCACACCTTTACCGGTGTTTCACTTGTTATGGCGCAGCCCTTGCCCGAACGCCCCGTGTGCGGAGCCACCACCACTACATCACCAAATTCTCTCAACACTTGTATCAAGCAGTTTATACCCTTTGCAAGATAGCCATCGTCGTTTGAAACTAAAATAAGAGGTCTGTTACTCATAGTACTGTAATTTTGCCTGCGAAGATACTGAAAAAAGCAGCAAAAAACAACAAGCTACGAAGGAATGAAAAAAACTGCCACCCATAGCACACTTATGCCGATTGGTTCGTTGAGGAACTCAAATAATATTTTTTAACATTTTTTGCTGCCACCTGTTTATAACTAAACAGCAAATACTGAAAAGCTATCTGTTTTTTTCGTATCTTCGCGAAATAAATTGGGTATAAAAGGTGTTGTCGGGAGAAACCGAAAAAGAACTGACACACAGATTACCAATGAATTAACACTTGAAAGCGAAAAAAGATATGGGAAAAATAATTGCACTTGCCAACCAAAAAGGTGGTGTGGGCAAGACTACCACAGCCATAAACCTTGCAGCATCGCTCGCCACATACGAGAAGAAGGTGCTGGTAATAGATGCCGACCCGCAGGCAAATGCCTCGTCGGGCCTTGGCATTGACATACGCGAGATTGAATGTTCTATATATGAATGCCTTATAAACAAGGCTGCAATAACCGACGGCATACACCACACCTGTGTAGAGGGGCTCGACATCATCCCCTCGCACATAGACCTTGTGGGTGCAGAGATTGAGATGCTCGACATGCCCAACCGCGAAAAGATTATGCGCGAGGCACTCGCGCCCATAAAGGATAAATACGACTATATTCTGATAGACTGCTCACCCTCGCTGGGCCTCATCACCGTGAACTCACTCACTGCCGCCGATTCTGTAATAATACCCGTGCAATGCGAGTATTTTGCACTCGAAGGCATCAGCAAATTGCTGAATACCATTAAAATCATAAAATCGAACCTTAACCCCTCGCTCGACATTGAAGGATTCCTGCTCACCATGTTCAACTCGCGTCTGCGCTTGAGCAACCAGGTGTATAACGAGGTGAAGAAACACTTCCGCGAGCTTGTATTCAACACGGTGATACAGCGCAACATTAGATTGGGCGAGGCACCTAGCATGGGAATACCCGTTATAATGTACGATGCCGACTCTACCGGCGCAAAGAACTATCTTGCGCTTGCACAAGAAATAATTAACAGAAACAACGAATAAGCAATGGCACCAAATAAGAAATTTACCTTGGGAAGAGGCCTCGATGCCCTCATATCAACCGAAACCGTGCAGACGGCCGGCTCGCAATCAATTGGCGAGATTGAGATAAGCCAGATAGAGGCCAACCCCAACCAGCCACGCCGCGAATTCAGCGAAGAGGCTTTGCAGGAACTTGCCGATTCTATAAAGGAACTTGGTATTATACAGCCCATCACACTGCGCAAGATGGGCAAGGATAAGTACCAGATTATTGCAGGTGAGCGCCGTTTCCGCGCATCGCAGCTTGCAGGCAAAACCACCATCCCCGCATATATTCTGAAAGCCGACGACGAGGACACCATGGAGATGGCACTCATCGAGAACATTCAGCGCGAGGACCTCAATGCACTTGAAATAGCCCTTGCATACCAGCAGTTGATTGAGCAGCACAACCTGTCGCAAGAACAGCTGAGCAAGCGCGTGGGCAAGGGCCGTGCAACCATAGCCAACTTCCTGCGCCTGTTGCGCCTGCCCGCTGCAATACAGGTGGCTCTTAAAGAAAAACGCATCGACATGGGGCATGCACGCACATTGCTTTCGCTTGACAACCCCGCCGAGCAGATTAAACTGTTCCACGAGATAGAGGCCAACGGCTACTCGGTGCGCGAGGTTGAGGATATTGTGCGCAAGATGAAAGAGGGCGGCGAGGCTCCCGTGGCAAAAAAGGCGGCAGCAAAACAGCCCCACCCCGAATTCCATCAGCTGAAGAAACAGCTTACCCACTTTTTCCAGACACCCGTGCAACTGACATGCTCGGCAAAGGGAAGTGGCAAAATTAGCATAAAGTTCAAAAACGAGCAGGAGCTTGAAAGAATTATTGCTATATTTGACAAATTAAACAATTAACACTGTGAAAAATAATACATTCACATACTGCTACATCACATTGCTATCCATGCTTTTTTGCATGGCGGGCACACTTAACGGCAAGGCACAAGATAGATTCACACAGATTGGCGACTCTATCATAGAGAACACCCTTCGTGCCGATTCGGCCAAAATAGACAGCCTTTACAGGAGCGATGTGAGCCTATCGCCCGACAGCAGCCGCGCGGCCATGAAACGCAACTACAACGAACTGACCGGTAATGTAAAGCCGTTCAAGCCCAACCCCACAAAAGCCACATGGCTTGCGGTGGTAATACCGGGCGGCGGACAGATTTACAACCGCAAGTATTGGAAACTGCCCATCGTGTATGGCGGATTTGTAGGCTGTCTCTATGCATACAATTGGAACAACCAGATGTATAGCGACTACCGCCAGGCCTACCTCGACATAATGGACAGCGACCCCAACAGCGACTCGTACAAAGACTTTTTCCGCCCGGGGTACGATTTTGAGAAGAACAAAGAGTACCTTACCGAGCTGTTCAAAAAGAGAAAGGACCGCTATCGCCGTTGGCGCGATTTAAGCGTATTTGCTTTCATAGGCGTATATGCCCTGTCGGTAATAGATGCCTATGTCGATGCACAACTTGCAAGCTTCGACATAAGCGAGAATTTGAACATCACTGTGGAGCCCGAAATGTTCCACAACAATCATGGACGGATTGACAAAGGGTACTATGGAGTAAACTGCAGTATCAATTTTTAACAAACAAGAATGCGAAAACAGACAACATACATAATCACGCTTTTATTACTCCTTGCCACAGGAATTGAGGCGCAGGAGAACAATTTCACTCCCGGCGACAGCATAAGCGACAACGCACAACTCGACAGAGCAATCGCCAGCCCCGACACGTTGGAGATTGAAGGAGAGAGCATCGGTTGCGACAGCCTTATTTTTGAACTGCCCGAGGGAATGACCGCCAACATAGACAGCCTCATGAGCGGCTGGCAAGCACGCCATCTGCTTAAATCGCTCGACTGCCAAACCGAGGGATGGGAATTCATAAAGACAAGCGATACAGCATATGCCGAGCGCCTGCGCGACATCCCCTCCATCATAGATATGCCATACAACAGCATGGTGCGCCAATGCATAGACCGCTATGCCACCCGCAACCGCTCACTCGTATCATACATGCTTGGTATAGCCGAGTTCTACATGCCCATGATTGAAGCCGAAATAGACAAGCACAACATGCCGCACGAACTTAAATATCTGCCTGTAATAGAATCGGCACTGAACCCCAAAGCCGTTTCGCGTGCAGGCGCTAAGGGCTTGTGGCAGTTTATGTTTGCAACAGGAAAACTCTATGGGCTGAAATCGAACAACTATATAGACGACCGTTTCGACCCCCTTAAAGCCACACATGCCGGGCTTAACTATCTGCGCGATCTTTACAAATTTTTCAACCGCTGGGATCTTGCCATTGCAGCATACAACTGCGGCCCGGGAAATGTAAAGAAAGCCATTCTGCGCTCGGGTGGCAAGACCGATTTTTGGGAAATTTACCGCTATCTGCCACGCGAAACACGCGGCTACCTGCCTGCACTCATCGCAGCAAACTACATAATGACCTACCACGAGGAGCATGGAATATGCCCCATGGAGCCTGCACTGCCCATAGGCACAGACACCCTGCACATAAGAAAGAATCTGCACTTCAAACAAATAGAGAAGTATTGCGATATTAATATTGAGGATATAAGAGCACTGAACCCGCAATATATCAAAGACATTGTCCCGGGCGAGGCCGAAAGGTATGTAGTGCGCCTCACTAACGATGCCATAAGCCGTTTCATAACCTACGAGGACAGCATTTACAACTACAACAAAGAGGAGTTCTTCCCCAACAGCAACATTGCCAAGATGCTGAAAGAGGCAAAGGCCAACGACGATGGGCGCGGGACTCTCAAATATCACAAGATACGCAACGGCGAGACTCTTGGCAGCATTGCCCGCAAATACCGCGTAACCGTGAAACAGATTATGAAGTGGAACAATATGCGCAACACTAAAATCAGAGCCGGCAAGCGTTTGAAGATTTATAAATAAGAGATGAACAGCGACGAGAATAAAATAATAGATGAAGAAAAGGCTGTAAACGACGCTTTCAAGGAGTTGTTGGATATCTACCTGGCATCGCAACACCGCAAGAAGGTAGAACTTATTACAAAGGCCTTTAACTTTGCCCGCCAAGCACACAAAGGAGTGCGCAGGCACAGTGGCGAGCCCTACATCATGCACCCGTTGGAGGTTGCCACCATTGTGTGCAAGGAGATAGGACTGGGCTCCACATCTATTTGTGCCGCGCTGTTGCACGATGTGGTGGAGGACACCGATTACACGGTAGAGGATATACGCAACCTCTTTGGCGACAAGATTGCCGAGATTGTAAACGGCCTCACCAAGATTGCCGGTGGCGTGTTTGGCGCGCATGCATCGGAGCAGGCCGAGAATTTCAAGAAACTGCTGCTCACAATGAGCGAGGATATTCGCGTTATCCTCATAAAGATAGCCGACCGCCTGCATAACATGCGCACGCTGGAATTCATGCCGGTGAACAAGCAGTACAAGATTGCCGGGGAGACCCTCTACATATATGCTCCCATAGCATACCGATTGGGATTGAGCAAGATAAAGACTGAACTCGAAAACCTCAGCTTCCGCTACGAGCACCCCGAGGAGTATGCAAAAATAGAGAAGAAGATTGAAAAGACACAGCGCGACCGCGACATCCTCTACCGCGAGTTCACATCGCCCATTTGCAGTGAACTCGATGCCATGGGACTTAAATACCGCATCATAGGCCGAGTGAAATCGCCCTACTCCATCTGGAACAAGATGCAGAAAAAACATGTTGCCTTTGAGGACATCTACGACATATTGGCCGTGCGCATCATCTTCACCCCCCGCGAGGGAAAAGACGAGAACAACGAGTGCTTCAACATATACATAGCCCTCACTAAACTATACAACGCCCACCCCGACCGCCTGCGCGATTGGGTGAACAAGCCCCGCACAAACGGCTACAAAGCATTGCACGCCACCTTCATGAGCAAGCGAGGCGAGTGGATTGAGGTGCAGGTGCGCAGCGAGAAGATGAACGAAATGGCCGAAAAGGGAATTGCAGCCCATTGGAAATACAAGAGCCAGGGCGAGGACAGCGGCGACGAACAACTTGAAAATTGGTTACACACCATAAAGGAGATTCTCGACGACCCGCAACCCAACGCGCTCGATTTCCTCGACACCATAAAACTGAATCTTTACGCAACAGAGATATTCGTCTTTACCCCCAAAGGAGATATAAAGACCATGCCGCAAAATTGCACAGCTCTGGACCTTGCATACAGCATACACACCTTCTTGGGTAACCATTGCATAGGCGCAAAGGTAAACCACCGACTTGTGCCGCTTAACCACCAGCTGCAAAGCGGCGACCAGGTGGAGATAATAACCTCAAATGCACCGCGTGTGGAAGAGGGCTGGCTCTCATTTGTAACAACAGCAAAGGCACGCGCAAAGATACTTGCCGCACTGCGCCGCAAGCAACGCCTGCTCATGCGCGATGGCGAGGATATACTCAACAGATTCCTTGAAAAAGAGGGGTTGAGTAATTACAGCAACAACATTGAGAAGATATGGAAACTGCACGAATTAAAGGATAAGGATTCGTTGCTTGCAGCCATAGGCGATGGCAGTATAACACTTGGCAACGATGACAAAGACGCCCTGCTGGGCAACAAAAAATTCAGTTTCCAATCGCTCTTTTCGTTTGGCAAGGAGAAGAAAAAGGAGGAAAACAGTGCCGAGGTGTTCAACGAGATAGACCGCAAAACACCTATCAGCCTCACCGACGACAATATAAAGAGCAGTTACATAATAGCCGATTGCTGCCACCCAATCCCGGGCGACGATGTACTTGGATATTACGACGAAGATAAACACATTGTAATACACAAGCGCAACTGCCCCGTGGCAAACACACTCAAAAGCAGCCACGGCGACCGCATTTTGGCCGCAAAGTGGGACACTCACAAGAAACTCAACTTCATTGTACCCATTCAAATAAAGGGTATAGACGACCTTGGTGTGCTTAACGAGATTACCGCTATCACACAGCAGATGAATTCAAGCATACAGAAACTGCACCTTGAGTGTTTCGACGGCATATTCGAAGGTACATTCTGGCTCAACGTGCACGATGTCGATGATGTAAAGGAGCTATGCACCGCACTTAAAAAGGTGAAGCATATAAAAACCATTGCACGAATAGGATAATAAACTCCAAATATAAACTTAAATATCACATGCTATGAAAAACATTTTGGCAAAAATCAGAGATTGGTTTAAGAACCTGTTGGACAAAGTACCTCACCTGTCCGACGAAAAAATGAAACTCGCCTGCTACATCTGCGGAGGATTGATTACAGCAAGCAGCATCTTCTTTATCTACGAGATGTTCACATGCGAAGGGTTCGGTATCGAAGCCAATTGGAACATCTTCTCATCGGTATTTTTTGGCCCACTCTTTTTTGTCGGCCTCGTATTGGCCATCGCCAATTGGGGCAAGTTCGGCCATTGGGGTGGCAAGCCCTACAATGTATATAGTGATGGGAATGGCAGAGAGCGTGTCGAGGAGAATAACGACATAATGGACAACACATTCTACCAGATACTTATGCCCATATTAGGACATTTTGTTATTGAGCCCATCATATATGCATGCATAATCTACTATCCCCTTGCTTGTGTAATTGCCATATTCGGTGTTATCTTACCATACGCCATCACAATCATCCTCCTTGCGATTTGCGCACTGCTGTTCGTATTCAACGAGCATGTAATGCGCCTGCCCTACCGCACCGCCATTCTCGCGTTGGCTACAATACTAATTGCCGGCGGACTCACATGGGCTGCTGTGAGCATGGAACAGGACAAGCCCAAAGAGACAACTGAATATATCGAGGATATGGGCGATGCCATTGAAGAGACCACCGACGGTATTTAATCTGTAAATATTCCATAATACATATAAAAACGACATAGGCAGCTGCCTATGTCGTTTTTATATGTATTGTCATTCACAAAATCCGCTATAACATATCGAGCTGTGCCTTAATGCCCAGCAACTCCTCGCGAATAAGAGAAAGGCGGTCGATAACATCGGCCTTGACATCGGCAACCTCTTTGTTACCCGAGCCTTTGAGATACTGCTTGGCACCGGCGATGGTGAGTCCACGCTCCTTTACAAGATGATACACAAGACGCACCGCCTTTATATCCTCTTTTGTGTAACGACGCACACCATTGCTACCCTTGTGCGGTGCTATCTGCGGGAATACCGTTTCCCAATAGCGCAAGGTAGATTCGGGGGTATTAAGCTCTGTTGCCACCTCCTTGATGGTATAATACATTTTCAGATCTTTATTTTTCGATAGTGCCATAATCAATCGTAAACTTTTCCGTGGTTCTCGGCCATCTGCAGCATCTGGTCGTAACCCTCGGCATCGAGGTCCATGAAATAGTAATTTATAGGATTCACATACTGTCCCTTCACTATCACCTCGTAGTGTAGATGAGGACCTGTACTCTTGCCCGAGTTACCGCTCAATGCAATCTGCTCGCCACGCACCACCTTCTGCCCCGGTTTCACCATGAATTGGTTGTTATACAGGTGGGCATACAGGGTTTCTATGCCATAGCCATGGTCTATCTTTACGGTGTAACCGTAACCCGACTGCCACTTGGCCGAAACCACGGTACCATCGGCAGTGGCATACACCGGAGTTTTGTTGTCGCAAGAGAAATCCATTCCGTTATGTTTCTTGCGCACTTTATATACCGGGTCTATGCGCCAACCATAGCCCGAGGCCGTGCGTTTGAGATCGCGATTGGCAATAGGCTGTATTGCGGGTAGGTGGCGCAGGTATTCTTCTTTCTCCTCGTCCAATTTCACAAGTTCCTCGAACGATTTTATCTGCAGATACAGCTGCTTGTCGAGCATATCCATCTTTTGAGCAGTCTCAACCACAAGCGCCGAATTACTCATATCCATGAGCTCGTCGTATCGCGCAGTGCCCGCATAGCCCGATTGGCGTGCAAATGTGGGAAGCGGTTCGGAGTTCAAAAGTACACGATAGAGATTGTCATCGCGCTGCTGTATATCCTCAAGCACCTCCATGGCATCATCAAGCCTCTGCGACATGATACGATACTGCGCAAGCAATCGGGAATTCTCCTGTTGCAGTTCGCTCATCGAGGGGGTTTCAATGAGAAGATAGAAAATGAGGAAAGATAGACCACCAAAGATTATAAACAGCAACAAACGCCTCAATATTGTGAGGAAGCGTTGCGCCAAATTAGGATAAACACGATCATATGTTCGTGTCGCGGGGTTGAATATGTAATAGACTTTTCGCATCGACGACACCCTTTACTCTGCAAAAGTAATAAAAGCTATCCTTTTTTGCAACTAAAAGATAATTTATCAAATAACATTAACAGAGAATAACTTTTGTTGCAAAACCAATAACAAGGATTTTTAATGCACCGGTAAGGCATAAAATCAAGATTTTTGCCCATTCACAATGAAATATTCAAGCAAACCTTATCTTCTTTTGCCTGTTTTTTGCTATTTTTGTAGTTTGGAATCAGAATAATAAACAAAATAAAATAAAGTATGCTTACATCAAAAGAGATTAGAGAATCTTTCAAGCAGTTCTTCGAAGGAAAAGGACACCTCATCGTGCCATCTGCACCAATGGTTGTAAAAGACGACCCCACACTCATGTTCACAAATGCGGGCATGAACCAGTTTAAGGATATTATTTTGGGCAACCGCCCGGCAAAGAGCAAGCGCGTGGCCGACTCACAGAAGTGCTTGCGCGTCAGCGGCAAGCACAACGACCTTGAGGAGGTGGGGCACGACACATACCACCACACCATGTTCGAGATGCTTGGTAACTGGTCGTTTGGCGACTACTTCAAAGAAGATGCCATAAATTGGGCTTGGGAATTCCTTACCCAGGTTGCCAAGATTGACCCCGACCGCATGTATGCCACAGTATTCGAGGGCAGCGAAGCCGAGGGATTGGAGCGCGACAACGAGGCCGCCGCAATATGGAGCAAACACCTGCCTGCCGACAGAATCATAAACGGTAACCACCACGACAATTTCTGGGAAATGGGCGACACAGGCCCCTGCGGACCTTGCTCCGAGATTCATGTCGATCTTCGCAGCGAAGAGGAAAGAAAGGCCATCCCGGGCCGCGACCTTGTAAATGGTTCGCATCCCCAGGTGATTGAGATATGGAACCTTGTATTCATGCAGTTCAACCGCATGGCCGACGGACACCTCGAAGAGCTCCCCGCCAAGGTTATAGACACCGGCATGGGATTTGAGCGTCTTTGTATGGCCCTGCAAGGCAAGCAATCGAACTACGACACCGACGTATTCCAGCCCATAATCAAAGCCATAGGCGAGATTAGCGGCAAGAGCTATGGCAGCGAGGAGATGACCGATGTTGCCATGCGTGTAATTGCCGACCACATCCGCACCATTGCATTCTCAATAACCGACGGCCAGCTCCCCTCGAACGCAAAGGCTGGTTATGTTATACGCCGCATTCTGCGCCGTGCCGTGCGCTACGGCTACACATTCCTTGGGCAGAAACAAGCATTCATGTATAAGCTCGTTCCCACACTCATTGAGAATATGGGCGATGCCTATCCCGAGCTGAAACAGCAGCAGGAGCTTATAACCAAGGTTATAAAGGAGGAGGAGGACTCTTTCCTGCGTACACTCGACACCGGCATGCACCTGCTCGACAAGGTTATCACAGCCACAAAAGCCGAGGGCAAGAGCGAGATTAGCGGCGTGGAGGCATTTACTCTGTACGACACATTCGGATTCCCCATCGACCTCACACAGCTCATTCTGCGCGAGAACAACCTCACCGTGAATATGCAACAGTTCGACGAGGAGATGCTCAAGCAAAAGACACGCGCACGCAACGCGGCAGCCGTGGAGAATGGCGATTGGGTAACAGTGAGCGAGGGCGACAGCACATTTGTGGGATACGACAATACCGAATACGACACAACCATACTACGTTACCGCCAGACAAAGCAGAAGAACCAGACACTCTACCAGATTGTACTGAAAGAGACACCCTTCTATGCCGAGAGCGGTGGCCAGGTGGGCGACACCGGCCTTCTTATCTGTGGCGACGAGCGTATTGAGGTCATCGACACCAAGAAGGAGAACAACCTGCCCATACACATAACAAAGCAGTTGCCCGCCGATGCCACAGCCACATTCCGTGCCGAGGTTAATTTGAAAAAGCGCAACGCAAGCGCAGCCAACCACTCTTGTACCCACCTTCTCGACCAGGCACTGCGCCAGGTGCTCGGCACACACGTAGAGCAGAAGGGTTCATTGGTTACCCCCGATGCCATACGTTTCGACTTCTCGCATTTCCAGAAGGTTACCGACGAGGAGATTGAACAAGTTGAGCGCATTGTGAACGCACGCATACGCGAAAACATTCCATTGACCGACCACCGCAACATCCCCATCGAGGAGGCAAAGCAACTTGGCGCCATTGCCCTCTTTGGCGAGAAATACGGCGACCATGTGCGCGTGGTGCAGTTTGGTACATCCATCGAGTTTTGTGGCGGTACACACGTTGCAGCAACCGGCAAGATTGGTATGGTAAAAATCATATCAGAGAGTTCTGTGGCAGCAGGCGTTCGCCGCATTGAGGCCATCACAGGCGAGGCCCTCGAAGAGCACCTTTACAAAGCACAGAACCTGATGAAAGAGATTCATGCATTGTTCAACAACGTGCCCAACCTTAAAGCAACAATCGTAAAATCGATTGCCGAGAATGCCGAACTCAAAAAGGAGATTGAGGAGTATGCAAAGGAGAAGGCACAAAGCATGAAGAACGAGCTGCTGAAAGATATAAAAGAGCGCAAGGGCGTGCGCTACATCAGCGCAATGCTCCCCGTTGCACCCGCAACGGTAAAGGATATTGTATTCGCACTGCGCCAGGAGCAGCCCGAGAATCTGTTTATCGTTATCGGCAGCATATACAACGAGAAACCCCAGCTCACAATATCGGCAAGCGCCGACCTCGTGGAGCGCGGTATCAATGCCGGCAAGATTGTAGGCCAGGCTGCACGCGAGATGCAAGGCGGCGGTGGCGGACAAGCCCACTTTGCACAGGCCGGCGGCAAGAACCCCGAGGGTATAAAGGCCGCAATGAGCAAAGTATTTGAGATTGCCGAGATTTAACAATTTACAATAACGCCAAACAAGCAAACGCCTCATGCGATATCGCATGAGGCGTTTGCTATCTTTACAGGCGAATACCTAAACTGCTTTTGCCACAATCTTAATCGGCAACCTGCGAATCGCTCCAATTAACAAGATATAGTTTCTCCGATGCACGGGTAAAGGCGGTATAGAGCCAACGATAATAGTCGGGGCCCGCCATTTCGGGGGTAACGTAACCCTGATCGATAAACACTCGCTTCCATTGACCACCCTGCGCTTTATGGCAGGTTACGGCATAGCCATACTTTACTTGCAGGGCATTGTAGTAGGGATTCTTGCGCACCTCCTCCATGCGTTTGCGCTTCGAGCGTATCTCGGGGTAATCCTCCCACACCGCGGCAAACAGTGTTTCGCTCTCGTTGCGCGTGAGCGAGGGAGATTCACTTGTGAGCGTATCGAGCATAATCTTTACATCGAGCTCGCAATCCTCGTAATCGGTGAAAGAGAGAGTAACATCGGCAAAGCGAAAGCCATACATCTCCTCGGCAGAGCCCACATACACAATTTCGGCCGTATCACCGTTTGCTATGAAATCAATTTTCTCAAGAATGGTTTTATCTTGCTTGCCAAGCTCCTCGCGCCAATAATAATTGTTCTTTACTATCATCAGTACATCGCCCCTGTTCAGCTCCTCCTCGCGATAGAGGATGCGCCTGCGAATTCCCTCGTTGTATATATTGGCACGCTTGTTCGAACGGCAAAGTATTATGGTTTCATCTATCCCCACGGAATTATAAGCACTCTCTATCGCCTCAATGAGCTCTTCGCCCTGCACTCGGCAGATATCGGCAAAACCTTTGAGCTTTATCTGTGGCAACAATGCGCCACCGCCACCTGCTATTATGTGCCGCAACATTGTGGCGTTTTGAAGAATACCCGAGCCATCGAGCTGGCGCATAACCTGAGTGAGCTCCACGGCCGACACATTCAGAAACATTGAACGCAGATAGGTGGACGAGAGGGCCGGCGACAGTTCCTCACCAACGGGAGGCAGCTGGGCTGTATCGCCAAGAAGGAGCAACGAACAGCCGCGCCCCGAATAGACGAATTCCACAAGGTCGTCGAGCAGCGCACCCGAGCCGAAATTTGAGGCACCCTCGTTGGCAATCATAGAGGCCTCATCGACTATAAAGAGAGTGTTCACCGCCCTATTCTCCATAAGAGTGAATGCCGAGCCGTTGAGGATTGATTTTTGCCTGTAAATCCACTTGTGAATGGTATATGCAGCCCTCCCCGAATAGGAAGAGAACACCTTTGCCGCCCTGCCTGTGGGAGCAAGCAACACGGTGCGACGCTCCAGCTGCTCCATGGTTTTAACAAGTGCCGCCACAAGCGATGTCTTACCCGTTCCTGCATATCCGCAAAGAAGAAAAACACGCCTGTCATCGCCCGACAAAATGAACATAGATATCTCTTCCAACGATTTTTCTTGCTCATTTGTTGGAACAAAAGGAAAATTTGTCTTAATTTGCGATGTTAAATACTTATTTATCACAATTATTTAATAAATATATATAGTATAAAAACGGAAATTCGTTTTTTTATCTTATTTTTGCGACACGAAAATACATAAATTAAATATAGTAACAATGAAAAACGTCTTAAAAGTATTACTTCTTCTTGCTGTTGTAGGCTTGGCATACATCAGCTATCGTAGTATCATGGATCCCATTGAGTTTTCAGAGGTTCGTTCGGCTCGCGAGAAGGCTATCGTAGCTCGTCTCATCGACATTCGTACAGCACAGATTGAGTTCCGTAACAGCCACGAGGGCGCATACGCCGAGAACTTTGACACCCTCATCAACTTCTTGAAGACAGCGAAAATGCCTATCATCTTGAAGCAGGGCGAGCTTGACGATGCACAGCTTGAGCGCGGCCTCACCGAGGACAAGGCTTTGGAGATGATTAAGAAGGCCGAGAAAACCGGCAAATGGGCCGAGGTTGACAAAGAGGGCTTGCGTGGTTTCCGCCGCGACACCTCATGGATTGCCCTGCTCGACACCATTTACCCCAAAGAGTTCGTTGCAGACTCTATAGCATTTGTTCCCTTCGGCAAGGGCGAGAAGTTCGAGCTTCTCACCAGCTGCGACACAACAAAAGCCGGTAGCGCACAGTATCTCTTCGAGGCACGCACACCCTACGATGTTTACTTGCAAGACATCAACGAGCAAGAGCTCGCCAACCTTAAATACCAGATGAAGAAGATGGACCGTTACTGCGGTCTCAAGGTGGGCGACGTTGAGAACCCCAACAACAACGCCGGTAACTGGGAATAATATCTCTTTGATGAAAGGAGAGACCCTACCATATAAAACATTATCCATTCGTATAAGTACGAATGGATTTTGTTTTTGCATATACAATGCTGCCGACCCCGACTCGATACAATACCATTTCCATCGTGCCGACAACAACAGCAGCCTATATGCAAACCTTTGCCGTGCAATAGAGGAGTGCCCCCTGCACATAGACGATGTAACAGATGTAAAAGCAATCATCGCCACCAACGAGTTCACTACCCTGCCCGCCGAATACGACGAGAAACAGAATCACAAGATCTATTACCGTTGCTGTTTCCCCAAGGCCGATACCAACGTGGAGATTATTGCCAACAGGCTCACAGCGCACAACCTCACCGTGCTGTTCCCTGTGGAAAAGAACATATACAACCGCCTTGCGCAACTTGGTAACGTAAATTACTACACGCCGGCAAGCATACTCCCGGGATACATTGCAAGCAAGCCATTGGCGGCCGACAGATACATGCTTGCATACTATGGCGAGGAAGGCTCCCTGCTCCTCTCCATGAACAACGGCAAGATAGAACTCATAAACAGTTTCTGCACAACCGATAACCAAAACCAGCTATATTATCTGCTGGCAATATGGAAAGCCCAAGGGCTGTCGCAGACCGAGGACACACTCTATCTTTGCGGAGGCAAAAGGGTTGAAGAGCTCTCGTCGGCAATATCACAATTCATACGTAACAGGGAGCGCATAAACCCGGGTGCACTCTTCCCACCCAATCTGCTAAACAGAATAGGAAATATACCATTTGACCTACAAGCACTACTACTATGCGAATAATAAGTGGAAAATACAAAGGCCGGCATTTCGACATACCGCGCAATTTCAAAGCACGCCCCACAACCGATTTTGCAAAGGAGAATCTGTTTAATATCCTATGCAATATCATGGATTTTGAGGAGGCACACGCCCTGGACCTCTTTTCGGGAACAGGCAGCATCAGTTTGGAGTTGCTCTCGCGTGGCTGTGCTTCGGTAACATCGGTTGAGCTGGAGCCGCTGCACTTTAACCATCTGCGCAAGAGTGCAACCGCACTGAACGATAACAATTGGCACCTTGTGCGCGACGACGTTTTCCGCTATATCCGCCGCTGCACCGCAAGCTACGACTTTATTTTTGCCGACCCCCCATACGCCCTCAAAGAGCTCAAAGAGATACCGCAGCTTATACTGCAATCGTCAATGCTGAAGGAGGGGGGAATCTTTATTTTCGAACACGGCAAGGATAACGACTTCAGCGACCACCCGCTCTTTTTCCGCCACGTTGCATACGGCAGTGTAAACTTCACATTCTTCAAGAAATAACAAGCTACAAAACAGGGGAGAAGAGGCGTGCTGCCGACTCCAAGCAACGCTGCCCGAAGGAACGCTCGGCATGACTGCGTGCCGTCAGTTGCGTACACCCCTTTTCGTCGGCAAGAAAGAGCGCCTTCACACTGCAAGCCACGGCATCGTCATACACAAAGGCATTTACCTCGAAGTTGTAATAGAAACTGCGGAAGTCGAGATTTGTGGAGCCCACTGAGGAGACCTTGTCATCGCACACAATGGTTTTGCAATGCAACATGCCATCGGTGTAAAGAAGGACTTTCACACCCGCCTCCAAAAGCGTTCCAAGATAGGAGTATGATGCATAGTCCGATATCCTGTTATCGGAACGAGCCGGAATCATCAGCCTCACATCCACACCCGACAAAGCCGCATTGCACATGGCCATAGTCATTGAATCGGTAAGCGCAAGATAAGGAGTCTGCATGTAAAGATAATTGCGCGCACTTGCTATAAGCATCAGAAAAGCCGACATTATCACACGGTTGCCACCCACAGGGTTCGATTGCGCCACCTGCACCATAGCCCCACCCTTTTGCTCCGGCAGCGGGAAATAGCGCTTGCCACTCACCAGGGAGCTGTTTACAAAATACCAATCGACAAGGAATGATGTTTGCAGGCCATATACCGCACTGCCGCGTATAGCAAGCATGGTATCGCGCCAGCCCCCCTGCGCAGTGCCCTTTACATACCTGTCGGCAATATTGCAACCGCCAATGTATCCCAAGCAACCATCGATAACCACCACCTTGCGATGGTTACGGTAATTAACCCTGTTACCAAGCACCGGGAAACGAACCTTCAAAAAAGCCTCTACCTGGCCACCGGCAAAACGAATCTCCTCGAAGAAAGCGCGGGGGACAGACCAACAGCCCACGCTGTCGTAAATTACCCTGACCTCAACTCCCTCGCGAGCCTTTGCAATTAGTGCGTCGCGCACACGCGTACCTGTTTCATCGTTCTCAAATATATAAAATTGCAGATGAATATGCTCTTTTGCAGCCGCAATAGCGGCAAGCAGTTCTTCGATAAAACAGCCGGTGGAACCTAACACACGCACATCGCTCCCCGCCATGAGATAGGCCGATGCGGTATTTTCAAGATAATTTATAAGGGAAGAATAGGTAGCTGGAGGCTGCACCCCGTTCTGCGAACGATAGCACAGATGGCTACGTTGCTGTATCTGCGAAAGGGAGCGACGGCTTATATATTTTTTCCTTTTTATATCGCGCCCAAAGAAAAAATACAATAAAACACCCAAAAAAGGAATAAACAGGAGCACCATTATCCATGCAAGAGTGCGTATGGGGTTGCGATTGTCGAGCACCACATACACCATTATAAGCACAGCCAATACATTGTTTACAATGTAAAGATAACTCCAAAACCCATCGATATTAAGCAATTCAGCCATCACAATCCACCTTTTCTGCGAATTTAGGCATAAAAAAGGTAACCGCCACGCAGATATCGGTTTTTATGGCTTTTTAACTTTCAAGCACATTCAACACAGCAAAGAAACAAAACATAACTACATAAACAAGAACGAAAGGGATATTTTCGCCACAAATTATGAGATAGCAACAATTTTAAGCAAAAAAAATTTCGTTCTCTAAATATTTATATGTTTCTTTGCAACATAATGTGCCGAAACAAGCACATACACCCATAAAGACAAAAACAATAATAAAACAATAATAAAACAATATAAATATGGCAACAAAAATCAAGTATGTAGCACTTGCTATAATCCTCATCGGAGCATTAGTCCTCATTTTGAGCCACTTCTGTGGCTGGAACAATATCAACGCATTAAATGTCAGCGCATATGTTGCTATGGTTGCAGGCCTTGTAGCATACATCATTGCCGGCAAAAAGGCTTTGGAGGAATAATTAAAGCAATAACAATAAAAAAAGGTTGCCACTTTTTGGCAACCTTTTTTTATTGTTTATACAGAACGGATTTTAAGCCTCCACCTCGGGAGCAATGAGCTTGTAACCCTTTCCGTGGATATTGATAATCTCGATAGAGTCATCGGCTTTCAAGTGCTTGCGCAGTTTGGTGATATAAACATCCATGCTGCGGGCATTGAAATAATTATCGTCGGTCCACACGGTTTTCAATGCAAAGTCGCGTTGCAGTATCTCGTTTGTGTGAGCACAAAGAAGGCTCAACAACTCCGACTCTTTTGTGGTGAGCTTTGTCTGCTGGTCGTCGATGGTAAGCAACTGCTTCTGTGTATCGAATTGGAAGCGACCAATCTTGTATTGAGTATTCTCCTTGCTCTTTTTACCGCATACACGGCGCAAGATAGCCTCGATGCGCGAAACAAGCACCTCCATGCTGAAAGGCTTTGTTATATAATCGTCGGCACCAATCTTGAAACCCTCCAATATATCCTCGTTCAGTGTTTTTGCAGTAAGGAATATGATTGGAATCTCCGAGTTGGCTGCACGAATCTCCTGTGCAAGTGTGAAGCCATCCTTCACAGGCATCATAACATCGAGCACGCAAATATCAAATTTACCCTTCAAGAAGGTTTTATAACCCACATCGCCATCGGGACAAAGTTCGGCATAGAAACCCTTTGCCTGTAAATACTCACGCAAAAGCATACCGAGGTTCTCGTCGTCCTCACATAACAAAATTCTCTGTTTCTCGTCCATAATAATTTATTTTAAAGGTAATACAATTACAAATGTTGTTCCCACTCCAAGCTCGCTCTCGGCACGAATTGTGCCCTTGTGTGCCTGCACAATCTGTTTCACATAGGCAAGGCCCAGGCCAAAGCCCTTCACATCATGAACATTACCGGTGTGCACGCGATAGAACTTGTCGAATATCTTTTTAAGGTTCTCTTTACTAATACCGATGCCATTATCCTTTACCGACAGCATGAAGTTGTTGTTGCTGTTCCATGTGCGCACCTCCAATTCAAGCGGGACATCCTGCCTGCGATACTTCACTGCGTTGTCCATGAGATTGAACACCACATTGGTAAAGTGCATCTCATCTACATATATATAAGGGTCTTCGGCATCGAGTTCCCAGGTGAGCTTGCCACCACTCTGCTCAACCTTTACGGTAAAGGTGTTTACAATACCCGAAATAAGTTCGTTGGCATCGAGTTCCTTCATTTTGAGAGAGGCATTGTTCTTGTTGTCGAACATAGACATCTGCAACACCTTATCCACTTGAAAGCGCAAACGCTTGGTCTCGCTGGTGATTGCCCCCGACAATTTTGAGAACATCTCGGGCGATTTTGCAATGGTTTGGTCCTGCAACATCTGAGCTGCCAGCGATATAGTAGATATCGGTGTCTTGAACTCATGCGTCATATTATTTATGAAATCGTTCTTCATTTCGGTTATCTTTTTATGCCTGAACACCATATATAATGTTATAACAAACGTTATTAACAAAACAAAAGTGAACAGTATGGAAGGAATCATAAATTTAACCGAACTATAAATATAATTGTTCAACAACGATGTGGGGAAATTAACTTCCAACACAGCCATATGGCCCGGAGGGTCGTTCTTGAATATTATCTCCTTATATTTATTATCGCCCTCGGTGTAGGAATAATCGGAACAGCGATAAACCTCCTCGCCATCGCCGCGCAACACCCTGAAGTGATAAGGCAGCAGAATTCCGTTGTTTGCAAGCTCCGATTTAATATATTGGTCTAGTTTACCAAAATTTATGCGCCCTTGCAAGGGCTTTTCGCTTGCCTGGTAAAGCATATTATAGAGCACCTCGTCGAGCACGGCACGCTGGTACTTGTACCTCTTGCTCAATATCTCGAGCGACAGACGCTGTGCATCGCGCATGGATAGGTTTCCCCTGTTTGAATTTATCTTGAACTGCGACAACGATTGCGAGGGATTCTTGACTATTGTTTTAAGCTCAAATGCCGATAATACGTTACCACCCTCAGTCGATGCCAGATATGAGTGTTCCAATTTCAAGAAACCATCTTTTATCTGGCCACGATGAATATCCTTTTGAATATCCTTGGCAAGATAGGTACGCATCTCATCGAGTTCCAGGTTATATGCCGCCTGATAAAGACTGCGCCTTACACCTTCATCAAAGTGTTCGTGCCGCAAATCCACCATAGCCTCAATGTAGGTTACCTGCAAATAGAGCAATCCCAGACAACACACCCCCATCACAAGCCCCACTATCAATATCGTCAGTTTCTTCATATAGCAATCTATTAACAACAAGCATGTATAAAATCGGATAACGGTTTTATTCGCTACTGCAACATAGGTTATATACATGCTGTTTTGCGCAAATATAATGAGAAGATGCAAAGATTGCACAATTAATTGAGTAGAATTAATATTATTTTTCTTTTAATTAACAAATGCAAAAATTTAATTTATCAAATTAACAACTAAAACAGTACAATATTTGCACATTTTACTAAAAACAGAATGCAATTTAACTAAAAAAGCAAGGCGCGCCAATCTTGGCACGCCTTGCTAATGTTATTGATGATGCCTTGAAGGAAGGCATGGGAATATTCAAATTATTCCTCCTCTTTTGCCATAAACTCCTTAACCAGCTTATCCTGAACATCTGTGGGAACAAGTTCGTAAGAAGCGGGCGACATTATGAACGATGCACGACCACCGGTGAGCGAGCTCAACGAGGTTGAGTAAGACGACATCTCTTTCAAAGGCACCTTTGCCGAGAGTTTCTCGTAACCGTTCTCGCTCTCCATACCCATAATCATACCTCTGCGGCCCTGAATATCGCTCATTACATCACCCATCTTGTCCGAGGGCACGAATACCTCTACATCATAAACAGGCTCCAAGATTTTGGGACCGGCATTGCGGAATGCCTCACTGAATGCATTACGGCCTGCAAGCATGAACGAAATTTCGTTTGAATCAACCGGGTGCATCTTGCCATCGTAAACAATTACGCGTACATCGCGGGCATAAGAACCGGTGAGCGGGCCACGCTCCATGCGCTCCATGATACCTTTGAGGATTGCGGGCATAAAGCGGGCATCGATAGAACCACCTACAATGCTGTTCACAAACACCAATTTACCACCCCACTCGAGAGTAACCTCTTCGGTAGCTTTGGCATTGATTTTGAACTCCTGCCCATTGAAACGATAAACCTCCTGCAACGGCTTGCCCTCCTCGTAGGGCTCTACAATGAGGTGTACCTCGCCAAACTGACCGGCACCACCACTCTGTTTCTTGTGGCGATAATCGGCACGGGCAGCCTTTGTAATTGTCTCGCGGTAGGGAATCTTGGGCTCCTCGTAAACAACCTGAATCTTCTCCACGTTCTCCAAACGCCATTTCAATGTGCGCAGGTGGAACTCACCCTGGCCCGAAACGATAGTTTGGCGCAACTCCTTTGACTGCTCTACACGCCATGTGGGATCCTCCTCGTGCATGCGGTTAAGAGCCTGCATAAGTTTCTCCATCTCGCTCTCGTTGGCGGGCTTGATAGCGCGTGAATATTTTGATGCGGGATATTTTACAAGAGAGAATCTGTTGTTGGCATCCTTGTCGTTAAGAGTGTTACCAATGCGAACATCCTTCAATTTAACGGTACAACCGAGGTCGCCGGCCTTCAACTCATCCACAGCGGTACGGTTGGCACCTGCGCTGCAATAAATCTGGGCGATACGCTCCTTGGAACCTCTGTCGGCATTAACGAAATCCATACCGGGTTTCAATGTACCGCTGATAACCTTAAAGTAATTAACCTCGCCGATGTGGGGCTCAACCGATGTCTTGTAGAAGAACAACGATGTGGGGGCCGAGCTGTCATAGGGAACTGTAACACCATCTACATTTACAGGCTGGGGCATATCATCAACCTCGGGAGCCACGTTTGCAAGGAACTCGAGCAAGCGACTTACTGCAACGTCTGTGGCAGCAGAGCAGCAGAGTACGGGATATACGCTGCCTGTAGAGAGGCCCAAGCGGGCACCCATACGGATATCATCGGTAGAGAGGTCATCCGAATCGAAGAATTTATTCATCAAATCCTCTTCGTTCTCGGCAGCCTTCTCAACAAGCTCGGTGTGCAATGCCTTTGCTTTCTCAACCTGGTCGGCAGGAATATCCTCTACCATAGGGGGCTGGCCCTCGGCAGTCCAAGTGAGCTTCTTCATCAAAAGCACGTCGATAATTGAGTTAAAGCCGGGGCCTGCTGCAACGGGATACTGCACGGGCACCACCTTTGAACCATATATTGATTGCAACTGCTCAATTACATTGTCATAATCACATTTTTCATTATCTACCTGATTGACAACGAACATGGCAGGCTTCTTCATCTTTTGAATGTAACGGAAGCAGTTCTGTGTACCCACCTCCACACCATATTGGCCGTTGATTACAACCATGGCAAGGTTACAAACCTCGAGAGCACACACCATACCACCGGCAAAATCGTCTGAACCCGGGCAATCTATGAGGTTCAGTTTCTTATTCGCCTGCTCCACCTGAAAAACAGTGGTGAACACCGAGTAACCATACTCTTGCTCCACAGGGAAATAGTCGCTTACGGTATTTTTTGCCTCTACCGTACCTCTACGTTTTATGATACCACCCTCATAGAGCATAGCCTCTGTGAGAGTGGTTTTTCCAGAGCCTGAACATCCTACGATTGCAATGTTCTTGATTTCGTTAGTCTGATAAGTTTTCATATTATTTGCTATTTTGGTTAGTTTGTTATTAAAGCGGTAGCAATGTATGAATTTTTGAGTAGATAAGCAAATAGATTTGAAAGGTTTTTCAAAAAAGAGATAAAAAAAGTATCTTCGCACACAAAAGAAAACCAATGGCGGGCATATACATACACATACCATTCTGCAAGCAGAGGTGCCGCTACTGCGCCTTCTACTCCACCACACTGCACAGCATGCACAGCAGCTACACGGCAGCCCTGTGCCGCGAGCTGCAACTGCGCAAAGAGTATGCAGGTGGCGAACTGATAGAGACCATATACTTTGGTGGAGGCACCCCATCGCTGCTAACCGAGGAGCACCTTGCAAGCATCCTTAAAAGCATACACCACAACTACCGCATTGCGCCCGAGCCCGAGATAACCATTGAGTGCAACCCCGACGACCTCACACCCGCCTACACGGCTATGCTTGCACGGCAAGGATTCAACCGCATAAGCATGGGGGTGCAGAGTTTCAGCGACGAGCTACTGCAAAAACTCGGGCGCCGCCACACAGCCGAAGGGGCACGGCAGGCTGTGAGCAATGCACGTGCTGCCGGTTTCCGCAACATAAGCATCGACCTGATGTTTGCCCTCCCCGGCTCCACCCCCGAACAATGGGCTGCCGACCTGCAAAGCGCAATAGCACTGCACCCCGAGCACCTATCGGCCTATAACCTCACATACGAGGAGGGCACTCCACTCTACCACGCCCTGCAAAGAGGGGATATAACAGAATTGAGCGAGGAGGAGAACATAACACAATTCAACATGCTCATAGAGGCGATGAAAGAGGCCGGCTACCGCCACTACGAAATATCAAACTTCGCACTCCCGGGCCACGAAAGCCGCCACAACAGCAGTTATTGGCACGACATTCCCTACATAGGCTGCGGGGCGGGCGCACACTCCTACGACGGTACCTCGCGCGGCTGGAACATTGCCGATGTTGCACAATACATAAAAGGTATAAACAGCGGCAACACTGTTTTTGAAGTGGAGCAACTGACCACCGAAGAACGCTATAACGATGCAATGCTCACCCGCCTGCGCACAGCCGATGGATTGCCCACCCTGTGGGTAAAAGAAAAATTCGGCAACACCTTATATAATTATATGATGAAGGCCGCGCGCAAGGAGATTGCCGCAGGCAACCTGCAAGAGAGGCCCGACGGCAACCTTGCCCTTACCCCAAAAGGTATTTTTGTGAGCGATGCGGTGATAAGGGAGTTTATATACGTATAACAGGTTGCTCGTTGAGCAACCTGTTATACGTATATAAGAATAAGATAATTAATAACGGGAAGGAGGTGAGCATGTTTCCCAGCGCGATTGCATAATAGTTACTCCATACGAAGCAGCCTCGCTACGCACCTTGCGCATTTCCCCTTGAAGGCGAATCAACAGTGTCCGCAAACTCGATTGATGGGCTACCGATTCATCTGCTTTGTACTTATTTATGTGCGACTCGTCACCATTGCCAACATTTACAATATCCACCAAACTCTCATAGCACGACCTTGCCTGCTCCTCCCACCTCGCATAATGCTCGCGATATTGTTCGGGGGACAGCTTACCACGATATTCGTTATTATCTCCCACAACACCAATGCCCACAGCGCCACCTGCATGCACAGGGTTCACATGAGCACTGCTTTTAGTTGCTTTTGCTCCGCAATACGTAGAAACACGCTGTGTCGAACTATTACTCTTGTTATAAATATAAACGCAATTACCTGCTATTACATTTAGCAACTTGTAATCGACAGAAAAGATATACTCGGCAGCGCCCCAATAAGATGTACCCTTGTATTGTATTTTACCTTCTCCTTTTAATTGCAAATTGAGAAAGCCGTTATTCATTGTGCAACCCTCTATATCGGAATCGTAGCAACCTTTATCAGTAAATGTAACGTATATTCCACTGCCATTACCTGCACTGCGATTGCCATTTTCCACCACTGCCGATAGTTTATAGAAATATGTTTGGGCATTTAAGAGCGCGGTAACAGACAGCAAGACCAACAACAATACGTTTCTCATTGCAATAATTTTGGCAGGCTTTCTTCATATTCACGTAAAATAGCCTTTTTTTCGGCTTTGGTTACGCGTTTATATACCATAATTCCATAAAAGAAACCCGCCACGCTAGGATTGGGCACAAAATTATACACTGATAAATCTACGGAAAATTTATAAGTAGGTTGAAACAATGGTGTATTATCAAAATTGCCATATGCACGTCTTTCAATGTATAGAGAAGAATCTATTTTATATATATTATAGTCGCTTTCTCTTTTTGTAAACTTAAAAACACATGGACGACCATTATCCAAATCAGTAGCATTACCATATTCATCTGATTTATATAGTCGATTATAATTATCCGTAAATGTTATATAGCAAAAAATTGGTTTTTCGAGTTTCATTTTAACACTATTTTTGTAATAATGAGTACAGCAATACTCTATGGTTTGTTGTGCAAAACCACACACCGCAAAACCTGCAAACAATAAAATTGCACAAAGAATCTTTTTCATAAAACTTTTGATTTTATATTATATTTTTAGCATTGCTACAAAGTTTATAAAATAAAATTAGAACAGCAATAAAATATAGGAGAAAAAACAAAAACATGCTACGCAAGCTCGTTATAGTTAGAGGTTTGAAAGCAAAGAAAACCTATAAAAAGTCATAGGGCAGGTTCGACGAACTTGCCCTATGACTTTTTATAGAAATGACTATTACATCAAGCTGTTTGCAAGTGCAAGAATCTCCTCACCGATAGCATCGGCAGCCTCCTGTGTGGGGCCTTCTGAGTAGATACGAACAATGGGCTCGGTGTTGCTCTTGCGCAAGTGTACCCATTTGTCGGGGAAGTCGAGCTTCACACCGTCGATGGTGTTAATCTCGGCCTTGCCTGCATATGTAGCCTTAATCTTCTCAAGGATTGCATCAACATCGCTACCGGGCTTCAAGTCGATGCGGTTCTTGCCCATAAAGTATGCAGGATATGTGGCACGCAACTCACTCACGGTCTTTTTCTCGTGTGCAAGGTGGCTCAGGAACAAGCAGATACCCACAAGAGCATCGCGGCCTGCGTGGCAAGCGGGATAGATTACTCCGCCATTACCCTCACCACCTATTACGGCGTTGGTCTCGCGCATCTTGGTAACCACGTTCACCTCACCCACAGCCGATGCTGCGTACTCGCAACCATGTGCAACGGTAACGTCGCGCAACGCACGTGTAGAGCTAAGGTTTGATACCGTATTACCGGGAGTATGTTTCAATACATAGTCGGCAACGGTTACAAGGGTGTATTCCTCGCCATACATCTCGCCATTCTCGCAAATGATTGCCAAGCGATCCACATCGGGGTCAACCACGAATGCAACATCGTTGCCACCCTTTGCCATAAGCCCCATGATATCGCCAAGGTTCTTTGCAAGAGGCTCGGGGTTGTGCTGGAAATCGCCTGTGGGCTCACAGTAGAGTTTATCTACCTTTGTGATACCGAGTTTCTCGAACAGGCGGGGAAGAATGACACCACCTACGGAATTCACGCAGTCGATAGCCACCTTGAAACCGGCTGCCTTTATAGCCTCAACATCTACCAAAGGTAGCGAGAGTACTGCATCGATATGTTTCTCGTCGTATGTCTCATCGAGGCGGTATTTGCCAAGTGTCTCAACATCGGCATAATCGAACTCCTCGGCTTCGGCAATGCGAAGAACCTCTTTACCTTCGGCTGCATTCAGGAACTCGCCCTTCTCGTTCAACAATTTGAGAGCGTTCCACTGACGGGGGTTGTGGCTTGCTGTGAGAATGATACCACCGCAAGCATCTTCCATTGTTACGGCAACCTCGGTTGTGGGGGTTGAAGCAAGGCCTATATCAACAACATCGAAGCCCATGCCCATGAGGGTACCGCAAACGATTTTGTTTACCATGCTACCCGACAAACGAGCATCACGACCAACAACAATCTTGTTGCTTGTTTTGGTTGTTGTCTTACGAATCAGCGCTGCATAGGCCGAAGTCAATTTCACCACATCAAGAGGAGTCAAACCTTCATCGGCTCTGCCACCGATGGTACCTCTGATACCTGAGATAGATTTAATTAGTGTCATATAAGTTTTTAATTAGTAGGTTATTGTTCGGGATAGAATTTTATGTTGTAGAAACAGGGATAGACATAAGTGGCTGCCGTGGTTGTACCCTCGGAATGTGGTACAATAATGTTTATCTCGGCATGATTGGCCTGGCTGCGGGTGAAATAGAGATAAGGCATTGCAACCAGCCAGCCTGTGGGCACTGCGGTTGTTCCGTATGTTTCGAGCATGACACCCGAGGAGAAAGAGGCCGAATACATATCGTCCTTTTGTGTAACGGTCATTGCGTCATGGTCGGCCACATTCTTGTTATCTGTAAGCGTCTCCTCATCCATAATACTATACTCGGAGTATTTTACCATCAGATTCATGGACTCGTTTTCACCAATCTTTTTTGAAGCAACATCTTTATACTCCTCCCTGCGAGGATTAGGATTCTTCACAAATTGCACATATACATTATCGAGGAGCACATATTCGTTATTCTCGATATTGGTAATGGAATCCTGTTCCAGGAATTTACTCTTAGAGATAACGCTGATACCTTTGGATATTATGAAATTATGTATCGCACTATGCTCTCTATCCTTCATATCCGAATACGAGACACCCTCATCACATGCCGTAAAAAGGATTGCAAACAACGGCATCAACAGCACTAAAAACCAACGGTTATTAATCATAGTATTTTTATTATCGTTTCAATATTTGGAGTTCTGCACTCAAAATCATTCAAAAATACAATTTTACAATGAAAGAGCAAAGATAAATTAAGTTTTTTTATTTTTATTACCTATTATGTAACACAAACCGCCAAACATGAGGCAAAGCATCACTCGGTAAGTTCTTTTCTATAAGCATTCATAGCCTTCACAAATTTTTCCACGGCAGCCTCCATGGTATCGTGCACCTCGCCACCCGAAGCATTCTTGTGGCCGCCCCCACCAAAGTATTCGGCAGCAAGCGTATTGCATGGAAAATCGCCCACACTGCGCAACGATACATTTATCTTACCCGGCAACTCTTCGCGCAAGAAACAAGAGAAGCGCACCCCCTTCTTCTGCAACGGCATATTCACAAGCCCCTCGGTATCGCCTTTTTGTACTTTGAAATGCATGAGCTCGTCATAGGACAATGTTATGAGTGCCGCATTCATGCGGGAGTATATCTTCATTTTCTTATACAGCACATAGCCCATCAGTCGCAAGCGCGATGTAGAGGCGTTATAGAACACCCTCCTGTAAATCAAATCTTTATCAACTCCCGCGGCAATAAGTTCGGCCACTATAAGATAAATATCCTTGCGGTTCGAGGCGTATGCAAAAGAGCCTGTATCGGTCATCATGCCTGTGTATATGGCCTGTGCCACATCAAGCGACAACGCCTGCACCGACGAAAGACGGTATATCACACGATACACCAATTCGGCAGTAGAGCAGGCCTCGGGTGCCGACAGCATGAGCGAGAAGAAACCCTCCTCGGGATACAGATGGTGGTCTATCAATATTTTCTGGGCCGACGAGGAGCAGAGCGACTCGCCCAACGGCCCCAGACGTGATGGTGAATTAAAATCGAGGCAAAGAATCACTTGCGCTGCAGCTACAAGCTCACAAGCGCGCTCGGCAGCTGTTTCATAAACAACCACATCATCGGCCGAGGGGAGCCAGGTAAGAAAATCGGGGAAGGCATTGGGCAGCACCACATCGGCAGTTTTGCCCAAACTACGCAAATACAGCATCATGGCAAGCGAAGAGCCCACAGCATCACCGTCGGGATTCTTGTGCGCCACAACCACAAATTTATCATTTTCATCTATTACAGCACGCAGAGCCTCCATCTGCGCCTGCGGTATAAGCCATTCAAGCATTTTATTGATTTTTATTTACGCGAAGATAGGAAAAAGCCGTTTTTCAAGCAAGGGGAAGAGATAAAAACATTATTTACCCCGCATTGTCTCTACCGAGAAGGAGCCATCGTCACCCTTCACCATTACAGCGCCAAGTTGCGAAATATCTATACAACCAACACCCGCTGCACTGCACTCGCGCAACAGCCTGCGACGGCTGCCTTCGTAGAGCGAGCCATCGAGAATGACACACGATGCAGGATAGACTTCGAGCAGCTGCTCCACCGAGCCAAGGAAGCCACGACAAAGCCACACGGCATCCACGGGATGTTGTAATGTATCGCACGCCCAACAATCGTCGGCAAGCATCTGCACACGCAGCCCTGCAAATGATATAAGACCATTGGAATACCCTGTATAATCATCGGCAAACATGGGCGAGAGCCACTGCACAGGTTCCAGCCCCTCTCGCTTCACATAAGGAGCAAGCACCCTGTCGGCATCGGAATCGAATTGCGGAACGGAGGAAACCACATAAGCTCCACCGCTTGACGGGAGCAACAGCACAACACCCGATTTATTGTTATTAAAAAAGAGCAAAGAATTCTCCTTTTCGCCTCCATCGAATGCGAAAATATTCAACAGCAGCACCACTGCCGCCGAGAAAACAGCAAATACAGAGAGCAGATATTTTCTGTTTATCGCTCCATAAAAAAGCAAGAAGAGCAACAGAGCAGCAAAACAGGCCCCCGCCACATCAACCCGAGGCAACATAAACGATGCAACAGGCAACGATGAAAAAAACTCCACCAACCAATTCATCAAGGTAAGCAGAGATGAAGCTGCACAAGCAATCATCTGCTGCAAAAAGGATATGGGAGCAGAGAGCCACAGAGCAACCACAAGCATCATCAACAACGTGGCAAGCGGCACAAGCAGCACATTAGCAAGAAGGAAATAGAGAGGAAAAGTGCCAAAATAGTACCACACAAACGGCAAAGTGCCCACCTGCGCGGAAAGCGAGGCCGCAAGTAGCGACACCGCATAATTATATGCCCTGCTATGTTTTTCACAAGCAAAAAGAGCTTGCAACCACGGAGTAACAAGCAGAATGGCTAGTACTGCCGAAAAGGACAACTGAAAACTCACATCAAAGAGCAATCGCGGCGAAAACAGCAACATCACCACTGCCGCAAAAGCAAGAGAATTAAGTGCAGAGCCATCCCTACGCAGGCAGCGACCAACAATAATAAGTGTAAACAACAATGCCGAGCGCACCACCGAAGGAGTGAGGCCCGCAACAAAAGCAAAGGCCCACAGCAAGAGAAGAGCAAACAACTCGCGCACAACCACCGCCCTGCGCCCCCTGCCTGCAAAGGCAAAAAGAGCCGCAACAACAGCATAAAAAAGTCCAAGGTGCAGACCCGACAGAGCCAGCAGATGGCTCACACCCGCATTGGCGTATGCCTCTTTGAGTTCTTGCGTAAAACCACGTTTCTCGCCAACCGAGAAGGCTGCGAGCAACGACAGAGCATCGCCTTCAAAGCCCAGCCCTTCATACATTTTAAGAATATTGTTGCGCAGCGCAAGCGCACGCATCGAGAGCGACAAATCGCCCATACCCAGGCTGCGCCACCCATCCACAGGCAGGAACAACGAACCGCTTATACCCTTCACACGCATATAACGCGCCGCATCGAATTCGGCAGGGTTGCCCGCATTTGCAGGATTCTTTATGACAGCCTCAAAAGATATTTTCTCGCCCACGCGCAAGGATTCCGCCTCCACACTATTCGCAAAATAGAGTTCCACCAGCCCCTCACTGCGCACTCCATCCCTTTCCTCACAAGCAACCACATAGGCAAGAGCTCTTGTAGCTGCACCGCCCATGTATGGATTTTCCATCAACTGCGCCTCGCATGCAACCTTATCACCACTCCACAGCGGGGCAACATCCTTTTTGTCGCACGTTACAATGAAGAGCCCCACGGCAAGCATCACACCCGTTGCACCCGCACCGAACAGCCAAGCAGGCAGACGCGACGAAAAACCACCTGCCACAGCAAGCAACGAAACAGCAAACAAGGTGGCAATGTGCAACCAATCGACATTGCACTGCCACCCTATTACAATTCCCAAAATCAGCGGCAAAGCCAATTTCAGAAGAGGATAATTCTTTATATCAAAACCGGACACAATCTATTACAGAGCACGCAAGGCTGAAATTACTGCCTCGGGGTTTTCGGCCTTGAACACCGCATTGCCGGCCACCAGCACATCGGAGCCGGCGGCTGCAAGCAGAGCACCGGTCTCGGCGTTTACACCGCCATCGACCTCAATAACAGCCTTTGAACCTGTCTTGTCAATGAGTTCGCGCAGTTCGCGCACCTTCTCCACCGTGTGAGGAATAAATTTCTGGCCACCGAAACCGGGGTTCACGCTCATCAGGAGCACCAAATCGAGGTCGGCTATAACATCCTTCAACATACACACGGGGGTGGATGGATTCAATGTAACACCGGCCATCATGCCTGCATCCTTAATCTGCATGATTGCACGATGCAGATGCACGCATGCCTCGTAGTGTATGTTCATTATACGGGCACCAAGCGCCTTAACCGCATCGAGATAATTCATGGGGTTCACCACCATCAAATGCACATCGAGCGGTTTATTGCACAACTCGGCAACATACTTAAGCACAGGAGGGCCAAAGGATATATTGGGAACAAACACGCCATCCATGATATCTATGTGCAACCAATCGGCCTCGCTACGGTTAATCATCTCCAAATCCTTATGCAGACAGCCGAAATCGGCCGACAGGAGCGATGGGGATATAATCTGACTCATAAATCTTTTCTTTTGCTGATGTTAATACCGCGAAGATAGCACAAAGCAAGGGCAAATGCAAGCATGCCCAAACAAAAATGTTTTTCACCGAAACAAATCGGGCGCACGCTTATACATTATAAAATAAAAAGGAGAAAATGTAACAAATATTAATTTTTTAATTTACTTTGCAAAAACATGTAAATAACAAAGGTATTTATATAGCAGTTTACACAAGGTTGTCATTTTTACGACCAAAGGGAGGAAAAATCTCAATAAATAACTATTTAGATCTCTCACATACGTTCGAGATGACAATCTTACATTTAGTGTAATATTGTATATAACCACCATAACAAAAAACTATAATTTTACATAAACTTTTAATTACACATTTATGAAAACCAAAAAACTCTATTTGTATCTGTTTGCCTTGATTGCAAACATTACAATTGTGTGGGCCGGAGCCTCATCGTTTCCCGCGATAGGCGCAACATTGGCCAACGCTTTTGAGAGTGGGAAGCAAGCAAGTACTTCCCTTTACGAAAGTGGTGCAGAGGTACAGAGTACCGAGGTTTACAATGCAGAGGAAGCAATCCTCCCGACATTCGCAAGCCAAGCAAGCCCTGTGTGGCACCATGTCAAGTTCAACAACAGCGGCAATGCCATCTGCGACCAGGGCGCAGACGAAAACGTAACAATAGGCACCGCTACCGAATCCGATGCCTATATGTGGAACATTGTAGGATCGAAAGAAGCCTTCTACATGGTGAGCAAGCCTGGCAACTATCTTGCATATGATGCCACAAGCAATCGTTACACAACAACAAGTGATAGGAGCAAGAAGGCCGCCTTTACACTTACCGAGGGAAATACCGGTTGCTGGGAAATCGTGCGTAAAGGCTCGGATAAATCAATGAGCCAGGCAGAGGGCAACGTTGCAGAGGCTGATGCCAACGGCGATGCCAACCAGATTATATTCACAGACCTCACACCCGTGATTTACGACCCCGCAATCTTCTCAACCGAAGAGGCTCCCGTGTGGTATCAGGTTATTTTCCAGAACGGCAAATGGGCTTTGACCGACCAAGGTTCGGAACAGAATGCCCTCACAGCAACAAGCGATCGCAGCGCCGATGCACAGAAATGGCAATTCATAGGCACACCCGAAAGTTTCTATATGAAAAGCAAGAACGGTAATTGGTTGGGATTCAGCACAAGCACATCGTTCTACTACTCTACAAGCGAGGCAAACAAAACTGAATTGAAAGTTTTCAAGACCTCTAACAACAGCTACTCGGGAGCATACGAAATACAGCGTGTAGGCGCAAGCGACTGCATGAACATGTTCCAGGGTGCAGGCGCGGACAAGAAGATAAGCAACTGGACCGTGGGCGACAGCGGTAACCCCGTGGCATTCGTTGCCGAAAGCGAGGAGCCCGAGGTTATCGAACTCCCCTACTTCTCAACCGAAGAGGCACCAGAATATTGGTGGGTGCATTTTAACACAAGCAATGCAGCACTCAAAGATATGGGTGCCAACAGCAATGCACAGACAGCAGCAAAGGCTTATGCCAACGAACAATTGTGGCAATTAGTGGGCGACGAGACAAGTTTCTACATGAAGAACAAAGCCGGGCGTTACCTTATCTACAACAGTGAAGCAAGCCGTTTCCAAACCACAGAAACCGCCGACAGCAAGACAACACTGCAACTGAACTCTTTGGGTGATGATAATTTTGAGATACAGCTGCATAATACAAGCGGCCACAACTCCATGAACCCCAACGGAGGTGCAGGCACAGGCAAAGAGCTGGGAGTTTGGTCATCAGGCGATGCAAACAACCCCTTGACATTCATAAGTGCCGAGCCCACATACCCCAACTTCAGCGATGCCGATAACAGCTATTGGTACTTCATAAAGTTTGGTAACGGTGGCTGGGTTATTGAAGACAAAGGCACAGGAAACAATGTGCAGACTGCTGCAACCGACGACCTCGACCAGCAGAAATGGAAACTCGTGGGCACAAAAGACAACTGCCAGATTGTAAATAAAGCAGGCAACTATCTTGTATATGCGAGCGAGCGCATCAAGGCAAGCACAAGCCAAGATGCTCAAGGCTTTAAGGTGGTACCCACCGAGAACGGCAGCTACCCCTTGTATTTTGAGATACAGCACGCAAGCTCCACCACCACCGCATTTAATATGTGGGGTGGCGCAGGCAGTGGCAAAGAACTTGGCCTTTGGAACGCCAACGCAGCCGGTAACCCCTTGCAGTTCATCAGCGAGGAGAGCATTGTTTATCCCGAGTTCAAGGTTGCCGAATCAGACGCAACAGCACCCGAGGAGAAACTCACACTCTGGTACACACAGCCTGCAACCGCAACAGGCGTTGCAAACACATGGATGGAGTACTCGCTCCCCATTGGTAACGGACAGTTTGGTGCATCGCTCTTCGGCGGTGTAGAAAAAGACCAGATTCTATTCAACGACAAAACCCTGTGGAGCGGTGGTCCCAATTCATACGGTTACTACCTTCCCTTTGGCTCTGTATATATAGAGGATATTAGCGGTAACTTCACATACAACGGCACAAAGCCCGTTAAGAATTACTATCGCGACCTGAACCTCGCAACAGCCACAGGAACCGTTACATACGAGGATATCAATGGTGTTAAATACACCAAGCAGTATATCGCAAGCAACCCCGACAAAGCCGTTGTTACAAAAATCACAGCATCTGAGGCAGGCAAGCTCAATTTCCGCATCACAATGGAAAGCGGCAAGCCCACCGTTGCAGCCGAAACAACCTACACTAACGGTTACGCACAATTCACCGGCAAATTGCAAACAGTGAGCTACAACGCTACACTAAAAGTTGTTGCCAAGGGCGGTTTCACATCAACAGGTGCCGATGGCATCACTGTTGAGGAGGCCGACGAGGTACTGCTTGTTATTGTGGGCAGCACCGACTTTGTGGGCAATCTCGTTTCACACGTAAACGGCAATGCCGAGAACCTCCCCGCTGACAATATGGCACAAGCCGATGCAGTGGCCGAGAAAGGCTGGGACGCAGTTTATGCAGCCCACGTTGCCGACCATCAGGAGTTCTTCAATCGTGTAACACTCGAGCTCGACGGTGTGGAGAACGACCTCCCCACCAACGAACTTATAACAGAGTATAACGCAGCAAGCGGCGCACGCAACCTTATGCTCGAGCAGCTATACTACAACTATGGCCGCTACCTCTCAATAGCATCTTCACGCGGTACCGACCTGCCCAACAACCTGCAAGGTATATGGAACAACACCTGCACACCACCCTGGCACAGCGATATCCACGCCAACATCAACGTGCAGATGAACTATTGGCCCGTGTCGGCAGGCAACCTCAACGAGATGTACGAACCCTTCCTTAATTATATTATTAATGAGGCTGCACAACCCGAATGGAGAACCCTCGCAAGCAACGCCGTTACATCGCTCAACAGCACACTCGGCACAACCACTGCTGTTCGCCAAGACAGCTGGACCTGCTTGACCGAGAACAACATCTTCGGTGGCATCAGCGGCTTTGCTCCCAACTATGTTATTGCCAACGCATGGTATGTAACACACCTATGGCAGTACTACCGCTACACACTCGACAAGACCTACCTTGCAAAGGCATTCCCTGCAATGAAGGGTTCATCGCTTTTCTGGGCAGACCGCATGGTTCTTGCATCTGACGGCACATACGAGTGCCCCAACGAATATTCTCCCGAGCATGGCCCCGGCAGCGAAAATGCTGTTGCACACGCACAGCAAATTGCATGGGAGTCTATCGACAACACTATTAAAGCCGCAGACATCCTGGGTGGTGTAGAGGCAGGCATCATCACAGAAGATGATTATGACCTGTTGAAAGACCGCTTGGCAAAGATGGATAGAGGACTTGCCATTGAGCAGTACGAGGCTAATGGTAGCTGGCCCGCAGAACGCAACGGCATAAAAGCGGGCGATAATATTATCCGCGAGTGGAAATACAGCCGCTTCTACGCATCGGGCGATCAAGGACACCGCCATATGTCACACCTCATGGCTCTCTACCCCTTCGGCCAGCTCACACCCGCCGATGAAGAGCTGTTTGAGGCTGCCATCAACTCAATGAAACTGCGTGGCGACGAATCTACCGGTTGGTCAATGGGTTGGAAGATTAACTTGTGGGCACGCGCATTGATGGGCGACCGCTCACATGCAATCCTGCGCAAAGCATTGAAACACTCAACATCATACGGCACTAACGCTGGTGCCGGCGGTATATACTACAACCTTTACGACTCGCACGCACCCTTCCAGATTGATGGTAACTTCGGTGCATGCTCGGGTATAAACGAAATGTTGTTGCAGAGCCACACCGATGTAATTGACATTCTCCCCGCATTGCCCACAGAGTGGAGCAAGGGAAGCATCAACGGCTTAAAGGCTGTGGGCGACTTCACCGTGAGCATAGATTGGGAAAACAATCAAGCCAACAAGGTTACAATCACCAACAATCAGGGCCAGCCCTGCTATGTGAAATGTGCTAATTTAGCCGATGCCGATGTTCTTGTAAACGGTGTAGCCGTTGCACTTGGTGAGGCAAAGACCGTTAACGGCCTTGAGTGCTACCAAATAGAGTCTGAAGCCGGCGACGAAATTGTAATAACATTTGCCAATGCCACACAGACAGACAAGAGCGCACTTGAAGCATTGATTGCAAAGACCGAGGAACTTATAAACGAGTGCTACGACTACTTTGCACAGGAGGCTACACTCAGCACTACCGAGGGCGATGATTGCTACATATGGTCAAATGCCGACCACAATGCTCACAACTCATCAACAGATGGTGGCGGTGTTGCAGCCCTCATAGACGGTGAGAGTGGCACCTACCTCCACACAAACTGGAACAACTCTGTAAATACAATCACCGACGACCACTTTATCCAAGTGAACCTTGGCGATGGCAATGCTGTATCGGAATTCAAGTTCAAATACAAGGCACGCACAGGTGGCGGCCTTGGCGACTACCCCACAACCATAAAGGTTCAGGGCAGCACCAATGGCAACGACTTTGAGGATATTGCAACCGTTCAACCACGTAACGCCGACAACGGAACAATACAGAACGGCGCAGAGTGGACATCAGAAATTCTGGGCAACGGAAACGAATACAGCTACTTGCGTTTCTATGTAACAGCAACAACCACCAACAGGACTGCCGGTGGGCACATCTATTGGCACATGGCAGAATTTGACCTATTAACACGCAGCGAAGAGCCTGACATTAAATACCCCGGCAAGATTGTAGAAGAATCGGTAGCAACTGCACAGACAGAGGTTGAGACAGCAACAGCTGCATTGACCGCAACACAAACCGTTGCCGAGTATCAAGCAATGCTTGCCGACCTGCAAGAGGCATACGATAATCTATTGGCAGCAATAACCATCACCGGCCCCGAAACAGGTAAATACTACCGCATAAAGGGTAAGCAAAGCAACAATTACATTGACGCTGTAAATTGCTATAGTGGCGACCAGATGGGTATGAAATCGGATGCCGAGTGCAACCTCGCAGGTACCATCTTCTACCTCGACGAGAACAACCGCCTGCTCAACTATGCAACAGGTACATACATTTATGGTACACGCCACATAGGCACAGCAGACACTGCAGAGAAGAATGCGTGGACATTCAGCCGTTCGACATACAACAGCGACAGCTGGACACTCACATCAAATTCAGGCAGTTCAAAGCAGCTCCATGACAGTGGTAACAGAGCAGACCGTTGCAGCAGCATCTGCGGCAATAGACACGATTTCATCCTTGAAGAGGTAACCGAGTTGCCTATCACAATAAAGTCTACAGGCTACGCAACATTCTTTGCACCTGTGGAGACAACAATTTCCGAAGGCGTAGAAGTTTACTATATAAATGAGGTGGCCAACAGCTATGCGAAGATGACAAAGATTGAGGATAATATTGTTCCTGCAGAGACCGGAATAATACTTAAAGGCAACGAGGATACATACCGCGCCATCATCAACTACGAGGGCTCAACAGGTGAGATTGCAGACAACATGTTGCATGGCACCGCCGAAAGAGTCCTAATCAACAAAGAGAGTAACAAGGCATACTATATACTCTCCGAGGTTGACAATAAAGTTGGCATGCACACTCCTGTAAAAGGCGACGTCGATACCTCATTCTACAACGACAGCCATAAAGCTTATATGATTGTAGAAGGTGCCACACAGATAGCCGGTTACAGTTTCAAATTCGATTGGGACGGCACAACCGGCATTGATGACGTTGATGCAGAAGGCAACACCGTAACTGCCATATACGACCTGCAAGGCCGCAAGGTTAATGCAATTACGGCTCCCGGTTACTACATCATAAATGGTAAATTGGTTGGTGTAACACCCGAGAGCATAAAGTAAGAACAGTACTACATATTTTGTAGATTTTCCTTATAAATACGGCTGTGAATGAATTCACAGCCGTATTTATTGTATCCAAAGATAAAGCAGCAAACCAAAATACGCCACTATTATTAACCAACAAAAAAGATACACTACAAATAAAGCCACGCAGCTTTTATTGGCAAATCATCAAATAGCTGTAAAAACATTTATCCGTTATTTAACAAGCAATCTACCATAGACAACACTCATACCATCCAATACATGAAGTTTTTTACTCGCAATAAAATGTGGCAGACAATGCGATGGCGAACAGCAGGCACTAACGACTATCAATAAGTTCTTTACCACACACCCGCCATGTAGAACACTAAGTGAAGAGATCTAAAAAAATAGAGAATCGGGATTCCTCGCTTCGCATTGGGATGAATGACAAAACAAGTTTTGTCGTTTCCATGGAGCAAAGCGACGAGGCATGTTATTGAGGATTTATAGCAACGCCCTGACTTTTGCCGGTGCCCCCTATAACCATTGCCACGAGAGAGCAAGACTCCTACACTCGCAAATAAAAAAGGAGAGGATAGTCAATTGACTATCCTCTCTCTATTCTATAAACCTATAGGTTTTAATTACTTCTTCAAAGCCGCATCAGCCTCTGTTTGGGGAAGCATCTCCTCTGCAAACATGTAAGCACCGGTCTTGGGTGATTTAACCATCTTAACAACCTTTACGAATTTCTCCTTATCACCAGTCTGGAGAGTTGCAACTGCTTTCTTTGCCATCTCTTATTACTTTATTTCTTTGTGAATGGTTACTTTCTTCAAATAGGGGTTGTATTTCTTCAACTCCAAACGCTCTGTTGTGTTCTTGCGGTTCTTTGTTGTAATATAACGAGACATACCGGGAACACCACTTGTTTTCTGCTCTGTGCATTCAAGAATTACCTGAACGCGGTTTCCTTTAACCTTCTTAGCCATACTTTTTCCTCCTTTAATTAATCGAGTACTTTAATTTCCTCCCAAGCAACGTGGCCCTTCTTAACAGCATCTTTAAGTGCTGCATCGAGACCAAGTCGATTGATAGTTTTTAACCCCGCTGCACTCACGCGCAACTGAATCCAACAATCTTCTTCTACATAGAAGAACTTCTTAGTAAACAAGTTCACGTTGAAAAGACGCTTTGTTCTTCTCTTTGAGTGTGATACATTGTTACCCACCATAGCTTTTTTACCGGTGATTTGACAAATTTTAGACATCGCTATATATTTTTTTGTTTATTCTTTTGATACTTACTCAAAACAGAGTGCAAAGATATAGATTTTTACATAACCTTGCAAACAAAAAAGCAATTATTTTACAAAAAGTAAAAAGATTACCCCCTTTCGGTTTCGGCTGCACATTCCTTAAAAAATGCGAGCGCGCTAAATACCGTGTGTTCTATATTGGCCTTGCGCCCTTTGTCGTCCATTTGCAACAAGCGAGTGAACACATCGCCACCCACAGCCACAGCTATCCACACCGTGCCCACAGGCTTTTCGGGAGTGCCGCCACCTGGGCCTGCAATACCCGATGTAGCCACGGCGCAATCTACATTCATCACACGTTGCACGCCCTGCGCCATCTGCTTTACAACCTCTTCGCTCACCGCACCATAGGTTGCAAGAGCGTCCTCGCCTACACCAAGCACCGCGGCCTTCACCTCGTTGCTATATGCAACCACGGAGCCTTTGAATACTGCCGAACAACCTGCAATGCCTGTTATTGCAGCCGCTATCGAGCCACCCGTGCAACTTTCGGCCGTGGCAAATGTGCGCCCATGCTCTGCAAGCCACTCCACCGTCGCCGCAGCAATATTTTCTATTTCTTCTCTCATTATTATAATGTAGTGCGCGAAAAGGCCGGCTGGTCCATTGCACAGAAATCCTTATCAAGAAATTTGTAATAGCCCACAATTCCTATCATTGCAGCATTGTCTGTTGTGAAACCGAATTTAGGAATAAAGATTTCCCAACCATATCGTTTTGCATAAGCTTTGTAAGCCTCGCGCAACGCTGTATTGGCCGACACGCCACCCGACAGGGCTATTCGTTTTATACCCAACGCCTTGGATGCCTTATACAGTTTATCCATAAGAATATCCACCACCGTAGCCTCGAACGATGCAGCCAAATCCTCTTTATGAGCATCTACATAATTATCGTCATCGGCAACCAATTTGCGCAACGTATAGAGGAATGATGTTTTAAGGCCGCTGAAACTATAATCAAACCCCGGGATATGCGGTTTGCTGAAGCTATAAGCCTTGGGGTTACCTTTGCGGGCCAAGCGGTCTATAATGGGGCCACCCGGGTATCCCAAGCCCATAACTTTGGCACACTTATCCATGGCCTCACCCGCCGCATCGTCTATCGTCTGCCCCACAATCTCCATATCCTTGTAGCTGTTCACCTTCACTATCTGCGAATTGCCACCGCTCACCATAAGACATAGGAAGGGGAAATCGGGGCTTTTGTGCTCCTCGCCATCCTCCTTAATAAAATGCGCCATTATATGCCCTTGTAAATGATTGACCTCAATCATGGGCACACCAAGCGACGCTGCCAATCCTTTGGCAAACGAAACACCCACAAGCAAAGAGCCCATGAGGCCCGGGCCGCGCGTAAAGGCTATGGCGCTCAACTGTTCCTTCTCGATACCGGCCTTTTTGAGCGCGGCATCCACCACGGGTACGATATTCTGCTCATGCGCACGGGATGCAAGTTCAGGCACCACTCCACCATATTGTTCGTGTACCGCCTGCCCGGCTGTAACATTAGACAACACGGTTTCGCCACGCATTACCGCAGCCGATGTATCGTCGCACGACGACTCAATAGCCAATATATATATATTCTCCATAAAAATCTTTATCCAAAACTTTACGCGAAGATACAATATTATTTCTTTTTATAGAAATTTCAATTGTTTCTTTATAACTTTACCATGGCGAAAGTTACATTATGCACATAGATATATACACAAAAAGCGAAGAACTCCCCACGTTGCTCCCCGGCAGCATACTGCACTCGGCCGAAATGTTCCACATGCTATGCAAGAATAGTTCGACCAGCCCATACATGATGGTTGCAACCGAAGGGGGCTGCGAAGTTGCGCATATAATTATTATAAAAAGGAGAGGTATCAAACTGCTGCCACCCGTTGCAGGATCATGGTTTACCATATACGGCGAAGGGGTTTACAGTCAGGATTGCCACAACAAAGAGGAGGTCTTCTCGCTGTTCGTGGAAAAACTTTTTGATATTTTTGACATTTTCAAAAGCTACATAGAGATAAAAGGCATAATGGATGCCCGCTTTGCATACGCCACGTTAAGCAAGCACAATTTTATACCGGTACGCGACCACCGCATATACATATCACTGCACAGCAAAGCCCCGGAGGAGCGGCTGTCGCGCAACTATCGCACGCATCTGCGCAAGAGCAGGGAGCGCGGCACCACATACCGCGAGGCAGCCACGCCACAAGAAAAAGAGGAAGGCCTGCGCCTGCTTAAAAACTATTACAAAACAAAGATACGCCGCCCCCTGCCACCCAATGATATCATGCAGGGATTACTTGCCGAAGAAAGGCAAAAAATGTTCATCGTGGAGAATGGAGGCAAGATTATAGGATGCTCCGTATGCACATATCACAACGACACAGCATACTTGATATTCAGTTGCGGGCTGCGCAAGAGCCACCCTCTGCTTTATCCCGGGATTGTGGCAGTGTGGGCCGCCATTGAGCATGCACATAAAAGCGGATATGCCCATATAGAGTTTTTAGAGTCGCGCACACTCATAGGCATACGTTCGGGCTACAAGAACTTCTTGCTGAATTTTGGTGGCAAGCAGGTGAGCACACTGCGTTGGTACCACTTCAAATGGGGTTTTATAAATAAAATTTTGCGTGCGATATACGTTTAAGCAAAAAAACACGTTAAATTAAAGATAAAGTATATAACGGCATTATACACCGCCGCACACCTGCTTACAAAAGAATAACAAACACAACGAAATGAGATTCTACAAACATATCATATTGTTACTCGCGCTATTTTTCTCCACCGGGGCGATTGCACAGAGGGTAACATTCAAAGGAAAGGTAACCAACGAAAAGAGCGAGCCCATTGAGATAGCAACGGTGAGCATAGTGGGCGAGCCCATAGGCACACTTACCGACTTGCAAGGAAAGTACACGCTCGATTGCGACAGCAAGGACACCATTGTCATTGCGTTCAGCATGATGGGCCACCAGACACGCAAACGCACATTCCACAACCCCAAGGACACCATAACACTCAACATCACCCTTCCTACCACCGACTACTCGCTCGAGGGAGTGGAGGTAACAGCACAAGAGAAACAGATGGGCAGCACGCAGGAGATAAGCGTGCCCAAGCACCTGCGCCTGCAAGCCAGCGCCAGCGGCAATGCCATAGAGGATATAATATCCACACAGGCGGGAGTGAGTTCACACAACGAGCTCTCCTCGCAATACAATGTGCGCGGAGGAAACTTTGACGAGAACAGCGTGTATGTGAACGGAGTGGAGATATACCGCCCGCTGCTCATACGCGCAGGGCAACAGGAGGGATTAAGTTTCCTTAACCCCGACATGGTGGAAACCGTTGCATTTTCAAGCGGAGGTTTTGAGGCTAAATATGGCGACAAGATGTCGTCGGTGCTTGACATCACATACCGCAAGCCCCGAGAGTTTGAAAGCACCATATCGGCAAGCATGCTTGGTGCCAGCGCTTATGTGGGTGTGGGAAACAGCAAGTATAGTTTTTCAAATTCTGTGCGCTACAAAAGCAACAAATATCTGCTTGGCACATTGGAAACAAAGGGCGAGTACGAGCCCCAATTCATCGACTATCAAACATACCTCGACTGGCGCATAAACAACCAATGGAGCATAAGTTTCATTGGTAACATATCGCGCAACGAGTACAAATTCACCCCCAGCGACCGCAACACCTCGTTTGGAACAATGGAGGATGTAAAGGAGTTCAAGGTATATTTCGATGGGTGGGAGAACGACCTCTTCACCACCCTCTTCGGTGCAGCAGCCGTCAGCTACATACCAAACGAATACAACCAGATAATACTGCAAACATCGGCATTCCGCACCGAGGAGCAGGTAACATATGACATCAGCAGCGAATATTGGCTCAACGACATAAACACAAGTGAGAATTTAGGCGTAGGCCGATATATGGAGCACGCCCGTAACCGCTTGGAGGCCAACGTACAGACCACGGCATTAAGCGGCAAGCACTTCCTGAAATCGCACGACATACGCTGGGGTGTAGAGTGGAAAAAAGAGAAATTTGACGACAAACAACGTGAATGGCAGATGCGCGACTCCGCCGGATACAACATACCGCAAGGCGGTATTTACATGCGCCCCATTTACAGCCTCACATCCAAAAACAACGAGAGCAGCAACCATTACAGCGCATACTTGCAAGACACATACAAGTTCAAAAGCCCATGGGGCATGTTCTCGCTCAATGCAGGCATGCGTGTTTCCTATTGGGATTGGAACAAGGAGCTGCTTGTATCGCCACGCGCATCGCTTGGATTCATACCCGAGGCTAACGAAAACATCACACTGCGCATAGCCACAGGCATCTACTACCAAACACCCTTCTACAAGGAGATGCGCGACACAGTAACCACAAACGGCATCACCACGGTACAACTGAACAAGGATATTAAATCGCAACGCTCCGTGCAGCTTGTTCTTGGCGGCGATTACCACTTTAAGATGGTGGACCGCCCGTTCAAATTTACAGCCGAGGCATATTACAAAAAACTCGACAACCTCATTCCCTACAACGTGGACAATGTACGCATTGTATATTATGGCGAAAATTGCGCCAGCGGATATGCCGCGGGAGTGGATTTCAAGCTTTTTGGAGAATTTGTGGAAGGCACCGACTCATGGGTAACCCTCTCCATCATGGACACGAAGGAGAAGATAAACGGCAGCAAGATGCTCCCCCGCCCCACCAACCAAAAGTTCAATTTCTCACTACACTTTACCGATTATTTCCCCGGCACCGACAGATGGCGCATGACACTGCGTGCCGTATATGCCGACGGACTGCCATTCGGCCCCCCGCACACCGGCCGCGAGAGCCAGGTATTCACTGCGCCCGCATACAAGCGCGTGGACATAGGAATGTCGTACCGCCTGCTCAACAACGAAGAGAGAATTTACCGCACAGGTGTGCGCAGACACATCAAGAATATTTGGTTAGGAGTAGATGCATTCAACCTGCTCGACATAAACAACGTAAACTCATACTATTGGATAAGCGACATAAGCAACCACCAATATGCCGTGCCCAACTACCTCACAGGCAGACAGATTAATGCAAAAGTGGTTGTGGAGATGTAATGCACACCGAATAGAAGCCATACCCACCAGGCAGACACAAGGAGGCACTGTGCGCCCCCTTACCTCCCGGGATAAACAAACAGAGGGCTGTTCTCCGCAGAGAACAGCCCTCTAATAACAGGAAAGAGCTATAATTACTTATTTACAGGAGCTTTGGGACAGGCAGGTGCGCCAACAGGGCATTTAGGGCATTTTTGACCATTGAAACAGGGAGCCTGCTTGCCACGCTTGCCAAAGGGAGCCTTTTTATTCTTGCCCCACGCAGCCTTTTTATTATCCTTGCAGAATATCTGTTGCAACTGACGGCCCGAAAGGATTGAAGAGAGTTTCTTGTAATACTTCTTCTCTACATCGACAGCCTTCTCCTGCGCATCGAGGCGCTTGGCTATATTCTCCTTTATCTGTGCATCGGTGGGATTGTCGCACTTTTTCCACTCGGGACGTGCCGCAAATTTAGCCTGCAAATATTCCTTGTAGATTGGGGCAAACTTTGCCGCTGTGGCATCGTCAAGCATCAGTTTCTTCTGCATGCGCTCAACACGTTTCTCTATCCTCTGTTCGGGAGTGGGAGCTTGTTTTTTCTCTTGTGCACACACTGCGCCGCTCATCATCACAACAGCGGCAAGAATCATTAAAAATTTCGCTTTCATAATTTAGCCGGTTTTAATAGTTGTCTTTAATTCTTTACAACAGGCTGCAACGACCTCTACTCAATGAAGCCTGTTATTCATTTGATTGCATAAAGCCGGAAAGGTTTAATGCCGCATGCAAAAAAAGCAGCCGCCCTGTAAAAAGAGCGGCTGCAATATCAATTATCCATACCCATTATTTCAAAGCATCGAGGTTCTGCTCGTTATAGAGCTGTTTACCCTCGGCTGTATACATATAGTCGATACGCTCTTTATAGGCTTTCTCTATCTTGGGACGAACCATCTTCATGGTGCTGTTAATCATCTGGTTCTGCTCTGTGAAAGGCTCTGCAAGAACGGCAAAGCAGCTGGGCAACCACACGCCGGGGAACATACCGTCGAACTCACCACCCTTCTTGAACATATCGATATCGGCCTTTATGAGGTCGAGAGCAGCCTTGCGGCCCTCCTCTGTATCGAGTGTGAGTTTCTTGGCCTCCAATGCACGCTTGATGTTATCCTTGTTGGGAACGATGAGCGCACTTGTGCAAGGCGATTGGTTGTTGTAGAGCATCACCTGGTCTATTGTGGGGCACTTGCTCACAAAAGCCTCCTCAATACCCTCGGGGCTGTATTTCTCACCGTCATTTGATATAAGAAGACTCTTGAAACGGCCCTTTACATAGAGCAACCCCTCGGGCGACATGTAGCCAAGATCGCCTGTGTAGAGGTAACCATCGCGCACGGTATCGGCTGTAGCCTCGGGGTTCTTCCAATAACCGGCCATCACATTCTCGCCCCTAACAACAATCTCACCCATCTCGCCTACGGGGAGTTCCTTGCCGTCGCTGTCGCATATTTTAAGTTCGATAGGCTCAACCAACTTACCGCTTGAACCGAAACGATAACGTTCGGGGCCGTTAGACGAGATTACGGGAGTAGCCTCGGAAAGGCCATAACCCTGATACATGGGCATACCCACACCTACATAGAATTTCTGCAACTCCTTGTCGAGCAATGCTCCACCGCCCACAAAGAAGCGGAGTTCTCCACCGAAATTCTCGCGCACCTTTGAGAAGATAAGCTTGTCGAACAACCACACTGCGGGCTTGAGCAGATATCTCCAGCCTTTGAAATCGAGATTGCTGTCGCCGAAATAAATCTGGCGTGTTTTCATACCGAGATTAAACAACTTAACGGTTGTTTCGCCCTTGGCACGGATGGCACCCTCTATATTCTTCTTGAATGTTTTGGCAAGTGCGGGAACCGACAATATAAAATGAGGACGAACCTCTTTAATGTTTGAAGGAATATTCTTCAATGTTTCAAGCGGTGTGCGACCTACCTGAACGGTGGCAGCAGTGGCGCCTCGCGACATCATGATATAGAAACCTACAACGTGTGCAAAACAGTGGTCGAGTGGCAATATAATGAGTGTACGCCACGACTCATCGATGTGCACAAGCGTGAGTGCCTGCTCCACATTTGAGGTATAGTTGCGGTGGGTGAGCACTACTCCCTTGGGGTCGGCTGTGGTACCGCTGGTGTATGTAATAGTGGCGTAATCGTCGTTCTGGATAGAATTTGCAACGCTCAAGAACTCCTCCATGGTGTGCGATGCAAGGAACTCGTCGCCAAGTTTCATTACCTCGTCGAGAGCAATCTCGCCCTCTTCCAAGCCGCCTTTTACCTCACCGAATACGATAACCTTCTTTACCTCGGTAAGCTTATCTTTAATGGTGCGTATCTTTTTAAGCTGATGATTAGATACAAGGATGAATTTAACATCTCCGTGGATAAGACGGAAAAGGAGGTCGTTACTCTCCTCCAATTTAATAGAGAGGGGTACGTTTACGGCACCTGCGTAGAACATGGCAAGCTCGCCAATAACCCACATATTGCAACCCTCGCTCAAAAGAGCCATATTGTCGCCCTTCTTTACACCAAGCGCCTGATAACCGGCACCCAGGCGATACACCTGCTCCTTTACCTGTGTATAGGTTGTAGGCTTGAAACCCTCTTTACCTGTTTTCTCCAAAAGGAACGTGTTGTTAGGATACAATCTCACTGATTCCTCAAAAAGATCTACTAATGTTTTCTTCATAACTTTTATTTTTAAGAAAGACGGGGCATGCCACGCCTTCCGATTTTTAATGGTGCGAAGATACAAAAAAGTATAAATATAACTATATTTTATGGGCGTTTATTTCACAATTTGCATCCATTTGTGCACATAAAGAACAAAATAAACGACATTTTTGAACAAAGTAACTAAATTCTTTTGTGAAAAAATTGAAAAACAGAGAATCCCGGGCCAAGAAATTTATTTTAACACAGAGAGGAAAATAATGGTATAAAAAAGGGGATAAATTCTTTTTATTGCTTATCTTCGCAATATTAAAATACATAAATTGCAAATTATATACCTTATTTTAACTAAATAGTATATGAAAATTTCAAAAATAGAACATTTGGGCATTGCAGTAAAGAGCATAGAGGCCGCCCTGCCCTATTATGAGCAGGTGCTGGGCTTTGAATGTTATAACATAGAGACCGTGGAAGAGCAAAAGGTGCGTACAGCATTTCTTAAAGTGGGAGAAACCAAAATTGAGCTATTGGAGGCAACTTCGCCCGACAGCACCATTGCAAAATTCATTGAAAACCGCGGCGAGGGCATCCACCATATTGCTTACGCAGTTGAGGATGGCGTTGCAAACGCGCTTGCCGAGTGCGAGCAGAAGGAGGTACGCACAATAGATAAGGCCCCACGTGGCGGTGCCGAGGGCTTGCAAATTGCGTTCCTGCACCCCAAAGCAACACAAGGCGTACTGACCGAGCTATGCGAAAACCCCGATAAAAAGTAAAGAAAGTAAAATACAATAAATAACAAGCCCTGCCAACTACATCAACACGCACAACGAAAAGTTGACAGGCAGCGGCATATTAAAAGAAAACATTATGAGCAAGCAATTTGAAAAAATCAAAGAGCTGGTGGCTCTGCGCGCCAAAGCACGCTTGGGCGGCGGAGAAAAAGCTATTGAAAAACAGCACGAGAGAGGCAAATACACCGCTCGCGAGCGCATAGAAATGCTGCTGGACAAAGGCAGTTTCGAGGAGATGGATATGTTTGTTACTCACAGATGCACCAACTTCGGGCAGGAGAAAAAGCAGTTCCTGGGCGATGGTGTTGTTGTGGGCAGCGGAACAATTGAAGGCCGCTTGGTATATGTCTTTGCACAGGATTTCACCGTAACAGGCGGTTCACTATCCGAAACCATGGCGCAGAAAATATGCAAGGTAATGGATATGGGCATGAAGATGGGAGCCCCGGTCATCGGTATAAACGATAGTGGTGGCGCACGCATTCAGGAGGGTATCAATGCTCTCGCCGGATATGCAGAGATATTCCAGCGCAACATCATGGCATCGGGTGTTATTCCCCAAATATCGGGAATCTTCGGCCCCTGCGCAGGCGGTGCCGTATATTCACCCGCACTCACAGACTTTACCATAATGACCGAGGGTACATCCTACATGTTCCTCACAGGCCCCAAGGTGGTAAAAACCGTATTGGGCGAGGTGGTAACACAGGAGGAGCTTGGTGGCGCGAGCGTGCATGCAAGCAAATCGGGCGTAACACACTTTACCGCACAGACCGAAGAAGAGGGCCTTGCACTTATACGCAAATTGCTCAGCTACATACCTCAGAACAATATGGAGAGCGTACCCGACGTACCATGCACCGACCCCATTGACCGCAAGAGCGATATACTGAACGAGATTATCCCCGACACCCCCAACCAGGCATACGACATGTACGAGGTTATCGGCGAGATAGTAGATAATGGTGAGTTCCTTGAAATACACCGCGACTATGCACAGAACATCATCGTAGGCTTTGCACGCATGAACGGCAAATCGGTGGGAATTGTGGCCAACCAGCCCTGTCGCTACGCAGGCGTGCTCGACTGCAATTCTTCGCGCAAAGGAGCACGTTTTGTACGTTTCTGCGATGCCTTCAACATCCCCATCGTAACACTTGTTGATGTTCCAGGATTCCTTCCCGGCACTGCACAGGAGTACAATGCCGTTATTATGCATGGTGCAAAACTGCTATACGCATACGGCGAGGCCACCGTGCCCAAAGTAACGGTAACCCTGCGCAAATCATACGGTGGTTCTCACATCGTTATGGCCTGCAAGCAACTGCGCGCCGACCTCAACTACGCATGGCCCAGCGCAGAGATTGCAGTTATGGGTGCAGCCGGAGCAGCCGAGGTGCTTTATGCCAAAGAGGCAAAAGAGGCAGAGGACCCCAAAGCCTTTATTGCCGAGAAGGAGGCAGAGTACAACCGCCTGTTTGCCAACCCCTACCAGGCAGCAAAATATGGTTATATCGACGATGTGATAGAGCCACGCAACACCCGATTCCGCGTAATACGCGCATTGGCACAATTGCAAGGCAAGCGTCAAGACCTGCCCAAGAAAAAACATGGTAATATTCCTCTTTAAAACAGTATAACTATGGAAGAAAACAAGATAGATGGCGCTGTGGTAGCAGCAATTTCAATGGCACTGAACAACTTCCTTGGCAACAATATACACGACGAGGAGAGTGGCGTGCTCACCATAACCTATGTAAACAAAAATTGGAACAACCTTAACAGATAATCATCATGAAAGAGTATAAATATACCATTAATGGCAATCAATATAGTGTTGCCATAGAAGAAGCTGGCGAAACAAATGCCAAAGTAATCGTAAACGGCGCAGAGTATAATGTAGAGTGGGAGAAACCCAAAGAGGAGAAACCCATGGTAAAAGTGAAACCCGTGGCAGCCAAGCCCACAGCGGCACCCGCACCCACAGCCACCCCTGCGGCAGCACCCGTCAGTGGTAATGCCATAAAGACTCCCCTGCCCGGTGTAATTATCGATGTAAAAGTAAACGTGGGCGACATGGTAAAGAAGGGCGATACGGTTGTTGTACTCGAAGCCATGAAGATGGAGAACAACATAAACGCCGACCGCGATGGCAAGGTGGTATCCATAGCTGTAAAGAAAGGCGACACCGTTGCCGACGGCGCAGCCCTTGTAGTGCTGGAATAACTCTATAAATAACTATATTATGAAGAAACGCTTTTTCCTATTATTTACACTTGTAAGTATTCTATTTTCGACAACCCTTTTTGCTGCCGGCGACAAGGCTGTGAAGAACGAGAAACCCTTTGTTATCCCCGAGCTACGCGAGTGGCAGGGAGCAATAGGCACATTCGCCATCACACCCGAAACCAAAATCGTTTACGGCAAGAAAGATGCCCAAATTGAACAGGTTGCCAAGCAGTTTGCAGCCGACATTAAAGCAATGTTCGGAACAGAGGTTGCAGTGGTTGCCGGCAAAGCAAGCAAAGGCGACATTGTACTTGCAACAAAGAAAGACAAGAAACTTGGCGAGGAGGGATACAAAATCGCAATTGGCGATAAGGTAACACTTACCGCACCCACAGCGCAAGGTGTATTCTGGGGCACACGCACCCTGTTGCAGATTCTTGAGCAGAACAACGGCAGCGAGCTTCCCCAGGGAACAATCAAAGACTGGCCCGACTATGCAGTACGCGGTTTCATGCTCGACTGTGGCCGCAAATTCTTTACAATAGATTTCTTGCGCGAGTACGTTCAGTTCATGTCGTACTACAAGATGAACACATTCCAGATTCACTTGAACGACAACGCCTTCAAACAGTTCTTCAACCACGATTGGAACAAGACACCCAGCGCATTCCGCTTGGAGAGCGAGTATTTCCCCAACCTTACAGCACGCGACGGCTACTACACAAAACAGGAGTTCATCGACTTGCAGAAACTTGCCGAGGGGCTCTTCGTGGAGATTATCCCCGAAATTGACGTTCCCGCCCACTCTCTCGCATTCTCTAAATTCCGCCCCGAGATTGCCAGCAAGGATTACGGCATGGACCACCTCGACCTTTTCAAAGAGGAGACCTATCAGTTTGTAGATTCACTCTTTGACGAGTATCTCAAAGGCGACGAGCCTGTATTCCGTGGCAAGCGCGTAAACGTGGGTACCGACGAGTATTCAAACCGCGACAAGGCAGTTGTTGAGAAATTCCGTTATTTCACCGACCACTGCATACGCCTTGTAGAGAAGTATGGCAAGCAGGCTGTTGCATGGGGCGCGCTCACACACGCCAACGGCGAGACACCTGTGAAATCGGAAAATGTGATACTGACAGCATGGCACAACCCCTATGCACAGCCCGACGCAATGATGGAGCAGGGTTACGACCTCATAAGCATCCCCGACGGCCTGGTATATATTGTACCCGCAGCAGGTTACTACTACGACTATTTGAACAGTCAATATCTCTATGAGAAATGGACACCCGCAACCATTGGCGACAAGAAGTTCGACGAGCGCCACCCGCAGATTAAGGGCGGTATGTTTGCTGTATGGAACGACCACCCCGGCAACGGTATCAGCGCTAAGGATGTTCACTACCGCGTATATCCCGCAATGCAGACAATGGCAGTAAAGATGTGGACAGGTGCAAACACCAAACTACCCTTTGAGCAGTTCAACACCGCACGTACCGCTTTGAGCGATGCTCCCGGGTTGAATATTGCCGGCCGTTTCAGTGGCGAGACAAAGACCATTCTTGCACTCGACAAGGTTGTTCCCGGTAGCGAGAATAACATCAAGGAGATTGGTTTCAACTACTCTGTTACATTCGATATTGAGGCTGCAAAAGAGAAACGCGGCACAGTATTGTTCTGCTCGGGCGATGCACAGTTCTATTTGAGCGACCCCATTTCGGGCATGCTTGGCTTTGCACGCGACGGCTACTTGAACACATTCAACTACCAGCTGTTCCCCGGCGAAAAGGCCACAATAACAGTCAGCGGCAACGAGCAAGAGACATACCTCTACGTTAATGGCAAGCTCGTTGAAACCCTTAACAAACAGACCATCTACCACAACGAGGGCAAGGACAAGATGTATTATGTACGCACACTTGTATTCCCCTTGAAGAAGGCAGGTAAGTTCAATAGTAAAATTACAAACTTGAAGGTTACAAACAACTGTGGCAAATAAGCCCTGTAACCATAATACACAAAAATCTCCGAGCCTCGCGGCTCGGAGATTTTTTCGTATCTATTAAAAGAATATTTACTTACACCAAACGATTGGTACCCTTTTCGGGGATTATAACACGGGGTTTGTTCACGGCAGCCTCCTCGGGTGTCATTATGGCATAGGCCATGATGATTACCACATCACCCGGGCTGAACTTGTGGGCCGCTGCACCATTTAGGCAAATAACACCCGAACCGCGCTCGCCTTTTATAATATAGGTTACGATGCGCTCGCCATTATTATTATTAACCACATGCACCATCTCGCCCTCAACCATGCCGGCAGCTTCCATCAGAGCCTCGTCTATGGTTATGCTACCCATGTAATGGAGATTTGCCTCGGTAACCGTGGCACAATGAATCTTCGATTTAATAATCTGCAAAAACATATTACTACATCTTAATATTTTATATTATCGATAAGGCGTATTTTGCCACAGAAAAGAGCAATGCAACCTACGGGATAATCGCTGTCGGCCCACTCGGCAATGGGTTGCAGGGTGTTGCCATCCACAATTTGGAAATACTCGAGGTCGAGCCCGGGAGTATCGTTTATAGCCTGTTCCACAAAGTTTTTTGTAGCGGCTAGGGTATTGTTTTTTGCAAAATCAAGGCTTGCAAAAAGGGTACGGGAAATTGTGAGCGCGCGTGTACGTTCCTCGGCTGTAAGCAGGGTGTTGCGGCTACTCATTGCAAGACCATCGGGCTCGCGCACAATGGGACAAGGCACAATATTCACATTGATATCGAGCATGCGCACCATGGCACGTATTATTGCAAGCTGCTGAAAATCCTTCTCGCCGAAATAGGCATTATCGGGCTCCACAGCATAGAATAGTTTACTCACAATCTGTGCTACACCATTAAAATGACCGGGGCGGCATGCACCCTCCATCACCGTATCGAGTGGTGCAAAAGAGAATTCGCGATTATCGGGGGTGGGATACATCTCCTTGACCGATGGAGCAAAAGCTATTGCAGCACCGACTGAATCGAGCAACGCACAATCGGCCTCCAAGGTGCGAGGATAGTTTTTAAGGTCGTTCTTATCGTTGAATTGCGTGGGGTTCACAAATATACTCACAACCACCACATCGTTCTCCTTTACTGCGGTTTCCACCAACGAAGCGTGCCCCTTGTGCAGAGCGCCCATTGTGGGTACAAGACCTATCTGCTGCCCATTGGAACGGCACATATCAAGCACCTCGCGCAGTTCTTTTATTGTATGTATTACTCTCATTTCTAACTTTGTGTGATAAAAATGGAAATTATGTTTTTCAATCTTTTGGTGTGCCAAACAAAAAGTTTGCTTGTTTTATCATTCGGGCTGCAAAGTAACAAACAAATAACCACAAAAAGAAATAAATAAAAGAAAATTTACGCCACACACCCTTGTATAGATTTTATGGCAACATCTGCCAAAAGCAGCATATCACAATTCTGTTATAACCTGTTAAAAGCGCGTTAATATCTGTAAATCAAAGGCTTTTTACCTCTAAAAACGCTTAAAAAAAAGGATAAATTTGCTACTGTGGCGGTTTTTTTGTAACTTTGCAAAAGCCGCACAATATACCTGCGGAAAAGGAAATAAAAAATGATGAAAGCAAACAAAGTACTATTTATTACTCAGGAAATTACACCATTTGTACCCGAATCGACAATTGCCAACATTGGCCGCAGTCTTCCACAAGCAACACAAGACAGCGGAAAGGAGATTAGAGTATTCACTCCTCGTTGGGGTACCATCAACATCAGACGCAACCAATTGCACGAAGTACAGAGACTCTCGGGCATGAATCTTATTATAGATGACACCGACCACCCACTCATAATAAAGGTGGCATCGTTGCAGGCTGCAAGAATGCAGGTATATTTCATTGACAATGACGACTATTTCCAGAATCGTCGCATGACAACCGATGAGAACGGAGTGGAATACAGCGACAACGACGAGCGCGCCATTTTCTTTGCCCGCGGCGTGCTTGAAACCGTAAAAAAGACCAATTGGTGCCCCGATGTAATCCATTGCCACGGCTGGATAACAGCCCTCGCAGCCCTGTATGTAAAAACAGCATACAAGGATGAGCCCTCGTTCCGCAATTCAAAGGTTGTAATATCACTATACGACGAAAATTTCAACAGCACCTTCCCCGTAGGTTTCTCGCAAAAGACACTGCACAGAGGAATGGGTATCGAGTTGCTTGACGGCGTTTCAGAGCCCGCCTCATACGAGGAGGTTGCGAAACTCGCAATAAGATACAGCGACGGTGTGATTATAAACGGCGACAACATATCGCCCGCACTCATAGATTATGCAAAATCACTCGGCAAGCCCGTGCTACCCAAACCCGCAGACGAGGAGTATGCCGCAGAGTGCAACAAATTCTATGAAGCCATCATTTGATAACAAATAACGAACAGAGTGGGCTTGCCTTTTCACCGAGGGCTGCCCTTCGAGAGTTACAAAACCCTACCGGATTACAGACTAACCGTATGAAAAAGTACATCTCGTTTTTCTTATTTGCAACCATTGCAATACTAACTTTCACAGGATGTGATGATGAGACTGCGACGATTGGAAGCAGTATTGTACCCGATAACGATATTGTTATATCGAGCAAAAAGACATTCTATGCAACAAGCAAATCCATAGATGCCGGCAACTCGATAATCAACAAATCGGATTATATGTACCTGGGACGATATACAGAGCCCAAGCACAGCACCACATTCGAAGCAAGTTTTCTCACCCAATTTGCCAGCGGAGACGGCAATGCCTTTCCCGAGGAGGGAGTTATCGATAACAGCGCCGCATACACCAAGCTACGCATATACTACGATAGCATAACAGGCGACAAAAACAACGCCATGAAATGCAATGTATATGAGCTGGACAACACCATCCCCGAGGGAGAGAACTATTACACCGATTTGGACCTTGAAGCATACATAGACAACAGCAAAGCACCAATTGCCACAAAAGTATATAGCGGAAAGGATTATGCGCTGCACGATTCACTGACAGAAGAGAACTATGATGCCAACATAGAAATTCCACTCCCCAACGAGATAGGAACACGCATGATACAGCACTTTTACAGCACACCCACCGACTTTGAAAATTCAGAGGCATTCATAAACAACGTATTCAAAGGTATATATGTAAAGTGCACACAGGGAGACGGAACACTGCTCAACGTGTATAGAGTGCGTTTGGAGGTAGCATTCAACCACTACATCATGAGCAGTTCCGGCAAGAAGGACTCCATAGAAACTCTCTTTACCCCATTCTACTCAAACAAAGAGGTGTTGCAGCTAAACAAGTTCAACAATGGCGACATCAGCGCACTGCTCAACAACGCTGATGCGACATACCTTAAAACCCCCGCAGGCATATTCACAGAGGTGGAACTGCCCATGGATGAAATTATGGAGGAGTGTTATGGCGATACATTGAATTCGGTAAAAATAGAGTTTGCAGGATTCCGCGCCGATGACAACAGCGACTTCAACCCGCCCACAGCCCTGCTCATGGTGCGCAAGAAGGATATGAACGAATTCTTTGAAAAGAACAGAATATGCGACAACGAAACATCGTTCTACACAACAATCACAAGCAACAGCAGCCGATACACATTCAGTAATATAGCCAAGTTGATAAAGAACTGCTACAAGGAGTACGAGGCAGGCAATGCCGATGCCGATTGGGAGAAGGTTGTACTGATTCCAATTGATGCCACAACCGACGGCTATGGTGCCCTTGTAAAAATCAAGCACTACACACAGCTTAGCAACATAAGATTGCAAGGTGGCGCCAACCACCCGATAGAGGTTGAGGTTGTAAGCAGCAGATATAAATAATCACACACTCTCATTCATACTCAAAAAGGGCTTTGCGCGTGCGCAAAGCCCTTTTTGCACTCATACAACTTGGAAACGACAATACCGCCAGCCCTGCATTACACCGCTAATAAGAATTGCGGCTCACCTGCAAAAGTTGGGGGAGTTGCTACAAAATCCTCGGTGGCCCATGAGCTATTCTTTATTTAATTTTATTTCTTTTATCTCCTTTTTGTCGCACAAAAAGGAGCAAAAAGGCCCGGCACACGGGACGTTCGAGTCGCTCACTCCTCTGCTCGTGAATTGCTACGCAATATAACTCGTTCGTCGCTTGCTTGTCGCTGCA